>NZ_JBWKUX010000006.1:0-376903 GCF_059421065.1 Pseudomonas sp. GW821-FHT03A09 | reverse complement strand
AGTAGGTCATCGTCAAGATTAAATTCCGAAACCCCATTTGCGAAAGCAGATGGGGTTTTGTTTTGGGCGCTCGAAAATATCTCCCGAGCGAGCCGACAAAATTGCACAGTTATTTCTGACCCAGACCACTAGAATAGGCACCTAACCTTTTTAGAGTCTGAGCCCTATCTATGCCCGATCCGGTTGATACCCTCGGGGTGTCGGATTTACCGCTGGACGACCTGGTGGCATGCCATGAGTGCGACCTGTTGATGCGCAAGCCGGTGCTCGCCTTCGGTGAAAAAGCCCAATGCCCACGCTGTGGTTATGAGCTGTACGCTCACCGCCACAATGTCGTGGAGCGAAGCCTCGCCTTGGTAATCGCCGCGCTATTGCTGTACATCCCCGCGAACTTTTTACCCATCATGCAGCTCAATCTACTCGGACAGTCTTCCGAAGATACCGTTTGGAGTGGCGTGGTCGGCCTGTTCGATACCGGCATGCAGGGTGTCGCGGCTGTGGTGTTCCTGTGCAGCATGGGCATTCCCCTGCTCAAATTGCTCTGCCAATTAGCCGTGCTACTCAGCATCCGCTGGAAAGTCGGTCGTAGCTATGGGTTGTTGCTCTACCGCATTTACCACCATCTGAAGGACTGGGGGATGCTGGAGGTCTACTTGATGGGCGTGCTCGTAGCGATTGTAAAACTCGCCGATATGGCCTCCATCACGATCGGCCTGGGACTTGTCTGCTTTGTCAGTCTATTAATCGTTCAAGTGCTGCTGGAGGTGGTGATGTCACCCCACCAGATCTGGCAGGCACTGTCTGGAGAAGATGATCATGCGAGCGATTGATGCAGGCATTCTGATCTGTACCGAATGCCACGAACTGAACAAACAAGACGCTGACACCGATGAGCAACTCTGCACCCGTTGCGGTGCATTGATCCATGCACGTCGCCCCAACAGTCTCACCCGTACCTGGGCCTTGCTGATTACCGCAGCCATCTTGTACATCCCAGCCAACCTGTTGCCGATCATGACCATCAACGCCCTCGGCCAGGGTGATCCCAGTACCATCATGGCCGGTGTGATCCAACTGGTGCAACATGGCATGTACCCCATTGCAGCCGTGGTATTTATCGCCAGTATCCTGGTGCCGACATTCAAGTTGGTGGGCATCGGTCTGCTACTGTTCTCGGTACAGCGCCATCAGCCGCTGTCCGCGCAACAACGCATTATCATGTACCGCTTTATCGAATTCATTGGCCGCTGGTCCATGTTGGATATCTTCGTGATCGCCATCCTGGTGGCGGTTGTAAACTTTGGGCGACTTGCCAGTGTCGAGGCCAACCTCGGTGCCGCAGCGTTCGCCAGTGTGGTGATCTTGACGATGCTTGCCGCAGTAACTTTTGATCCCCGACTGATTTGGGATAACACGGAGTCGGACGACGACCATGAGTGATTTGCCTAAAGCTAAAACCCGCCCAGCTTCGAACTGGTCTGCCATTTGGGTGTTGCCCCTGATTGCCCTGATCATCGGCGGCTGGTTGGGATGGCGTGCCTATACCCAGCAGGGTATTGAGATCCAGGTCCGCTTTGAAAGCGGCGAAGGTATCCAGGTCAACAAGACCGAAGTGGTCTACAAGGGTATGACCGTGGGCAAGGTCAAAACCTTGGCCCTGGATGACGAAGGCAGCAATCGCGGTGTGATCGCGACCATCGAAATGAACAAGGATGTTGAGCAATATCTCAAGACCAACACACGTTTCTGGCTGGTCAAACCCAGCGTCAGTCTTGCCGGCATCACCGGCTTGGAAACCCTGGTCTCGGGTAACTACATTGCTGCCAGTCCTGGTGACGGTGAGCCCTCTCGGAAATTCAAGGCGCTGTCCGAAGAGCCACCGTTGTCCGACGCAAAACCTGGGCTGCACCTGACCCTCAAGGCCGACCGGCTGGGCTCGCTCAATCGTGGCAGCCCGGTGTTCTACAAGCAGATCCAGGTCGGCCAGGTCAAAAGCTACCTGTTGTCCGAAGACCAGAGCACCGTGGAGATCAAGGTCTATATCGAACCGACCTACGCCAACCTGGTGCGCAAACATACGCGTTTCTGGAACGCCAGCGGTATCAGTATCGACGCCGACCTCTCCGGCGTGAAAGTGCGCAGCGAATCCCTCTCCAGTATCGTCGCCGGTGGTATCGCCTTCGCCACGCCAGAGAATCGCAAGGACAGCCCGCCGACCGACCCAAGCCTGCCCTTCCGCCTTTATGAAGATTTTGATGCGGCCGCGGCCGGCATCAAGGTCAAGGTCAAACTCACCGACTTCGAAGGTTTGCAGGCCGGGCGCACCCCGGTCATGTACAAAGGCATCCAGGTTGGCAGTCTGAAAACCCTGAAGGTCGACCCGGATCTTTCCAGTGCGAACGCTGAACTGACCCTTGACCCACTCGCCGAAGACTATCTGGTGCAGGACACCCAGTTCTGGGTAGTCAAGCCGTCCATCTCCCTGGCGGGTATCACCGGTTTGGAAGCCTTGGTCAAAGGTAACTACATCGCCATTCGACCTGGCGACAAAGGCAGTGCCCCCCAGCGTGAATTCGTCGCCCGGGCCAAGGCACCACCACTGGACCTGCGATCCCCAGGCCTGCACATGGTGCTGTTCACCGATAACCTCGGTTCCCTGGATGTGGGCAGCCCGGTCCTCTACAAGCAGGTCAAAGTCGGCTCTGTGCAGAGCTACCAGTTCTCGCGTAAGAACAAGCAACTGGTGATCGGTGTACACATCGAGAAAGAATACGAAAACCTGGTCAACGGTTCGACGCGTTTCTGGAACGCCAGTGGTGTCACCCTGACCGGAGGCCTCACTGGCGGCATCCAGGTGAAGAGTGAATCCCTGGCCAGCCTGATGGCCGGCGGTATCGCCTTTGAAACCCCGGAACCCAACGTACCCCTGAAAAAGCGCATCCCGCGATTCCGTCTGTTCGCCGATCGTGAGGCTGCCAATCAACATGGCACATTGGTAACCATCAAGGTTGATCGCGCCGATGGCCTGCGCCCCGGCACGCCGATACGTTTCAAGGGACTGGACGTGGGCAAGATCGAAAACGTCGACCTCAGTGCCGACATGCAGTCAGTCTTGCTCAGCGCTCGTATCACCCAAGTGGCTGACCGGATCGCGCGCGCGGGAAGCCAGTTCTGGGTGGTCAAGCCTGAACTGGGCCTGATGAAAACCTCGAACCTGGAAACCCTGGTCACTGGCCAATACATCGAAGTGCAGCCGGCAGCGAAAAGCGTCGGCCCACAAAAAAGCTTCGTTGCCTTAAGCCAGCCGCCTGAGGCCTTGCATCAAGAAGAAGGCCTGAGCCTGACACTCAGCGCCGCACGCCGTGGCTCACTGAAAGAAGGCGTACCGGTCACCTACCGCGAAGTCACCGTCGGTAAAGTGACTGGCTACGAGTTGGGGCAGACCGCCGACCGCGTGCTGATCCACATCCTGATCGAGCCCAAGTACGCACCGTTGGTGCGCAGCGGCAGCCGCTTCTGGAACACAAGCGGCTTCGGCTTCGACTTCGGCCTCTTCAAGGGCGCGACCGTACGTACCGAGTCCTTGGAAACACTGGTCGCCGGCGGCATCGCCTTCGCCACTCCAGACGGCGAGCGCATGGGCAACGCCGCACGGCCGCAGCAAACTTTCCCGCTGTTCGACAAATTTGAGGATGAGTGGCTGACCTGGGCGCCTAAAATTCCACTCGGCAAGTAGACCGAGGCGCGGCCATCGCGGGCAAGCCCGGCTCCCACATTCGACCGCATTCCAAAGGATGTACTCGGTCAAATGTGGGAGCGGGCTTGCCCGCGAAGAGGCCCGCACAGCCAACATAAAAAAGGCCCCTGGATTCTCACCCAGGGGCCTTTTGCGTTTCAGCGGAAAAAGTCAGACCTCATCCAACTCCGGTTCATCCGCCTGCACATTCACGGTGGCCTTAACCACGTCGTGACGACGGATGTACTTCCAGTCCGCCTCATCGATGTAGATCCCGTTCGGCCCGCTGCCACCTTCCAGGTCGATGGCGACCTGAGCCGATACCTGCGGCTTCACACTCGCCAGGATCGGCACGAAGCCCAACTGCAAGCTGGTCTCCAGCAAGGCCGCCTGGTTCTTCTCGTCGATGTCCGCAGCCTCATCCAGGTAGTACGGCAAGCGCACGCGCCCGGCCTGGTCGCGGTCCATCAAGTGCAGCAACAAATACATGTTGGTCAGCGCCTTGATGGTCATGGTGGTGCCGTTCGACGCCGCGCCATCGATGTCGGTGTGAATCACCGGCTGGCCGTGCACCTTGGTGATCTCGAACGCCAGCTCGAACAGATCCTTGAGGCCCAACTGGTTATGGTTGGCGGCCACGAGACGAGCCAGGTATTCCTTGGCCTCTTCGTTCTTGTTGTCTTGCTCGGCGCTTTGGCTCAGGTCGAACACCGACAGGGTTTCGCCTTCTTCATATTGACCAGCACTGTGGATGATCTGGTCGATGTGCTTGAGGGCTTCCTTGTTCGGGGCCAGCACGATGCGGAAGCTTTGCAGGTTGGACACCTGGCGCTTGTTGATCTCGCGGTTGAACAACGCCAACTGATGCTCAAGGCTGTCGTAGTCGCTGCGGATATTACGCAGGGTCCGTGCAATATCGGTGACTGCCGCACGGCGTGCCTTGCCCAGGGTCAGGGCTTCGTCGGTACGGTGAGCATAGGCGTTGATCAGCAGTTGCAGGCGACGTTCAACATCATCCTCGCTGTCGAACTTGGCGACGCCCTTGAGGCGTACCTGGGCATATAACGCTTCGATCTGGCCATCAGCGCGCAGCAACCCTTGCCAACTGTCCTGATAGTCATTGAGCAGCGGCAGCAGGTTGTCCATGGAATCGTCGACTGGGTCCATGAACGGTGTGCCAAACGGCAAGTCGGCAGGGAGTAACTGGCGACGGCGCAAAGCGTCATCCAGTGTGCGCTGCTTGGCTTCCATATCGCCGATCTGACGCCCCACCAGTTGCAGCTTGGCCGACAGTTGCTGGACTCGTTCGGTGAAGGCATCGCTGGAGCGCTTCAGTTCATCCTGTGCCGCTTCCATCTGCGCCAGGCTTTCCAGTTTCTCGCCTTCTTCAGCACTCAGGGTTTGCGTGCGGCGGAAGTCTTCCAGCGCCTTCTGCGCATCCAGCACTTGCTGGTACAGCGCTTCGGTCTGGGTCTTGCTCGCAGCGCGGTCAGAGGCTACGGCCTGCTGGGTCTTGAGCTGCTTGAGTTCTTTCTCCAGGCGCTCTTTCTGGTCGCGCAAGGCTGCGCGATCCGCCAACGCCTGCAACGCCGGTGGCTCGATGTGGGAAATGTCGATGGAAAGGCCTGGCACTTCGAAGCGCTCACCCTTGAAGCCATCGAGGATCTGCTCCAGGGATCTGACCCACTGGCCGTCCTCATCCAGCGTGATGCCGTGCTCACCCAACGGCAGGCTGAACAGCGAACTGTTGAACAGTCGCATCAGGCGCTCGACATCCTGCTGTGAGAATTCTTCGCGGAGTTTGGCGTAGCTGTTGTTATCCGCGTGGTCGAGCTGCTGCTTGACCGACTTCAAGCGTTTTTCCAACTCGCGCAGACGCTCGTCCAAATCCTCGGCGCTGAACTGCCGCGACTGCGCCAGGGCGCCGGCCAACTCATCGTGTGCATCCTTGGCCGCCAGCAGTTGCTGCTCGAGCACCTTGACGTCGTCGACCAAGGCAAAGCGATGCTTGAGCACCGACAACTCACCCAGCCAACGCTGAATGCCGCTGATTTCCCGCTCCAGGCGCATCAACTCCTGGGTGCCGCCGCGCTGGTCGTTCTGCAGCGCATCTTGTTCGTTGCGGTAGTGCTCGGCCTGGATCGTCAGTTCTTCCTTGCGTGCACTGGCATAGTCCGACCAGGTGCCCAGCAACGAATCCAGCAGCGGCGACAGGCGATGTAGTTTACCGCGCAGGATATCGCGCTGTTTCACGCCATTGGACAGCGCCTCGACCAAAGGCCCGGCGGCCACCAGCGAGTTGTAGTCCTGCTCCATGCGTCGTACATCACGGAAGGCTTCTTCACACGCGGCGATGTAATCGACACTGCCGGAACGCAGGCTGTGTTCGAAGGCATCGAGGAACAACTGCTTGAGCTTGGCCGCAGTGATTTCGCGCATGTGCAGCAGGTTGATAAACAGCGCGCGGAAAGTCTTCAGGCTCTGCTCGCTGGTGGAGCGCAGCGGAATCAGGGTCAGGTCCAATGGGATCGACGTGTGGCCGCCCACCAGCAAGCGACGCAGTTCATCGGGCTTGAGTTCGTAGGCTTTCAGGCCTTCGCGTTCAAGGTTGGTGAACAGCTCTTTTTGACGCAGGCAGGTGTCGTTTTTCTGGTAGTGGGCCAGGTCCAGCTTGCCCGCATAGGCAAAGAACTGATGCCCGAAACCGCCGCCTGGGCCACGCCCAACCACGCCAATCACGTGCGGGCCGTGGGGCAGGGAGACTTCCACGAGGATGTAGCTGGTGTCGGTCGCGAAGTAGAAGCGCCGCGATTGCTCCAGGGTGTACTTGCCGAAACTCATGTCCGACATACGTGCCAGGATCGGGAACTGCAAGGCGTTGATCGACGCGGATTTACCCAGGTTATTCGCGCCATACACCGACAGCGGTTCTTCCAGCGGGAACAGCCCCAGGCTGTAACCCGCGGTGTTCAATAGGGCGAAGCGGCGGATGCCGTAGCGTTCCTTACTCATGCGTCGGTCTCCTGTTCTTCGGCAATGGCACGGGCCAGGGCGTCTTCTTCGCTTTCTTCTGCGAAGTCACTGAGGTCCAGCGGGTCATCGGTTTTCAGCAGTTTTTCGTCGCTGTCTTCGTCGATGATCACCGGCGCCGGCAACGGCAATACGCTGTGGATACTGGCGGCCAAGTCGCGGTCCTGCTGAACCGAGAGGCACACGTCGAGGAAACGGTGCATCGGTGGCAGGAAGCGGTACACGCCGTTGTCTTCGCTGGCGAAACCCAACTGGGTCATGCGACGCATGATTTTTTCTTCGAGCTCTTCCTGGGTCTGCACTTCGGCCTGGATAAACAGGTCGCGGTACTTTTCCAGCAATGAAGGCAACTCATCGCGGCCCAGACTGCCACCGTCGAGCACAGCGATCGGGTCGCGACCCTGGTCGGCCAGGTGCTCGACGATGATGAAGGTGAACAACGCCAAGCGCTGGGCGGTCTTGTTCACCTGCGCGGCTGCTACGGCGGTGTCCGGCACAAAGTAGTAGAAACCACGGGTATCACACACCAGCTCAAAACCCAGGGCCTTGAACAGCGTGCGGTACTGGTCCTGGAAGTTCGACAGTTGCGCGTACAGCTCCGGGTCACGGCGGCTGACGTGGTAACCCTTGAACAGCTCGCGAAAGATCGGCGCCAGCTGGGACAGTTCGGATAGATCAAGGTGCATACGAAGTCCTTACATAAGCAGTGCTCGCAGAATTTTCGGCGGCGTCAGGCGTAGCCGGGAGCAGGGCGAAGGAGCGCAGGCTGACCTGGTGCTCGTGTGTGTGGTAATCGCGGCGTTCCAGGCGTTCGCGCTTGAAGCGTTTTTCCCGCGAGAGGCGCGAGAACCAGTACAGCAATTCGTCAGTCGCGCCGTCCGGTTCCTGCTCCAGCAGCCAGGTCATCAGGTCTGGCATCGGCAGCGCGTCTTCGCAGCGTTCGAGCATTTCCTTGACCGTGCGCGGTGCGCGCTGGGCTTGGCCCTTGTGGGTTTTGTGGGCCTTGGGGAAACGCGCCGGTTTCGGCTCGAAGTTTGCCAGGGCATACACATAGGCTTCGACTTGGCTCGCGGCGCCGAGGAAGGTGCTTTGTGGCCGAGTAAACATTGGCATCGCCGCTTGCGGCACTGCGTCCAGACCTTTACGGCGGATCGCCGACAAGGCCAGCGCCGCGCCACGGGTCACGGCGTTGTGCCGGCGCGCTTCTTCGCGTAGCGGCAACAGCAGTTCCCGCGCATGGCGCAAGGTCAGCTGGGCACTGGTCTGCATTTCGAGGATGCGTGCGTGGGTGCGCAGCAGCATGTCGTCGTCCACCAGGTGGCCGAGGCGCTGTTGTTCGGTGAGCATGCGCAGCAGCACATTCTCCACTTTGCGCACGCCTTGCTCGAAGGCGCCGTCGGCGTTGACCAACTGGATCATTGGTTCGACGTATTCATCCCAGGTCGCCAATACCTCGGCGTAACGCTGGCGCAACGGGATCTGCCGGTCGCTGGTCTTGGCGCGGTCGGCCACGGCGGCGAGGGCTTGTTCGTCGTTGGCGAGCTTTTTCAGCACATCGCGCACGCGCATGTCGAGCAGGCGCAGTTGACGGGCCAGGTCGTGGCCGTCACGGATGTCGAAGGCGTCCTGGATATAGCCTGCCAGGCGCTCAAGGTGGCGCAGGTAGGCTTCGATTTCCAGACACAGGCCAAGCCGGTGCTCCTTGCGAAGATAGGCCAGGAAGTCATGGATCTGTGCGTTGAGCTCGAAACGGTTCGGGCTCTTGGCGACAGGCACCAGGATATCCAGGCGAATCCACACGTCCAGCAGGCTGGTAATGTCCTGAGGCGTGCTGTCCAGTTGTTGGGCGGCCAGTTGTGCGCGCAACTCGCCCAGGCTCAGGGTGCCTTGGTCGAAGTGTTCACACAGTGGCTCAAGCAGGGCCCAGTGTTCGGCGAGGGCGCGTAGGACGCGCTTGGGTTCGATCATCGGAATGGCCGGCTGGTTGGCGATTAAAAGTCGCGATTGTACTGCATCAGGCGTGGGATTTATCCACAGCCGGTCAGAGCGCAGTGGGCGATTGTTGTCGAACAGCGGTAGAATCCTCGCTCTTTACTTCTCCACAAGTGGCCGAGCTGTGCTTATCGAGTCCCGACGTCGCGCTTACTTGACCGCCATGCAAGTGGTCAATTGGCTGCCCCGCACCGAACTGCCGTTTGCCGCGCCATCGCGGCCCGAGCTGTTGCAGGCGCTTGAACCCTATGAGGCGTTCGAGTCATCGGGCGAGGAGGCTGCTGCGCCGGTGGCGGTGGTCAAGCCCGTCGTCGAAGCGCGCCCTGCGGTCGAGCGGGCGAAAATCGAAGTGCCGCGCCCATCTCCGGTGGCCAAGCCAGTGGTCGCCGAAGAGACTGCGCCGGTAGTCAAAGCGCCGGTCGTGCCGCCGCCGCGCTTTGCCCTGCAATTGCTGCGTGCCGGGCGGTGCCTGCTGCTGGTGGAGTTACCGACTGGCGAACGTTTCCAGACTCGCGACCCAGCCTACATGCTGCTCAAGGACATGCTGCGCGCTGCCGGCCTGCCCGACAGTCCCCAAATCGTCGGCGATCCGGTGCGCTGGCCGCTGCTGGTGCGTGGCACCATGGATCAGGGGCCGGAAGCTGCTCGGGATTTTGTGCAAGGCTTTGTGTCGGCGCGCCTGGAAGACGAGCCCTGCGTGTGCCTGTGGCTGATCGGCCTGCCTGCCGTGCGTTTCGCCGGCGAGGCCAATGCCGAAGCCTGGTACCGTGAACTGCAGGTCGAGGGTCTGGGGTCGGTATGGGCCTTGCCTGGCCTGGAATTATTAATGGAAGAGCCACAGCGTAAGGCTGATGTGTGGCAAGCCATGCGCCAGCTGATGGCGCGCTGGAAAGCGACTGATGAGTGAGGCTTTATCCTTCCGCCCGATGACCGAGGCTGACCTCGACGCCGTGCTGAAAATCGAATACGCGGCGTTCAGCCATCCCTGGACCCGCGGGATTTTTCTCGACGGGCTGGGCAAGTACCAGATCTGGCTGATGTTCGAGGGCGAGCAGCAGGTGGGCCACGGTGTGGTGCAGATCATCCTTGATGAAGCGCATCTGCTGAATATCACCGTCAAGCCGGAAAACCAGGGCCGTGGTCTGGGTTTGGCCTTGCTGGAACACCTGATGTCCCGTGCGTACGCCGCCAGTGCCCGGGAATGCTTCCTGGAGGTGCGTGACAGCAATACCGGCGCTTTTCGCTTGTATGAGCGGTACGGCTTCAACGAGATTGGCCGCCGGCGGGACTATTACCCCGCCGTCGGTGGGCGTGAAGATGCGGTCGTCATGGCCTGCACCCTCGTCGACTGAATTCACATAATCCCATGTGGGAGGGGGCTTGCCCCCGATGGCAGTGGGTCAGTTGATGAATAGTTTGGCTGACACACCGCTATCGGGGGCAAGCCCCCTCCCACATTTTGGATCAAGATCGGCCAATTTCATTCTTGTCCACGATACTCAAGTCGTAATCCACCGCCCTATAGATTCAAGCTAATTCGCGTTCAGCGTGACCCGAACGAAGGGTTGTCAGTCACAAAACTGCGCATCATTCCTGAGGCTTTCCCTGATGAACGAACTACAAGACTTGCTTGATAACAACGAACGCTGGGCGGACGCGATCAAACAGGAAGATCCCGAATTCTTCGCCAAGCTTGCCCGCCAGCAAACCCCAGAATACCTGTGGATCGGTTGCTCCGATGCCCGTGTGCCGGCCAACGAGATCGTCGGTATGTTGCCGGGTGATCTGTTTGTGCACCGCAACGTGGCGAACGTGGTGCTGCACACCGACCTCAACTGCCTGTCGGTGATCCAGTACGCGGTGGACGTGCTCAAGGTCAAACACATCCTGGTCACCGGCCACTATGGTTGCGGTGGCGTACGTGCTTCGATGCAGGACCGTCAGTTCGGCCTGATCGACGGCTGGCTGCGCACTATTCGTGACCTGTACTACGAAAACCGTGATGTGTTGGCACAACTGCCGACTGAAGAAGAACGTGTCGACCGTCTTTGCGAGTTGAACGTGATTCAGCAGGTAGCCAACGTCGGTCATACCAGCATTGTGCAAAACGCCTGGCACCGTGGGCAGAGCCTGTCGGTTCATGGCTGCATCTACGGTATCAAGGATGGCCGTTGGAAGAGTTTGAACACCACCATCAGTGGCTTTGAACAGTTGCCGCCGCAGTATCGCCTGCGTCCGCTGGGTGAAGCCTAAGCGCCGCCACGGCTGCTCTTCTGTTCCAGGAAGCGCAGCCCCTCTGTGTTGATTTGCTGCTTCCTGCCTTTGATCCAGCCTCTGCAATGGGGCGCGCCGCAACGGCAGGGAAATTGGCGGTGCAAGCTGTCGAAGGTCAACGTGAAGTCGAGTGTGATCCAGCTGCCGGCGGTGATTGTCGTCACTGTCCAAAGCTCCAGGTAGTCAGTGTCGGCGCAGGTGTTTGGAGTGCATGAGTGACGAATCAGGCCCATGAACCATCGGTCATACAAGTAAATGCGCGACGAAATTTGGAACGCATGTTGACCCAGTTCGCTTAACGCATAGCCGGATAACTTGGCAATACATGTCCGACTGTCAAAGTTGACGCGAGCCTTGACGCCCACGGACTCACCTTCTCTATTACGGACCACTTGAAATTCACGGCTCGAGGGGTAACCGAGTGCAAGGGATCGGTTCGCGAAAGGATAAAGACAGTCACTCATAGCAGCTTTTTAACCTTATCCATGGTCTGAGTTTCATAACTCTCCTTGGCTAGGCTGCATCGACCTGCGGAGGGGGCCTGACGGCGAGTCTTGCAGCGAATGGGCGCGGTTTAAGACTCGCTGATGTTGGATCCGATTTCCACTGTCAAATCTGACAGTAGAAATCGTTTTTTACGTGTTTCAAAGGGCCGGCGCGGCGACAGCCGGCACGGGGGCCGGACTTTTCAGCTGTTTCAACTGCGCCTTGATGGGCGGCGTGGCGCACTTGACGTTGGCTTGCTCCGGGGTCAGGTTGCGCACCGAGGTGTAGAACAATTCACAGGTCTGTTCCTTGCGCGTGACTTGCCAGGTATTCATGCACGCCTGGAGCAATACATTCGGATCGCTGGCAGGCTTCTGCCCCATCCCCGCCTGCCAACAGGCGGCGCTCAGATCCTGGCCCATGACCTTCAATCCGGCGTCGTCGGCCTTTTGCTCATCACCGTCATAAGACGCGGGGTCAGCCGCGTACCAGATATAACTTGGATGGTTGGAGCCCAGTACCGACACGGATTTACCCGCCGCTGGGCTGATTTGTGCCAGGCCCAGCACGGCCACGGTCTGGCCGTATTGCTGCTTGATCCAATTGCGCACCGGTGCACCGAACGCCACCATCGGCAGAGAACTGTTGGGCGTCAGGGTCAGCTCTTTGACCATGTGCGTCTGGTAGTCGGTGAAGTAAGGGTAGACGGCTTCCAGGTCTTTCCCTGCATTGGACGGGGCTGCAATGGGCGCGATATCAATGATGGTCTGATATTTCGCGGTCTCGGTGGCCGGGATGCCATTGTCGGTGAGCAAGTCCGCCCAACGGTCGGTAGTGGCCGATTCCAGATAGTCCTGAGCCTGGGTCAGCGAGTAGTCCGGTGGGAAGTGCAGAAGTTCGATGCTCTTGCGGTTTTCCAGGGCCATCCCCAATGGCAGGAACAGGTACCAGTTATATGCCCATTTACCGTCACTGTTGAGCTTGCTCGCGCCCTGGTAAGCCAGATCGGCGGTATTGAGCAAGGTGGTCAAGGACTGGCCGTAGTTGTCGGGCACGCCGCTGAAGGTCGCCGTCACTTGCCCGTCATGGGCTTTCACACTGACCTTGGCCCGGCTGTAACCATCACGCTGCACGCTCTGGTTCAAGTAATGCTCAACGGTCTGCTCCAGCGTCCAGGGCCGAAAGCAGATCACGTTGCAGTTGTTGGGGAAGGCGAACAACTGGGTGACACGCTGCGTACTGCCCAGTGGTACTTCGATATCGGCCTGTGCGACCGCACTCGCGATGAGTGCGGCCAGGGCGAAAGACAACCTGGTCGGTTTGAACATGCTTGATTCCTTGTCAGCGAAAGCCCGTCTGCGCGGGATGAAGGCCCACCTCCACACAGTAGCGGCTGACCAGGAAAACCGCGTGCTAAATCGCCAGGCGTGTCGCTATTGGATAAGAAAACCTACACGTTGAACTGTAATGCGTTGCTCAAATCACCCATTGGTTTCTGGCCGCGCGCGATCATCGCGTCATCACGTTGCTTGAGACCGTCCAGTTTCTCCAGTTGGAACACACGGGTAATCAAGCGCAAGATCGATGCTGTGTCGTACACGGTATGGTCAACGGTGCCTTTGCGGGCAAACGGCGATACCACCAGCGCCGGAATCCGGCTGCCCGGGCCCCAGCGGTCGCCCTTGGGCGGTGCAACGTGGTCCCACCAGCCGCCGTTTTCGTCCACAGTGACCACCACCACCATGTTTTTCCACTGTGGACTTTCCTGCAGCACCTTCAAGGCGCGGGCGATGTGACGATCACCCGAGGCCACATCGGCGTAACCGGCGTGCATGTTCAGGTTGCCCTGAGGCTTGTAGAAGGTCACGGCGGGCAGCTTGCCGGCCTGTGCATCGGCGAAGAATTTGTTGGTACTGGCCTCATCGCCCAAGCCGCCATCACGCAGGCGTTTATCCCGCTCTGTGCGGTTTTCCGGACCTTGCTGCTTGAAGTAGTTGAACGGCTGGTGGTGATACTGGAAGTTCGGAATCTTCGGAATACCGCCCGAATCCTTGAACTGGTCCAAGGTCGCTTGCCACGCGCCGGCATACCAGGCCCAGTCGATATTCTTCTTCGACAGCTTGTCGCCGATGTGTTCGTGGGTCTGTGGCACCAGCACGTTGGGCAGGTCGGCCTTGGCATAATCCGGGTTTTCCGGGTCTCGGATCCAGGTTGGCCAGTAGGGCGGAGCCAAGGTGTTCACACCGTAACCGTCTGGGGTCAGCGCGCTTGGTCCGAACTGCGGCGGGCCGGTCATGGCGCTGGCCGGGGATTTGTCCAGCGGCTTGAGGCGTGGGTCGGTCGGGTCATCGCTTTGCAAGGTCGCGATCTGGGCCTTGGCCACTGATTGCGCAGCATTCGGATAAAACGGCGCGGTGGCGCTGACGAGGTATTGGTGGTTGAGGAACGAGCCGCCAAATGTCCCTTGGAAGAAGTTATCGCAGAGCACAAACTCCTTGGCCACGTCCCACAGGCGCAGGGAATAACGGCTCTGGGCGTAGTAACCCATCACTAGGCCACCGGCATCACCCCAGGCCACAAAGTTATCGTTCTTGCCGCCGTTGATCTGCATCTGGTTTTGATAGAACACGTGCCACAAGTCGCGGGTGACCAGGCTCAGGGGCAGGTCTTCGGCGTTCGGACCCTTGAGGGCGAACGGTGCGTTGGGCAGGTTTTCCTGGAATTGCACTTCGCTGGGGTAGGTCACGCCGTCCACGGTTTGTGGGCCGACTTGCAACACACCGCCCCAGGCCGGTGGCAGGGTGGTCAACAGGCTGCCGTCGCGGTCGCGCTGCTGAGCGTCTGCGGCGGAAAGCGCCGACAAAGGTTTCTCAACGCCCGGGAAGTCAGCAAACAGGTTGTTGAAGCTGCGGTTCTCGGCATAGATCACCACCACGGTTTTCACTTGGTCGTGCAGGGCCTTGTCCAGCTCTTGCGGCGTCAGTGGCCGTTCTACCGGTTTGCCCGGCGTCTCGTTGGCATTGCCGCAGGCACTCAAGGTCGCGCCGACTCCCAACACCGCCGCGCCCCCCAGAAAGCGCCTACGGCTGGTATCTACCGGCGGTTGGGCTGCTGAATCGGGGGAAGGGCGGTCTTCGTGCTCGTCGCTCATTGCTGGGAGTCCCTGCTGGGTGGTTGTTGCAAGATATTTCGCAGGACGGTAGCAATGCAATGTGACGGAACGAAGACAGTGATTTGAATCAGGCGATTACAACAAGCGCAGGGCCAACTGGCTCCCGGCGCGCAGGTACTCCACCTGAGCCGTCACCGCATCTTTGACGATTGCTTCACCCGTGTCGGTTAATTTGGCTTTTTTCGAATCGATGACACTGGTCTGCAATAGCTGCATGGCCACGTCGATGGCTTTCTGGAAGGCAGTCACGTTGTTGTGCAGGCCAAACTCCTTGATAACGGCCGCCATGCGACGATCCGCATCGTCTCGCAGGGTTTGGTACTCGACGACCGAAACGTTGTCATCCTTGTAAATAGTGTTGATCAACTCTTCCAGTGATTTGGACAGGGGCGTCATCGGATTTTCCTTGGTGGTTCGTGAGAGGGAATCCGGGTCAGGTTAATCCAAGGTATTGGACGGAGGAGTCAGGGCTTGGCATCGCCTTGAGTGGGACAATGCCCACGCGTTTCATCAGAAAGATGACGTCCCAGAACGCTGCCCGCTTCAAGCTACTCGTTGAAGCGGGCAGTTGTTTGATTAAGGCATCACCGGCGGCAAATATTTCAACGTCGTCCCCAGCGCCCACAACAGGAACAACACCAACGGCGTGTGCACCAGCAGTTGCACGAACGAAAACCCGATCAGATCCCGTGCCTTCAACCCCAGCACGCCCAGCAGAGGCAGCATATAGAACGGGTTGATCAGGTTCGGCAGCGCTTCGGCGGCGTTGTAGATCTGTACCGCCCAGCCCAGGTGATACTGCAGGTCATTGGCCACTTGCATCACGTAGGGCGCTTCGATGATCCACTTGCCACCGCCTGACGGAATAAAGAAGCCCAGCACCGCCGAGTACACGCCCATCAATAGTGCATAGGTGTCGTGGGAGGCGATGGAGGTGAAGAAGGTCGAGATATGGTGCGCCAGGGTCTGGCCGTCACCGCCCTTGACCACGGTCATCAACGCGGCGATCGAACCGTACAGCGGGAACTGGATCAGCACGCCGGTGGTGGTCGGCACGGCGCGGGCCACCGCATCGAGAAAGCTGCGCGGGCGCCAGTGCAACAGTGCGCCGACCATGATGAACAGGAAGTTATAGGTGTTCAGCCCCGAGATCGCACTGATCGCCGGCTTGGTGGAAAACTCATGGAACAGCCAACCAGCGGCCAGCAACGCCAGCAGGATGGTCAGCAGCGGGCTGTGTTCCAGCCATTCGCCGGGACGGCTCGGTGCTTGCGGCTTGGGCAGGTTGAACGCCGGGTCGACGCCACAGGCCTTGGCATCGCGGGCGCTGTTCGGGCCCGGCGCGGTGGCGTAGGCGATGATCAGCGAGACCACGATCAGCGCCAGCAACAGCACGCCGGATTGCCACAGAAAGATAGTGTCGGTGAACGGGATCATCCCGGTGATCGACAGGATCGACGGCGGCAAGCTTGCCGGGTTGGCCTGCAATTGCGCGGCTGACGACGACAGTCCCAGCGCCCAGACCGCGCCCAGGCCCAGGTAGGCCGCGGCACCGGCAGCGCGGTAATCCATGCGCAAATCCGTGCGACGGGCCAGGGCCCGCACCAGCAACCCACCGAACACCAGGGACAAGCCCCAGTTGAGCAACGACGCGACCATGGAAATCAACGCCACCCAGGCCACGGCCGAGCGGCCGTTTTTTGGAATACGTGCCAGGCGGTCAATCAGTTTCACAGCCGGTGGCGAGCTGGCCACCACATAACCACCAATCACCACGAAGGCCATTTGCATGGTGAACGGGATCAAACTCCAGAACCCGTCGCCAAAGGCCTTGGCGGCTTCGGTCGGTGCGGCACCCATGCCCAGGGTCGCCACGGCGACGATGATCACGGCGAGGGCGGCAAACACCCAGGAGTCAGGAAACCAGCGCTCGGCGAAATTGGAACAGCGCAGGGCAAATCGGGCATAGCGGCTTTCTTCGATAGCATCGGCCACGAGTCATTCCTCTTGTATTTATTATGGTGTTGGCAGTTTTACGGCATGTTCCGCTACGGCTATTGATATGGGAATGCAGTTATCTTCATCGATCGATGAGGAAAACAAATATATCTGTCGTGATTGCCATCATTGGGCTCAGCTCATAACCTGCACGCCATTTTGTTTGTCTGCCGAGCCTCTACATGACTGCCACCTTTTCTTCACAGGCGCAGCGTTTTTCCCGCTCCGACTACAAAACCCTGGGCCTGGCCGCCCTCGGCGGCGCCCTGGAAATCTACGACTTCATTATCTTCGTATTCTTCGCGCTGACCCTCAGCCAACTGTTCTTCCCCCCGGAAATGCCTGAGTGGCTGCGCCTGCTGCAAAGCTTCGGCATCTTCGTTACCGGCTACCTGGCGCGCCCGCTCGGCGGCATCCTGATGGCGCATTTTGCCGACCACCTGGGGCGCAAACGCGTATTCAGCCTGAGCATCCTGATGATGGCGTTGCCCTGCCTGCTGATCGGGATCATGCCGACCTACGCACAAATCGGCTATTTCGCACCGCTGATCCTGCTGGCGTTGCGCGTGCTGCAAGGGGCCGCCGTCGGTGGCGAAGTGCCCAGCGCCTGGACCTTCGTCGCCGAGCATGCCCCGATCCATCATCGCGGCTACGCCCTGGGCTTCCTGCAAGCAGGCCTGACCTTCGGCTACCTGCTCGGTGCTCTCACCGCGACGTTGCTGGCGCAAATCTTCACACCTGTCGAAATCCTCGATTACGCCTGGCGCTTCCCGTTTCTGCTCGGCGGAGTCTTCGGTGTGATCGGCGTGTGGCTGCGCCGCTGGCTCAGTGAAACCCCGGTATTCCTCGAAATGCAGGCCCGTCGCCAAGCCGCCGCCGAACTGCCGCTGCGTACCGTGTTGCGCGATCACCGCGCTGTATTGCTGCCGGCGATGATCCTCACCTGTGTGCTCACCTCGGCCGTGGTGGTGCTGGTAGTCATCACCCCGACCATGATGCAGAAAACCTTCGGCATGAGCCCCAGCCACACCTTCGCCTTGAGCGCGCTGGGCATCGTGTTCCTGAACATCGGCTGCGTACTCGCCGGGCTGCTGGTGGATCGCATCGGCGCCTGGCGTGCGGTGTTGGTCTACAGCCTGTTGTTGCCGATGGGGATCGCGGTGTTGTACGCCAGCCTGATCGCCGGTGGTGTATGGCTGGGCGCGGCGTACGCCGTGGCGGGTTTGAGTTGCGGCGTGGTCGGCGCGGTGCCGTCGGTGATGGTCGGGCTGTTCCCGGCACAGGTGCGGGTGTCGGGGATTTCCTTTACCTACAACATTGCCTATGCGCTGTGGGCGAGCACCACGCCGCTGTTGCTGATTGCGCTGATGCCGACCAGCCCGTGGATTTGCGTGGGTTACTGCGTGGTGATGGGGGCGGTGGGCGCGGGGAGTGTGGCGCTGTTTGGCAAGCGCCACACCCTGGCCGCCTGAGGCTCAAGTCAGAAAGTGCCAGAGCAACAACGTCCCAACCAGCCCGACGACGGACACAATCGTCTGCAACACCGACCACACCCAGATCGTCTGCTTGAGCTGCAAGCCGAAGTACTCGCGCACCATCCAGAACCCGGCGTCGTTGACGTGGCAGAAGAACACTGAGCCTGCGCCAATCGCCAGCGCCACCAATGAACTCTGGGTAGCTGCCAACCCGGCCATCATTGGCGCGAGGATACCCGCCGTGGTGGTCGTGGCGACGGTCGCCGAGCCAGTGGCCTGGCGCAGGGCCACGGCGATCAGCCAGGCCAGCAGCAGATATGGCATGTGCGCGCCTTCGGCGACCTTGCTGATAGTCTGGCTTACGCCCGCGTCGAGCAGGGTCTGCTTGAGGCCGCCACCGGCGCCGATGGTCAACAGCAACACGGCGATGGGCGCGAGGGCTTTGCGCAAGGTGTTGCCGACGTCGGCGCGGGGCATCCCGGTAGCCCAGCCGAGGCAGATCACGGCGGCGATCACGGCCAGGCCAAGCGCAATCAGCGGTTCACCGAGGAATTTCAAGGTCAGGCCGACCGTGCTGTCTGCTGGCAGCGCGACTTTGGCCAAGGTGCTGCCCAGCATCAGAATCACCGGCAACAGAATGATCAGCAGCGACACAGCAAAGCTCGGCTGGCGCGGCGCCTTGGGGGGGGCGCTGAACAGCGCACCGATGTCGGCCGGTTCATCCACGTGCAGGCGTTTGGACAGCCAGTTGCCATAGATCGGACCCGCCAGGATCACTGCCGGCACTGCCAGGCAGAAGCCCAGCAACATGGTCAGGCCCAGGTCGGCGTGCAATGCGCCCACCGCGATCAGCGGCCCCGGATGTGGCGGCATCAAGGCGTGCAGGGTGGTCATGCCCGCCAGTGCCGGGATGGCGATTTTCAGCAACGGTTGGTTCGAGCGTTTGGCCATCACGAAGATGATCGGCACCATCATCACCAGGCCCACTTCAAAGAACAACGGCAGGCCGATCACCATGGCGACCAGCGCCATCACCCACGGCAATGATTTGCCCTTGCCCAACCCGAGCAAGGTGGTGGCGATGCGGTCAGCCGCGCCGGATTCGGCCATCAACGCGCCAAGCATCGAGCCCAGCGCAATGATGATGCCGGCTTCACCGAGGATCGCCCCGGCGCCTTTACTGAACGCCTTGGCGACTTCTTCTGGCGGTAACCCGGCGCCGACACCCGCAATAAAGGTGCCGATCAGAATCGACAGGAAGGGTGGCAGCTTGGTCGCGCTGATCAGCACGATGATACTGGCGATGGCCAGCAGGACGCAGAACATGAGGCGTGTGTCGTGAACCATCCACGCGGCAGTCGATAACTCCAAAACGGGACTCCTTATCGAACAGGTTGGCTAATGTGTTTCTTTTTGTTTCCTGCTCGAAAAGCATACCTGATAGAACTGTTCCAGAGCGTTCATGAGCGATTTTGGTGCGCTTGATGTAACGGTTAGCTGGCGTGCGGATGACAAATTTGCAATGCATGCCCGGAGATTTGGCCTATAGCTCTATGATCAGCGGATTACCCAACAGGAAGACATTTCATGAGCGCAGGACATAACCACGCCCAAGTACGCGCCGGCCACGAACGCAAGCTCTGGTTCGCACTGGGGCTGACGGGCAGTTTCATGATCGCCGAGGTGATCGGCGCCTTCGTCACCGGCAGTCTCGCGCTGCTGTCGGACGCCGCCCACATGATGACCGATGCCCTGGCCCTGGCGATTTCCCTGGTAGCCATCCAGATCGCCAAACGTCCAGCCGATCGCAAGCGCACCTTTGGTTATGCGCGGTTCGAAATCCTGGCGGCGGCGTTCAATGCGCTGCTGTTGTTCGCCGTGGCGTTCTACATCCTCTACGAGGCCTATCAACGGTTGCAGGCCCCGGCTGAAATCCAGTCCACCGGCATGCTGGTGATCGCGGTGCTGGGGCTGATCGTCAACCTGATCTCCATGCGCCTGCTCAGCGCCGCCAGCGGCGAAAGCCTGAACGTGAAGGGCGCGTACCTGGAAGTCTGGAGCGACATGCTCGGTTCCATTGGCGTGATCATCGCGGCGGTGGTGATCATGTTCACTGGTTGGGGTTGGGTCGACTCCGTGGTGGCGGCGGCGATTGGTTTCTGGGTATTGCCACGCACCTGGACCCTGCTCAAGGAGAGCATGAATGTGTTGTTGCAAGGCGTGCCGGATGGGGTCGACATTGATCAGGTCGAGCAGGCCATTCGCAAGGTGCCCGGGGTCAAGGGTGTACACGATTTGCATATCTGGGCGTTGACCAGCGGTAAAAACGTGCTGAGCACCCATCTGGTGGCGGACGCATCGGTGGGCACCGAGCAACAAATCCTCAGCCAGGTGACGGAATTGCTGCATGAACAATTCGATATTTCCCACGCCACCATTCAGGTCGAGAGTGAAGGTTTTCAACATGATGAGCACGACGAGGTCCACGCCTGATCCTGGCTAACGGATTTGTAATGTTCTGCCCACGGCCCTGATAAGTACTGAAAGCTACATTGCCCCCGCTGGGACACCTCAGCGACTTCATGGGCGTGGAACTTTCGTTATGGCAATTTCCGTAAGAACATTTTTGGGGGCGACGGCGTTGTGGATGGCCGCAAGCGTCGCCCAGGCGCAAACCCTCACCCTCGACTCAGCCCTGCAAACCGCCTTCGCCAACAACCCTGACCTGGCGGCCGCGCAATGGGAAATCGACATTGCCCAAGGCGGTCGCCAACAGGCCGGCTTGATCCCCAATCCCGTGGCCTCCTGGGACGCGGAAGACACTCGCCGCAACAGCCGCACCACCACCGTCAAACTCAGCCAGACCCTGGAGCTGGGTGGCAAGCGCGGTGCGCGAATTGACGTGGCGACCCGCGCCCAGGACGCCGCCGCGCTGACCTTGGAGCAGCGTCGCAACGGCCTGCGCGCCGAGGTCATCGATAGCTACTACAGTGCCCTGCGCGCCCAGGAGCGCCTCGACCTGGCGCAACGCTCGATGGCCTTGGCCGAGCGCGGACTGGTGGTCGCCAACGGTCGCGTCAGCGCCGGTAAGTCCTCACCCGTGGAAGCCACCCGCGCCCAGGTGCAGCTGTCGGAGATCCGCCTGGAACTGAACCGTGCCCAGGTCGGACTTACCGATGCCTATCGCCGACTGGCCGCCAGCACCGGCAGCGCCGCGCCTGACTTCCAGGCCGTCGCCACGCAAAGCCAATCTTCCCCGCCCTTGCCGGCCTCCGCGCAGTTGCTTTCGCGCCTGGAGCAAACCACCGAGTTGCGCCTGGCCGAGTTGCAGATCCTGCAAAGCGAAGCCAGCGTAGGCCTGGAAAAAGCCCAGCGTATTCCCGATCTCGACGTGTCCATCGGCAGTCAATACGACGCCAGCGTGCGTGAGCGGGTGAATGTGGTGGGCGTGTCGATGCCGATTCCGTTGTTCAACCGCAACCAGGGCAACGTGCTCGCCGCCAGCCGCCGCGCGGACCAGGCCCGTGACCTGCGCAATGCCACCGAACTGCGGTTGCGCACCGAAACCCGCCAGGCGCTGGACCTGTGGCAAACCGCGAACACCGAAGTGCAAGCGTTCAACCAGCAGATCCTGCCAGCCGCCCAGCGCGCGGTGGACAGTGCCACCCGTGGCTTCGAGATGGGCAAGTTCAACTTCCTCGATGTGCTCGACGCCCAGCGCACCTTGATCGCGGCTCGCACCCAATACCTCACGGCGACCGCCCAGGCCACTGACGCCTGGGTGCGCATCGAGCGGATTTACGGCGACCTCGCCCGGTTTTGATTTTTTCTGGAGTCTTCTGATGAACAAGAAACGTGGCATGGCGTTCGCCGTCGCCCTGGGCCTGATGCTGTCCGGTTTTGCCAACGCCGACGAAGAGGAAGGCAAGCTCGAACTCACCGAGCAGCAGATCCAGGCCGCCGGCATTCAACTGGTCCAGGCCCAACCCCGTGCGATCAGCACGCTGCTGACGTTGCCCGGCGAAGTGCGCTTCGACGAAGACCGCACCTCGCACATCGTCCCACGTGCGGCTGGCGTGGTGGAGGCGGTCAAGGTCAATCTCGGGCAGTCGGTGAAGAAGGGCGAGCTATTGGCGGTGATCGCCAGCCAGCAAATCTCCGATCAACGTAGCGAGCTGGCCGCCAGCGAACGCCGTGTCGAGCTGGCGCGCACCACCTTCCAGCGCGAGCGCCAGCTGTGGAAGGACGAGATCTCCGCCGAGCAGGATTACCTGCTGGCACGCCAGACCTTGCAAGAAGCCGAGATCGCCCTGAACAACGCTCGTCAAAAGATGAATGCCCTCAGCGGCAGCGCAGTCTTGGTCGGCGGCAATCGCTACGAGCTGCGCGCGCCGTTCGCCGGTGTGGTGGTGGAAAAACACCTCGGCGTCGGCGAAGTCGTCAGCGAAACCAGCAACGCTTTCACGCTCTCGGACCTGTCCCAGGTGTGGGTCACGTTCGGTGTGTTTCCCAAAGACCTGAACAAGGTGCGCATCGGCAAACCGGTGAAAGTCAGTTCCACCGAAATGGGCACCGACGTGCTCGGCACCGTGGCCTATGTCGGCAACCTGCTCGGTGAGCAAACGCGCACCGCTACTGTGCGCGTGAGCGTGCCCAACCCCGACGACGCCTGGCGCCCCGGGCTGTTTGTCACGGTGCAAGTGGCCACCGATACCTACCAGGCCAAGGTCACCGTGCCACAAACCGCGATCCAGACCGTCGAGGACAAACCCTCGGTGTTTGTGCGCACCCCGGACGGTTTCATCACCCGTCATCTTGAACTGGGGGTGAGTGAAAAGGGCTACGTAGAAGTGCGCAAAGGCCTCGACGCCGGAGCGCAAGTGGCCACCGTTGGCAGCTTCATCCTCAAGTCCGAATTGGGCAAAGGCTCGGCCGAACACGCCCATTGATCCTGCGAGTGATTTCCCATGTTTGAGCGCCTTATCCAATTCGCCATCGAGCAGCGCATCATTGTGCTGCTGGCGGTGCTGTTGATGGCCGGTGTCGGCATCGCCAGCTACCAGAAGTTACCCATTGACGCCGTGCCCGATATCACCAACGTGCAGGTGCAGATCAACTCGGCGGCGGCCGGGTTTTCGCCGTTGGAAACCGAGCAACGCATCACCTTTCCTATCGAAACGGCCATGGCCGGGTTGCCGGGGTTGCAGCAGACGCGTTCGTTGTCGCGTTCTGGTTTGTCCCAGGTCACGGTGATTTTCAAGGACGGCACCGACCTGTTCTTTGCCCGTCAATTGGTCAATGAGCGCCTGCAAGTGGCCCGCGAGCAATTACCCGAGGGTATCGAAACGGCCATGGGGCCGATTTCCACTGGCCTTGGGGAAATTTTCCTGTGGACCGTCGAGGCGGAGGAGGGCGCACTCAAGGATGACGGTACGCCCTACACGCCGACCGACTTGCGGGTGATCCAGGACTGGATCATCAAGCCGCAACTGCGCAACGTTCCGGGCGTGGCGGAGATCAACACCATCGGTGGTTTCGCCAAGGAGTATCAGATCGCGCCGGACCCCAAGCGCCTGGCGGCCTATAAACTGACCTTGGGCGATCTGGTCACGGCGCTGGAACGCAACAACGCCAACGTCGGCGCCGGTTACATCGAGCGCAGCGGTGAGCAATTGCTGATTCGAGCGCCGGGGCAAGTGGCGTCCATCGACGACATCGCCAACATCGTCATCACCACTTCGGACGGCACGCCGATCCGTGTGCGCAATGTGGCCCAGGTCGAGATCGGCCGTGAGTTGCGCACCGGTGCCGCCACGGAAAACGGCCGTGAAGTGGTGCTGGGCACGGTGTTCATGTTGATCGGTGAAAACAGCCGCACCGTGTCCCAGGCGGTGGCGAAAAAGCTGGAAGAGATCAACCGCTCGCTACCCGAAGGTGTGGTCGCTGTCACCGTCTATGACCGCACCAACCTAGTGGAAAAAGCCATCGCCACGGTGAAGAAAAACCTCTTCGAAGGCGCATTGCTGGTGGTCGCAGTGCTGTTCCTGTTCCTCGGCAATATCCGTGCGGCGCTGATCACCGCCATGGTGATTCCGCTGGCGATGCTGTTCACCTTTACTGGCATGTTCACCAATAAAGTCAGCGCCAACTTGATGAGCCTCGGCGCGCTGGACTTCGGCATTATCGTCGACGGTGCGGTGGTGATCGTCGAGAACGCCATCCGTCGCCTGGCCCATGCGCAACATCGTCATGGGCGCCTGTTGACCCGCAGCGAGCGCTTGCATGAAGTGTTCGCGGCGGCCAAGGAAGCGCGGCGTGCGCTGATCTTCGGGCAATTGATCATCATGGTGGTGTACCTGCCGATCTTCGCCCTCACGGGGGTGGCTGGGAAGATGTTCCACCCCATGGCGTTCACCGTAGTGATCGCCTTGCTCGGCGCGATGATTCTGTCGGTGACGTTTGTACCGGCAGCGATTGCGCTGTTCGTGACCGGTAAGGTCAAGGAAGAAGAAAACCTGGTGATGCGCACCGCTCGCCGGGCGTATGCGCCAGTGTTGGATTGGGTGATGGCGCGTCGCTCGGTGGTGTTTGGCCTGGCGGTGCTGACCATCATCGCCTCCGGTGTGGTCGCCAGCCGCATGGGCAGTGAATTTATCCCCAGCCTCAGTGAGGGCGACTTCGCTCAACAGGCCCTGCGCGTGCCAGGCACCAGCCTGACGCAATCGGTACAGATGCAGCAGCAGTTGGAAAAAACCTTGATCGCCCAGGTGCCGGAAATCGAGCGCGTATTTGCCCGCACCGGCACCGCGGAAATCGCCTCGGACCCGATGCCGCCGAATATCTCCGACAGCTACGTGATGCTCAAGCCCAAGGACCAATGGCCGGACCCGAAGAAGTCCCGCGAGGCGATCATTGCCGATATCCAGCGGGCCAGCGCGATTGTGCCGGGCAGTGCGTATGAACTGTCGCAACCGATCCAGCTGCGATTCAACGAACTGATTTCCGGGGTACGCAGTGATGTGGCCGTGAAGGTGTTTGGTGACGACATGGCGGTGCTGAATAAAACCGCCGAGGAAATTGCAGAGACCCTGAAAAAGCTGACGGGCGCCTCGGAAGTGAAGGTGGAGCAGACTTCTGGATTGCCGGTGCTGACCATCAATATTGACCGCGACAAGGCTGCGCGTTTTGGCCTGAATGTGGGCGATGTGCAGGACACCATTGCCGTCGCCGTGGGCGGGCGAAAAGCCGGTACATTGTATGAAGGCGACCGTCGTTTTGACATGGTCGTGCGTTTGTCAGACGCGCTGCGTACCGATATCGACGGGCTGTCGCGGCTGTTGATCCCAGTGCCGGCAATGGCTGGCAATGGGGCGACACAGTTGGGTTTTATTGCCTTGTCACAGGTTGCCAGCCTGGACCTGGTGCTTGGCCCGAACCAGATCAGCCGTGAGAACGGCAAGCGCTTGGTGATCGTCAGCGCCAACGTGCGCGGGCGGGATATTGGCTCATTCGTCGAAGAGGCCGAGGTGGCTATTGGTGCCCAAGTGAAGGTGCCGGCAGGCTATTGGACGACCTGGGGCGGCCAGTTCGAACAGCTTAAGGAAGCGTCCGAGCGCTTGCGCATTGTGGTGCCGGTGGCGTTGCTGTTGGTGTTCGGGTTGTTGTTCATGATGTTCAACAACCTCAAGGATGGCTTGTTGGTGTTCACCGGGATTCCGTTCGCGCTGACGGGTGGGATCATGGCCCTGTGGTTGCGGGATATTCCGCTGTCGATCTCGGCGGGGGTGGGCTTTATCGCGTTGTCCGGGGTGGCGGTGCTCAACGGGTTGGTGATGATTGCCTTCATCCGCAACCTGCGGGAGGAAGGGCGCTCACTCTCAATGGCGGTCAACGAAGGTGCATTGACCCGCTTGCGTCCGGTGCTGATGACCGCGTTGGTGGCGTCCCTCGGGTTCATCCCCATGGCGCTCGCCACCGGCACCGGCGCCGAAGTGCAACGGCCGTTGGCGACGGTGGTGATCGGCGGGATTATTTCGTCGACGTTGCTGACCTTGCTGGTGCTGCCGGCGTTGTACCAGTGGGCGCATCGCAAGGAAGAGTGATCATTGTAGTGAGCGGGCTTGCCCCGCGCTGGGCGGTGAAGCCGCCCCAATAAGACTGCCGCGTTGTGTCAGGTAGAACGCGCTAGCAGGTTTTAGGGCGGCTTCGCCACCCAGCGCGGGGCAAGCCCGCTCACTACAGATGATGCGCTCGACACCCCACCGCTTAACTGACTGGCATTAGGGCAGGCCCGCTCACTACAAAGCAATTCACGCGAGTGGGAAGACCAGCCGAAACAGCGTGAAACCACCGGGCAGGCTGCGTACGTCGGCCTGCCCCTGGTGCAGGGTCATGATCGACCGCACGATGGCCAGTCCCAGGCCGGTGCCGCCCTCGGTGCGGGCGCGGCTGCTGTCGACGCGGTAGAAGCGTTCGAACAGGTGCGGCAGGTGTTGGGCTTCGATGCCAGGGCCGGGGTTGCTCACCGACACGCAGACGTTGTTGCCATAGGCTTCCACCAGCAATGAAATATGCGAACCCACCGGGGTGTGGCGGATGGCATTGGACAGCAGGTTGGACAGCGCGCGCTGGATCATCAGGCGGTCGCCCTGCACGTGGGCGTCGCCGCTCAAGGTCAGGGTCAGTTGTTTGTCTTCGGCACTCAGCGCAAACAGCTCCATGACTCGATGGGCCTCATCGGCCAGGGACACCGTTGTAAACGAAGCGCGCGCAGCCGGATGGCTGACCTGGGCGAGAAACAGCATGTCGCTGACGATACGTCCCAGGCGCTCCAGCTCTTCAGTGTTGGACTCCAGCACGGCCTTGTATTCCTCCGGTGGTCGCTGACGTGACAGCGTCACCTGGGCCTTGCCCATCAGGTTGGTCAGGGGCGCGCGCAATTCGTGGGCGAGGTCATCGGAGAATTGCGACAGCTGCTGCACTCCGGCGTCCAGGCGGTCGAGCATCACGTTGAAGCCTTGCGCCAGCTCGCCCAGTTCCTTGGGCAGGTTGTCGACGGACAATCGATGGGTCAGGTCCTGGGTGGTGACTTTGGCCGCCACCTGGCTGAACTGCTTCAACGGCGCGAGACCGCGCTGTACCAACCACCAGGCGCCCATGCCGATGAGGATCAACAACAGGGGCAGCGCGATGACGGTGGCACGCAGGTAGGCGCTGAGCAGGGCCTGGTCGTCCATGCGGTCCAAGGACAACACCACCCGCACACGTTCGCCGCTGGCCAGGCGCATCAGGCTGGAGGCACTGAGTACCTGGTTGCCGTAATTGTCCGTCCAGTTCAGGTAGCCGAGGGTTTCACGAGGCTTGAAGTCGGTCAGCAACGGTTCTTGCGGCTTGGCGCCGACGCTCAGCAGAACGGTGTTGTCGGGCGCGGTGCCGATGATGGTCAGGTAGAAGTTGTCGTGGCCCATCACCAGATCCATCAGCGAATGCGGGCGCACGCGGATGGCGTGGGCGTCCAGGCCCAGGGCGAGGCTGTGCTGGATCTGTTCCATCTTGCTTTCCAGGCCCTTGCGCGCCAGTTTTTCCAGCTCGTGGGTGAGGGCCAGATAGGCCAGGGTCGCCAGCAGCAAGACCAGGCCTGCGCCCATCAGGCTGACGGTCAGGCCCAGTCGCATCGACAAACTGCCGGTCTTCATGCGCGAGCCTCCAGCACGTAACCCACGCCGCGAATCGTGTGGATCAGCTTGATTTCGCTCTGGTCATCGACCTTGGCGCGCAGGCGGCTGATGGATACTTCCACCACGTTGGTGTCGCAGTCGAAGTTCATGTCCCACACCAGGGAAATGATCTGTGTACGGGTCAGGACTTCACCGGTCTGGCGCATCAGTACCTGCAACAGGGCGAACTCCTTGGTGGTCAGGTCGATACGCCGGGTGCCGCGATAGGCGCGATGGCGGCGCGGGTCCAACTCAAGGTCTGACACACGAAACACTTCTGGCTGGGGGATATGTTCGCTGCGCCGCAGTAGCGTGCGCACCCGTGCCAGCAGTTCGGGAAACTCGAAGGGTTTGACCAGGTAATCATCGGCGCCCATGTCCAGGCCCTTGATCTTGTCGGCCAGCCGGCCACGGGCGGTCAGCATCATCACGCGCTGGGTGCCGTTGCGGCGCAATTGCTCCAGCACTTCCCAGCCATCTTTGCCGGGCAGGTTGACGTCGAGGATCACCAGTTCATAGGCGTGTTGCCCGGCCAGGTGCAAGCCGTCGATGCCATTGTTGGCGCAGTCGACTACGTAGCCGCTTTCGTTCAAGCCCTGCTGCAGGTAGTCGGCAGTTTTTTGTTCGTCCTCAACCACAAGGATACGCATGGGGATTTACCTATTACGAAGAGAAGAGAGGGCCATTTCCTTATGGAGGTTGCTGTTGGGGGAGTAGGAAAATTCTGAACCGTGAAGTAGCTTCAGGGTCAACTGCGACCATCGGCCGCACAAAGCCGGGTTCAAAAAAAACGCCCCAAGCGGGGCGTTAAAAATTCATCTCTTTCCAAAGGAGCTACACAAAAGCTTCAGAGATGAATGTGCTCGGTGAATAAGTTGAGGCCAGTATAGGAAGATCAACTTAACGAGAAGGTGAGGCCAATATTACAGTTTTGATAACTGGGTAGTTGTGAACAGATGTTAGTTAACCGCGAACGAATGTAATCACTTACAGCGCCACCAGTGGATATTCGGCAATCAAGCGCACTTCTTCCAAGTCCGACTCGAATGCACTGGAGCGTACCGTGGCCTGGCGCAAGCGCAGTGATAGATCTTTCAGGGTGCCACTTTGCACCACGTATTTGGCTTCGATATCGCGCTCCCAGCGGCGCTGGTCGGTCAGCGGATTACCCGCAGCGTCACGGCGCATGTAGACGGCGTTGGCGTTGCTGTAGTCGGCGCCGGTGCCTTTGCCGTAGCGGGTCATGAACGACAGGCCGGGGATACCGAACGGCTGCATGTCCAGGTCGTATCGCACCATCCACGAGCGCTCCTTGGGTGAGTTGAAGTCGCTGTACTGGATCGAGTTGTTGAGGAAGATCGAGTCTGACTGGCGCAGGTAATCGAAGTCGTCGTCGCCGTTGTTGCGCTGGTGCGAAATGGCCACGCTGTGGGCGCCGACCTTGACCCCGAGCCTGGCGCTCCAGATGTTGTTATCGAATTCACCCAGGCGTTTTTTACCTTCGTCCACGGCCTTGTAATAGTTGAAGTCACCGAACACTGAGACGTCATCGTTCAGCGGGTAGCTGGCGGCGCTGCCGAAATAATACTGGTCCCAGGCGTCCTTCAGGCGGCTACTGTACAGGCTCACGCTAAGGTGTTTGTTGAGCTGGTAATCACCGCCGAAATAGCCGATCCAGGGCGAGTCCACCTTGCCCGCATAGAAGGTCGCGAAGCCGTTGTTCATGCCACTTTCATTGGGCTGGCTCATGCCGCTCAAGCGTCCGCCTTGCAGGCTCAGGCCCTCGATGCTGGTGTTTTGCGCGGTCACGCCACGAAAGCTTTCCGGCAACAAACGCGAGTCGCCGTACGCCACTACTGGGGTGAGCGGGAACACGTCGCCGGCTTTGATCACGGTGTCGAGCACGCGCAATTTCAGCGCGCCACCGACTTTGCTGTAGCTGTTTTCAGGGTGGTTGTCGCTGTCCACCGGCAGCACGCCGAACGAGCCCTTGCCACCGCTGCGGCCGGTGCCCGAGTCGAGTTGCAGGCCGTACATGGCGAAGGCGTCCAGGCCGAACCCCACTGTGCCTTGGGTAAAGCCTGATTCGAATTTGCCAATCAGCCCTTGCGCCCAGGCTTCGGAATAACCGTTGCCGGTGGGGCTGGACTGGCCCTTGCGATCATCACGGTTGAAGTAGAAATTTCGTGCCAGCACGTTGACGCTGCTGCCTTCGATAAATCCTTCGGGCTTTTCCTCTGTGGCCACGGCGGCCAGGGGCAATGCGGCAATCAACGAAAAGGGAAGGGTGTAGTGACGGATACTCATGGTTCGCTCCTTGGTATTGGCAGTTATCGGCTTCTTATGGGGGCGGGAGTTTTTATTGATCTGGCCCGGGTTGATAGTTGCAAACGTCAGATAACAAGGAAGTGGCTTGAACATTACAATTCTGGAAGCTCACGTCGACCTAACAAATAAGTAATGTTCTGGTGAACATGGCGTCAGGGTTCGTTGGTTAATCTCGGCACTGAACTTTCAGACGAGGAACCTGTGATGAACTTTTATAAAATTGGCCTGGGTGTATTAACGGCAATCCTGTCTTTTGGCGCATTGGCCGAAGGCGGCGGGGATCGCACTTTTGCCCTGATGATGGAGCGCAATGAAAAGGCTATGGCCGATTACGCGGCCAAGGTCGGCAAGCCGGTGCCCGAGGTACAGACGTATCGCTACGGCATGAAGCTGGACATCGCCAACGTGGTCAACGTGACGCCACCGATCCGCTCATGTAACCCGGTGCCATCGCGCATGACCTATGAGGACTCCACCGGCAAGCTCAACACCCTGGAGTATCAAGTGATGGGGGTGTGCCGGAACAATGGCGGCTAATGGATCCAAAAATATAGTTGGTTCTGGGGCTAAAGCCCTCTTCAGAAAACGCCAGCAGCGCCGATGCAGGCAGATCCCTGTCCTCATTTGATCATCGGTGCCCCATGTTCAACAGCCGTTTGAAACAGGAGCTGTCGGCTCTTCGCGAAGAGTTGTCCAGCTTGCAACAGGTTAAGGAGAGCCTGGAAAGCGAAATGATCACGATGACCCTGGACCCAGAGGGCCGTATCGCGTCGGTTAACACCATCTTCCTTCAGGAGATGGCGTATCAAGGCACCCAGTTGCAGGGCCGCTTGATCGACGAACTGGTGCCGGCCCACGTGCGTCAGGACGAATTCCAGCAGCGTTTCAAGAACGCTCTGGTGCGCGGCGAACACTTCGCCGGCACCGTGCGTCTGATGCGCGGTAATGGCAAGGAAGCGTGGTTGCGTTCGATCGTGCAGCCGGTGCGCAGTTCGGATGGGCGGATCAAGCATTTTTCGATCTACTCCAGCGACCTGACCCGCACCATCGAGGCCTCGCGTGAGCATGAAAACCTGATCACCGCATTGATCCGCTCCACCGCGGTGATCGAGTTCGACCTCGGCGGCCATGTGCTCACGGCCAACGAGCGCTTCCTGAGTGGCATGGGCTACAGCCTCGCGCAGATCCAGGGCAAGCATCACCGCATGTTCTGCGAACCGGAGGAATACAACAGCGCCGACTACCAGCAGTTCTGGAAGCGGTTGAACGCCGGTGAGTTCGTTGCGGCGCGCTTCAAGCGGGTGGACAGCCATGGCCGCGTGGTGTGGCTGGAAGCGACCTACAACCCGGTGCTGGATGCCAATGATCGGCTGTACAAGGTGGTCAAGTTCGCCACGGTGATCACCGACCAGGTCAACCAGGAACAGGCCGTGGCCGAGGCCGCCAACATTGCCTACAGCACCTCGCTGCAGACCGACAATAGCGCCCAGCGTGGCACCACCGTCGTGACCCAGGCGGTGGACGTGATGCGTGACCTGGCCAAGCACATGCAGCAGGCCGGCGAAGGTATCGAGGCGTTGAACGAGCAGTCCCAGGTGATCGGTACCATCGTCAAGACCATCAGCGGCATTGCCGAACAGACCAACCTGCTGGCGCTCAACGCAGCCATCGAGGCGGCCCGTGCCGGTGAGCAGGGCCGTGGTTTCGCGGTGGTGGCGGATGAAGTTCGCCAGTTGGCCTCACGCACCAGCAAAGCCACTGAGGAAATTGTCGGTGTGGTGCGTCAGAACCAGGACATGGCCCGCGATGCGGTCGCCCTGATGACCGAAGGCCGCCAACAAGCCGAACAGGGCCTGGCGCTGGCGGCCGAGGCGGGCACAGTGATCGTGGAGATCCAGGACGGTGCACAGAAGGTGGTCAGCGCGGTCGGGCAGTTCGCCAATCAGCTGTCGAGCTGAGCGTAGGGCTCAGGTATCGTAGGTTCTTTCCTGCATGAAGAGCCGACCCTCCATGAGCCCTACTCACCGTCGCCCTGTTCCCCTGTCCAAAGCCTACCGCTTGCTCAACCACGGGCCGACCGTGTTGGTGAGCGCGGCTTTCGAGGGCAAGCGCAATATCATGGCCGCAGCCTGGGCCATGCCGTTGGATTTCGAACCGCCGAAAGTTGCGGTGGTGTTGGACAAGTCCACCTGGACCCGGCAACTGCTGGAAGGTGCCGGCACCTTCGTACTCCAAGTGCCGTGCGTGGCCCAGGCTGACCTGGTGCAGACGGTCGGCAATATCACCGGCGCCGACACGGACAAGTTCGCCACCTACGACCTACACACCTTTAGCGGTGAACACACCGAAGCGCCGCTGCTGGAAGGTTGCGTGGCCTGGTTGGAATGCCGCTTGCTGCCCGAACCCCATAACCAGCAGGCCTACGATCTGTTCCTGGGCGAAGTGGTCGCAGCCTATGCCGATGCGCGCGTGTTCAGCGAGGGGCATTGGCACTTCGAAGGTCATGATGAGCTGCGGACCTTGCACCATATTGCAGGCGGGAATTTCCTGACTATTGGTGAGCCGGTCGTCGGGCGTCAGCTGTAGCCCTGAACCCGCCGAACCCGGTGCAAGAAAAAACATATCGAGTCAGTTTTTTCAGCGCCCGAGCATCTTCACCCAACGCGACGGCGGCATGCCGTAGGTGCTGCGAAATTGCCGGGTCATGTGGCTCTGGTCGGTGAAGCCGGCCGTCAGTGCCGCGTCAACCAAGGATTGGCCCTGGGCCAGCAGACTGCGCACCAAGTCCAGCCGGCGCATGGTCAAGTAGCGATAAGGGCTGGTGCCAAACAACAAGCGAAAATCCCGGGATAACGCCCAGCGATCGCGGCCGCAGTAGTCGGCCATCTCATCCAGGGTGATGCTGCGGCCCAGGGCGCTGTGGATAAACTCCCGGGCACGCTCGGCGGCCACATAATCAAAGGACTTGCGACTGACGACGGCGCCCGACGCCGCGTTCAGCGTTTGCGCCAGATCGAACAGAGCGTCCTGTTCCTGCATCGGGTCAATCGGGCAGTCCAGGCTTTGCAGCAACACTTCGCTGGCGCGAAACAGCCGGGGGTCTGTGGATAAGCCATTGTGGATAAATGGCAGCGGCCGGCCACCGAGAATCTGCTGGATCAACGCCGGCTCCACGTAAATCATGCGGTACTTGAAACCTTCCACGCTGCTGGCGCGGCCGTCATGGGTTTCGTCCGGATGAATTACCATGGTCGTGCCGGGCAGGCTATGGGTCATGCTGCCCCGGTAGTGATAGCTCTGCACGCCAAACAACGTACGCCCAATGGCGTAGGTGTCATGGCGATGGGGGTCGAACGCAAACCCGGCGAAATACGCCTCGATGCGGTCCAGGCCGCTGGCGTGCGGAGCGCGGTGCAGCCAGTCAAGGGTGGAAGTGGGTTGGCCCATGGTGACTTGTCACAAATTGAGGTGGGAACACGTTAACCGAGTCTGAGGCCCTTGTCTGCCGAGGTCTTGTACGATTGTGCAGGCGCAGGGGGCGGCCTATGATCAGCGCTCATGCACTGTGCTGATGGAGCCACACGATGTCGTCTTTTGACCTTGCTTACCTGGCGCCCTTGGTTTCGCTGGGTTTGCTGTGGGTGGTTGCGGTCGTCACGCCGGGGCCTAACTTCTTCAACATCGCCCAATTGGCCGCCAACGCTTCGCGCCGTCATGGTGTGGCGGCCTCGGCAGGCGTGGCGTCGGGGACAGTCCTATGGGGGCTGGCCGGTGGCCTGGGCATCAAGTCGTTGTTTACGGCGGCGCCCATGCTGTACCTGGCGTTCAAGATTATCGGCGGCGGCTACCTGATTTATCTGGGCCTCAAACTGTTCAAGCGTTCGGCGCCCATCGCCAGCCAGAGCCCGTTGACGGATGAGCATCGGCGTTCGCTGTTTTCGGCTTGGCGCCTGGGGTTGCTCGGTAACTTGTCCAACCCAAAATCGGCGCTGTTTGTCGCGACTATCTTCGCTTCGACCATGCCTCCTTCACCGTCACCACTGTTACTGACGCTGGCGGTGATCGTCATGGCCTCCTTGTCGTTCAGTTGGTACTGCGCCGTCGCCCTGGTGTTTTCCAGCGAGCGCATGGCCAACCTCTACAGCCGCTCGCGCAAGTGGCTCGATCGCTTTGCCGGTGGTTGCTATGTGTTGTTCGGTGCACATCTGGTGGCGAATCGCTGACCGCCCGTGGTAAGAAGCCTTACTTTCAACAGTGAGGCTGGGTCATGAGCAAGGTGCGGGTAGGTATTATTTTTGGTGGCCGTTCGGCCGAGCACGAAGTCTCGCTGCAATCGGCGCGCAATATCGTCGACGCCCTGGACCGCACGCGCTTCGAGCCGGTCCTGATCGGTATCGACAAGGCCGGCCACTGGCACCTCAATGACACTTCGAACTTCCTGATCAACCAGGAAAATCCGGCGCTGATCGCCCTTAACCAGTCCAACCGTGAGTTGGCGGTGGTGCCAGGCAAGGCCGGCCAGCAAGTGGTAGAAACTTCCGGGCAGGGGCCGCTGGAACACATCGACGTGATCTTTCCCATCGTCCACGGCACCCTCGGCGAGGACGGCTGCCTGCAAGGTTTGTTGCGCATGGCCGACCTGCCTTTCGTCGGCTCCGATGTCCTCGGCTCCGCAGTGTGCATGGACAAGGACGTCAGCAAACGCTTGCTGCGTGATGCAGGCATTGCTGTCACGCCGTTTATCACCCTGACCCGTCGCAATGCGGCGCGCACGTCCTTTGACACAGCGGTGAAAAAGCTCGGCTTGCCAATGTTCGTCAAACCTGCAAACCAGGGTTCTTCGGTGGGTGTGAGCAAAGTCGCCAGCGAAACCGAGTACCACGCCGCCGTTGAACTCGCCTTGGATTTTGATGAGAAAGTGTTGGTGGAGTCCGCCGTTCAAGGCCGCGAAATCGAGTGCGCCGTGTTAGGCAATGACAATCCCATCGCCAGCGGCTGTGGCGAGATTGTGGTGAGCAACGGTTTCTACTCCTACGACAGCAAATACATCGACGCCCAGGCCGCCCAAGTGGTGGTGCCGGCTGATATCAGCGATGAAGCCAGCGAGCGTATTCGCCAGTTGGCTATCGAAGCATTCGAGGTGTTGGGCTGCTCGGGACTGGCCCGGGTCGATGTGTTTCTCACCGAGGACGGTGAAGTACTGATCAATGAAATCAACTCGCTACCCGGTTTCACCCGCATCAGCATGTACCCCAAGCTGTGGCAGGCGGCAGGGATGAGTTACAGCGAGTTGGTGAGCCGCTTGATCGAGCTGGCGTTGGAAAAGCATGCAGGGCGTAAAGGGCTGAAGATCAATCGTTGATTGATCAGCCGGCGGGATGTTTTGTAGTGAGCGGGCTTGCCCCGCGCTGGGCGGAGAAACCGTTCCAATAAGACCGCCGTGTTGTGTCAGGTGGAGCGCGGTAGCTGGTTTTAGGGCGGCTTCGCCACCCAGCGCGGGGCAAGCCCGCTCACTACAGGGGCGTGCGGGTGATCCAAGAGTAGATCAGCGTCTTTGGTTCCTGCGCGTGATGAGTCCTTCGGCGGTAGCTCGCGAACGTCGGTGATGTGCAGTAAGTGCATACCTCACTCACCTCGATATGCTCCCGTCGAACGCCCGCCGCTTGCAGCAATATCAGCCCATACCCACTCAAATCGAACCAGGCACTTCCCGCTTGCGTGGCATGGGGTGGTGCAATCTCGGGTGACAGCAACGGCGCTGGTTGTTCGACACTCCACGGCGCCTGTTCATCGCGCCACAGGTGGCCTTGGTCTGCCTGAAATTGTGCGATGAATTCCTCGCTGACCTCATAACAACAAGGTTTGATCGATGGTCCGATGGCCACCCGCAGTTGATCCACGGTAATGCCCTCATCGGCAAAACGTTGTACGGCGTTGGCGATGATCCCGCTTTGCAGGCCTTTCCAGCCGCCATGTACGGCTGCAACCATTTCGCCGTTTTTGGCAGCAAAGAGAATAGGCAGGCAATCGGCCGTGATCACCGCAATCGGCTGCTGTTCGCGGGTGAACACACCATCCGCTTCGACCGTGTTGCTCACCTGGTCGGCCTGCCATTTGACGACCGACGCACTGTGAACCTGCTTGCAGATGAACACATCTGCCGGGCGCAGCTGATCATCGATCGAACAAAAACCATGGTCGACGCCAGGGATGGCGCCGAGAGTGTCTGCCTGCTGCACAAGCGTTCTCCGCTGGAAATGTTTAATCGCCGAGGGCTTCGCCTTCACGCCGAGGGTCCGCGCCACCGCTTAGCGACACCTTGCCCTGGGCGTCCCGCGTACGCACGATGGCCTGGATGCCGCTGGTCATATCGATCTCGCTCAGTGCGTGGCCTTTGTCCTTCAACGCTTGTTTCAATCCGGGGCTGAACAGACCGGCTTCCAGTTCGGTCGCGCCATTGCGGCTGCCGAAATTGGGCAAGCTGATGGCGGTTTGCGGGTCGAGGTTCCAGTCGAGCATGGCCACTAGGGATTTGCTCACGTACTCGATGATCTGTGAGCCGCCCGGCGAACCCACGGTAGCCAGCAACTCGCCGCTCTTACGGTCGAACACCAAGGTCGGTGCCATGGCCGAGCGCGGGCGTTTACCGGGCTCGACGCGGTTGGCCACCGGCTGGCCGTTTTCTTGCGGGATAAACGAGAAGTCAGTCATCTGGTTGTTCAGCAAAAAGCCCTGGACCATCACATGGGAGCCGAACGCCGCTTCCACGGTGGTGGTCATCGACACGGCACCGCCCAGGTCATCCACCGCCACCACTTGGGAGGTGGAAATACGCAGCGGCGAGCGGTCCGGCGCGTACGCCACCTGGATGCCCGATGGTTGGCCCGGTTTGGCGATACCCATGCTGCGTTCACCGATCAGTGTGGCGCGTTGTGCCAGGTAGTTCGGTGCGACGAGGCCCGCGAGGGGGACGGGTGTGAAGTCTGAGTCGGCCACGTAAAGTGCGCGGTCGGCAAAGGCCAGGCGACCGGCTTCAGCGATCAGGTGCACGGCTTCGGGGGTGGGTTCAAGTCCGGCAGGCGAGGTGCTTTTCACGGGTTTCATCGGCGCTATGGCCAGGCGCGGGTCGCGGGCTTCCACGGCCTGCAACGTACCGAGGATTTGCGCTACAGCAATCCCGCCTGACGATGGCGGTGGCATGCCGCACACCCGGTACTGCTTGTAGTCGGTGCACAGCGGTGTGCGTTCCTTGGCTGCGTAGCCCTTGAGGTCAGCCTGCGACAGGCTGCCCGCATTGCGATTGACCTGGACCTTGCGCGCGATCTCATCGGCAATCGGCCCCTGGTACAGCGCGTCCGGTCCTTCTTTGGCAATGCGCTTGAATACGGCAGCCAGCGCCGGGTTCTTCAACAGCGTGCCAGTGGCTTTAGGTGTGCCATCGGCATTCAGAAAATAGGCCGCCATATCCGGCGACTGCGGGATGTAGCGGTCGGCGGCAATCAGCGCGTGCAGGCGTGGGGAAATCGCAAAGCCTTGCTCCGCCAATCGAATGGCCGGCTCGAACAACCTGGCCCATTGCAGGTGACCGGTTTTCTTGTGTGCCATTTCCAGGGCACGCAAGACTCCCGGCGTACCAACCGAACGTCCACCGATCTGCGCTTCGGGGAATGCCATGGGTGTGCCGTCGGCCTTCAAGAACAATCGTTCGGTCGCCCCGGCCGGCGCCGTTTCACGACCGTCATACGCGTGCACGGTTTTCCCGTCCCAGAGCATGATGAACGCACCGCCGCCGATGCCGGATGACTGCGGCTCCACTAGGGTCAACACCGCCTGCATCGCAATCGCCGCATCGATGGCCGAGCCGCCCATACGCAATATCTCGCGCCCGGCTTCGGCCGCCAGTGGGTTGGCGGCGGCGGCCATATGGCGTTCGGCGTGTTGGGGGGTAAGGTCGGTTCGGTAACCCGAACCCAATTCCGGTGCGGGAGGTTGTTCAGTGATTTGGGTGTGACAGCCGGCCAGGGCGAGGGCTGCGGCTATCATCGACAGTTGACGGCGGGAAATCGGAAACACGCGTTGAACTCCGTTCATTGTGAGAATGATCTGTTGTCCTTGGTGTCGTACTTTTTACAGGTAAATCGTGCCTTGCAGGTAGAGCACTGCGTGACCGGCGATAATCACGCGGTCGCCCTTGAGCTCACAGCGCAGTTGCCCGCGACGCTCGCCACCCTGCTCGGCAGCCAATTGTGACTTGCCCAGGCGCTTGGCCCAGAACGGCGTGAGCGAGGTGTGCGCGGAGCCGGTGACCGGGTCTTCATTGACGCCCACGTTCGGGCCGAACCAGCGGGAAATGAAATCAAACCGCGCGCTTTTGGCCGTTACCGCAATCCCGCGTTTGGGCAGGCCTTTGAGACGGGCGAAGTCTGGTTTGAGGGCGGCGACTTGGGCTTCGTTGTCCAGCAACACGATGTAGTCATCGGTGGCATACACCTCGGCGTGCTCAATCCCCAGCGCGTTCAACATCCCGACGGGCGGTTCGCAACGTTCGGGTTGCTTGGTCGGGAAGTCCATCGCCAGTTCATCGCCATTGCGCGTGACGCGCAACTCGCCGCTGCGGGTGGCAAAGCGCAACACTTCAGGCGCTCCCGGTAACTTATTAATCAATACCCACGCCGCCGCCAGCGTGGCATGGCCGCACAGGTCCACTTCGACCTCCGGGGTGAACCATCGCAACTCGTAGAACTCACCACGGGGCACAAAGTAGGCAGTTTCGGAGAGGTTGTTTTCCGCTGCGATGTTCTGCAGTTGCTCATCGCTCAACCATTCGGTAAGCGGACAAACGGCCGCTGGATTGCCGCCAAAGACGGATTGGCTGAAAGCATCGACTTGAAAGATATCCAGTTTCATCGAGAGCACTCCGTGTGGGGGGAGTCGGACACTAACAGCGGGTCAAACGAGCGTCAAAATACAGATGCGCGTTTTTTTTGAGCGCATGAAGTAACAGTTGTAATTAAGCAGGGGCGGAACTGGAAAAGGCAGGTGCCCACTAGGCAGTTGTAATTGATTCTGTCTGGGAGCGAGACCATGCGTACAAAATTAGATCCTCTTCTCAAGGTACAGAGCGACCCTAGTAACGGGTTGACGAGTTGGCGCCACGAAAAAAGCCCGCCATTGTTGCCGGCCGTGTCGTTGACCCACTATCAAACGCTGCAACCGACCTCGATGCAGTTCGACGCTTGTCTCAAGGATGGCAAGGTGCAGGTTGATACGACACTTGCAGGACGTGATATCGCTAGCCACCTCAACCTGCCGAACAAACACTTTGTGGCCGATGGTCCTTTTGCAGCTGGCAGTCATGCATTGCGGATGAAGGATGAGCGTCAATATCTGTTTCATATTCAGTCCACACCGGCTGTCGCGGCGGTGTTCAAAAGCAGCCTGTCTGATACCGCCGGCGACGCGAGCGACAGTCCGGGGCGTGCGCATGTGGGGAGCGTCAGTGCGGTTCAGACGACAGCAGAGGGGCAGCAGTTTCGCCTAGAGAGCGGGCGACTGTTTCGCTTTGAACCCCTCACGTTGTCCTGGATGCCCGACGCGGATACCCGTGCATTCAGTCGCATTGGCCTGACGAACGAAGGGCAATTGCTGAAGACGCCCGAGGGGTTTGTTGACAGCAGTGCGCAAGGTCGAACCACGGTGCTGCTGAGCCAGGCTCAAGAGGGGTCTTTTGTGCATCTTCAGGGAGCTGACACACAGACAGTGCGACCGGTCGACGAGGCGGGTTTGCCTGTGCAACTCACGCGTATCGGTCTTTCGGGAAGCACGCTGTATGGCGCGACTGCGGACGGGGAACTGGTTTGCGCTGACTTGCGCCTGGTGCGGGACCACACGCTGCCGATGGTCCGGCAATCGGTCGATTCGCTTGAGCAGTCGTTGAAGGGGGCGGTCCGTGTGGAGGGTTTTTTTCATGATGATGCGGGGCAACTCAATGCCCAGGTTCGCGATGTGCGTGAGCAATCGCACAGCGTGCCTTTGGGAGACAACAACGCGCTACGCCCGCAATGGAACCTCAGTGACGTGCTGGTCAAGGGCATCGAGAAGGGGTTGCCACTTCCTGGTTTACAGGCGTTGTCGGCGGCGGTTGATCTGGGCGAACGGGGCAAGGTTGCACTGGATGCAGGCACCTTGTTGACCTGGGATGCGGTGACACAACGTTGGGGAAACGCTGGGCAACCCGGTATCGACCATCTGGAGCGCGGCCTGGACGGTCGCGCCTATGTGCTGCAAGAAGGACAGTTGAAGGCAGTGGTCATCAGTAAGGTACGCGACCCGCTGTTTGAGGGCGCCAGCCATGATCTGGCCGCGCTTCCCGCGCCACGCCCGCAGGTGTCCTTTGGCGAAGTGCTTGCAGGGAGTTGCGATAAGGGCATTACCGGATTTGCTGTAGCGGATGGCCGCAATTTTGTGACCGTCGATCAGGGTAACCAACTTCAGGTTCATCAGGACGGGCAGGTCAAGCCGTTGCAACTGTCACCCTCGATTGACATAAAGACACTCGCCCTGGATCACGTGGGCAATCTTTATGCACACACCCAGGGTGGCGAATTGTTCAGAGCGGATCGTCAGGTCTGGCAGGGCAATTCTGGGGGCGCGAAAAACTGGAGCAAGGTTGAACTACCGGATCGCCAACCTTTGGAGTCCTTGCGGATGGGGGCCGACAAGCACCTGATTGCTGGGTGGGGTAAGCAGTTCCATCGATTGGAGAATGCCACTACCACCACGCTAGAGTGGGGGCCGGTGCAGGCGGCAGCCGAGGTGCCGTTACTGGCTGATAAGTTGGCGGGCATGCAGGTACGTGCACAGTTTCCGGGTGGTGCGCTGACGGTGGGCAGTAATGTCATGGGGCAGTCCCGGGAGGGGATACCGCTCAAACGCGATTTTTTCCAGGGGATCAAAGCGCACTTCCATCCCTTGGAGGCCCTTGGCCAAAAGGCGAAGGATGTTCAGCACCATTTCACGGGCCGACAGGGTTTGGAGGGCATCTACGCAGACGATAAACGCCTGCACGAACAGCTCAAGCCTCTGGCGCAGAGCAAGCCGATTCCTGCTGACTTGGGAGCTCGGTTAAGCGTCTTGAGCGAAGCCGGCCTGCGACAGGCGTTGGCAAAAGAGATCCGCACCGCGCTGACCGAGGTAGAGGACAGTAGCCAGTCCAGCGCACGCCGCTTGGGGGATACACACGGGGTGGCGTTTGACCCCAGGCCCACGTTGAGCAGGGCGTCGATTAACCCTGACTCGACGTTGCATCAACTGTACGAGGCGTTCAAGAGAGTTTCCCCCTCGGCGGAAAAAACGACCGCTGCGCTGTTGGCCAATTTTGAGGGGCAGGACCTGGTACTTCCCACCTGGAAGCCCGAACGCAAACGGGATCTCGATCACCCCTCGGCGCTTATCGAAGGCGACCTGATTCATCACGCGAGCACGCTCAAGCAATTGACTGATTTGGTACAAGCGCTTGACGGTACGTCAGGCCATAGTCCAAGTGCTTTGGCGCGCATAGAAACGTCGCTGCATGACGTCATGAAAGCGTTTAAAGACAGTCCCGTGCATACGTTAGCCAGCCAAGGTCTCGCCAATTACGATCAGGCGGAATCGTTGTATGGCAACTTCAAGTTGTTGGCCAAGGACCTTGGCACACCAGGCTCCGCCCTTCACTGGCATCTTTCGGGCCTGTTGGGGTTGCCCACCGATGTCTCCATCAAGGAGGCAATGACTCAGCAGGTACAGCACCTGAGCAGCGGCCAGACCCTTGCGCCTAGCCGAAGCCAAGGTAAAAGCCTGGGGTTGATGGTGACGGAGATAAAGCCGGTGGCCCCGGTGGAATTTTTCTTGGGGGCCTCCAAGTCCCACACCCATGGCGTGAGTATCAGCCGTACTGACACGGGCGCCAGGGTTGAGATCAGTACCGATGATATGCGGCGTCTGGCCGGTTCGGTGGGGTCTGGTGTCACGCTGGGACGGGGATCGGGGGCGTTGGGGCCAGGCTTGAGGGTTGCGGCCGAGTTGACTGCGGCGATTGCAAAAAACACCGGGTCAAGCATCGGCTTTGACGTAAAAGAGGCAGACTTTGGCAAGATGATGTCGATCCTTACTGGCGAGAGCGGTACTGTCTGCGATCTGTTGGCGCTGGGTGACGGGCACGCGGCTGGCAAAAGTTTGAAGCTCAGTGGCGATTTCAATCTGGATGCACTTGCGCAATTGCGCATGATGTACAGCCCACAAGAAAACATCGCTGAACTGGACTCGGTGATTCGCGCCGGTATCGGTGGGGTGGCTAATCTCAATCTTGCGCACATAGATAAGAGCCAGTCTTCCAAGCGCACTGCAACCGGCATCAGCCACGGCGCGGCGAGCAGTGCGCAGCTCTTCAGGCAGGGCGGTGTGGGTGCCAATGTTGCGCCGTTCAACGTATTGGCGTTGGGCAGGGTCGAAAGCGGCGGGCCCAGCATGGCGATGTTTGCATTGCCGGAGCTGTCGGTCATGGTGAAGTTTGATCGTGGGCAATCACAGGCCTACAGCTTTTCGTTCAAGCATCCGCAACCGGTGACTCAGTCGCAGATTGATGATCTTAAACGCAGCGTGTCGCTTTACTCGCCAGCTTTCAGGCGGGATATGGCTGCAACTGAGCTGTCGGGGAATACGGTGGATCAACAGCTGGCCACGTTGCGAAGGTTTTTCGCGAATCATCCCCCCGTGGCGACGAAGTCGGACGCCTATCACACCATCAGCCAGTCACTGGACAAGTTGATCGACCAACAGGACTTGATGAACAGCGGGTTGCGCCAACTGGCGTCGGTCGAATCTTCCGTCACACGTGTGGGGTTGCGGGACGATGGGTACCATGCCTGGCTGGATGATGTGGCTCCGGCCAACAAAGCAGCGATTGAACAGTGGCTGAAGGATGACCCTCAGTTCTCCCAAGTGCTCAATCAGTTGCAGCAGGGAGAGGGCACCTCTGTGACGCTGGGTATGGAGCTCAAACCACAGGTCCTGCATGCAATAGGGCGTAGCCATCTTGCTGGTGAAAGTGCCGAGCCACTGATCAGGCAGGCGCTGAGTGATCGTAACAACCTGCGTGTTAAAAACATGAGCCTGAGCTACACCGCTACCCAGTCCCATGGCATGTCGATACCGGCCATGACGAATCTCAGTTTTTCCAGTAGCGCCGGGCTGAGCCACACTCAAAAGCGCGTCAATGCTTATCTTGAATACGGCGTGGACGCCGATAAGCCGTTGCGAATGAACCTGAACGATACTCTGGGCAGTCTGCCCAGGCATGATCTGACCATTGACTTGGGAGACCTGCGAGTGAGAACGCAGGCCCAGCCAACGACCTGAACCGCAACGACCCTTGTACTTTTCACAAGGCATAAAAAAACGGCCTACCTTTCGGTAAGCCGTTTTTAGTACTTGGTGGTACACAGTCATTTGAACTGGGTCTGTATAGTACTGTTATATATAGGTTTTGTTGGTCTATTGTGGGTTAGGCATACATGTGGGCATACATGCCCCTCCTTGCTACCTCTCAACCATGCCCTCAGCATTGGTAGCGATCACGAATGTACCGGTTGTAGTAAGAGCCCTTTGAGCTAGCTGACATCAACCCTTGGTGGACCGTCGGGGGGACGTTACAGAAGTCGTAGGAATGCCCTTGCTGAAAGCGGATTCTCATTCTCTTGGTGGCAGCATCGTAGCCAACAGAGGTCATTGCATCAGATCGAACAGCAACCATATCCATATCACTTTCCCTAGCAGCGACGAGCTCCAGATTGGTAGCTCGATCACTCGATAATAAGCCAATCCGCCGGGTGTTTGCTTCAGAGGTCTAAAACCCGCTGGGAGACCGTGCTTTCGCTAACCTCAGTAATTGGGTGAAGCGGTAAATCGCGACGTGTATCTCATCTAGCGTATCCCCGTCCCACTCCTCAACCGTCTCTAACTCAGCTCGTAAACTGACGATACGCTGTTCGATTTCTTCGACTTCAGCGGCACCGCATTGCCTAGCGATTGCCTGCCAGTCGTCATCAGAGATTTTTTCGTGGAGAGCCAAGCCGGCTCGGGCATTTACGATCAGCTTCTGAAGGTTACTCATCTGATATCTCGGGTGGGCGGCAGAAAAAGGTGCTGGGGACCCTGTCGATATCCTGAGTATACGGGGCATGAAACCCGCGGGATCGTGGTAGCGGCAGCCGCACCAGCTTACTGAAATTTCAACGTTGAAATTGAAAGGATCTTGAAGAGAAAAGGGCATCCTTACCGGATCTGTAACGGTCATTGGTTTCGTTCAGGATAGTGAACGATTGTCCTGGTCAACTCGGTCAACCAGTCAACTAACTTTGGAGCCCATGCGCCATGCAGCCGATTTCAGTGATGCCTTGCTGGAAGCTTGCTTTGTAGCCAGCGAAATCGTCGCACACCAACTTGCCATTCCACTGGCCAAGGAAGTTACGCGCATGTTCGCCCGCACGGCTCGGGCTGAAGTCATAAACCACTGCCTTGAGCGCTGAAAACGGCGTAGTGCAGTAGGCCCAAACGTAGGCACGATGGGTCTTCTTCTGGCCCGGCGCGAGCATCTGCACTGGCGTTTCGTCAGCGTGGATCACGCCTTGGGCAAGTACCGTTTCGCGTAACGCATCGACCAGCGGCTGGAGCTGCACGCCGGTTTGGCCGACCCATTGCGCCAGTGTCGAGCGAGCAATAGCCAGGCCGGCACGGCCAAAGATTTTCTCTTGCCGATACAGCGGCAAATGGTCAGCGAACTTGGCCACCATCACATGAGCCAACAGGCCTGCGGTCGGGATGCCTTTGTCGATCACTTGCGCCGGCACTGGTGCCTGGATAAGCGTTTCACACTCGCGGCAGACCCATTTTCCACGTACGTGTTGCTCGACCGTGAACACGCCCGGCGTGTAATCCAACTTCTCGCTGACGTCTTCGCCGACGCGCTGTAGCTGGCAGCCGCACGCGCACTGGGTGTTCTCAGGTTCGTGGCGGATCACCGTGCGTGGAAACTGCGGTGGCAACGGTGCACGCTTGGGCTGCTGACGCGGTTCGGCCGGTGCCGCAGGCGGGTTGACCGCCTTTAACTCAGCCTCGATTGCTGCGATATCAGTATCAAGCAGGTCGTCGAGCAGGCTGCCCTGATCAGGGCTAAGTTGCTCGCTGCGCTTGGCGAACTTGTGCCGTTTGAGCAGTGCGATTTCGTGGGTGAGCTGTTCGTTGACCGTTTCGATCCGCTGGATCTTCTTGCCCATCGTGTCGACCTGCGACAGCAACTGCGCAGCGAGTGCACGCAGTTGGTCGGGGGTCATGTGATCGATATTGGGCGAGGAAGTCATGCCCTGGATTTTACCAAAGCAGGTCGCTTGAGGCAGTAAGCCAAGGCGCTAATTACAGCCTTTTAAAGCAGTGTGATTGCGCCACCAGCTCCAACCCTTTGCCAAGGTAAACCGAGCACCAAGGCCTGAAGTTGCTCGTTATCCAGCTCCATTTCACAGCCTTGTCGAATACCAGGCCAATGAAATTTACCTTGGTTCAACCGACGTGCAGCCAGCCAGACGCCAATCCCGTCATGCACCAGAACTTTCATGCGGGTAGCGCGACGATTGGCAAACAGATAAGCGCAGTGCGGCTTCGCCGCACCGAACACCCCAATCACTCTGGCCAGCGCTGTTTCAGTGCCAGCACGCATGTCCATGGGTTCGGTGGCGAGCCAGATGGCATCGATGCGAATCATTGTGTGAGCCCACGGACAAAGCGGGCGCATCCTTCAGGATCAGAAGTTGGCCATTTCACTGTGATCGATTGATCGCCAAACGGCAGATCGATGACCGCCGCCGTTTCAGTCGGCCGCTTTGGCGTAGATTTCACTGGAATAAAAACAGGTAGCACCGCTGGCGGCTGATCCCGGTACAGCGGCATCCACTTTCGAATTACGTTGGCGTTGATGCCATGGCTGATGGCGACGCCGGAGATGGTCGCGCCTGGTTGCAGGCATTCCTGAACAACCTGGGCTTTGAACGATTTGGGATAAGAGCTTCGTTGGCGCATGGAATTCCTGACGTTAAGGGCTATAGCGTCCGCTTAAAAATACGCGGACACCATCGTCCTTAATGATGGAGTTCGGAAGGTGTGTTCACCGGCCCCTTACAATGTATGGTCAATATGGGGTCAATGTAGGGTGAACGCGGCGGTTTAGTAATTGCGCAGCTAGCACTGGTCGATCAGGTGGCAGACGTCAGCACCTGTGCACGGCAGAGATCATACAGCGGTTGCGTTGAGAGATATTTGAGCAGGCCGCTGCTAGCGCCGAATGCAATATGGTTTGGCGGTCAGTCATTGCCAAGTGTCTCAGGCGCTGTGTAACCGAAAGTCCCACGCCCTGCGCTTGAAGGGCAAAGCCAGCGAGGGTCGCTTGGTAGCTCGGGCGAAAAGCGTCTGCCCGCAGCACCTGAGCGCTGGCTTTTGCGTTACACGTTGGGGCAGCGTTACATCGGATGTACGCTATGTCGTTCAACTATGTAACGGGCGTGAAAGCCAATGAATCCGGGCACTTGACGAGTGGCGTTACACGAGTAACACGCGTTACACCGGATTTAGAGGGGGCAGGGTAAGTGCTCTCACACTGCCTTCCCAAATTGACCTTGCACTACATTCCCGGCTTCTAGGGAATCGAGATGATCGGCGTACCACTGCATCATCTGTGTGCGTTGCTCAAGGTACTGAGCCTTGTTGTAAATCCCTCGAACACCTTGCGCCTTGTGGCTGAGTTGGGCCTCGATATGGTCAGCTGGATATCCGTGCTCGTTGAGGATCGTGCTGGCGATGTGGCGGAAGCCATGGCCGGTCTGGCGGCCCTCGTAACCAAGGCGTCTGAGTGCCATTAGGAATACGGTATCGCTGCGGGGTTTAGTGCGGTCGCTTCTACCTGGAAACAGAAGTGGGTAAGCGCCGGTTATTTGCCGAAGCTCTAATAGTGCTTCCACTGCTTGAATGCATAGTGGCACCAGATGCTCACGACCTTTCTTGCGACCCTTGCGCTCGACTGGAACAGTCCACAGCCTCTTGTCGAAATCGAACTCTACCCAGTGTGCTTCTCGGAGTTCGCTGGGGCGTACAGCCATCAGGGTCAACAGCCTTAGGCCAAGCTGAATATCTTTGGCGTGGGGATAGGAGCGTATCGCTCGGAGTAACCCTGGAAGCTCATCGGGGGAGACGTGGGCGTAGTTCTCTGCCTTTCCCGAGGACAGAAATTTATGCACACCCTCCAACGGATTGTTGACTGCTCTGCCGGTCACTCGAGCTAGGTCATAGATATCTTTGCAGTAAGCCCTCACACGGCTCATCTGTTCCAGAATCCCCTGACGCTCAAGCCCTCTCAATAGCTCCATCCACTCCATCGCCATGATTGAGGTGTAGGGGCGTTTACCGAGCGAGGGGAATACATGGCGTTCAAGTGCGCCAAGTATCCTTTTGGCCGTACCAGCATCCCAGCCGCTAAGGCGAGACGTGTACCACTCCCTTGCCAATGCTTCAAAGGTGTCGTTGGCCGCATCGATCTCGGCGGCTTGGCGAGCTTTCTTGGAGGTGATCGGGTTCTTACCTTCCGATGCGTCGGAGCGTAGATCAGCCGCTTTCTGTCGAGCGAAAGCGCCACCCACTTCCGGGTAGCCGCCAAGACCAAGCCATGACCATTTGCCGTCCGGCTTCTTGTAGCGTAATTCCCAGGACTTTTGGCCGTTTGGCTTGACCCTGAAATACAGCCCTGGGCTGTCTAGTTCGCGGTATGCCCCGGCCTCAGGCTCCAGGCTGGAAAGTGTCGTGTCAGCGAGAGGGCGTCGCTTGATATCTGTGCGTTTCATCCTTGTATGCCTTCAGTTCAATTATTTATGAAGCATACACGTGGGCATACACGGAGGGGAAGGATAGGGATAGATAGAGGTGGACAGCCAGAAACAAGAAAGCCCGCACTAGGCGGGCTTCTTGAGGTGATTCATAGACTGCTGTAGACATCTATGGATCGGTACTTGGTGGCTACACAGGGACTTGAACCCCGGACCCCAGCATTATGAATGCTATGCTCTAACCAACTGAGCTATGTAGCCAAGTGGCGCGCATTATTCGCGTAGAACGGGAATGCGTCAAGCATTTATTTTTAATTTTTATCTACGCTTTCAACTGTTTAAGCGAAATCAACGAATCCGGCGACGAGTGGATCGCGATTCGCCCTGCCGATTACCTGAAAAGCCGGGTCGCGTTGGGCAGATATCCCTGCCGCCCAACACGTGGCCTGACGTTAAGGGTACTTCGGGTTGTGAGTGGCACGTTTAAGCTGTTCGCGTGCCCGTGACAGGCGCGAGCGGACGGTGCCGATAGGAATATCCAGTGCGTCGGCTGTGTCCTGGTAGCTGCCGTCGGTTTTGCCACACAGGGAAACACTCTTCCTGTTCAGGTCTGTCCATGAAAGTTGAATTCAATCCCGATGTGCAAACGGTCCAATCCGTGGATCAGCCAGCTGTCAGCCAGACCTCAACGCCTGTGCCCGTTAATGGCGTGGATGAGCTTGCTCATCTGTTTAACCTGGAAGTGGAGAACAATAAACAACCGCTGAGTAAGCGGAATATGAACATACGTGTTCATCCGATCGAACATATGGCGGAGCTTTATCGCCAGTTGGGTCATCCACGCGGCAATCGTTGGCGACGATGATGCAGGCGTTGCTGGGTGTGTATGGCGGCGAACGATTTGCCGACGGACTCAAGGTGATGCGAAAGGCTTTGGCAGACGATATCGCGGCCAGTGTGTCGTCATTGCCTACGGGAGCTCTTTCTTCCACCGTGAGAACTCGCTCAACGGGAAAACGTAATCGAAGCCGCTGCCAGACAGTGGGCGCGATCCAATTGCACAGTAATTGCAAAGGGTCATCTTGGGACAGAAGCATGTCAGGTGAGAGGGCTTTGGAAAGACTCATGCACCATAGGTCATCGCCTTCGTTCAAAGAGGGTGCAGATTCAGGCGTGACAGTAAGTTGAATCAATTTGAGCGCGAGGTTGAGTTGGTCCGTTGAGGCAAGCGCTAGCCGAAGCACCGCAAACTGAGGCGGAGGAGGCAAGGAGGGGGCAGCACCTGCAAGCCCGTTCTTCATCAGGGCCTCACAGCATTGCATCAAAGCAATTTCAGGGTAAAAAGATCTCCAGCTTTCGTGAGCGGTCTTCCAGGGAAATGCCCACCATTGAGCCCAAGCAAGATGGTCACTCATGGATAAGGCGTGGCTAATGATCATGAGCAGGACCCGCCGTTACGTCAGGTATCGCCTGCGCAAGCCGCTGTCGCCGGTTTAACAGGAAGAGTGAACCGGCCACCGTCACAATCAAACCACCCAGCACACCCACGAAGCAGGTCCACCAAAAGCTGCGGTCATCGGCCGGGATTAAGAAAGGTCCGAAGTAGACCAATCGCTTTTGTTCCTGGTAAGCCGTGGCGGGTACAAATATGACGCTAAGTTTTTGTGGATTGTCCACTGCGGTGGTCATCCCCGGAATACTGCTTGCGACCATTCTGCGAACACGGGCTCGGATATTGTCGGGGTCAAGGCGAGGATCGTGTTTGATGAAAACCGAGGCGGATGCAGGCTGCACCGGTTCTCCTGGTGCAATACGCTCGGGAAGCACGACGTGCACTCGGGCAACGATCACACCATCGATGTTCGACAGGGTGGCTTCAAGCTCTTGGGATAAGGCGTAGATGTAGCGGGCGCGCTCTTCCAGTGGCGTAGAAATAACGCCCTCTTTTCGAAACGTATCGCCTAGTGTGGCGCGAGCGAGTTTGGGCAGGCCTACAGCCTCCAGAGTGCGAACAGCTCGGCCTATGTCACTTGAGTCAACACTTACCGTTACACCATCCTTGGTCGGTATTTTTTGAGCCCGAATATATTTGTCCGCCAGTTCTGCAATAACTTCATTGGCCTCTTGCTCGGAAAGTTGTCGATGCAGTTCGACACGGTCACCGCAACCACTCAACAGAAGCAGAAAGGTGAGAGCCAGTAGCGTTGACTGCAGGAAGCGTCTGTTTGCTACTGCAGGTTGCATATTTTGTCGATGCACTGGGTTGTTTTACCGAGAGTTTTTACGAACAGGTGCGACATGAGCAATGCGTTGGAAAGATCATTTGGGTACTTACGTAACGCCTCCCTGTCTATGCTTTTGCTAAGTCTGCTGAGGTCTCTCGTTACTTTGTTTTTTGTTGTATCGAGCGCCGCTGCAGCGTTCGTTAGCAAACTTGTCGTTTCAAATTGTGCTTCCATATGCTTTGTCGAAATGGGACGTTCGAGTTGTGAGGAAAAAAAGTCAACATCAGAACTTGATGATGACCGATCAGATGATTGAACGGCGCTTTTAAGGCCGGTAAGCGCTATTGAGCTATTGTCTTCTACAAGCATTGGTAACCCCGGTAGGTGAGCAATGGTACTTTACGCAGGCTTGAAGTGTCGGCACCCTTTTAATCCAAGATGCACCTCCTCGGCTGGTGAGCCGAGGAGGTGCTTGCATTAACGCCTTTTCTCAGCAGCGCCTTTAACGTTGCTATCTTGAGTTGCGTCGTTGCTCAGCCTCAAGCCTTGAGTTTGAATTTCCTTCGACCGCTGACTTTCTGCGTCAAGGCCGGGGTTTCCAGCGGTCTCGCCGGCGCCGTAGGGGGAGTTATAAGGGTTGTAGGGGGCGTAACCGTTAACTTGAGACATAAACATTCTCCACTTCGTTTGTTTGAAATATAGTGCACTACTCAGCCATCATGCTTTTTGCATCGGTTTACAATATGACGTCTGACGTTAACTGGGTGGTGCTCGATAGTTAAGTAGTTCCAGTTATTTACAAAAACCGAATGCATTCCAAATATTTCCAAGCGCGCGAGGGTTTCAAACAACCGTTGAGCTAATCCCAAGTTGTCTCATTCGGTAATAAAAAGTACGTTTGGCAATCCTCAAGTCAGCCGCTGCCAGATCCACATTGCCATTGTGCCGACGCAGTGACTCTTCAATCAGTGATTTCTCAATGCGTTGTAAGCGTTCCTTGAGGCCTGCTTCAGATACCTCATGATCCTTACCCCTCACTGAAAGTGGAGGTAGGCCCAATACAAAGCGTTTAGCCGTAGAACTCAGTTCGCGGACGTTGCCTGGCCAGTGGTGGCATAACAGCTGTTGTAACAAGAAACTTGGGGGGTGGGGGAAAGTGCATTTAAAAGACTCCGCCTCTTGTCGGATCATGGTCAAGAAAAGCGGGATTATTCGATCTCTGCACTCTCGCAAAGACGGGAGCTGGATGTTGATGACACTCAAACGAAAATACAAGTCCCGCCGAAAAGCCCCTCGTTCAACCATTTCATATAGCGACTCTTGGGCCGATGCGATGACTCGCATGTCCACCGGGATAAACCGGGTCGAGCCCAGCCGCTCGACACCGCGCGACTCCAGCGTCCGCAATAGCTTGGCTTGCAAAGAAAGAGGCATGCTGTCGATTTCATCCAAGTATAAGGTGCCTAGATGCGCGGCTTCGATAAAGCCTGCTCTGGACTGCACAGCGCCGGTATAGGCTCCGCTATTGACGCCGAATAGCTGACTTTCCGCGAGTGTTTCTGGAATGGCAGCACAATTCACAGCGATGAAGCTCCCTCGTCGCCCGGATAAACGATGGATTCGTTGCGCCAAGGTATCCTTGCCTGTGCCGGTTTCTCCCAGCAGCAAAATATCAATATTGAGCGGGGCAGTGCTACTCAACATATCTTCAATGTCGGGGTCATCAAGCAGTGAAATATCCGCTTTATTGTCCATAGAGTCAGAAGCCAACATTGATTGATTACTCCATAATCGCTACTGCTTCACTATTGGTATGCAGGCTCGCTTCAGTAGATAGAATTTTATAAGTGTTGTCACTTGCTGTTGAGTGTGTGGGTTGCCAATGTTGTGTAGGGTAAATTTGTTTTATACTTGGCGTTGAGTTCTTGTAATAAGATGAAAATGAGTAAATAGGACAAGTCTGAAATTTTTGATGCTTAGTGTGCGTGTTTTGATTATGGGTAAACAGCGCCTACAAAAAAGCCGATGCAATGCATCGGCTTTTATTCGCTGTATAAACCGCAGTTAACGCTTACACGTTGAAACGGAAGTGCATCACATCGCCATCTTTAACGATGTATTCCTTGCCTTCCAAACGCCACTTGCCCGCTTCCTTGGCACCGGCTTCACCCTTGAACTGAATGAAGTCGTTGTAGGCGATCACTTCAGCGCGGATAAAGCCTTTCTCGAAGTCGGTGTGGATCACACCAGCCGCCTGTGGCGCGGTGGCACCAACCTTGACGGTCCAGGCGCGGACTTCTTCGACACCGGCGGTGAAGTAGGTCTGCAGGTTGAGCATTTCGTAGCCTGCGCGGATCACGCGATTCAGGCCAGGCTCTTCCAGGCCGAGGGCCTCAAGGAACATGTCCTTTTCTTCGCCGTCTTCGAGTTCGGCGATTTCCGCTTCGATCTTGTTGCACACTGGAACAACCATGGCGCCTTCTTCCTCGGCAATGGCCTTGACCACGTCGAGCAGCGGGTTGTTTTCGAAGCCGTCTTCGGCAACGTTGGCGATGTACATCACAGGCTTGGTGGTCAGCAGGTGGAAGCCCTTGATCACGGCCTTCTCATCAGCGCCCATGTTCTTCATCAGGCTGCGTGCCGGCTTGCCTTCGGTGAAGTGTGCGATCAACTGCTCCAGCAGGCCTTTCTGGACCACTGCGTCCTTGTCACCGCCCTTGGCGTTGCGCGCGACTTTCTGCAGTTGCTTCTCGCAGCTGTCGAGGTCGGCGAAGATCAGTTCCAGGTCGATGATCTCGATGTCGCGTTTCGGGTCGACGCTGTTGGAGACGTGAATCACGTTCTCGTCTTCAAAGCAGCGGACCACGTGGGCGATGGCATCGGTTTCACGGATGTTGGCCAGGAACTTGTTACCCAGGCCTTCACCTTTCGACGCGCCGGCCACCAGGCCGGCGATGTCGACGAACTCCATGGTGGTCGGCAGGATACGCTTGGGATTGACGATGGCCGCCAGTGCGTCCAGTCGTGGGTCCGGCATCGGCACGATACCGCTGTTGGGTTCGATGGTGCAGAAGGGGAAGTTCTCCGCCGCAATACCGGACTTGGTCAGGGCGTTGAACAGGGTGGATTTGCCTACGTTGGGCAGGCCGACGATGCCGCAATTGAATCCCATGGTGTTTCCCCTCGGTAAGAGTCAGGCCTTCTGGCTGTGCAGGTTTTTCATCGCGCGGTTCCATTCACCGGCGAAGATATCCGGCAGCACGCCGAGGGCAAAGTCGATGCTGGCATCGAGTTTTTCCTGTTCGGCGCGTGGCGCACGACCCAGGACGAAATTTGAAACCATACTGGTAACGCCTGGGTGGCCAATGCCGAGCCGCAGACGGTAGAAATTATTCTGATTACCCAACTGCGCGATGATGTCGCGCAGGCCGTTGTGTCCGCCGTGCCCGCCGCCCAGCTTGAGCTTGGCAACACCGGGTGGCAGATCCAGTTCGTCATGGGCCACCAGGATTTCTTCGGGTTTGATCCGAAAGAAACCCGCAAGCGCCGCGACAGCCTGGCCGCTGCGGTTCATATAGGTGGTGGGAATCAGCAGACGAACATCCTGACCTTGATGCGAAAAGCGTCCGGTCAGGCCGAAATACTTGCGATCGGCCACAAGGTTCACACCTTGCGCGTGGGCGATGCGCTCAACAAAAAGGGCCCCCGCGTTATGCCGGGTCTGTTCGTATTCGGCGCCTGGATTTCCCAGGCCAACGATCAGTTTAATGGCAGTCACGACAGGGGCCCTTCCTTTGGAGTTGTGGATAACGTCGCCGACCTTGGTGCGGCGAAAGTGGACAACAATAGCTCATTTACTCAAGAGTAAACGCCGCGTTATCGCCCGCTTTCTCGCTACGTTCCGGTCCGCGATGTTTCCTCAAGCTCCGGCAATACAGAGTGGATTACTCTGCAGCGCCTTCTTCAGCTTCTGGAGCAACGCGTGGAGCGTGAACGTTGGCAACAGCTTTGTCATCACCGTGAGCCAGTGCGACAAACTCAACGCCTTTAGGGGCTTTGAGGTCGGACAGGTGGATGATGGCGCCGATTTCAGCGTTAGCCAGGTCGACTTCGATGAACTCAGGCAGGTCTTTTGGCAGGCAGGTCACTTCGATTTCGTTCACAACGTGAGAAATCTCGCCGCCTTTCTTGATCGGAGCTTCTTCACCGATGAAGTGTACAGGCACGATAGCGGTCAGTTTCTGGCCGGCAACAACGCGAACGAAGTCAGCGTGCATGATGAATTGCTTGGACGGGTGACGCTGCATCGCTTTAACGATGACGTTCTGCTTGGCGCCATCGACGTTCAGTTCGATAACGTGGCTGTAGGCAGCTTCGTTTTCGAACAGTTTGGCGATTTCTTTGGCCAGGATGGTTACGGATTCAGCAGCTTTGCCACCACCGTAAACAACAGCAGGGATGTTGGCGGCGTGACGCAGGCGGCGGCTCGCACCTTTCCCCAGGTCAGTACGCGCTTGGGCGTTCAGAGTAAAGTCAGTCATTTTGTATCTCCAAAATAGCCATCATCGAGGGGCGTTTGCGACCAGCGCCGTACTCGATATGGGCAAAAAAGCCCCGCCCCAACAGAATGCTGGGGCGGGGCGCTTTTCGTCAGTGGGGTGTTCCTAAGGTTTGACCCTTAGCGGAACATCGCGCTGATCGATTCTTCATTGCTGATGCGGCGAACCGCCTCGGCAACTACCGGTGCGATATCCAGTTGACGGATACGCGAACAGGCTTGAGCGGCAGCGGACAACGGGATGGTGTTAGTCACCACCAGTTCGTCCAGCATGGAGTTCTCGATGTTCTCGATCGCTCGGCCCGACAGCACAGGGTGTGTGCAGTAGGCGAAGACTTTAGCCGCACCGTGCTCTTTCAAGGCTTTCGCCGCGTGGCACAGGGTGCCGGCGGTGTCGACCATGTCATCAACCAGAATACAGGTACGCCCTTCGACATCACCGATGATATGCATCACTTCAGAGTGATTGGCTTTTTCACGGCGTTTGTCGATGATCCCGAGGTCCACGCCCAGGGATTTGGCAACAGCCCGTGCACGCACGACGCCACCAATGTCCGGGGACACGATCATCAGGTTTTCAAAGCGCTGGTCTTCGATGTCATCCACCAATACTGGGGAGCCGTAGATGTTATCTACCGGAATATCGAAGAACCCCTGGATTTGGTCAGCGTGCAGGTCAACCGTGAGAACACGATCGATACCTACCACGGTCAGCATGTCAGCAACGACTTTCGCGCTGATAGCCACACGTGCGGAACGCGGACGGCGATCCTGACGGGCATAACCAAAGTAAGGGATTACAGCTGTGATTCGAGTCGCTGAGGAGCGGCGGAAGGCATCAGCCATCACGACGAGTTCCATCAGGTTATCGTTGGTCGGAGCGCAAGTCGGCTGAATAATGAAGACGTCTTTACCGCGAACGTTTTCATTGATCTCGGCTGTAATTTCGCCGTCGGAAAATTTACCGACAGAGATGTCACCGAGAGGGATATGCAGCTGACGTACGACACGTCGAGCCAGATCGGGGTTAGCATTCCCCGTAAAGACCATCATCTTGGACACGCGCAGTACCTAGAGGCTGAGGGTAACCTGGATGAGTATTAGAAAATGGCAGGGGCGGCTGGATTCGAACCAACGCATGGCAGGATCAAAACCTGCTGCCTTACCGCTTGGCGACGCCCCTGTATCTGTTGCAACGAGTGCCTAACACTCGGTTCCTTTTAGAGCAGACTTTGCAGCTTGCGATGCAACATCGAAACGTTGCTTCCCTTTGCTACAAACCCTGTAAGGGTCTCTGTAAGAAGGGCCGAGACTTTATCAGCTTCAGCTTTGCTTGGGAAGCCCCCAAACACACAACTTCCAGTTCCGGTTAATTTTGCTTCGGTAAATTTACCTAACAAATTCAAAGCGTTACGTACCTCTGGATAACGCCTTGCTACAACCGGTAAGCAGTCATTTCGACTGTTTCCCTTGGGAACGGGGCGCACTTTAATGGGAGAAGAGTTACGTGTCAACAACGGATCTGAAAAAATTTCTGCTGTACTTACAGATACTTGCGGCACAAGCACGACATACCACGGCTCCTCGGGGTATTCGGGGGTGAGTTTTTCTCCCACGCCCTCGGCGAAAGCCGCGTGCCCGCGCACGAAAACCGGGACGTCGGCGCCTAGCGTCAGGCCCAGCGTAGCCAGGCGATCGTGGTCCCAGCCCAGTTGCCACAAGTGATTCAGGCCCAGCAGTGTGGTGGCGGCGTTCGAGCTGCCGCCACCGATTCCACCGCCCATGGGCAAAATTTTGTCGATCCAGATGTCGATGCCGAGCGAACAGCCGGATTGTTCCTGAAGTTTTTTCGCGGCCTTCACAATCAGGTTGCTGTCGTGGGGCACGCCTTCGAATTCGGTATGCAGTTTGATCACGCCGTCGTCGCGAACAGCGAACGTCAGCTCATCGCCGTAGTCGAGGAATTGAAACAGCGTCTGCAATTCGTGGTAGCCGTCTTCACGGCGCCCGAGAATGTGCAGCATCAAATTGAGTTTGGCGGGGGAGGGCAGCGTCAGTTTTTGCACAGTCACTTTTATTGCCCCAATTTGCGCGGTTGCCAGTCCTTGATCACCAGCGTGACATCCAGGTCGGTGCCATGCAGCTTGATGCGCTCGGGTAGCCAATAACCGCTTTGTTGCACGTAGCTCAAGTACTCGACCTGCCAACCGTCCTGCTCAAGGGTGGCCAGGCGGCTGTCGCCGTTGAGGCTCAAGCGGCTCTTGCTGTCAGGTGCGGGCAAGCCGCGCACCCACCAGACGAGATGGGATACCGGCAGTTTCCAGCCAATCTGTTCTTCCAGCAGGGCTTCTGGCGATGCAGCTTCGTAGCGACCCTGGTTGGCCACTTCGAGACTCACTTGCCCCGGCCGACCAGTCAGGCGAGCCGCGCCGCGCCCCAGGGGGCCAGACAGGCGGATGTCGTAGTAATCCTGGCGTTGTAGCCAGAACAATGTGCCGCTGCCGGAATCCTTCGGCGCACGTACTCCGACCTTGCCTTCGATCTGCCAGCCGTCAATGCTGCTGAGCTGATCCTTGTGCTGCTTCCATTGCGCCGGGTTGCCCTGGCCCTCAACGGATTCACGGCTGCCTATGCCCGCGCAACCGGCGAGCAGGGCGATGAGACTGAACACTACAATGTGGCGCAAGAACATAAGCTTAAAGGGTCTCGGATCCGGTCAGGCGCTTGATGGTGCCGCGCAGGATGGGGCTTTCGGGTTGTTCCTTGAGGAATTTTTCCCAGATTTGTCGCGCTTCGCGCTGCTTGCCGTTGGCCCATAGCACTTCACCCAGGTGAGCGGCGACTTCCTGGTCGGGGAAGCGTTCCAGCGCTTGACGCAACAGGCGCTCCGCCTCGTCCAGGTTGCCCAGGCGGTAATTCACCCAGCCCAGGCTGTCGAGCACGGCCGGGTCTTCCGGGTTGAGCTTGTGCGCTTGCTCGATCAGCGCCTTGGCTTCGGCGTAACGTGTGGTGCGATCGGACAGGGTGTAACCCAAGGCGTTGAGGGCCATGGCGTTATCCGGGTCGCGCTTGATGATCAGGCGCAGGTCTTTTTCCATCTGCGCGAGGTCATTGCGTTTTTCCGCCTGCATGGCGCGGGTGTACAGCAGGTTCAGATCGTCGGGGTATTGCAGTAAGGCTTGTTGCAGCAATTTCCAGGCGCGCTCGCCTTGATTGTTGGCGGACAAGGTCTCGGCCTGGATCAGATAGAGCTGGATCGCGTAGTCCGGTTCGGCATCGCGGGCTGCCGCCAGGCGCTTTTCGGCTTCATCGGTGCGACCGTTGCTCATCAGAATGTCAGCCTGGCGCAGTTGGGCTGGCAGGTAGTCATTGCCTGGGCCGACTTGGGCGTATTCGAGCAGGGCCGCTTGTGGGTCGTTGCGTTCTTCAGCGATGCGGCCGAGGTTCAGGTGCGCCGAGTCCACATGGCTTTCCCGCTCGATCAGCTCTTCCAGGTACCCCTTGGCCTCGTCCCAGGCCTTGGCTTCCAGGCACACCAGCGCCAGGGAGTAACGCAGTTCATCATCGTCCGGGTATTGCTGGACGAGGTTGGCGAACTGCACTTTTGCGTCTTCCATGCGGTCCTGTTCAACCAGCATCCGCGCGTAGGTCAGGCGCAGGCGCTTGTCCTCCGGGTACTTCTTGATGCTTTTTTCCAGCAGGGGAATCGCTTCCTTGCCGCGACTGAGGTTCTGCAGCAGGCGCGCGCGCAGCAGGATCGGTGCGATTTCGCCCTCTTCCGGTGGGTTCTGCTCCAACAGCTTCAAGGCCGCGTCGGCTTCGTCATCCTGTTGCAGCAGCAATGCCTTGCCGAAAATCAGTTGGCTGTTCTTCGGGTGCTTTTGCAGCAACCGGTCAAAACTCTTCATCAAGCCATTGCGCGTGTCCTGGTCAGTGTCGGCGGCCGACAGCGCGAGGAAGTCGAAATGGGTGTCGCCTTTGCCTTGCAGGACTTTCTCCATATAGACCATGGAGTCGTCATAGCGCCCGGCCCGTGCCAATTGAACGGCTGCAGCGCGCTGGGCTTCCAGGTCGTCCGGGGCGTTTTTGGCCCAGATCAGCGACGTGTCCAGCGCAGCCTGGTCGGCCCCCAGGTATTCGGCGATACGAAACGCGCGCTCGGAAATACCAGGGTCCTGAGTGTTGATCGCCTGGGTCACGTAGTTATCCAGCGCGATATCGAAGCGATTGCGCTGGCCGGCCAGTTCTGCGGTCAGGAGGCTGTAGATCGTTTCTTCCTGGAACGAGGAATAAACCTTGGGCTTTTCAGGGGCGGGGGTGCTGTCTTCAACCGGAGGCGTACCGTCCGGCGACACGGGGGCCAAAGTCTGGCAGCCGCTGAGGAAGACAAAAGCAAGGAGCAACGCGGAAGATCTATTCATATAGGAAGAGGACGACTAACCTGCGGTCGGATCATCATGACACAAGCCTTCGGCCAAACATAACCGAGTCTCAGTTGGCGCCTTTATAGACACAAGGCATTAGGACAATAGACGACGGTGGTTGTTCTGGGTCTTTCGAAGTAGGACAATTGTCGGCTTCCCGACATCATCAGCGATATTGAATGGCCTTCCTCGCACTCGGTATTAACCACAAGACTGCCTCCGTAGACGTGCGCGAGCGCGTGGCGTTTACGCCAGAGCAGTTGGTTGAGGCCTTGCAGCAGCTCTGCCGGCTCACCGACAGCCGCGAAGCTGCAATCCTTTCGACCTGCAATCGCAGTGAGCTTTATATAGAGCAGGAACATCTTTCAGCGGATGTCGTCCTGCGCTGGCTGGCTGATTACCACCATTTGAGCCTCGACGACCTGCGCGCGAGTGCTTATGTGCATGAAGAGGATGCGGCAGTTCGTCACATGATGCGCGTCGCCGCAGGGCTCGACTCGCTGGTGTTGGGCGAGCCACAGATCCTCGGCCAGATGAAGTCCGCCTACGCCGTGGCCCGTGAGGCCGGAACCGTGGGCCCGCTGCTGGGGCGCCTGTTCCAGGCCACGTTCAATTCCGCCAAGCAGGTGCGCACCGACACAGCGATCGGTGAAAACCCGGTCTCCGTGGCGTTTGCCGCCGTCAGCCTGGCCAAGCAGATTTTCAGTGACCTGCAACGCAGCCAGGCACTGCTGATCGGTGCCGGCGAGACCATCACCCTGGTCGCCCGCCATCTGCACGACTTGGGTGTCAAGCGCATCGTGGTCGCCAACCGTACGCTTGAGCGCGCGAGTATCCTCGCGGAGCAGTTCGGGGCCCACGCGGTGCTGCTGTCGGATATCCCGGCCGAATTGGTGCGCAGCGACATCGTGATCAGTTCCACCGCCAGCCAACTGCCAATCCTCGGCAAGGGCGCAGTGGAAAGCGCGCTGAAGCTGCGCAAGCACAAGCCTATTTTCATGGTGGATATCGCTGTTCCCCGTGATATCGAGCCCGAAGTCGGCGAGTTGGACGACGTTTACCTCTACAGCGTCGACGATCTGCATGAAGTGGTCGCTGAAAACCTCAAGAGCCGTCAGGGCGCTGCCCAGGCCGCCGAGGAAATGGTCAGCACCGGTGCCGAAGATTTCATGGTGCGCCTGCGTGAATTGGCGGCGGTGGATGTACTCAAGGCGTATCGTCAGCAGGGCGAACGCCTGCGCGATGAGGAATTGACCAAGGCCCAGCGTTTGCTGGCCAACGGCAGCAGCGCCGAAGAGGTGCTGATGCAATTGGCTCGCGGCCTGACCAACAAATTGCTGCATGCGCCCAGCGTGCAGTTGAAAAAGCTTACCGCCGAAGGCCGCCTCGATGCGCTGGCCATGGCCCAGGAACTCTTTGCCCTCGGTGAGGGCGCGTCAGATAGCTCTTCGGATAAAAAACCGCAATGAAAGCGTCACTGCTCAATAAACTGGACGTGCTCCAGGACCGTTTCGAAGAACTGACCGCCTTGCTCGGCGATGGCGAGGTCATCTCCGATCAAACCAAATTCCGCGCCTATTCCAAGGAATACGCCGAGGTTGAGCCCGTTGTGGCCACCTATAAAAACCTGTTGAAGGTGCAAGCCGACCTCGAGGGCGCCCAGGCGCTGCTCAAGGACAGTGACCCGGACATGCGTGAAATGGCCGTGGAAGAAGTCCGTGAGGCCAAGGAAAAACTGGCCGAGCTGGAAGGCGACCTGCAACGCATGTTGCTGCCCAAAGACCCGAATGATGGCCGCAACGTGTTCCTCGAAATCCGTGCCGGCACGGGGGGTGATGAGGCGGCGATCTTCTCCGGCGACCTGTTTCGCATGTACTCGCGTTATGCCGAGCGTCGCGGTTGGCGCGTGGAGATTCTGTCCGAGAACGAAGGTGAACACGGCGGCTATAAAGAAGTCATCGCCCGGGTTGAAGGCGACAACGTCTACGGCAAGCTCAAGTTCGAATCCGGCGCCCATCGTGTACAACGCGTTCCGGCGACCGAATCTCAAGGCCGTATCCACACCTCGGCGTGTACTGTCGCCGTGTTGCCGGAGCCGGACGAACAGGAAGCCATCGAGATCAACCCGGCGGACTTGCGCATCGATACCTACCGCTCGTCGGGCGCTGGTGGTCAGCACGTGAACAAGACCGACTCGGCGATCCGGATCACTCACTTGCCGTCGGGCATCGTGGTGGAATGCCAGGAAGAACGCTCCCAGCACAAGAACCGTGCACGGGCGATGTCCTGGCTGTCGGCCAAGCTCAACGACCAGCAGACCAGCGCCGCCGCCAACGCAATTGCCAGCGAGCGTAAATTGCTGGTGGGTTCGGGCGACCGTTCCGAACGCATCCGTACCTATAACTTTGCCCAGGGCCGGGTCACTGATCATCGGGTCAACCTCACCCTTTATTCCCTCGACGAGATCCTCGCCGGTGGCGTTGAAGCGGTGATCGAGCCGTTGCTCGCCGAATACCAGGCTGATCAATTAGCGGCAATAGGTGAATAAATGACCATCATCGCCAGCCTGCTGCGAGCCGCCGACCTGCCAGACTCGCCCACCGCGCGCCTGGATGTGGAGCTTTTGCTGGCGGCTGCCTTGGGTAAATCCCGTAGCTACTTGCATACCTGGCCGGAAAAAATCGTCAGCAGTGAAGACGCGCTGACCTTCGCCGGTTACCTGCAGCGCCGCCGTAGCGGTGAGCCAGTGGCGTACATCCTTGGCCAGCAAGGCTTCTGGAAACTGGACCTGGAGGTCGCGCCCCACACGTTGATCCCGCGTCCGGAAACCGAACTGTTGGTGGAGGCCGCCCTGGAACTGCTGCCGGCCACACCGGCCAAGGTCCTTGACCTGGGCACTGGCAGCGGCGCCATTGCCCTGGCCTTGGCCAGCGAGCGTCCGGCCTGGCAAGTCACTGCCGTTGACCGGGTGTTGGAAGCCGTCGCCCTGGCCGAACGCAATCGCCAGCGCCTGCATCTGAAGAACGCCACGGTGTTGAGCAGCCATTGGTTCAGTGCCCTGCAAGGCCTGGCTTACGACCTGATCATCAGCAATCCGCCGTATATCGCTGATAACGATCCACACCTGGTCGCTGGCGATGTGCGCTTTGAGCCCGCCAGCGCGCTGGTGGCGGGCCACGACGGTCTGGACGACTTACGGCTGATCATCCAAGCGTCACCGGCTCACTTGAATGCGGGTGGTTGGCTCTTGCTTGAGCACGGTTACGATCAAGCAGCCGCTGTGCGTGACCTGTTGCTGAGCCAAGGTTTCGAAGAGGTGCACAGCCGCATCGACCTGGGTGACCACGAGCGCATCACTTTGGGGCGCCGGCCGTGCTGACCGATCAGGAGCTGTTGCGCTATAGCCGGCAGATTCTGTTGCAGCATGTCGATATCGAAGGTCAGTTGCGCCTGAAAAACAGCCGCGCCCTGATCATCGGCCTCGGCGGCTTGGGTGCGCCGGTCGCACTGTATTTGGCGGCGGCGGGTGTGGGCCAATTGCACCTGGCGGACTTCGACACAGTCGATCTGACCAACCTGCAACGCCAGATCATCCATGACACCGACAGCGTCGGGCAGACCAAGGTCGATTCGGCCGTCCGCCGCCTGACAGCAATCAACCCTGAGATCACCTTGATTGCCCATCGTACAGCGCTGGATGCTGACTCACTGACGGCGGCGGTGGCGAGTGTGGACGTGGTGCTTGATTGCAGCGACAACTTCTCCACCCGCGAGGCGGTCAATGCTGCCTGCGTCGCGGCTGGCAAGCCATTGATCAGTGGCGCGGCCATTCGGCTTGAGGGGCAGTTGTCGGTGTTCGACCCGCGTCGCGCCGACAGCCCGTGCTACCACTGTTTATATGGGCACGGTAGTGACACCGAACTGACTTGCAGCGAAGCCGGTGTGGTCGGGCCGTTGGTGGGGCTGGTCGGTAGCCTGCAAGCGCTGGAAGCGCTGAAGTTGCTGGCGGGTTTTGGTGAGCCGTTGGTGGGACGTTTATTGCTGATCGATGCCTTGACTACGCGTTTTCGCGAGCTGCGGGTCAAACGCGATCCGGGTTGCAGTGTGTGTGGGACTCGGCATGGATAAAGGCGCGCCCATCGGTGTGTTCGATTCCGGTATCGGTGGCTTGACGGTACTGGATGAAATCCAACAGTTGTTGCCTCATGAGTCGCTGCTGTACGTGGCGGACTGTGGGCATATCCCCTACGGGGAGAAAACCCCGGGGTTCATTCTTGAGCGTTCCCGAAGGGTGGCCGAGTTCTTTCGCGAGCGCGGCGTCAAGGCGTTTGTGATCGCCTGCAACACCGCAACCGTAGCTGCGGTCGCCGACCTGCGCCAAGACTACCCCGACTGGCCGCTGGTCGGTATGGAGCCGGCAGTCAAGCCCGCGGCCGCCGCTACTCGCAGCGGCGTGGTCGGTGTGCTTGCCACCACCGGTACTCTGCAAAGCGCCAAGTTCGCTGCCTTGCTCGACCGCTTCGCCACTGATGTGCGGGTGATTACCCAACCCTGCCCTGGGTTGGTTGAGTTGATAGAAACCGGCGACCTCGGCAGCCCTGCGCTGCGCAAGATGTTGCAGGGCTACGTCGAACCGCTGCTCAGCGCCGGTTGCGACACCATTATTCTCGGTTGCACCCACTATCCCTTCCTTAAGCCACTGCTGGCACAGATGCTCCCGCCCAGCATCATCCTGATTGACACGGGGGCTGCCGTCGCCCGCCAGCTCAAGCGATTGTTGGCCGAGCGCGAGTTGCTGGCCGAGGGGAATCCAGAGCCGGCCCAGTTCTGGACCAGCGGCGACGCTGAGCATCTAAGAAATATCCTACCCCTGCTATGGAAATATCCTGGCGTTGTGCGTAATTTTGGTTTGTGAAAAATTCGTCGAATTACGGCGTTTAGCAACTGAACTTCTGTCTTCAGGCCAGTTTCAATAGCGAGTGAGCTTGTACAAAACCAAATAACTTCGTTGGGAAGGATGTTTCTTATGAAGCGTATGTTGTCTTTGGCTGCGATTGCGGCTGCTCTGGTGGGGTACTCTTTTTCAACGCAGGCCGCAGGGCTGGAATTTGGGGTAGGCAGTACGCGCGATTCGAATATGACCTATCGCCTGGGCCTGACTTCTGACTGGGATAAAAGCTGGTGGCAGAGCGATACCGGCCGGCTGACCGGCTACTGGAGTGGCGCCTACACCTACTGGGACGGTGACAAGCGCGCCAGCGTGAGCAGCCTGTCGTTCTCACCCGTATTTGTGTATGAGTTCGCCGGAGAATCGGTCAAGCCTTACATCGAGGCGGGGATCGGCGTAGCACTGTTCTCGCGCACTCGGGTCGAAGACAACAACCTCGGCCAGGCTTTCCAGTTCGAAGACCGCTTGGGCTTTGGCCTGCGCTTTGCCGGCGGGCATGAAGTGGGCATTCGCGCCACGCATTATTCCAACGCCGGTATCAGCAGCAATAACGATGGGGTAGAGAGCTACTCGTTGCACTACACCCTGCCGTTGTAATGCCCAAGCACACCGCCAACCAAATGTGGGAGCAGGCAAGCCAGCTCCCACAGGGAGTTACCGGTAAGCCGTCGCAATCCCCTGACGCTCTTCGATGCATTCCGGCGCCCCCATCTCGAACTCCCGGCAAATCAGCGGTCGCCTTTCGTAGATCGTGCACATCATCGTGTCTCGATCCAGCGCTGCACACCAACCGTCGTCCAGGCGCAGCATCACTTCGCCGCCCCAATCATCGGTATCGATAAAGCGCTCCGGCACGCCCGTGTCGGTGATCAGCATGACTTCCAGCTGGCAGCAGCAGGCCGCGCACGTCGAGCAGGTGACGGCGGGTTCGGTGATCTGGGTGTGGGGGATGGTGGTCATAGGCGCGCAGTGTAAGGCAAGCACGTGATGTGCGTGTGAATGCTCTGACAGACGTCAGTGCCCCGGTTGCCGATTCACTGGTCGTCCTTTTGTGGCGGTGGGCTGCGCAGCCTGCGTTTGCCGATGATCAGTTGAGCACGGTTGGGCTGTTTCGACAGTGGCCACAAGGTGGCAATGAACAACGCGGGAAAGGCGATTTCCAGGGGCCGGTTGGCAAGCTTGGCGAAGATGTACTTCGCCGCCTTGTTCGCGGACCAGTTCAAGGGCATCGGGACATCATTGAGTTCGGTCAGCGGTGCGTCGACAAAGCCCGGGCTGATCACCGTGACGTCGATATCCTCCGGCGACAGGCTGCCGCGCAGGGCTTCGAACAGGTAGCGCAAGCCCACCTTGGACGCGCCATAGGCCTCGGCGCGAGGCATTGGCAGGTAGGTCACCGCGCTGGTCACGCCCACCAAGTGCGGGTTCAGCCCTTTGCGCAGTAGGGGCAGCGCGGCTTCGATGCAGTAACTGCTGGCCAGCAAGTTGGTGCGCACCACGTGTTCGATGATCGACGAATCGAACTGTCTGGCGTCGACGTATTCACAGGTGCCGGCGTTGAGGATCACCGTATCCAACGACCCCCATTCCGCGGCGATGTGCTCGCTGATTTCGCGCACGGTCTGGCTGTTGGTCAGGTTGCCGGCCACCACCAGCACTTGCCCTGGATACCGTTGAGCGAGTGATTCCAGTGGGTCTTTGGCCCGCGAGCTGAGGGCCACGTGGGCACCGCTGTTGAGCAGTTCCACGGCCAGCGCCGCGCCGATACCATTGCTGGCACCGGTCAGCCAATAACGACGAAAGTCACTCATGTTCGGCAACCTCCTGGCGTGATGGCAGGCCGCGAAACGCGGCCAGTGCGCGTTCACGAGATTGCTTCAGGTCGACGATCGCGCGCGGGTAATCGGCTACGCCAAACAGGCCGCCGACTGTTTCGGGGCTGTGCACCTGTTTTTTATTCAGCGCGGCCAGCTCCGGTAACCAGCGCTTGATGAACACGCCTTCGCTGTCGAACTTTTCCGATTGGCTCAACGGGCTGAAAATCCGGAAGTACGGTGCCGAGTCGGTGCCCGTGGAGGCACTCCATTGCCAGCCGCCGTTGTTGGCGGCCAGGTCGCCGTCGATCAGGTGGCGCATAAAGAAGCGCTCGCCTTCACGCCAGTCGATCAGCAGGTTCTTGGTCAGGAACATCGCCACCACCATGCGCAGGCGGTTGTGCATCCAGCCGGTTTCCAGCAGTTGGCGCATGGCGGCGTCGATGATTGGCAGGCCGGTGCGGGCTTGTTGCCAGGCGGCCAGCTCCTTGGGGGCGTGGCGCCAGGCCACGGCTTCGGTCTCGGGGCGGAACGCACGGTGACGGGAGACTCGTGGGTAGCCGACCAGGATGTGTTTGTAGAACTCGCGCCACAACAATTCGTTGATCCAGGTGATGGCGCCCACGTCACCACTTTCGAACTCACCGTGGTTGGTTTGCAGCGCGGTATGCAGGCATTGGCGTGGCGAAACCACGCCAGCGGCGAGGTAGGCGGACAGCTGGCTGGTGCCGGGCTTGGCCGGGTAATCGCGTTCGTCTTTGTAGTCGCTGATCTGCTGATTGGCGAAAGCTTCCAGGCGGCGACGGGCTTCGTCTTCACCGGCCGGCCAGAGGTCGCGCAAGGTTTCGCTGGGCGGCTCGAAGCCTTCAACGATGGTCAGCACCGCGTCACTGTTGAGCTTGAGCGGGGCCTGGGCTTTTGGCGTCGCGACGAGGGGTGGCAAGGCACTGTGCAGGCGGGTGTAGCAGACTTTGCGGAACTGGCTGAACACCTGGAAGTAGCTGCCGGTCTTGGTCAGCACGCTGCCGGGCTGGAAGAGTAGCTGGTCGAGGTAACTGTGGAAGGTCACGCCGTCAGCTTCCAAGGACTTGGCCACTGCTGCATCGCGGCGGCTTTCATGGACACCGTATTCCTGGTTGACGTGCACCGACGCGACCGACATTTCCCGGCATAGGGTGCTCAACACGTCCGGGACCTCGTCCCAGGTCTTGGCCGTACGGATCAGCAAGGGAATGTTCAGCTCGCCCAGCGCTTGGCTCAGATGCTGCAAATTGCGCAGCCAGAAGTCGACTTTGCACGGCGCGTCATCGTGGGCCAGCCATTGTTCGGGCGTGATCAGGTAAATGGCCGCGGTCGGGCCTCGCTGGCACGCGGCGGCCAGGGCGGTGTTGTCGTGTAGGCGCAGGTCGGTGCGCAGCCAGATCAAATGCATTTAAACAATTCCACGCTGGATCAGTATCTGGTGAGCCGACAACGGGTCTTCGGCCACGGACAATTGCGGGGTGTCACGGGTTAATGCGGCCAACTCGGCGTGGTGGATGCATACCGTTGGCCCGACAATCAGGATTGGGCAACGAATGCCGCTGATGAGTTTGGTCAGCACCGACTCGTTGAGCGCCTTGCTTGAATACAGCAGCACTGCACGGGGTTGCAGGTGGTCTACCGCCAGGGTCAACTCGCCGGCCGGCAGTGGCCAATCAAATACCTCCACCGGGCAATCGGCGCTGCTGGCCAGCCAGGCGCAGAGCCACAGACACGGCTCCAGGGGCAGGTCGGAATGGTTGACCAGCAGCAGCGGCGCACCCTGCAGTTGGCGGTTGTTATGATAGATGCGCGCGCCGAACTTGCTGCGCAGCCATGACAGGAAAAACACCCGCTCCATTTGTGCGCCGAACTGGCCCTGCCATTTTTGTTCAAGCGCGTTGAGCAGCGGCAACATCAATTGCTCGCACAAAGTGCGTGGCGGATACAGCGCCATGGCCCGGTTGAGGGCATCGTCGATTCGGCGCTCCGCCAGTTCGCTGATGGCGTGTATCAGCACCTGGCGCAGGGCGTGCCACTCATCTTCGACGGTGTCGAGGTTTGATTGAGCAGAGTCGATCAGTTGCTTGACCTGGCTGACCGGCACACCGCGGTTGAGCCAAGTGAGGATGGTGAGGATACGTTGGACATGCTCGGCGTTGAACAGCCGGTGGCCCTTGGGGGTGCGCTGGGGCACGATCAGGCCATAGCGACGTTCCCAGGCACGCAAGGTGATGGCGTTGACGCCGGTCTGGCGCGCCACTTCACGGATCGGCAGCCAGCCGTTTTCCAGGGCTTGGGCGATATCTTCGGCGGGTTCGTCCAGCAGGGCAGCTTTCATGATGAGTTAGATCGCGTGACGCAGGCTGAGGTTTTCCGGGTGCGGCTGCAGGTACGCCTGCTGCGCGATGTAGCGGTCCGGGTGTTGGCGAAAGTGATGCTTGAGCAGAGTGATCGGCACCACCAGAGGCACGATGCCGTTACGGTATTGGCCGATGACGGTTTGTATTTCCTGCTTGTCGTCGGCGCTGATGGCCCGCTTGAGGTAGCCGCTGATGTGTTGCAGCACGTTGGTGTGGGTGCCACGGGTGGCGCATTGCTTAAGGCCGGTCATCAGCTCGCTGAAATAGCAAGCGGCCAAGCCGTCGAGAGTGTCGCCCTTGGCCATGTTGCCCAACCGATGGCCGAGGCTTTTGTAGTGCGCCGGGCTGTGGGCCATCAGCAGGTATTTGTAGCGCGAGTGAAAAGCCAGCAGGCGGTGCCGAGTAAGACCGTCGGCCAACAGCTGTTGCCAGCTGGCGTAGACGAAGACGCGGGTCATAAAGTTCTCCCGCTGCACCGGGTCAAGGCGGCCGTCTTCTTCAACCGTCAGGTTGGGATGGCGTGCGCAAAACGCCTGGGTATAAATGCCACGTCCACTGCCGTTGAAGCGCACGTTCTCACCGAGCAGGCAGGTGCTGATGGCGATCTTCGGTTTACCGGTGTTGGACATGGTCAAACCTCTGCGAAATACCTATACAGACTACAAAAGCTGTACAACTAATTTCATCATAGATTTGATGCTGTACAAGTACAAATAATTTGTACAGTTGTTTTGGGTGCGTGCTACGACATATGTTCAATCAACCGTCGCGCCGCTTCCTGGCCGCTGAGCCAAGCGCCTTCCACCCGGCCGGACAGGCACCAGTCGCCGCACACGTATAGGCCGAGATCGGCGTCGGCCAAGACACCGAACTCATGGCTGCTCGACGGTCGGGCATACAGCCAGCGATGGGCCAGGCTGAACGAAGGTGCGGGCATGCTGCTGTGCAGCAGTTCGGCGAATGCGCCGTGCAAGTGCTCGATCACGGCTTCCTTGGGCAAGTCCAGGTGGGCCTTGCTCCACGCACTGGTGGCGTGCAGTACCCAGGTGTCGAGGGTGGTGTCGCGTCCTGGTTTGCTGCGGTTGCGCGCCAGCCAGTCGAGAGGACTGTCTTGAACGAAGCAGCCTTCCATCGGTGTATCCAAAGGCGTGTCGAAGGCCAGGGCGATGGCCCAGGTCGGGTCCATTTTCACCCCGGCGGCGGCGCTTGCCAGCTTAGGCGCGGCAGCCAGCAGGGCGGTGGCTTGGGGGGCTGGCGTAGCGATCACCACGTGACTGAATGGGCCGTGGTTGTCGCCATCGGCGTCCAGCAGGTTCCAGTGTTGTTTGCCCTGGAACACTTCGGTGATGCGGCAACCGAACTCCACCGGCAAGTCGTCGAGCAGCGCGCGGGTGATGGCGCTCATGCGCGGCGTGCCGACCCAGCGTATCTGTTCATCGGGAGAGGGGCTGAGCTGGCCGGACTTGAAGTTGTACAGCTGCGGCTTCCACTGTTCGGCCCAACCGTTGCTTTGCCAGCGCTGTACTTCGTTGACGAAGCGCCGGTCGCGGGCGGTGAAGTATTGCGCGCCCATGTCCAGTGAGCCGGCATCGCTGTGCTTGCTGGACATACGGCCGCCGCTGCCGCGGCTTTTATCGAAGAGTTGTACGGTGTGCCCCGCGTCTTGCAACGCTCGGGCGGCGGAGAGACCGGCGATGCCGGTGCCGATGATCGCGATGGGAACAGTCATAGGAGGCCTCGTTTACCGTTGGGTACAGCCTACGCCGACACCAATAGCTGTACAATATTGTTTTTTGGTATAAGTTTTGGCGTGCCTGTTCTTACGGCGTAACCTAAGGTTAAGACTGAGCCCTGAACAAACCAAAGTTACGCCCGATTACAAATGATCCCTGCATACAAAATAGACCAGTGGCGGGCGGCAAACGTTACATAAGGAGCGTCCTATGCATATTTTGCTGACCGGCGGTACTGGTTTGATCGGTCGCCAACTCTGCCGTTATTGGCTCGCCCGAGGCCATCGCCTGACCGTATGGAGCCGTGACCCGGAACAGGTTGCCAAGGTCTGTGGCGATCAAGTGCTGGGTGTCGCTCGCCTGCAAGAGGTTATCGGCGTGGTGGACGCGGTCATTAACCTGGCCGGTGCGCCCATCGCTGATCGTCCATGGACCAAAAAGCGCAAGGCGCTGCTGTGGAGCAGCCGTATCAGTCTCACCGAAACCTTGCTGGCGTGGATGGAAAGCCTTGAGCAGAAACCGGCCGTGCTGATTTCCGGTTCCGCCGTCGGCTGGTATGGCGACGGCGGCGAACGCGAACTGACCGAAGCCTGCGGCCCGGTGCAGGATGATTTCCCCAGCCAACTGTGTATCGCCTGGGAAGAAACCGCACTGCGCGCCGAAGCGTTGGGCCTACGTGTGGTGCTGGTGCGCACCGGCCTGGTGCTGGCTGCCGAGGGCGGCTTTTTGTCGCGGCTGTTGCTGCCCTTCAAGCTGGCGCTGGGCGGGCCGATCGGCGATGGTCGGCAGTGGATGCCGTGGGTGCATATAAAAGATCAAATCGCCCTGATTGATTTTCTTCTGCACAAGCCTGACGCCAGCGGTCCTTATAATGCGTGCGCGCCTCGCCCGGTGCGTAACCGCGAATTTGCCAAGACCCTGGGCCAGGTGTTGCACCGGCCCGCGTTCATGCCGATGCCGGCCTTGGCGTTGAAGGTTGGCTTGGGTGAGTTGTCCGGGTTGTTGCTGGGCGGGCAGAAGGCCGTCCCCGAACGGCTGCTGGCCGCTGGTTTCACTTTTCAGTTCACTGAGTTGCACGCGGCCCTGGAAGACTTGTCCAGCCGCCTCTAGAGATAGGATGTTGCATGACGGATCACGCGTTGTTACTGGTCAACCTGGGTTCACCGGCGTCCACTTCGGTGGCCGATGTGCGCAGCTACCTCAATCAGTTCCTGATGGACCCTTACGTGATCGACTTGCCGTGGCCCGTGCGGCGCTTGCTGGTGTCGCTGATCCTGATCAAGCGGCCCGAGCAGTCAGCCCATGCCTACGCCTCGATCTGGTGGGACGAGGGGTCGCCGCTGGTGGTACTCAGCCGTCGCCTGCAGCAGCAGATGACCGCGCAATGGACCCAAGGCCCGGTCGAGTTGGCCATGCGTTATGGCGAACCCTCCATTGAAAGTGTGCTGACTCGTCTGGCCGGCCAGGGTATTCGCAATGTCACCTTGGCACCGTTGTACCCGCAGTTCGCCGACAGTACCGTCACCACGGTGGTGGAAGAGGCACGGCGCGTGGTGCGGGACAAAAAGCTCGACCTGCGTTTCGCCATCCTGCAGCCCTTTTACGATCAACCCGAATACCTCGACGCCCTGGTCGCCAGTGCCAAGCCGCATTTGCAGCAGGATTATGATCACTTGCTGTTTAGCTTCCACGGCCTGCCGGAGCGGCACCTGAAGAAGCTCAACCCAAACCATAGCTTTGATGGCGCGACGGATTGCTGCGCCAACGCGTCGCCCGAAGTGCGTGCCACTTGTTATCGCGGCCAGTGTTTCAGTGTGGCGCGGGATTTTGCCGCGCGGATGGGGCTGCCCGACGATAAGTGGTCGGTGGCTTTTCAATCGCGTCTGGGCCGGGCGAAGTGGATCGAACCCTACACCGAGGCTCGCCTTGAGACCCTGGCCCAACAGGGTGTGAAAAAGCTGTTGGTGATGTGCCCGGCCTTTGTCGCCGATTGCATCGAGACGCTCGAAGAAATCGGCGATCGCGGCTTGGAACAATTCCGCGAAGCGGGAGGCGAGGAGCTGGTGTTGGTACCGTGCCTGAATGACGACCCGCAGTGGGCGGCGGCGCTCAATGCTTTGTGTGAAAGAGCGCCGACAACCTTGTAATCAAGCCGAGTGAGATTTAAATGTGGGAGGGAGCTTGCTCCCGATCGCGGTGTGTCAGTCACGGGGTATATGACAGATGCACTGCAATCGGGAGCAAGCCCCCTCCCACATTTCTACTGAGCCCGCTTGAAGTTGAAGGTGTTACTCGTGATGGGGTTCGCCGAGGAAAGTCAGTGAGGTGAACAGGCCACGCGTCGCCACGTCGGCATTGTCTTTAAGCGGCACCTCTACCTGCGCAGAAATCACATTCAAGCCTTCATTGCGCACCAGCACCTGAGCACGGCCATCTTTATCGGTCTCGGTACTCAAGGTGTTCGGCGCATTACGGTAATCGCCGATCAATTTGACTCCCGCCGCAGGCTTCCCATCCAGCAGCACTCGTACCGGCAGTGACTTGCCCGGGCCGACGGTCAGCGGGTCGGCTTCCGGCAGGATCAGCAATTTGAGGGCATCCAGCTTGGGCAGCTTGGCACCCGGTTCGTAGATCGCCAGGCTGTACTTGAAGGTTTGCGTCGACTCAATGGCCCCAGGCACTTGGGTACGCCCTTTGTTGATCCATTTTTTATCCGCCGTTTGCGACCACATGCCGTTATCCAGCGCTACCGCCAGCACCGCCGGCGTTTTGAGCGGCTTGAGGCGTGCGTGGTCGTTGAGGCGTTCCACGGTTACCGGGATCATTTTGCCGCTGGCGTCGTACGCCCAGGCACCGCTGATTTTCTGGGCCTTGAAGGCGTTGTCTTCGGCGCCATGGCCGTAAATCACTTCGATGTTGCCACGACGTTGTTCGGTCCACAGGCCATGGGCCGATACCTGGGTGGCAAACAGCAGGCCAATCAATGCCAGGGGTTTGAGAGGGTGCATGGTGACGTCCTTTTACAGGTTAAGGGTCAGACTCAGGGTTAGATTGCGCGGCTCACCGGGGCTGACCCAGTAGGTGCTGTAGGAGCGCTCGTAGTATTTTTCGTTGAACAGGTTGTTAAGGTTCAGGCCCACTGTGACCTGTTCGGTGGCCTTGTAATGGGCCAGCAAATCGACGGTGTGGTAGGCGGGCAATTCAAAGCGGCTGCCCGCTTCTCCGGAGCGGTCACCGACATAGGTGAATGCCGCACCCAGGTCTGAACCGCGTAACGCGCCATCCTGGAATTCATACACGCCCAGCAGGCTGCCGCTGTGCTTGGCCACGCCGAGAATCCGGCTGCCGGCCGGAATGGCTTTGTCACCTTTGGTGACTTCGGCATCGATATAGGCGAAGGCCCCGATCACTCGTACGGCGTCGGTCACTTGCCCGCTTACTTGCAGGTCAAAACCCTGGCTGCGGGCTTTGCCCATGGCGCGGTTGGTATCGGTGACCGGGTCCAGGGCCAGGACGTTTTCCTTGTCGATATGGAAGGCGGCGAGGGTGGTGCTGAGACGGTCGTCGAACAGCTCGCTCTTGATGCCCACTTCATAGCCAACGCCTTCTTCCGGTTTGAAGGATTTGCCCCCAGCGTCCAGGCCGTTATTGGGTTTGAATGAAGTCGAGGCGTTGGCGAACAGGCCGACTTGTGGGGTGAGTTGGTAGAGCACGCCGGCGCGCTGGGTCAGGGCGTCGTGGGTTTGCCGGCTCTTGGCATGGTTGCGGGCGAAGTCTTCGGTGCTTTGCTCGAAGTGCTCGAAGCGTGCGCCGACCATGCCGCGCAGGCGGTCGGTGAACACGATCTGGTCCTGCAGGTTCAGCGCTTGGCTTTTGACCTGTTCAAAGACGTCAGTGCCGGAGCGTGCGCCATTGGGTTTGGGCTGGCCGTAAACGGGGTTGTAGATGTCGATGGCGTAGGGGCTGCCGGCAATCGCGGTCACGCGTTCCTTCTTGCGGTAGTCCTCGTATTCGGTACCGATCAGCAGTTCGTGCTGCCAAGTGCCGATGTCGAACCGGCCACGCAGTTCCAGTTGGGTAATGCTGTCGTGCCAGCCGGTGGAGCGTTCACGGTAGCGGCGGTTGATGGTATGGCCGTCGGCGTTCAGTGCACGGTTTTCCGAGGCATCGCCCCACAGGCTGCCTTGTTTGTAGTGGCTGGCCAGGCGCAGTTGCCAGGTATCGTCGAGGTTGTGTTCGATGGCGGCCTGGATGCGGTTGTTGTGGTTACGGATATTGCCGTCGTTGGGTTCACCCAGGAACGTGGAGTGGGACATGCCGGTGTTGGCGACAATGCCTCGATCGAACGTCGAGCTGTGGCGGACGAATTCGCTTTCTACCAACAGGTGAGTGTCCGGGTTCAGTTGCCAACTGAAGGACGGCGCAACGAACACCCGCTGGGCATCCACGTGGTCGCGGAAGCTGTGGTTGTCTTCCACCGCGAGATTGACCCGCGATAGCACGTTGCCTTCGCTGTCCAGTGGTGTGTTGACGTCCAGGGTGGTGCGATAGCGGTCCCAGCTTCCGGCACTGGTTTGCAAGGTGGTGAAGGCATCTGGCTGGGGTTTCTTGGTGACGATGTTCACGGTGCCACCTGGGTCTCCACGGCCATACAAGCTGGCAGCAGGGCCCTTGAGCACTTCGATGCGCTCGATATTGGCCGCGTCCGGTGTGCTCGGGTAGCCGCGGTTGGCGCTGAAGCCGTCCTGGTAGAACTCTGACGTGGTGAAGCCACGCACGCTGTATTCGTAAAGCGTCAGGCCGCCGAAGTTGTTTTGCTTGGACACGCCACCGGCATATTCCAAGGCGCGCTCGACGCTGGTGCTGCCCAAGTCTTTGAGTACCGTGGCGGGAATTACGCTGATGGATTGTGGGATATCGCGAATAGCCGTGTCAGTTTTGGTCGCGCTGGCGGAGCGAGTCGCGCGGTAGCCTTTGACGGGACTGGTGGCGGATTCATAGGCGTCGGTGGTAACGCTGATGGCGTCCAGTTCAACGGTGCTTTCTTCGGCGTAGGCGGGGTCAATCAGCAAACCCAAGGCCAGGCCAGCCAAGGGCACAAATTTTCGAGACGGCATGGTAGAACGTTCCAATAGCGATATTGAAACAATATAACATGCCTAATGAGAATTGATCGCTTTGAAACATCACCTTACAGGTGCCCTCGAACGAGCACCTGCAAGGTTGAATCTATTCCTCTTCTTTTACCGGTGCAGGCGGTGGCCGCAGACCGATTTCCGCCGCGAGCTTGATCTCTTTGCCGTTGCGCATGACCTGGATCGTGACCTTGTCGGTCGGTTTGATCCGTGCCACCTGGTTCATCGACTTGCGGCCATCACCGGCCGGTTCGCCATCGATGCTCAGGATCACATCACCCAATTGCAGGCCGGCTTTTTGCGCCGGGCCATCACGGAAAATACCCGCGACCACGATGCCAGGGCGACCGGTCAAGCCAAACGATTCGGCCAGTTCCTTGGTCAATGGTTGTACTTCGATGCCCAACCAGCCGCGAATCACCTGGCCGTGTTCGATGATCGACTTCATCACCTCCATGGCCAGTTTCACCGGGATCGCAAAACCGATGCCTTGTGAACCGCCGGACTTGGAGAATATCGCGGTGTTGATGCCGGTCAGGTTGCCATTGGCATCTACCAATGCGCCGCCGGAGTTGCCCGGGTTGATCGCCGCGTCGGTCTGGATGAAGTCTTCGTAGCTATTGAGCCCCAGCTGGTTACGCCCGGTGGCGCTGATGATGCCCATGGTCACGGTCTGGCCGACGCCGAACGGGTTGCCGATGGCCAATGCCACGTCACCTACGCGCAGCCCTTCGGAGCGGCCGATGGTGATCGAGGGCAGGCTTTTCAAATCGATCTTCAGTACCGCGAGGTCGGTTTCCGGGTCACTGCCGACCACACGGGCCAGGGTTTCACGACCATCGCGCAGGGCCACGACAATCTGGTCGGCGCCGCTGGTCACGTGGTTATTGGTGAGGATGTAGCCTTCCGGGCTCATGATCACCCCAGAACCCAGGCTGGATTCCATGCGGCGCTGCTTGGGGCCGTTGTCGCCGAAGTAGCGGCGGAACTGCGGGTCTTCAAACAACGGATGCGCCGGTTTGTTGATGACCTTGGTGGTGTACAGGTTGACCACGGCGGGGGCCGCGATGACGACGGCGTCTGCATAGGTTACCGGGCCTTGTACCACTGAACTGGTTTGCGGCGCCTGTTGCAGGTTCACATCAAGGCTGGGCAAGCCCACCCACTGGGGATAACGCTGAATAATCAGCATCGCGATCAGCACGCCAGCCAACAATGGCCATCCAAAAAAACGCAGTGCCTTGAGCATCAAGTAAGTCCTGACAGGTTGCAGGGGGCGGGAGAGCGCCCATAATGTCGCGCATTATACGAGGCTGCGAGCGCCTCGGAACGGGATATTTAGGAGTCTTTTATGGCCGTCCCCCTTACCACCCTCGTCGAGGAAGCGGACCGCTACCTCGGCAGTGCAAAAATTGCCGATTACTGCCCCAACGGCCTGCAGGTCGAGGGGCGTCCGCAAGTCATGCGCATCGTCAGCGGCGTGACCGCCAGCCAAGCGTTGCTGGACGCCGCCGTCGAAGCCCAGGCCGATTTGATCCTGGTGCACCACGGGTATTTCTGGAAAGGCGAGAACCCCTGCATCACCGGCATGAAGCAGCGTCGTCTCAAGACGCTGCTCAAGCACGACATCAGCCTGCTGGCCTACCACCTGCCACTGGACCTGCATCCCGACGTCGGCAACAACGTGCAGCTTGCTCGCCAGTTGGATATCACCGTCGAAGGTCTTCTGGACCCGAGCAACCCCAAGATCGTCGGCCTGGTTGGTTCCCTCGCCGAGCCCTTGTCGCCCCGGGATTTCGCCCGCCGTGTGCAGGACGTGATGGGGCGCGAGCCGCTGCTGATCGAAGGCAGCGAAATGATCCGTCGCGTCGGCTGGTGTACCGGCGGTGGCCAGGGCTACATCGACCAGGCGATTGCTGCCGGTGTCGACCTTTACCTGAGCGGCGAAGCTTCCGAGCAAACCTTCCACAGTGCGCGTGAAAACGACATCAGCTTCATCGCCGCCGGCCATCACGCCACTGAGCGCTATGGCGTACAGGCACTGGGTGATTACCTGGCTCGCCGTTTTGCCTTGGAGCATCTGTTCATCGATTGCCCGAATCCTATCTAAGCTTCACTGCTGGGCAAACATGTGGGTGCTGGCTCCCACAGGAAGCCCAAACAGGCAGGTATATTCATATACCGTTTCGATCTAGATGGCTCCCTGAATAGAAGAAGGTGCTGTGCTAGCATGCCTCGCTCGAACACGGCCCGCAGGCCGTCCATAAGATCGTTTTTCCGTGAGTAACCATGGTCGACAAACTGACGCATCTGAAACAGCTGGAGGCGGAAAGCATCCACATCATCCGCGAGGTCGCCGCCGAGTTCGACAACCCGGTGATGCTCTACTCGATCGGTAAAGACTCCGCCGTGATGCTGCACCTGGCACGCAAGGCCTTCTTCCCGGGCAAGCTGCCGTTCCCGGTGATGCACGTCGACACCCGCTGGAAATTCCAGGAGATGTACAAGTTCCGCGACAAAATGGTCGAAGAACTGGGCCTGGACCTGATCACCCACGTCAACCCGGATGGCGTGGCGCAGGGCATCAACCCGTTCACCCACGGCAGCGCCAAGCACACCGACATCATGAAGACCGAGGGCCTCAAGCAAGCCCTGGACAAGCATGGTTTCGACGCAGCTTTCGGCGGTGCCCGTCGTGATGAAGAGAAATCCCGCGCCAAAGAGCGCGTGTACTCGTTCCGCGACAGCAAACACCGCTGGGACCCGAAGAATCAGCGCCCGGAGCTGTGGAACGTCTACAACGGCAACGTCAACAAGGGCGAGTCGATCCGTGTGTTCCCGCTGTCCAACTGGACCGAGCTGGACATCTGGCAGTACATCTATCTGGAAGGCATCCCGATCGTTCCGCTGTACTTCGCCGCCGAGCGTGAAGTGATCGAGAAGAACGGCACGTTGATCATGATCGACGACGACCGCATCCTCGAGCACCTGTCCGACGAAGACAAAGCCCGAATCGTCAAAAAGAAAGTACGTTTCCGTACCCTTGGCTGCTACCCGTTGACGGGCGCGGTGGAGTCCGAAGCCGAGACGCTGACGGACATCATTCAGGAAATGCTCCTGACGCGAACTTCCGAGCGCCAGGGCCGTGTCATCGATCACGATGGTGCCGGCTCGATGGAAGATAAAAAACGTCAAGGCTATTTCTAAGGGGCTGTCATGTCGCATCAATCTGATTTGATCAGCGAGGACATCCTCGCCTACCTGGGCCAGCACGAGCGCAAGGAAATGCTGCGCTTCCTGACCTGCGGCAACGTCGACGACGGCAAGAGCACCCTGATCGGGCGCCTGCTGCACGACTCCAAGATGATCTACGAAGATCACCTGGAAGCCATCACCCGCGATTCGAAGAAGGTCGGCACCACCGGTGACGACATCGACCTGGCGTTGCTGGTCGATGGCCTGCAGGCCGAGCGTGAGCAGGGCATCACCATTGATGTCGCGTACCGCTACTTCTCCACCGCCAAGCGCAAATTCATCATCGCCGACACCCCTGGCCATGAGCAGTACACCCGCAACATGGCCACCGGTGCGTCTACCTGTGACCTGGCGATTATCTTGATTGACGCGCGTTATGGCGTGCAAACCCAGACCCGTCGCCACAGCTTCATCGCCTCGTTGCTGGGCATCAAGCACATCGTGGTGGCCGTCAACAAGATGGACATCAATGGCTTCGACCAAAGCGTATTCGAGCAAATCAAGGCCGATTACCTGAAGTTCGCCGACGGCATCGCCTTCAAGCCGAGCACCCTGGCGTTCGTGCCGATGTCGGCGCTCAAGGGCGACAACGTGGTGAACAAGAGCGAGCGTTCGCCGTGGTACACCGGCCAGTCGCTGATGGAGATCCTCGAAACCGTCGAAATCGCCAACGACCGCAACTACACCGACCTGCGTTTCCCGGTGCAGTACGTCAACCGTCCGAACCTGAACTTCCGTGGTTTCGCCGGCACCCTGGCCAGCGGCATCGTGCACAAGGGCGACGAAGTGGTGGTGCTGCCGTCGGGCAAGAGCAGCCGCGTCAAATCCATTGTCACCTTCGAAGGTGAGTTGGAACACGCAGGCCCGGGCCAGGCTGTGACACTGACCATGGAAGACGAGATCGACATCTCCCGTGGCGACCTGCTGGTGCATGCCGACAACGTGCCACAAGTGACCGACGCCTTCGACGCCATGCTGGTGTGGATGGCCGAGGAACCGATGCTGCCGGGCAAGAAATACGACATCAAGCGCGCCACCAGCTACGTGCCGGGTTCCATCACCAGCATCGTGCACCGTGTGGACGTGAACACCCTGGCCGAAGGTCCGGCGAGTTCGCTGCAGTTGAACGAAATCGGCCGGGTCAAGGTCAGCCTCGACGCCGCCATTGCCCTGGACGGCTATGACAGCAACCGCACCACCGGTGCGTTTATCGTCATCGACCGTTTGACCAACGGCACGGTGGCCGCAGGCATGATCATCGCGCCACCCGTCGGCCACGGCGGTGCGGCGCAGCACGGCAAGTTGGCTCATGTCGCTACCGAAGAGCGTGCATTGCGCTTCGGCCAGCAGCCAGCCACCGTGCTGTTCAGCGGCTTGTCCGGTGCGGGCAAGAGCACCTTGGCCTACGCGGTCGAGCGCAAGCTGTTCGACATGGGCCGCGCGGTATTCGTACTGGATGGCCAGAACCTGCGTCACGACCTGAACAAGGGCTTGCCGCAGGACCGTGCCGGTCGCACAGAGAACTGGCGTCGTGCCGCTCACGTGGCGCGCCAGTTCAACGAAGCGGGCCTGCTGACCCTGGCGGCGTTCGTCGCACCGGACGCCGAAGGCCGCGAACAGGCCAAGGCGCTGATTGGTGCTGATCGTCTGCTGACGGTTTATGTGCAAGCGTCGCCGCTGGTGTGTGCCGAGCGTGATCCGCAAGGCTTGTACGCTGCCGGTGGGGATAACATCCCGGGCGAGTCGTTCCCTTATGATGTGCCGTTGAATGCCGATCTGGTGATCGACACCCAGGCCCTGTCACTGGAAGAGAGCGTCAAGCAAGTGCTGGAGCTGTTGCGTCAGCGCGGCGCGATCTAAAGCTTCTAGCAATCAAATGTGGGAGGGGGCTTGCCCCCGATAGCGGTGGGTCAGAAAAAGATGTACTGACTGACACACTGCCATCGGGGGCAAGCCCCCTCCCACATTTTGATCAATGCTTGTCTGGGTATTCGGTGTGGAGCCTTTCTAGGCCTGCATCCTTGTCTTCCCACAACCGGTTGATCCAGCCCTGGAACGCCGTCCGATACTCCCCGTCCTGCTCATAATTCTTGCCGATAAACTCGGCCGGGATCTGCACTTCTTCGAACTGCACCACCACGTCCTTTACCTTCCCGCACAGCAAATCCCAATACCCAGGGCGACCGGCGGGATAGTGAATGGTTACGTTGACCAATGACTTCAGCTGCTCACCCATGGCGTCCAGCACAAACGCGATACCACCGGCTTTGGGTTTGAGCAGATAGCGAAACGGCGATTTCTGTTGAGCATGCTTTCCTGGGGTAAACCGCGTGCCCTCGGCAAAGTTGAAAATGCCCACCGGGTTGTCGCGAAACTTCGCACAGGTCTTGCGGGTGGTTTCCAGGTCTTTGCCTTTCTTCTCTGGGTGCTTCTCCAGATAGGCCTTGGTGTAGCGTTTCATGAACGGAAAGCCCAGCGCCCACCAGGCCAGGCCGATCACCGGCACCCAGATCAGCTCTTGCTTGAGGAAGAATTTCAGCGGGCGAATCCGGCGGTTCAGCACGTATTGCAGCACCATGATGTCGACCCAGCTCTGGTGATTACTGGTCACCAGGTACGAGTGCTGGTAGTCCAACCCTTCAAGGCCGGTCACGTGCCAGCGTGTGCGCTGCACCAGGTTCATCCAACCCTTGTTGTTGGTGACCCAGGCTTCATGGGTGTGGTTCATCAGCCATTCGCTGAAACGCTTGGCGAACGGCAGTGCCTTGAACAACGCCACGATAAACAGGAATGAACACAACAGGATTGTGTTCAGCGCCAGCAACAGTGAAGCAATCACCCCGCGTATGGCGGCAGGTAGAAAATCCAGCATTTAGATATCCATGGTTCGGTTGGCGGCTTGGATCGCTGTCAGTGCGATGGTGTACACGATGTCGTCTACTTGAGCGCCCCGTGGTAGGTCGTTCACCGGTTTGCGCAGGCCCTGAAGCATTGGCCCCAGGCTCACGCAATCGGCGCTGCGTTGCACGGCCTTGTGCGTGGTGTTGCCAGTGTTCAGGTCCGGGAATACAAACACGGTGGCTTTACCAGCGACTTGGCTGTTGGGCGCCAACTGCCGAGCGACGGTTTCGTTGGCGGCGGCGTCGTATTGCAGCGGGCCGTCGATCAGCAGCGAGCTTTGCTGTTCATGTGCCAGCAGGGTGGCTTCGCGGACTTTTTCCACTTCCTCGCCGCTGGCCGAATCGCCGCTGGAGTAGCTGATCATCGCCACGCGCGGTGTGATACCGAACGCAGCGGCCGAGTCGGCGCTTTGCAAGGCGATCTCCGCCAATTCGGCCGCGCTCGGATGCGGGTTCATCACGCAGTCGCCGTACACCAGCACCTGCTCGGGGAACAGCATGAAAAACACCGACGACACCAGCGTGCAGCCCGGCGCGGTCTTGATCAGTTGCAGGGCAGGGCGGATGGTGTTGGCGGTGGAGTGAATGACGCCGGACACCAGGCCGTCCACTTCATCCAGCGCGAGCATCATGGTGGCGATCACCACGGTGTCTTCCAATTGCTGCTCGGCCATCGGTGCGTTGAGGCTTTTGCTCTTGCGCAGGGCCACCATCGGTTCGACGTAGCGCTGGCGAATCAGGTCCGGGTCGAGAATCTCCAGGCCCTCGGGCAATTCGATGCCTTGGGCGCGGGCGACGGCTTCCACGTCCGCCGGCTTGGCCAGCAATACGCAGCGGGCAATGCCGCGCGCCTGGCAGATGGCGGCGGCTTGCACGGTCAGCGGTTCGCTGCCTTCGGGCAGTACGATACGCTTGTTGGCTGCCTGGGCGCGCTGGATCAACTGGTAGCGGAACACGGCGGGTGACAGGCGCATCTCCCGTGGCGTACCGCAGCGTTGGTGCAGCCAGCGGGCATCGAGGTGGCTGGCGACGAAGTCGGTGATGATCTCCGCACGCTCGCGGTCATCGATGGGGATTTCTTTGTTAAGGCTGTTGAGTTGGTTCGCCGTGTCGTAGGAGCCGGTGCTCACCGACAGCACTGGCAGCCCGGCCTGGAACGCGCCGCGGCACAGATCCATGATGCGCGGGTCGGGCAGGGTGTCACTGGTCAGCAGCAGGCCAGCCAGGGGCACGCCGTTGATCGCCGCGAGGCTGACGGCGAGGATGATGTCGTCACGGTCGCCTGGGGTCACCACCAACACGCCGGGTTTGAGCAGTTCCACGGTATTGCGCATGGTGCGGGCGCAGATGATGATCTTGGTCATGCGCCGGCTTTCATAGTCGCCAGCGTTGAGGATCTGCGCGCCCATCAGGTCGGCCACGTCGCGGGTACGCGGGGCGTTGAGTTCGGGCTGGTAGGGAATGCAGCCGAGCAGGCGGAAGTCGCCGCTGCGCAATAACGGCGAGTGCTCCTTGAGGCGTGCCGAGAACGCCTCCATGCTTTCGTCGGTGCGTACTTTGTTGAGGATTACGCCCAGCACTTTCGGATCTTTCGGACCGCCGAACAGTTGGGCCTGCAACTCGACGCGGCCGGAGAGCTCGGTGAGCACTTCGTTTTCCGGTGCGGACACCAGGATCACTTCGGCGTCGAGGCTCTTGGCCAGGTGCAGGTTGACCCGTGCCGCGTAGCTGGCGCTGCGGGTCGGCACCATGCCTTCCACGATCAGCACATCTTTGCCCACGGCCGCCTGCTGATACAGCGTGATGATTTCTTCGAGCAGCTCATCGAGCTGGCCGTCACCCAGCATGCGCTCAACGTGGGCCAGGCCCAGGGGTTGTGGTGGTTTCAGGCCGTGGGTGCGTGCTACCAGTTCGGTGGAGCGTTCCGGGCCAGTATCGCCGGGATGGGGCTGGGCAATCGGTTTGAAGAAGCCGACTTTCAACCCGGCTCGCTCAAGGGTGCGCACCAGCCCAAGGCTGATGGAGGTCAGACCCACACCAAAATCGGTGGGCGCGATAAAAAAAGTCTGCATGCGAATTCTCTGGAGGTGCATGGCTTCGGTGGTGCTCTATGGTTGAGCGCCTGCCGGGAATCAGGCATCAAGGTTATCGTTATTCGTGCCCTTGCGCACACCAGCCGCACACAAAGGGTTGGCCTATTTTTCCAAGGCGTTGCGTCGGGTCGAGTACCCACGCCCGGGACTGCCATGGCGGTTGGTGGCGCAGGTGCTGGGTGTGCCCGCAGGAGAGTTCGGCCACCCAGTGCTGGTCGTCGTCCTGATGGAACCCGATGATGAAGGAGGCCGTTGATCGGTCCCGTCTGTCCGGGTTCTGTTCGCTTTCGGGCAAATCCTTGTTTAGACTTGTCCGTTCTTCATTCTTATGCAAAAGGTCTCGCCCCATGACGATCGCCGCTAACAAGGCTGTCTCCATCGACTATACCCTGACCAACGACGCTGGTGAGGTCATCGACAGCTCAGCCGGCGGCGCGCCGCTGGTCTACCTGCAAGGCGCAGGCAACATCATCCCGGGCCTGGAGAAGGCTCTGGAAGGCAAGAACGTTGGTGATGAACTGACCGTAGCCGTTGAGCCTGAAGATGCCTACGGCGAATACTCCGCCGAACTGGTCAGCACCCTGAGCCGCAGCATGTTCGAAGGCGTCGACGAACTGGAAGTGGGCATGCAGTTCCACGCTTCCGCACCGGACGGCCAAATGCAGATCGTCACCATCCGCGATCTGGACGGCGATGACGTGACTGTCGACGGTAACCACCCACTGGCTGGCCAGCGCCTGAACTTCAAAGTGAAGATCGTTGCCATCCGCGACGCTTCCCAGGAAGAAGTGGCTCACGGCCACGTCCACGGTGAAGGCGGTCACCACCATTGATTGTGGTTTGATCAATAGGTAGCAAAAAGCCCCGACTGGTTCGGGGCTTTTTTTGCGCCTGAAAATGCACTGTGATCAAAATGTGGGAGGGGGCTTGCCCCCGATAGCGGTGTGTCAGCAAGCGTATTTCCCACTGATCCACTGCCATCGAGGGGCAAGCCCCCTCCCACATTTTGGTCTGTGCACTCCAGATGTGAGGCGCAAACAAAAATGCCCCGGACCTTTCGGTACGGGGCATTTCTTAACTGTTTCGCAACCTGAGCTGCGTGGCAGTTGTTACCACTTAGGCTGCAGCAGCGACGCTCAGAGCCTTGATGTGGCCATTCAGGCGGCTCTTATGACGAGCGGCCTTGTTCTTGTGGATGATGCCTTTATCGGCCATACGGTCGATAACAGGCACAGCCAGAACGTAAGCAGCTTGAGCTTTAGCAGCGTCTTTGGTGTCGATGGCTTTAACTACATTCTTGATGTAGGTACGAACCATGGAACGCAGGCTGGCGTTGTGGCTGCGACGCTTCTCAGCCTGTTTTGCACGTTTTTTGGCGGAAGGTGTGTTGGCCACCGTCGAGCTCCTCGAAAGACTTTTTAGGAAATAGCAAACAAAATAGGCCGCGAATCATGCCGATGACTTGATGGGTTGTCAAGGGCGGCTGATGCGAACTGCTGAGTGGTCGATCTGAAGAGGCGGGTGATTTATTTCCGGCGCTTGACCTGTAAACTCGCGAGCTTTGGCTCTGTGCTGTTGCAGGCGCGCAGTATCGCATAAGTGGGCGCTTTGTTCGCCTGCTGTTTATCTATAGGCGCAAACTCTTTCAATGAATCTGCTCAAATCGTTGGCTGCCGTCAGCTCTATCACGATGATCTCCCGGGTATTGGGGTTTGTTCGCGACACCCTGCTGGCGCGGATTTTTGGCGCCAGCATGGCCACGGACGCCTTCTTTATTGCCTTCAAACTGCCCAACCTGCTGCGTCGGATCTTCGCCGAGGGCGCGTTTTCCCAGGCGTTCGTGCCGATCCTGGCGGAATACAAGGCTCAGCAGGGCGAGGAGGCGACCCGTACCTTTATTGCTTATGTCTCAGGTTTACTGACATTGGCTCTGATGCTCGTCACCATCGCCGGCATGCTTGCCGCACCCTGGGTGATCTGGGCTACGGCCCCGGGTTTTGCCAATACACCGGAAAAATTCGCGCTGACCACTGATCTGCTGCGGGTGACTTTTCCTTATATATTGCTGATTTCGCTGTCATCCCTGGCTGGCGCCATCCTGAATACCTGGAACCGCTTCTCGGTGCCGGCGTTCGTGCCGACCTTGCTCAACGTGAGCATGATCATCTTTGCGTTGTTCCTCACGCCGTACTTCGACCCGTCGGTGATGGCTCTCGGCTGGGCCGTGCTGGCTGGTGGCCTGGCGCAACTGCTGTACCAACTGCCACACCTGAAAAAGATTGGCATGCTCGTGCTGCCGCGCCTGAACCTGAAGGACACCGGCGTCTGGCGCGTGATGCGCAACATGCTGCCGGCGATCCTCGGCGTATCGGTCAGCCAGATTTCCCTGATTATCAACACGGCGTTTGCCTCATTGCTGGTGTCTGGCTCAGTGTCGTGGATGTACTACGCCGATCGCCTGATGGAACTGCCATCCGGCGTGCTGGGTGTGGCCCTGGGCACGATTTTGTTGCCGACCCTGTCGCGCACCTACGCCAGCAAGGACCGCCAGGAATACTCGCGCATCCTCGATTGGGGGCTGCGACTGTGCTTCGTGCTGGTGCTGCCGTGTTCCCTGGCCTTGGGAATCCTGGCTGAACCGCTGACGGTGTCGTTGTTCCAGTACGGCCAGTTCAGCGCGTTTGATGCCTCCATGACCCAGCGTGCGCTGATTGCCTATTCGGTAGGCCTGCTCGGCATTATCGTAATCAAAGTGTTGGCGCCGGGCTTCTATGCTCAGCAAAACATCCGTACGCCGGTGAAAATCGCGATCTTCACGCTGATCGTCACCCAATTGCTCAACCTGGTGTTCATTGGCCCACTGGCGCACGCGGGGTTGGCCTTGGCCATCAGTGCCGGCGCCTGCATCAATGCTGGCCTGCTGTTCTATCAACTGCGTAAGCAGCAGATGTTCCAACCGCAACCGGGCTGGGGCATGTTTGCGCTCAAACTGCTGGTGGCGGTGGGCGCGATGTCGGCAGTGCTATTGGGTTTGATGCACTTCATGCCAGCCTGGGACGAAGGGCATATGCTGGAGCGCTTCATGCGCCTCGGCTTGCTGGTGGTCGTCGGTGTTGTGGTTTACTTCGGCATGTTGCTGCTGCAAGGCTTCCGTCTGCGGGATTTCAATCGCAAGTCCCTGGGGTAGGGACTTTGCCGTAATAAAACGATTGTTTTATCGAATCGACCCATTTGGCCTGCGCTGTTGCCTGTCGTCCGGGGCCGGGTGTGGTTATAATCGACCACTTTATGAGCAAGAAGCGCGTTATGCAGCTGGTTCGAGGTCTCCACAACCTGCGCCCTGAACATCGGGGCTGCGTCGCCACTATTGGCAACTTTGACGGTGTTCACCGTGGCCACCAGGCTATCCTGGCTCGGCTGCGCGAGCGAGCGGTCGAGTTGGGCGTGCCCAGCTGCGTGGTGATTTTTGAGCCACAGCCGCGGGAGTTTTTCACCCCGGAAACGGCACCGGCCCGACTGGCCCGCTTGCGCGACAAGCTTCAGCTGCTGGCTGAAGAGGGTGTGGACCGAGTCCTCTGCCTGGCCTTCAACCAGCGTTTGCAAAGTCTCAGCGCCGCCGAGTTCGTCGACCGTATCCTGATGGACGGCCTGGGGGTGCAGCATTTGGAAGTTGGCGACGACTTCCGTTTCGGTTGCGACCGCGTAGGGGATTTCGATTTCCTGCAACACGCTGGCGTCAACCAGGGTTTTACCGTCGAAGCCGCGCAAACCGTCGAACTGGATGGCCTGCGCGTCAGCAGCACCCAGGTGCGTAATGCCCTGGCCGCTGCCGACTTTGCCTTGGCCGAGCGTCTGCTCGGTCGCCCGTTCCGCATTGCCGGGCGGGTACTGCACGGGCAGAAGCTGGCGCGCCAATTGGGCACGCCAACTGCCAACGTGCAACTCAAGCGCCGTCGTGTGCCGCTGACCGGCGTTTACCTGGTGAGTGTCGACATCGACGGCCAATCGTGGCCGGGAGTCGCCAATATAGGCGTCAGGCCCACGGTTGCAGGTGATGGCAAGGCCCACCTGGAAGTACACCTTTTGGATTTTGCCGGTGATCTGTATGACCGGCGTTTGACGGTGGTTTTCCACCAGAAGCTGCGTGAAGAGCAGCGTTTCGCCTCCCTTGAGGCGTTGAAAACGGCGATCAATGCGGATGTCGCCGCCGCCCGTGCACTAGCCGCACCTAGCGCCCATCGCTAACCGAAGAGCCTTAAATGACCGACTATAAAGCCACGCTAAACCTTCCGGACACCGCCTTCCCAATGAAGGCCGGCCTGCCACAGCGCGAACCACAGATCCTGCAGCGCTGGGACAGTATTGGCCTGTACGGAAAGTTGCGCGAAATTGGCAAGGATCGTCCGAAATTCGTCCTGCACGACGGCCCTCCTTATGCCAACGGCACGATTCACATCGGTCATGCGCTGAACAAGATTCTCAAGGACATGATCATCCGCTCGAAAACCCTTTCGGGTTTCGACGCACCTTATGTCCCGGGCTGGGATTGCCACGGCCTGCCGATCGAGCACAAAGTCGAAGTGACCCACGGCAAGAACCTGGGCGCGGATAAAACCCGCGAACTGTGCCGTGCCTACGCCACCGAGCAGATCGAAGGGCAGAAGTCCGAATTCATCCGTCTGGGCGTGTTGGGCGACTGGGCCAACCCGTACAAGACCATGGATTTCAAGAACGAGGCCGGTGAAATCCGCGCCTTGGCCGAAATCGTCAAGGGCGGTTTCGTGTTCAAGGGCCTCAAGCCCGTGAACTGGTGCTTCGACTGCGGTTCGGCCCTGGCTGAAGCGGAAGTCGAATACGAAGACAAGAAGTCGTCGACCATCGACGTCGCGTTCCCGATCGCCGACGATGCCAAACTGGCCGAGGCCTTCGGCCTGGCCAGCCTGAGCAAGCCCGCGGCCATCGTGATCTGGACCACCACCCCGTGGACCATCCCCGCCAACCAGGCGCTGAACGTGCACCCGGAGTTCACCTATGCCCTGGTGGACGTCGGTGATCGCCTGCTGGTGCTCGCTGAAGAAATGGTCGAGTCCTGCCTGGCCCGCTACGAACTGCAAGGTTCGGTGATCGCCACCACCACTGGCTCCGCGCTGGAACTGATCAACTTCCGTCACCCGTTCTATGACCGTTTGTCGCCGGTTTATCTGGCTGACTACGTTGAGCTGGGTTCGGGTACCGGTGTGGTTCACTGCTCCCCCGCCTATGGCGTGGACGACTTCGTGATCTGCAAGAAATACGGCTTGGTCAACGATGACATCATCAACCCGGTGCAGAGCAACGGTGTTTATGTGCCTTCGCTGGAGTTCTTCGGCGGTCAGTTCATCTTCAAGGCTGACAAAGCGATCATCGAGAAGCTGAGCGAGGTCGGTGCGCTCATGCAGACCGCTACCATCCAGCACAGCTACATGCACTGCTGGCGCCACAAGACCCCGCTGATCTACCGCGCCACCGCGCAGTGGTTCATCGGCATGGACAAAGAGCCGGTCAGTGGCGACACACTGCGCGTGCGCTCGCTCAAAGCCATCGAAGACACCGGCTTCATCCCGGCCTGGGGCCAGGCGCGCCTGCACTCGATGATCGCCAACCGTCCGGACTGGTGCATCTCCCGCCAGCGTAACTGGGGTGTGCCGATCCCGTTCTTCCTCAATAAGGAAAGCGGCGAGCTGCACCCACGTACCGTTGAGCTGATGGAAGTCGTGGCCCAGCGTGTTGAGCAGGAAGGCATCGAAGCCTGGTTCAAGCTGGACGCCGCTGAGCTGTTGGGCGACGAGGCTCCGCTGTATGACAAGATCAGCGACACCCTCGACGTGTGGTTCGACTCGGGCACCACCCACTGGCACGTACTGCGCGGCTCGCACCCTATGGGGCACGAGACCGGCCCACGCGCCGACCTGTACCTGGAAGGTTCGGACCAACACCGTGGCTGGTTCCACTCGTCGTTGCTGACCGGCTGCGCGATCGACAACCACGCCCCGTACCGCGAACTGCTGACCCATGGTTTCACCGTGGATGAAAACGGCCGCAAGATGTCCAAGTCCCTGGGCAACGTGATTGCGCCGCAAAAGGTCAATGACACCTTGGGCGCCGACATCATGCGTCTGTGGGTTGCCTCGACCGACTACTCGGGCGAAATGGCTGTGTCGGAGCAGATCCTGCAGCGCAGCGCCGATGCCTACCGCCGTATTCGTAATACCGCACGCTTCCTGCTGTCGAACCTGACCGGTTTCAACCCGGCTACCGACATCCTGCCGGCCGAGGACATGCTCGCCCTGGACCGTTGGGCCGTGGACCGTACCCTGTTGCTGCAGCGCGAACTGCAAGAGCACTACGGCGAATACCGCTTCTGGAACGTCTACTCGAAGATCCACAACTTCTGTGTGCAGGAGCTGGGCGGTTTCTATCTCGACATCATCAAGGACCGCCAGTACACCACCGGCGCGAACAGCAAGGCGCGCCGTTCGGCGCAGACCGCGCTGTATCACATCTCCGAAGCGCTGGTGCGCTGGATCGCACCGATCCTGGCCTTCACCGCCGATGAGCTGTGGGAGTACTTGCCGGGCGAGCGCAACGAGTCCGTGATGCTCAACACCTGGTACGAGGGCCTGACCGAATTGCCGGCTGACTTCGAACTGGGCCGCGAGTACTGGGAAGGCGTGATGGCCGTCAAGGTTGCGGTGAACAAGGAATTGGAAGTCCAGCGTGCGGCCAAGGCTGTCGGTGGTAACCTGCAAGCTGAAGTCACTCTGTTTGCCGAGGACGGCCTGACCGCCGACCTGGCCAAGCTGAGCAACGAGCTGCGCTTCGTGCTGATCACCTCGACGGCCAGCCTGGCTCCGTTTGCCCAGGCACCGGCAGACGCCGTGGCGACCGAAGTGCCGGGCCTCAAGCTCAAAGTGGTCAAGTCGGCCTTCCCCAAGTGCGCCCGTTGCTGGCACTGCCGTGAAGATGTCGGCGTGAACCCTGAGCATCCGGAAATCTGCGGCCGTTGCGTCGACAATATCAGCGGTGCTGGTGAGGTTCGCCACTATGCCTAACACCAGCCGTTTCGGACGTCTGGGCTGGCTCGTATTGAGCGTGCTGGTCCTGGTCATTGACCAGGTCAGCAAGGCTCACTTCGAGGGTGCTCTGGAAATGTTCCAGCAGATTGTGGTGATCCCGGATTACTTCAGCTGGACATTGGCCTACAACACCGGCGCCGCCTTCAGCTTCCTCGCTGACAGCGGTGGCTGGCAGCGCTGGCTGTTCGCACTGATCGCCGTGGTGGTCAGTGCGGTGCTGGTGGTCTGGCTCAAGCGCCTGGGCCGCGATGACACCTGGCTCGCCATCGCCCTGGCGTTGGTGCTGGGCGGTGCGTTGGGCAACCTGTACGACCGCATTGCCTTGGGCCATGTGATCGACTTCATCCTAGTGCATTGGCAGAACCGCTGGTATTTCCCGGCGTTCAACTTTGCCGACAGCGCCATCACCGTCGGTGCAATCATGCTGGCGTTGGACATGTTCAAAAGTAAGAAAACCGGAGAGACCGTCAATGACTGATCAGGTATTGGCTGAGCAACGTATCGGCCAGAACACGGAAGTCACTTTGCATTTCGCATTGCGCCTGGAGAATGGCGACACGGTCGACAGCACGTTCGACAAAGCCCCTGCGACCTTCAAGGTCGGTGATGGCAACCTGCTGCCGGGTTTCGAGGCAGCCCTGTTCGGCTTCAAGGCCGGCGACAAGCGCAACCTGCAGATCCTGCCGGAAAACGCCTTTGGCCAGCCCAATCCGCAGAACGTACAGATCATCCCGCGTTCGCAGTTCGAAGGCATGGACCTGTCGGAAGGCTTGCTGGTGATCTTCAATGATGCGGCGAATACCGAGCTGCCTGGCGTGGTCAAGGCCTTCGATGACACGCAAGTGACCATCGACTTCAACCACCCGTTGGCCGGTAAAACCTTGACGTTTGACGTTGAAATCATCGACGTTAAAGCGCTCTGATCAACGAAACCGGCTCCTGTGAGGGCTGGCTTGTGTGGGAGCAGGCTTGCCTGCGATAGCATCACCCCGGTGTAGCTGATACACCGAGTTGTTCGCATCGCAGGCAAGCCAGCTCCCACAAGGTCCAATTTCTTGCCGAGCAAGACACGAGGCACAGCATGCAAATCAAACTCGCCAACCCCCGTGGCTTCTGCGCCGGCGTGGACCGGGCGATCGAAATCGTCAATCGCGCCCTGGAAGTCTTCGGGCCGCCGATTTATGTGCGCCATGAAGTCGTCCACAACAAATTCGTGGTCGAAGACCTGCGCGCACGCGGTGCGATCTTTGTCGAAGAACTCGACCAGGTGCCGGACGACGTTATCGTCATCTTCAGCGCCCATGGTGTTTCCCAGGCCGTGCGTACCGAGGCTGCCGGGCGTGGCCTGAAAGTGTTCGACGCTACCTGCCCATTGGTCACCAAGGTGCATATCGAAGTCGCTCGCTACAGTCGCGACGGTCGTGAATGCATCCTGATCGGCCACGCCGGCCATCCGGAAGTCGAAGGCACCATGGGTCAGTACGATGCCAGTAATGGCGGGGCTATCTACCTGGTGGAAGACGAAAAAGACGTCGCCAACTTGCAGGTACACAACCCTGAGCGTTTGGCCTTCGTGACGCAGACTACCTTGTCGATGGACGACACCAGCCGCGTTATCGATGCCTTGCGCACGCGATTCCCGGCCATTGGCGGCCCGCGCAAGGATGACATTTGCTACGCCACGCAAAACCGCCAGGACGCGGTCAAGCAATTGGCCAACGAGTGCGACGTGGTGCTGGTGGTCGGCAGCCCGAACAGTTCCAACTCCAACCGCCTGCGTGAGCTGGCTGAACGCATGGCTACGCCCGCCTACCTGATCGACGGCGCCGAAGACATGCAGCGCAGTTGGTTCGATGGTGTTGAGCGTATCGGTATCACGGCGGGTGCCTCGGCCCCGGAAGTCCTGGTACGCGGCGTAATCCAGCAGTTGCAGGCTTGGGGTGCTACCGGTGCCGATGAGCTGGCCGGCCGTGAAGAGAACATCACGTTCTCGATGCCCAAGGAACTGCGGATTCGCTCGCTGCTCTGAGCCACGATGTGCTAGCCCCGGCATAATGCCTGCTCGGTTTTATCACTGCGCAGGCTGATGCGGCCGCTGGGGGCCAGCACGACCTGATACAGGCTTTGTGCCTGGTCCATGCCGCATATGTGAACGGTGCCGGCACGGAAGCCTCCTCCTGTAAAAATCGGTTCGCCCAACCCGCTGAAGCGCACCAGGCTTTTGACCGGCCCATTGCCCACAATGGTTATGTGCCCGCTGTCCTGCCTCTCCAGCAGTACCGGGTTGTCATCGTCCATATGACCGCGCCCACTGACATCCTCGATGACTCGCCAGCCTTGGCTCCAATCGTCCTCCGATGCATGAATGACCACGTCGCGGTTGCGTGCGAGCGCTTCATTGCGTGCGAAGCGCAGGCCGTCCGCCAGCGAGTTTGCTGCGCTGCGTTGCTGGTATGCCTCAAGTAACCCTTTGAAGTTGGGCGCTGCCAGATGCGCCAGGATGCCGCTCACCATCAGGCCCAGTAATAACTCGATCAGGGTAAAGCCTCGTTCTTTCATATGCCGTCCCTCCGTGGACGCCGTCGGTGATTCGACGGGTAGTGATAGGTATAGCTACCGGCTGCTTGGGTTGAATGATGGCCTTTATGTCCAAAGTATTTCCCTTTGTTCCTAGAGCGGCATTGGTTAAAAACCGGCGCTAGTCTTGGGCCACACGTAGGTTTTTCCTGCTTTTTTCGGCCCTCGACATGGATGACGACGGTAATGCTTGCCCGTACAGACACGTTTTTTCTACGCACCTTCCGCTGGCGCCAAACTGGCATGACGCTGATCGAGGTGCTGGTGGCGGTATTGATATTGGCCGTTGGTTTGTTGGGAGCCTCGGCCATCCAACTCAATGCGCTCAAGCACACCGAAAGTGCCAGGATGACCAGCCAGGCCAGCTTCATTGCCTACGATATGCTCGACCGAATTCGCGCTAATTCAGGCGCTGACTATTCATGGGAGCGGGCCGAGCAAGGGCCACCCAGCACCCCGACCTCCAGTGTCCGTGACCTGGACCTGCATGACTTCGAAGCCAATATCATTGGCTTCGCGGGTCCAGATGCCAAAGGGGCCGTGTCGGTCAGGGGGCATGAAGTCACCGTCAGCATCAGTTGGCAGGGCGCCAGGAGCGCAGGCGGCCCGGGGGGAACGGAGATCTTCACACTTACCAGCCGCATTGCTGATGAACCGGGAGCGTCGCAATGAAGCGCCTTGCACGTGGTTTCAGCCTGATTGAAATGCTGTTGGCGTTATCCGTTGGGCTGCTGTTGGTACTGGGTGGGAGCCAGGTGCTGATCAGCACACGAAAGACGTACGCCAGCCAGCAGGCTGCGATGGTCCTGCAGGACGATGCGCGGTTTGTCCTGGGCAAGATGACGCAGGATATTCGTCTGGCAGGCATATTTGGATGTTTGGCCGTTCCATTTATCGATGACGCTCCAGCCATCTTTGAGCGACCAGTGGGCTGGAATATGTCGGGAAGTGCAATGGCACTGACATTGGTCACTGCGGATGTCAGTGGAGGCAAGCCTGATTGGACGGTGGTGTCCGACTGCAAGACGGCAGCCCAAGCGTACGTCGGAGCACCGCCCGGGTCGACGCCTGGACAGGTCCGCTTTGCGCTGCGCCAACTCACCTACACCTATGAATCAGGCCAACTGAAAGTCAGCACCCCGGCGGCGCCGGCCAAGGCGGTACTGATCGATAACGTGCGAACGTTCGACATCAGCTTTGGCATGGCGGCCAAGCCGACATCAGCAGGTGTGGTGCGTTACGACAAGAACCCGGCCGATGAATCGTTGATACGCAGTGTGCGCATTCTCATGACGTTGCAAGATCCGACGGGGCGTGTGAAGGACCAGACCTACAGCGTCGTGGCGGCGCTGCGAAACCGTCTGGGGTAGGGCCATGGTGAGGATAAGTGGTGGTAGTCATTTAAGTCAGGCGGGGATGGTGTTGCTGATCAGCCTCGTCTTCCTGTTGTTGTTATCACTGGTTGGCTTGTCATCGATGCAAGGTGCGATATCCCAGCAAAAAGTCGCTGGCAGCTTGTGGCATCGCAACCAATCTTTTCAAAGCGGAGAAAGCGGTCTCAGGTTAGGGGAGTCCGCTGTAAAGCGGGATGGCAGTGGGCTACCCGAATGCCACTCGATGACGACCTGCGCGCCACCTGAAGAGGCATTTTCGCTGATAGGTGCCGGGACGAATCCTGTCTCGGCAGTCACCTGGGTTGCCTTGAACGGCGGGTTCTATGGCATTCAATCCATAGGCAGCGGGTTGGGGCTGGCGCATTTGCCGCCACAAACCTCGGCGCAGTTGTTTCGGGTGACGGCTGTCGGGCTCGGTGGCCAATCGCGCACGGTGCTGGAAAGCGTATATGCGCGAGTGGAGGAAGGAGGGCGCGTGTGGTTTCAACGCATCCTATGGCGGCAACTTCAATAAGGAGCAAGCGAATGGGCATGGATAGCCAGGGTTTTACCCTGATCGAGTTACTGGTCGCCGTGGCGATCATTGCAGTGTTGGCGGGTATCGCTTACCCCGGATATACCGGGCATGTAAAAAAGGTTTATCGCGGGCAAATCGCCGCGTTGTTGACCGAACAAGCCCAGCACCTGGAGCGTTTTTACACCAGGAACGGCACTTTTATTGATGCGGAGGGCGTCAGTGCGGGCAATGATCACTATAGAATCAGTGCTGTATTGAACCCCCAGGATTTTGACCTGCTGGCCACGCCCGTTGTCGACTCAGTCATGGCGGGCGACGCGTGCGGTGAGTTCAGCTTGAGCAGCACGGGTGCGCGAAGCAATCCGGGAGCCCTTCCTGAGATGTCGCGCAAGACGTGCTGGGGGCAATGATGAGAGTGCTGGATGAATGGGCGCCGTGTGCGCCTGTCCCTTTATATCGGCTGGATCAAATGATGGCGAAGCAACAGCGAGTGGTGATTGTCGGCGGCGGAGTAATCGGGTTGTTGACGGCGTACAACCTGGCCACCCAAGGGCAGCCTGTCGTGCTGCTGGAGCGTGCGGGGCTTGGGCAAGAGTCTTCGTGGGCCGGTGGTGGGATTGTTTCGCCGTTGTACCCGTGGCGCTATAGCCCGGCGGTTACTGCTTTGGCCCATTGGTCCCAGGATTTTTACCCACAACTGGCGCAACGGTTGTTTGCTGCCACGGGTGTCGATCCGGAGGTTCATACCACGGGCCTGTACTGGCTCGACCTGGAGGATGAGGCCGAGGCGTTGGCCTGGGCGGCACGTGAGGGGCGGCCCCTGAGCAAAGTGGATGTGTCGGCTGCGCATGATGCTGTGCCGGTGCTGGGGGGCGGTTATTCCCAAGCCATCTACATGGCCAATGTCGCCAATGTGCGCAATCCGCGGTTGGTCAAGTCCTTGAGAGCGGCGTTGCTGGCATTGCCCGGTGTGACGGTTCACGAGCAGTGCGAAGTCGCAGGCTTTGTCCTGGAGGGCGACGTCGTGGTGGGCGTCGAAACGGCGGCGGGGCGAGTTCTCGGCGATCAGGTCGTGCTCGCGGCAGGAGCCTGGAGTGGGGCGTTATTGGGGACACTGGGTTTGGCATTGCCCGTTGAACCCGTCAAAGGCCAGATGATTTTGTACAAATGTGCCTCGGAATTTCTGCCGAGCATGGTCCTGGCCAAAGGGCGCTATGCGATCCCGCGCCGTGACGGGCACATATTGATTGGCAGTACGCTGGAGCATGAAGGGTTCGACAAGACGCCGACAGAAACGGCCTTGGAAAGCCTCAAGGCTTCGGCTGTGGAGTTGATTCCCGCGCTGGCCGACGCTGAAGTGGTGGGCCACTGGGCGGGTTTGCGGCCCGGCTCGCCGGAAGGTATTCCCTATATTGGCGAGGTTCCCGGGTTTAAAGGGCTGTGGCTCAATTGTGGGCATTACCGCAATGGCTTGGTGCTCGCGCCGGCGTCCTGCCAGTTATTTACTGACTTGCTGCTGGGGCGTGCACCCATTATCGACCCGACGCCTTACGCGCCTGCTGGTCGCCTCAGCGCTGGATAGACTTCGGGCCTTGTTCCAGGTGTGCCTGGGTGCAGTACCACTCTTGACGTGAGCTGAGTGCACGATTCTGCGGCAGGTGTACGCCGCAGTGGGCGCAACGCACCATTGGGGTGGCATCGGGCTCACGGGACCGTTGCTGATGAGCGCTTGGGCTTTTGAATTTGCGCCAGAACCATACTGCGGCAGCAATGACGGCAATCCAGAACAGTAGACGAACCATGGTAAGCAGCTTCTCGACAAGGAATGCGCCAGTTTAGCCAAGGACTTGGCAGGCGCACAGCGCAATAATGCTTGCCCACAAAAAAGGGAGCCCAGAGGGCTCCCTTTTTATACTGCCTGGACCAATCAGTCGAAGATGCCGAAGGTCATGTAGCTGAACCACGAACGGTCTTCGTTGTTGCCGAGGGCCTGTGGTGCCTGCTCTTCGATCACATCGCCGTTTTCGTCGTGAGGCTTGAGTTCCGAAGGAATGGCTTCTTTCGCGTCCTGGAACTGCTTCATCACGTCCTGGTTGGCGCGGGTTTCGCCTGGTGGCAGTGGTGGACGGGATTCGATCAAGCCCAAGGTGTACTTGCTCAGCCACGAACGGTTATCCGCTTCGGCGACCTGAGGCACGAACTGGCCGTCTTTCAAGCTTGGGTGATCCGGGTAGTTGAGCTTCAGGGTTTCCAGGCTGGTGCTCGCCAGAGCGTCCAGGTGCAGGCGCTGGTAAGCCTCGGTCATCACGGCCAGGCCGTCACCCACGGATGGGGTTTCCTGGAAGTTTTCCACTACGTAGCGGCCACGGTTGGCGGCGGCCACGTATGCCTGACGGGTCAGGTAGTAGTGGGCCACGTGGATCTCGTAGGAAGCCAGCAGGTTACGCAGGTAGATCATGCGTTGCTTGGCATCCGGCGCATAGCGGCTGTTGGGGTAGCGGCTGGTCAGCTGGGCGAACTCGTTGTAGGAGTCGCGGGCGGCACCCGGATCACGCTTGGTCATGTCCAGCGGCAGGAAGCGCGCCAGCAGGCCCACGTCCTGGTCGAACGAGGTCAGGCCCTTCATGTAGTAGGCGTAGTCCACGTTCGGGTGCTGGGGGTGCAGGCGGATAAAACGCTCGGCGGCGGACTTGGCAGCTTCCGGCTCGGCGTTCTTGTAGTTGGCGTAGATCAGTTCGAGCTGGGCCTGGTCGGCGTAGCGTCCGAACGGATAGCGCGACTCCAGGGCCTTCAGCTTGGCTGTGGCGCTGGTGTAGCTATTATTGTCCAAGTCTTTCTGAGCTTGCTGGTAAAGCTCGACTTCGCTCAGGTTTTCGTCGACGACGTCCTTTGTTGACGAGCAAGCAGCAGTCATGGCGAGGATGGCGATCAGCAGCAGGTGTTTCACTTGCATGGCGGCTTGCGTCCCTATGACGGCCGCTGTCTTGGGCGGGGCCGTCCTGTTATGATGAGCGCCCCGTTGAAAGCCTCGGGGCAAAAGACGCCGTATTTAACCACAAGCGCGCAGCCGAAACCAAAGGCTGTGCCACGCCTAGTCTGAGCATGTCCGATAAAATTGAACTTCGCGCAGAGGTGCCGTCCGAATTGGGCGGCCAACGCCTCGATCAAGTCGCCGCACAATTATTCGCTGAGCACTCGCGCTCGCGCCTTTCCGCCTGGATCAAAGACGGCCGCCTGACTGTGGATGGAGCGGTTATCCGCCCGCGAGACATAGTCCATGGCGGTGCGATTCTTGAGCTGACTGCCGAGCAGGAAGCCCAGGGAGAATGGGTTGCCCAGGACATCGAGCTGGATATCGTCTATGAAGACGATGACATCCTGGTCATCAACAAACCCGCAGGCCTGGTGGTTCACCCGGCAGCCGGGCACGCTGATGGCACCTTGCTCAATGCCCTGTTGCACCACGTGCCGGACATCATCAATGTCCCGCGCTGCGGTATCGTGCACCGTCTGGACAAGGACACCACCGGCTTGATGGTGGTGGCCAAGACCATTCAGGCGCAGACGCAGTTGGTCACACAGTTGCAGAGCCGCAGCGTCAGCCGGATCTACGAGTGCATCGTGATCGGCGTCGTGGTGGCGGGTGGCAAGATCAACGCCCCAATCGGCCGCCACGGCCAGCAGCGCCAGCGCATGGCGGTGATGGAAGGCGGCAAGCAGGCCGTGAGCCACTATCGTGTGCTCGAGCGTTTCCGCTCCCACACCCACGTGCGGGTCAAGCTGGAAACCGGCCGTACCCACCAGATTCGCGTGCACATGGCCCACATCAACTTCCCGTTGGTCGGAGATCCTGCCTACGGTGGTCGCTTCCGTATTCCACCGGCGGCCAGTGCGACCATGGTCGAGTCGTTGAAGAACTTCCCGCGCCAGGCGCTGCATGCACGCTTCCTGGAGCTGGACCATCCGACGAGCGGTAAGCGCATGAGCTGGGAATCGCCTCTGCCAGACGACTTGGTCTGGTTGTTGTCGCTGCTCAAGCAAGACCGCGAGGCGTTTATCGGATGAGTGACTGGCTGATTCCTGACTGGCCCGCGCCGGCTCGGGTAAAAGCCTGCGTCACCACCCGTGCGGGCGGCGTCAGCCTGGCGCCGTTCGATAGCCTCAACCTGGGCGATCATGTCGAGGACTGCCTTGAGGCGGTGCTTGAAAACCGTCGTCGTCTCACCGATGCCTTTGATATCCAGCCGGCCTGGCTGCGCCAAGTTCACGGGGTGAGCGTGGTAGAGGCTGATCCAAGCCGAATCGTTGAGGCCGATGGCAGTTGGACCAGTACTCCGGGCATTGCCTGCACCTCAATGACTGCTGACTGCCTGCCTGTGTTGTTCTGCAACCGCGCCGGTACTCGTGTCGCGGCGGCCCATGCCGGTTGGCGTGGCTTGGCGGCAGGGGTGCTGGAGGCGGCGTTCGAAAGTCTGGATGCCGAACCTGGCGAGGTTCTGGTCTGGCTCGGCCCGGCTATTGGCCCACAGGCCTTTGAAGTTGGCCCGGAAGTGCGTGAAGCCTTTATGCAGCAATTGCCCATCACCGCTGAAGCCTTTTTGCCCAGCCGCAATCCGGGCAAGTTCATGGCCGACATCTATAAGCTGGCGCGCTTGCGCCTTGCCGCACGCGGTGTCACTGCTGTTTATGGCGGTGGTTTCTGTACCGTGAACGATCCACGCTTCTTTTCTTACCGCCGCAGCCCGCGCACTGGTCGGTTTGCCTCCCTTATCTGGCTTGACCGCTAGACTCTTCTGACTTGGGTCAACTGCCCGACGCTTGAAACTCCCAGAATCCACCCCATCTATAAGGGTATCTGGCAGGTTTCTTCAATCAGGATGTTTTCATAGCTCCGGCCTGCTCAAAAGGAAGGTGACTAATGCGTATTGATCGTTTAACCAGCAAATTGCAGTTGGCATTGTCTGACTCTCAATCCTTGGCGGTGGGCCTAGACCACCCGGCCATTGAACCGGCGCACTTGATGCAGGCGCTCCTGGAACAGCAAGGCGGTTCTATCAAGCCCTTGTTGATGCAGGTGGGCTTCGACGTCAACAGCCTGCGCAAGGAGTTGAGCAAAGAGCTCGACCAACTGCCGAAAATCCAAAATCCTACCGGCGACGTGAACATGTCGCAGGATCTGGCGCGCCTGCTCAACCAGGCAGACCGTCTAGCCCAGCAAAAAGGCGACCAGTTCATCTCCAGTGAGTTGGTGCTGCTCGCCGCGATGGACGAGAACAGCAAGCTCGGCAAGTTGTTGCTCGGCCAGGGCGTGAGCAAGAAAGCCCTGGAGAACGCCATCAACAACCTGCGTGGCGGTGACGCGGTGAACGACCCTAACCATGAGGAGTCGCGCCAAGCACTGGATAAATACACCGTCGACCTGACCAAGCGCGCCGAAGAAGGCAAGCTTGATCCGGTGATCGGCCGTGACGATGAAATTCGCCGCACCATCCAGGTCCTGCAGCGTCGCACGAAGAACAACCCGGTGTTGATCGGTGAGCCTGGCGTGGGTAAAACCGCGATTGCCGAGGGCCTGGCCCAGCGCATCATCAATGGTGAAGTGCCGGACGGCCTCAAAGGCAAACGCCTGCTGTCCCTGGACATGGGGTCGCTGATTGCCGGTGCCAAGTTCCGTGGCGAGTTCGAAGAACGCCTGAAATCCCTGCTGAACGAGCTGTCGAAGCAGGAAGGGCAGATCATTCTGTTTATCGACGAACTGCACACCATGGTTGGCGCCGGTAAAGGCGAAGGCTCCATGGATGCCGGCAACATGCTCAAGCCGGCCTTGGCTCGGGGTGAGTTGCATTGCGTCGGTGCAACTACGCTCAACGAGTATCGTCAATATATTGAAAAGGACGCGGCCCTTGAGCGTCGTTTTCAGAAAGTGCTTGTGGAAGAGCCGAGTGAAGAAGACACCATCGCGATCCTGCGGGGCCTGAAAGAGCGTTATGAGGTCCACCATAAGGTGGCCATTACTGACGGTGCGATCATTGCGGCGGCCAAGTTGAGCCACCGCTATATCACCGACCGTCAATTGCCCGACAAGGCCATCGACTTGATCGACGAAGCGGCCAGCCGCATCCGCATGGAGATCGACTCCAAGCCGGAAGTGCTCGACCGCCTGGATCGGCGCCTGATTCAACTGAAGGTTGAGTCCCAGGCCCTGAAGAAAGAAGAGGACGACGCGGCGAAAAAACGCCTGGAAAAACTCCAGGAAGAAATCGTCCGCCTGGAGCGTGAGTATTCGGACCTGGAAGAAATCTGGACCTCGGAAAAAGCCGAAGTACAGGGTTCTGCGCAGATCCAGCAAAAAATCGAGCAGTCCCGCCAGGAACTGGAAGCTGCACGCCGTAAAGGCGACCTGAACCGCATGGCCGAGTTGCAGTACGGGGTGATCCCGGACCTGGAACGCAGCCTGCAGATGGTCGACCAGCATGGACACAGCGAAAACCAGTTGCTGCGCAGCAAGGTGACCGAGGAAGAAATTGCCGAAGTCGTCTCGAAGTGGACTGGCATTCCGGTGTCGAAAATGCTCGAAGGCGAACGCGACAAGCTGCTGAAGATGGAAAGCCTGTTGCATCAGCGTGTCATCGGCCAGGAAGAAGCGGTTGTGGCAGTGTCCAACGCAGTGCGGCGTTCCCGGGCAGGTTTGTCCGATCCGAACCGTCCGAGCGGCTCGTTCATGTTCCTCGGCCCGACCGGTGTGGGTAAGACCGAGTTGTGCAAGGCGCTGGCCGAGTTCCTCTTCGATACCGAAGAGGCGATGGTGCGGATCGATATGTCCGAGTTCATGGAGAAGCACTCGGTGGCACGCTTGATCGGCGCTCCACCAGGTTATGTGGGCTACGAAGAGGGCGGTTACCTGACCGAAGCCGTACGGCGCAAGCCTTACTCGGTGATCCTGCTGGATGAGGTCGAGAAGGCGCACCCGGATGTGTTCAACATCCTGTTGCAAGTGCTGGAAGATGGCCGTCTGACGGACAGCCACGGGCGTACCGTGGACTTCCGTAATACGGTGATTGTGATGACTTCCAACCTGGGCTCGGCGCAGATCCAGGAGTTGGTGGGTGATCGTGAAGCGCAACGTGCCGCGGTTATGGACGCGTTGACCAGCCATTTCCGTCCGGAATTTATCAACCGGGTCGACGAAGTGGTGATCTTCGAGCCTCTGGCACGGGATCAGATCGCGGGCATCACCGAGATTCAGTTGGGTCGCCTGCGTGGCCGTCTGGCTGAGCGTGAGCTGGACTTGGTGCTGAGCAGCGAGGCGTTGGACAAGCTGATCGCGGTCGGTTACGACCCAGTGTATGGCGCACGGCCTCTGAAGCGTGCGATCCAGCGTTGGATCGAAAACCCGCTGGCGCAGTTGATCCTGTCGGGCAGCTTTATGCCTGGCACCCGCGTCGAGGCGGTTGTGGAAAACGACGAAATCGTCTTCCACTGAACCCAGTTATTGGCGTAATAAAAGAAGGCCCTGCATTGCAGGGCCTTTTTTTTTCGATAGGGCGTTGAACTGTAAGGAAAAGGCTTGTAAAGTGCGCCCCGCAGCAACGTCAGCCCACGGGTTTCTTCTCCCCAAGAAGAAATCAGAAACAAGCGCAAATCATTGTCTTAAAAGCAATTTAAAGGGTTGACAGGGGTTTTTAAGATTGTAGAATAGCGCGCCTCAGAGACATGAACGTAGCGATACGGACAGATCGAAGAGAAAGTAACATCGCAGTAAAAGTTGCACATTTGAGATATGTAGTTCCGTGATAGCTCAGTCGGTAGAGCAAATGACTGTTAATCATTGGGTCCCAGGTTCGAGTCCTGGTCACGGAGCCAATTTCAAAATCGGGGTATAGCGCAGTCCGGTAGCGCGCCTGCTTTGGGAGCAGGATGTCGGGAGTTCGAATCCCCCTACCCCGACCATATTTGGGTCGTTAGCTCAGTTGGTAGAGCAGTTGGCTTTTAACCAATTGGTCGTAGGTTCGAATCCCACACGACCCACCATTTTTGAAACCAGTTAACGCTGGAATCGAATCTTAAGATCAGAGGCCAAAAGCACTGATCGAAGAAGGCGACTGAAAGGTCGCCTTTTTTTTACCGGGGTATAGCGCAGTCCGGTAGCGCGCCTGCTTTGGGAGCAGGATGTCAGGAGTTCGAATCCCCTTACCCCGACCATATTAAAAATCCTCGTATCGAAAGATACGGGGATTTTTTTTGCCTTTTTTAACGGTACTTGTGCAAATTCCAAACAGATATTGTGCTGATTGGTGCGTTGGTCTGCTGATTACAGCTCCCTAGACTGGGCTTCGTCACTCACCTACCTCTACAGGAATTCGCATCATGACCTATACCCTTGCTGCTCAACCCGCTCGCACGTTGCCTTCATTGTTCAAGCACACGCTTATTGGCTTGGGCATGATGATGGGCCTCGGCCAATTTGCAGTCGCCGCTGAACCTGCTGCGAACTCACACCCGACCATTCGCGCCATGTCGGGCGCCGAACCCATCGGTCGACTGGACCCGAAAACCACCGCCTTGCTGGTAATTGACTTCCAGAATGAATACTTCACTGGCCGTATGCCGATCCCCGATGGCATGAAAGCCCTGGAAAACACCCAGCGTCTGATCAAGTTCGCCGACAAGGAGCACATCCAGGTCATCAACGTGCAGCATATTTCCCCGGACGGCGCTGCTGTATTCGCCACTAATGGCAAGACAGTCGATTTTCATCCGCTGATGAAGCCACGCCCACAAGATAAGGTTGTTCAGAAAACCACCGTCAGCGTGTTTGCCAGCACCAACCTGGATGCCCAATTGAAGCAGGCAGGTGTCAAGACGCTGATCATCACGGGCCTGATGACTCACGCCTGTGTCGCCGGCGCCGCTCGGGACGCCGCACCGTTGGGTTATGACGTTGTGGTAGCATCCGATGCCACCGCTACTCGGGCGATCACCCGTGTCGATGGCCGTACGGTGAGCAAGGATGAGTTGCACAACGCGGCGCTGGCTGAGATCGAAGATACCTTCGGCTCGGTACTGACCACTTCGCAAATCATTGCTTTGCCGGTTAACTGATTCTCCTGACCAGCCTGGGATCGCCTGATTCATGAACCAGTTATCCGCCATGCGCGCCTTTCGGTGCATCGTTGAAGCCAAGGGTTTTTCTGCCGCCGCAGAACGCCTGGACACCACGCATTCGACGATTTCCCGACAGTTGCAGCAGCTGGAAATTGAATTGGGCGCCCAACTGATCAATCGCAACACGCGGCGTTTCAGCCTGACCTCGGTTGGGGAGCAGTACTACGCCGCGTGCGTCGATATTCTTGATCGCATCGAGGCGGCTTCCCAGGCTGTCGCCCAGGGGCATCAGCGCCCGGAAGGCTTGTTGCGGGTCAGTGTTCCGCTGGTAGTGGGGACGCTGGATCTATCGCACTGGCTGCCGGGTTTTCAGCGACGCTATCCCGACATTGAGCTTGAGCTGCACTGTGATGATCAATTCGTCGATCTGGTCGCTGAAGGGTTTGACGTCGCAATACGTATTGCCAGCGCCCTGGCGGACACAACCTTGATGGCGCGCACGTTGACGGTTTCCAGGCAGGTCCTGGTCGCGTCGCCGGCTTACATCGGCCGTCATGGTTTGCCGCGCTCAGCCCAGGAGCTCGACAAGCACCGCCTGTTGACATTCATTGGTGCATCGTCGGATTGGGTGTTGAGCCCGGCACGCGGTGAGGCAGCCAAGGTCACGCCATCGGGGCGGTTCAGGAGCAATACCATCAGTGCGCTGCACGCGGCGACGTTGGCAGGGGCTGGTATTGCATGTTTCACCCAGGCCACGGTGCGCAATGACTTGGCGCTGGGCCAATTGGTGCCCATCCTGCCCAATTATTCATTAGGTGAGCGGCACTACTACGCCCTTTATCCACAGTCCCGACACCTGGCACCAAAGGTGCGGGCGTTCGTCGATCATATGGCTGAGTTTTACGCCACCCAATAAAAATCCCCCTACCATTCGATAGGGGGATTTTTTCGCTGCCGTTAAGTCAATCAGTGCAGCTTGAGCCTAGGCTCGGTGCCACGTCCGATCTTGCTGCCCAGCATCAGCATTGCCGTGCGGAAGAAACCGTACAACGCCATCTGGTGCATGCGGTACAGCGACACGTAGAACATTCGCGCCAGCCAACCTTCGAGCATCACGCTGCCGGTCAGGTTGCCCATCAAGTTACCCACAGCCGAGAATCGCGACAGCGAGATCAGCGAGCCGTAATCGGTGTACTTGTAGCTGGGCAGATCTTTGCCTTCGATTCGCAGCTTAAGCGACTTGGCCAGCAACGAGGCCTGCTGGTGAGCTGCCTGGGCCCGTGGTGGCACATTGCGGTCGGTGCCTGGTTGCGGGCAAGCGGCGCAGTCGCCGAAGGCGAAGATATTTTCGTCGCGGGTGGTTTGCAGCGTCGGCAGTACTTGCAGTTGGTTGATGCGGTTGGTTTCCAGGCCATCAATGTCCTTGAGGAAACCGGGGGCGCGAATACCCGCGGCCCACACCTTCAGGCTGGCCGGGATCACCTGACCACTGCTGGTGATCAGGGCGTCCGCTGTCACTTCGCTGACTGCTGAGTTGGTCAGCACGGTTACCCCGAGTTTCTCCAGGGTTTTGTGCACAGGCCCGCCGATCCGCTCCGGCAGTGCGGGCAATACCCGTGGCCCAGCTTCGATCAGGGTGATGTGCATGTTTTCCGGCTTGATGCGATCCAGACCGTAGGCCGCCAGTTCATGGGCTGCGTTGTGCAGCTCGGCGGCCAGTTCAACCCCGGTGGCGCCAGCGCCGACGATGGCGACGCTGATTTTTTCTTCCACATCGGTCTGGCCGGCATGAGCACGCAGGTAGTGGTTGAGCAGCTGCTGATGGAAGCGCTCGGCCTGCTTGCGGGTGTCGAGGAACAGGCAGTGTTGTGCGGCGCCTTCGGTGCCGAAATCATTGGTGGTGCTGCCCACTGCGATCACCAGGCTGTCGTAACCCAATACCCGCGCGGGCACCAGCTCACGACCTTCTTCATCGAGGGTGGCAGCCAGCTGGATTTTTTTCTGCTCACGGTCAAGCCCGCTCATGCGTCCCAGTTGGAACTCGAAGTGGTTCCATTTGGCCTGGGCGACATAATTGAGTTCGTCTTCCGATGAGTTCAGCGAGCCGGCAGCCACTTCGTGCAGCAGCGGTTTCCAGATATGGGTCAGGTTGGCGTCTACCAACGTGATGCTGGCGGTGCCGCGCTTGCCCAGAGTCTTACCCAGGCGGGTAGCCAACTCCAGGCCGCCGGCGCCGCCGCCGACGATAATAATACGATGGGTCATGGGGATATCTCGCAAGGCTAAAAGAAATCGGAGCAGTTACCCTCGCGAGCGCCACGCAGCTCATAGCGTCAGGTAACTCAAAAGGCGGCTCAGCAAACCGAGCCCGATCACCGCCACCAGCACCACACCAAGGAGCAGCCATGGCCTGAAAGGCTTGCGCTCGACTTGGTTCTGGGAGAGTTGCAGGTACTCTTCGACATGCTGTTGGTCATCGGGGTTCAGGCGGCTGGTCATAAAAGGCCTCGTCAGGTAGACGTTGCAAAAGGGCACCGCGTTACAGTCAGTGGAATGGCGGCATTGCCACAAGCGTAGCCTGTGCCCGAGTCACAGGCTGATGCCTACGTCGAATACTATGCTGCGGCCCAAGTTGTTGCGCAAGAAGTCCGGTGCATCCGGGTGGGCGAACAGCACCCGGGCAAAGGTCGGTCCCACCAACGACAGCGAACGCCAGCCCTGGCGCAAGTATTCGGTGGGCGGCGGGAAGTGGCTGTTGAGGTCCAGGACTTCACGCTTGAGACTGGTGAAAGCGATCAGGTCCAGCTCGCCGAGGTCCATGCCGCGTTCTTTGTAGTTATGGGCTTTCTTGCGCAGGGTGGGGGCCAGGCGCAGCAGAAATTCATGGGCGGGAATGCGTCGCGGCTTGGCCTCGCGTCGTACCAGTTGGCTCAGGGAAAACGCACTGCGTCGGCGCAGCAGTTCATCGCGCCATTCGTCGTTCAGGCGCCGGCCTTCATCCAGAACAAAAAAAACCTCGAAACTGGCATCGCGAAACAATACGTCCGGCGGCTCCTGCCCGGCGGGGTGAAACTCTTCGGCTCGATAGGGCACATTCAAGCCTTGCAGCAGGCGCTGGCAGACCCAACGCTCACGCTCCCATTTGCGGGCATTGGACAAGAACGCATTGGCTTGTTCGGCCGCTACCGTGAGCAGGCGCAAATAATCTGAGTCATCCATGCTTGCAGCTTAGCGTCCAAACGATGACCACAGGAAGTCTTGCTTTAAAACGCCGGTGTAGACTGGCCATTGAAAAATGGCTCCAGGAACGAGGTGTGCCATGAGGTTTTTTGCAAGGGGGAGGCTCCCATGATCAGCGCGGCGGTATTGGCACCGGCCACCCTCGGCATCGGTTGGTTGTTGTTTGCGCCTTTGGTGCTCTGGGCAATCCTGCGTTCGCCCTGGGTCGAGTTGTTTGCCGACCGACGGCGCCAGCATTTGCTGTTCGGCACGGTGTTTGCGCTGTTCATGCTGTGGTTGGTGCGGCGGGATTTCGATACGGGAGTCTCCTATCACTTTATCGGCATGACCGCCGTGACCCTGTTGCTTGACTGGCCCCTGGCAATCATCGGTGGGCTTGCCGCGCAAATGGGCCTGGTGTTGCTCGGGCGTCAGGATCTGGCCGCCGTGGGGGTCAACGGCTTGTTGTTGATCGTGCTGCCGGTGCTGGTTACCGAAGGCTGCGCGCTGTTGGTGGAGCGAGCACGACCGCGAAATCCCTTTGTGTATATTTTCTGCTCCGGTTTTTTCGCTGCTGCGCTGTCGGCGTTGCTCTGTCTGCTGGTCGCGCTGTGCCTGTTGTGGTTCGACGGCCGTTTCGCGATGCCGGAATGGCTGGAAGACTTCGTCGGTTATCTCTGGCTGATCATCTTCCCCGAGGCGTTTATCAACGGCATGGTGATCAGTGCCTTGGTGGTGTTCAGTCCGGAATGGTTGGAGACCTTCAACCGAACCCGCTACCTCTCGGCGCCTTGGAAGGATGACGATCCGCAGCATTGATCCAGATCAAATCTCGGCCACCCAGGCAGGCCCATGCTCTGCGAAATTTTCCAGGAGCACGGATCATGAGTGTGTATGAGTGGGCACGGCAGGAGTTGCGCAGAAGCCAGGACGCGGCGCAGGAAATCGGTTTTGACCCGGGCTTGACCCTGCGTGCCATGCTCAGTGCGGTGGTACAGCAGAGCAAGGGTGTGCGCAGTTTCGAAGACTTGGCCGACGAGCTGCAATACCTTGCAGAGAACCTCGACGACCAGCAGGAATATGCTTTTATGCGGCCTTAGTGACGTGGCGGCAGGTCTTCGGAGAACAGCTCGTCTTCGGCATCCGGAGCGACGGGAATCTTGTGTTCTTCCGCTGCCCAGGCGCCCAGGTCGATGAGTTTGCAGCGGTCCGAACAGAACGGCCGGTTGGGGTTGGTCGCGACCCATTCCACGGGTGCACCGCAGGTTGGGCAGTCGACGGTCAAGGGTTGGCTCATGATCGGCCTCCACGCAAAGTAAGGTAAAAGTGGTGCAGTCGCTCGACCTCGCTGTGCAGCCAGGCGAGGTCTTGGTCATTGACCAGTACGTCATCGGCATGGTTCAGGCGGTCTTCGCGGCTGGACTGGGCCTTGAGAATCGCTTGCACCTGTTGTTCGTTGATGCCGTCGCGCTGCAGGGTACGCTGAATCTGCAGCGATTGCGGCACGTCGATCACCAGGATGCGCTGGGTCATGCTGTATTGCCCGGATTCGATCAGCAATGGCGACACCAGGATCGCGTAAGGCGATTGCGCACGTGCCAAGTGGCTGCGAATCTCCTCGCCAATCAGTGGGTGCAGCAAAGCTTCCAACCAGCGGCGCTCCTCGGGCACTTCAAAGATCAGTTTGCGCAACGCAGCGCGATCCAATTGGCCATCGGGCAGCAGCACGCCGGCACCGAAATGCTCGGTGATGCGCGCCAGTGCCGGCCGGCCGGGCTCGACGACCCAGCGTGCGGCATGATCGGCGTCGACCAGGTCGATGCCCAGGTCGATAAAGTGCTGGGCGGCAGCGCTTTTACCGCTGCCGATGCCGCCAGTGAGGCCAAGAATCCAGGGTGTTGCGACAGAAGTGGTCATCTGAAACCGACAGACTGCAAATAGAAGTCGGTTATTTGACCACCCCAGAGCAATGCAATCCAGCCGGCAATCGCCAGGCATGGACCAAATGGCATCGGCGTCGAGACCTGGGACTTGCGCAAACGCATCAGAATCAGCCCGGCAAACACTCCCAGTAGCGATGCCATCAGCAGCGTCATTGGCAGAATCTGCCAACCTCCCCAGGCACCGAGCAGGGCCAGTAACTTAAAGTCGCCATGGCCCATGCCGTCCTTGCCGGTGATCAGCTTGAACAGCCAGAACACCGTCCACAGACTCATGTAGCCAATGATTGCGCCCCACAGTGCATCGGGTAGTGTCGTGAGCAAGGCAGCGCTGTTAAGGATCAGCCCCAGCCATAGCAGCGGCAACACCAGCACGTCCGGCAGCAGTTGATGGTCCACATCGATCAGGCTCATGGCCAGCAACCCCCAACTCAGCACCATCACTGCGCCGGCCTGCCAACCAAAGCCGAAGTGCCAGGCAATGGCGGCCGAAACCAGTGCGCAGGTCAGTTCGGTAAAAGGATAACGGGGGCTGATGGGCTCGCGACAATGAGCACAACGCCCCCGGAGCATCAGATAGCTGAGCAGCGGGATATTTTCCCAGGGGCGAATCGGTTGGTTGCAATGTGGGCAGCAGGAGTTGGGGCGCATCAGGTTGTAGGTGGGCCCGACAGGCACGATGGGCAGGCCGAGGATTTCGTGCGCCTGGGCACGCCATTCCCGTTCGAGCATCTTTGGCAGACGCCATACCAGTACATTGAGGAAGCTGCCGACGATCAGGCCCAGCACCAGCGCCATCGCGACAAAAGTCCATGGAAGCTCAGTGAACAGCACGCTCAAAATGCGCTCCCCAATTGGAAGACCGGCAGGTACATAGCGATAACCAGCGCTCCGACAATGCCACCCAGCACCACCATGATCAGCGGCTCCATCAGGGTGGTGAGGTTATCGACCAAGTGGTCCACATCGGCCTCGTAATGGCTCGCGACTTTTTCCAGCATGCCATCCAGGGTGCCAGACTCTTCACCGATTGCTGTCATCTGGATCGCCATGCCGGGAAACAAGCCGCTGGTGGCCATGGAGTGATTCAGTTGCATACCTGCGGATACATCGTGGCGCATACGCTCGATTGCCTGTTTGAATGGGCCAATGCCGACGGCGCCGGTTGCCGAACTCAATGCCTGCACCAGGGGCACGCCTGCTGCAAATGTAGTCGAGAGTGTGCGGGCATAGCGGGCGATGGCGGACTTCTTCAGCAGTGTGCCTGCCAAGGGCAGTTTCAACAAACCCGCTTCCAGCCCGTGACGAAAGCTAGGGGAAGTCCGGTAGGCCAGACGTAGCCCGGCAATCGCTGTGCCCATGGCCAGGGCCACAAACCACCAGGCGTGCTGCAGGAATTCGGACAGGGAAATGACCCACAAGGTAAAGCCGGGTAACTGGCCATCGACACCCGCAAAGAGGCTCTGGAACTGCGGCACCACATGGATCAGCAACACCGCGCTGACCAGGCTGGCAACCACCATTACCGTGATCGGGTAGGTCATGGCTTTCTTGATTCTGGCCTTGAGCCGTTGGCTTTTCTCCAGGTGGATTGCCACTCGCTCCAGTAGGGTTTCCAGGGCGCCGGCTTGTTCGCCGGCGGCAATCAGGTTGCAATACAGGTCATCGAAGTAGCGTGGGTGTTTACGCAGTGCGGCAGTCAGGCTGTTGCCGGCGGAAATTTCGTGTTTCAGCCCCTTGGCCAACTCGGCCAACTGTCGGTTCTCGACGCCTTCGCGGATGATGTCGAACGCTTGCAACAAGGGGATGCCGGCCTGGAGCAGCGTCGCCAACTGGCGAGTGAACAGCGCGATATCAGCGGGTTTTATCGTATGAGTGAACGTGGGAAAACCTAGATGCTGCTTGCGCACGCGGCCGGGGCAGATGCCCTGTTGGCGCAGTTGCGCCTTGATCAGAGCAAGGTCATGGCCAGACGTTTTTCCGGTCACCCTGCGTCCTTTGCGGTTGATGCCTTCCCAGGCGTAGATCGTCGAAGCGTCGTTCATGTTACGGTTCCGCACACAGGTAGTGGAAGCTTTATAGCTTAGTCAGGTGACGGATTCGGGCATGGGGGTGGTGGGCGATAAAATGTCAGAATGTGCGTCTTGCACGCGATTGCCCGCTCGTGGATGAGTACACTGGCGCCGCTGCAAATTACGGGGCGCAGGAAGCGCCTTGTCTTGGGTTCTATCTCTGGAGAGTGAATGTGATGCGTCAGAAAGGTTTTACCTTGATCGAGTTGCTGATCGTCGTGGCAATCATCGGCATTTTGGCAACCATCGGTTTGCCCATGTACACCAAGCACCAGGCCAAGGCCAAGTTCACGGCGGGCCTGGCTGAAATCTCGGCGCTGAAGGCAGGTTACGAAGACGTGATCAACCAGGGCACTGTCCCGACCCTGTCATTGGTCGGTGGCACCAGTCCTACCGCCAACTGCAAGATCGACGTGGCAGGTGATGTGGCCACTGGTGCCGGTTCCATCAGCTGTGAAATCCTCGATGCACCTGCACCCGTGCTGGGCAAGACCATCACTCTGACGCGCAGTGCCACCACAGGCTGGACGTGTGCCACCACGGCTGACGCGCAATATGTCGTCAAGGGCTGCGGCGCCGGCGGCGCATAACGGCTGCTGGGCGGTGGGCCAGTTAGTTGCCGCATGCCCAATGCGGTGCTAGCTTTAGCCCACCGCCCGTGTAGCTCAGCCGGTAGAGCAGCGCACTCGTAACGCGAAGGTCGCAGGTTCGATTCCTGTCTCGGGCAAAAAGGCACCACTGTTTCAAAGGCAACGTTTTCAGATGATCCCAGAATGGTTCTGAAGGCCAGAATTTATCTGCGCAACCTTGATGACCCAGATGCATCCCCATTCCTCGATCTAAGAGAACAACATGACCACGACTGAGATGACCCAGGAAGTTCGGCACCAGGCAGCGCTCGAAAAGTACCTCGAGGAATCGCCGCAGCTTAAACAAGAGATCAAGGACTTGAGTGCTGATGACCAGCGCGACCAGATCCAGTGGGCATTCGAGGACGAGGCCGAAAGCCAGGGTTACCAGCCTTGGGAGCTGACCCTCAAATACACCTCTACACCGGAAGAGTTCGAAGCCGTACGGCTGGCCCTGCACAAAGAGGCGGCCGAGGTGCTGGGTGTCGAATGGGAAGAGTATTGCGAGATGAATGATCTCGTCGTCTGACGGTGTAGTGAGCGGGCTTGCCCGCTCACTACATGTGCATTTCAGTCAGATGCTCAGGCGCATCGACAAATCCACCGCCTTCACATCCTTGGTCATCGCGCCGATGGAGATGTAGTCCACCCCGGTTTCCGCAATGGGCAGCAGGGTGCTTTCATTGATTCCACCGCTGGCTTCCAGCTTGGCTTTGCCGGCGTTCAGACGTACGGCTTCACGCATGTCATCCAGGCTCAACTCGTCGAGCATGATGATGTCGGCACCCGCTGCCAGTGCTTCACGCAGTTCTTCCAGGCTTTCCACTTCGATCTCCACCGGCTTGCCCGGGGCAATTTTGTGGGCGGCGGTAATGGCCTGGGCAATGCCGCCACACGCAGCGATATGGTTTTCCTTGATCAGGAACGCGTCATACAGACCGATGCGGTGGTTGTGGCAACCCCCGCAAGTGACGGCGTACTTCTGCGCCAGGCGCAGACCCGGCAAGGTTTTGCGGGTGTCCAGCAGCTTGACCTGGGTACTGGCGACAAAATCCGCCAAGTACTGAGCCCGCGTGGCCACGCCTGACAGCATTTGCAGAAAGTTCAGCGCGCAACGTTCACCGCTGAGCAGTGAACGCGCCGGGCCTTCGAGGTGAAACAGCGGCTGGTTGGGGGCCACACGTTCACCGTCGGCTACCTGCCAATGCACGGCGACGCGCGGGTCGAGTTGGCGGAATACCGCGTCCACCCAGGCGGTACCGGCGATAACCGCCGCATCACGGGTAATGATCGTGGCCTTGGCCAGCCGTTCGGCCGGGATCAACTGCGCAGTGATATCGCCACTGCCGATGTCTTCCAGGAGTGCTCGGCGCACGTTGGCTTCGATTTCGGCGGTGAGGTCGGCAAGACGGAGATTCGGCATAACAGGCTCCACAAACAAAGTGCCTGGATTATAGAGGCAGTGGGCGGCCGAACCCAGGCTCACCCCTCATTTACCTCGTAATGACAGAGTTTGCTGGCGCAACTGCCCTCATTTGCAAGATAATCTCGCGCCTTGCAATTGGCGTCATAGCTTTGACGTCTTGGTGATCAACACCGCCGTTTCAGGAGGCCAGGATGCACAATGACGGAAAGGTGGTGCCTATCAACAAGGCACAGGCCACGCCATCGCCGCTCGCGCGTCTGCCGGTGGTGTTGCTGCAGGTACGTGACAAGGCCGCGCAACAGTTGCAACAAGGGCTGCAGGAGCTGTTCGATAACGCAGACGACACCTTGTTCGAGATGGCTGACAAGGCTCGCAGTAACGCCGACCATCACATTTTTTTTGAAGCCATGCGCGATCTGCGCCTCAAGCGCAAGAATTTCGAGCGCGGGTTCATGGAACAGCTGTTTGTAGCCTTTGCCGATCTGGGCCAGGCGGGGCGTAGTGAGGCGCACTTGGTACCGGTGATGTCGTACGAGGCCGGCTCCTGCACCTCCAGTGACGAACTGGAAAAGGCTGTGGCGCTGGAGGCCATGTTGGGCCGGGTGCGCCACCGCGACGGCCTGGCACTTGGGCAACTGACGGCGCGCCTGGGCACCTTGTTAGGCCGGCACCTGGATGAAGGTGAAAACCCGTTGGGCCCGGCATTGCTGTGTGAGTTTTTTTTGCAAGCTGGACGCAGCTTGGGCGTGGAAATTCGCGTCAAGCTGATCATGCTCAAGCTCTTTGAGAAATACGTGCTCAGTGACGCCGACCTGCTGTATGGCGAAGCGAATCAGCTGTTGATCGCCACTGGAGTACTACCGGAACTCAAGGTCGTTCCGTCTCGCCGCCCAGGTGGGCGTGCATCCCGCGACCATCAGCGTGAGGCGAGTTCGCCGTCCGCGGAGCCTGCGTCCGACGATAGCGGTGGCGAGGCCTTCGCCGCTTTGCAGAAACTGCTGGCGGCCGTCCGTGGCAGCGTTTCTCCCACCCTGGAGGCCAGCGCCGAGCCGCAACCGATTGCTACGCGCGACTTGCTACGCCTGCTTTCCCATTTGCAACAATACGTACCCGAGCCTGAGTCCGAGGACGATTTTGACCTGCGTAACCAACTTGAACAGCTATTGACCCGGGTCAGCGTCAAGAGCGGCAAGTCCCGCGTGGTGGAGGATGCCGACGAGGATGTGATCAACCTGGTTGCGCTGCTGTTCGAATACATCCTCAGTGACCGCACCGTGCCTGATGCCTTCAAGGCATTGATCGGCCGCTTGCAGATTCCGATGTTGAAAGTGGCGGTGTTGGACAAGAGCTTTTTCAGCCGTGCCAGTCATCCTGCGCGGCGTCTGCTCAATGAAGTTGCCGCTGCCGCCATGGGCTGGAGCCCACGGGAGGACTATCAGCGCGACAGCCTTTACCTGCATATCGAGCAGGTGGTGCAGCGTCTGCTGAATGACTTTGTTGACGACATGACGATTTTTTCCGAGTTGCTCGCGCAGTTCACCGCGTTTACCTCGGATGAGCGGTGTCGCAGCGAACTGCTTGAACAGCACACCCATGTCGCCGAAGAAGGACGTGTACGCGCGCAAGCCGCTCGCCAGCGTGTGGCCGATGTGCTCAACCGGCGATTGCTGGGCAAGGTGTTGCCCCAGGCGGTGGTGCAGTTTATCCAACAAGCGTGGAGCCAAGTGCTGTTGCTGGCCAATCTCAAGCATGGTGAGCAGTCGGTGCAATGGCAGGCTGGGCTGCGCACCATGGATGAACTGATCTGGAGCGTGGGTCTGCAAAAAGACACCGAGGCTGGCCGTCACCTGTTGGAACAGTTGCCCGGGCTGCTCAAGGCATTGCGCGACGGCCTGACCAGTGCGGCGTTCGACCCCTTCAGCACCCGTGAATTCTTTGATCGGTTGCAAGCCATGCATGTGCAGTCATTCGGTGGCGAGGGGCTCGATAAGCTGATCGAAGTACGTGAGCCCTTTGTACTCGGTTCAGGTGGGGTTGATCCGGTCGTGACCTTGGCGAATGATGACCCGGACTTGCTTAAGGTCTACCAGTTGCGGACTGGTACTTGGTTCGAGTTCCAGGCTGACGCAAGCACCACCCTGCGCTGCAAGCTGACGGTGATCATACCGCCGGCCAATACCTACATTTTTGTCAGCCGTACCGGACTCAAAGTCATGGAGAAGAGTGCTCTGCAATTGGCCATGGCCTTCAAGCAGGGCGTGCTGCGCACGCTGGACGGGGGCTTGCTGTTCGATCGTGCATTGGCTTCGGTGATCGGCAACCTGCGTCAACTCAATCGCGGCAAGTGATCGCAACCGCAGGGTGGAACGCGGCATACTGGTAACACCTCGTCTCATTCTAGGAGCCAGTATGCAGTTGGACCCCGCCAGCGGTTGGTGCCAGGGTATCCGTCATTGCCCTTCGCCCAACTTCAACGAGCGCCCCGCTGGTGAAATCTCGCTGTTGGTGGTGCATAACATCAGCTTGCCACCGGCGCAGTTCGCTACCGGCAAGGTGCAGGAGTTTTTCCAGAATCGCCTGGATGTCACGGAGCATCCCTACTTTGAAGGGATTGCCGCCTTACGTGTGTCTGCGCATTTTCTGATTGAGCGCGACGGCACGGTGACGCAATTTGTCTCGTGCCGCGACCGGGCATGGCATGCTGGGGTTTCCCGTTTCGAGGGGCGCGAGGTTTGCAATGATTTTTCCCTGGGGATCGAACTGGAGGGAACGGACGAGCTGCCGTTCACCGATGCCCAGTATGTGTCGCTGATCGATCTGACACGCCAGTTGCTGGCAGCCTACCCCGATATAACGCATCGGCGTATTTGTGGTCACAGCGATATTGCACCGGGTCGCAAGACCGACCCCGGCCCCGCTTTTGATTGGACGCGCTTTCGCAGCGCCCTGCAGGATGGAGGACACGCACGATGAGTTTCCTGGTGTTGGTGCTGGCGGTGTGGATCGAAAAGTTCTCGGCTTTGCGCCTACGGTTACAGCGTGATGGCGGCTGGTTGCGTGAGCTGGCCAAGCTGGAGTCGAGCTCGCGTATGGGCAAGCGACCCTGGCTGATTCTGGCGTTGCTGGTGCTGCTGCCCGTGGCGGTGCTGGCGCTGTTGTTGCTGGTGCTGGAACCGGTGGCCTATGGCTTGCTGGCATTGCCGCTGCACTTGCTGGTGGTGATCTATAGCCTGGGGCGTGGTGATCTGTTGGGGCAGTTGGGGCCTTTCCGTGATGCCTGGCGTCGCGGTGACCTGCAAGCAGCCGAACACGTGGCCGAACGTGACCTGAAAATCGGTGCCGACAGTGGCGAGCAATTGTTGGAGCGGGTTCAGGGGCATCTGCTCTGGCAGGCGTATCAGAGTTTTTTTGCGGTGATTTTCTGGTATTTCCTGTTGGGTCCGGTGGCAGCGCTGGCCTATCGCTTGCTGGCGCTGGCCAACGAGCATAGCCAGAACCCGCTGGTAGCGGAGCGCGCCGGGCAGTTGCGGCACGCGTTTGACTGGTTGCCGGTACGTCTGCTGGCGGCAAGTTTCGCCCTGGTGGGCAACTTCGTTGCGGTCAGCAAGGTGATGCTCCACGAGCTGTTGAGCTGGGATATCAGCGCTGCACAGCTGGTGGAAAAAGTCGGCCTGGTAGCCGCAGAAATCCCAGCGCCTGTGGTGGGCGTCGATGGCATCAACAGCCTGGATCGCCTGTGGGAACTGCTGCTGCGCGCCGCCGTGTTGTGGTACGCCGGGTTTGCGATCTGGACCGTGTTGCCCTGACTAAGTGAGCCTGCTCAACAGTGCGGGAGCGGGCTTGCCCGCGAATACGGTGGTTCAGTGGCAAATTTGTTGACTGATACTGCACTTTCGCGAGCAAGCCCGCTCCCGCATTGGGTTTGATATAGATCTGAAGCCGTTAACCTTACGTTACAAAACTCCCTTTCGAATTGAGCTATACAGACAGAGCGCCAAATAGTGGCTATCTGCCGTCGCCCTGCGCTCAATAAAAATAATAGAAAGGGAGTCCACCTTTGAAGAGCTTGCTCTATCCCGCCGTTGCGCTGATGAACCGCCTGAGTTTCGGCATGAAATTCAGCCTGATCAGCGTGTTGTTTCTACTGCCGATGCTGGCGACCAACTCTTTCCTCGTGCGTGACTCCTGGAATGAATTCCAGGGCACCCGTATCGAACTGCGAAGCCTCGACCTGCTCGGCAGCAGCCTCGTGCTGCGGCGCGAGCTGGAAACCCTCAACAATCAGGTGCAGATCAACGCGACCCTTGGCCAGTCGGGCAAGGCGGGCGACCTTGAGGGCAAAATCAGCGCCTTGGAGCAGAACGTGCTCGCCCGCTTGCAAAGCCTCAACGCCACGGCGGCTCAACCTGAGCAAATTGCCGCCTTTGAAAGCAAGCGGGACGAACTGATCGCAGCCTTCAAGGCCCAGCAACAGGAAACCTCGCTGCTCAATAAAACGGCGCTCATCGGCAAGTTGCTCAACAAGGCCCAGATGCTCAGCCAGATCATCGCCAGCCAATCCGGCTTGAGCCGTGATTCGCAGAGTGACCTGCGCCAGCTCAGTGACCTGGTCACGGGCATCACCCCGCAAGTGACCCAAGCACTTGGGGAAGGTCGCGCGATGGGCGCTTACTCATTGGGCCAGGGGTTTATTAATTCCTCTTCCAGTACGCGCTTTGATGAGCTGCAACAGCAGTTGGAAAAACTCCAGGCCGAATATGCCTTGAAACTGCAAGATGCGCTGGGTGCCAGCAAGGCCGCACACGGCGCGCTCGACGCCTTGGCCCAAGCCAGCCAGGCCAGCCTTAAACAGGGGGCTGAGTTGTTCGAAGAGCGGGTGGTGATGGCTGAAACTCTCGACGCACCTTGGCAGGGTTTCTATGACGACGTCAGCCAGCTGATGGCCAAGACTTATCAACTCGATGACGCCACTCTGAAGTTTTTCGAGCAACAGCTGGAGCAGCGCTTGGCGCAAAACCGAATGCATATGGTGATGCTCGTGGTGGCGCTGGCTGCGGTGTTCTTGCTGATCTTCTATTTGTATGCAGGTTTTTATGCCTCCACCCGCACGACCTTGCGGCGCTTGGGGGCGATGATGGACACCGTGGCGGCGGGCGACATGACCGTGACTTTCGTCGCTCACAGTCGCGATGAGCTTGGGGATCTGGGCCAGGTGTTCAACGGCACCGTGGCCAAAATTCACGACCTGATTGAGCGCGTCGGGCACACGGTCAGCCAGGTGGAACTGCAAGCCGGTCAGGTGGAGGCCGTTTCAGCGCAGAGTAACCAGGCTGTGTCGGGCCAGCGCAGCCAGATCGAACAGGTCGCGACAGCGATGAACCAGATGTCGTCCACCGCCCAGGAGGTGGCGCGCAGCGCGGCGGCTGCCGTCAGCAGTGCCCACAGCGTTAATGATGAAACCGTCAGCGGCCGTGGCTTGGTGCAGTCCCAACAAGGCAGCATTGTGCGCCTGGCTTCGGAGATCGATGAGTCGGTGCGGGTGATCAACCAATTGGCCTCCGACAGTCAGGCCATCAGCCGCGTATTGGACGTGATCAAAAGCATTGCCGAGCAAACCAACTTGCTGGCACTTAATGCCGCCATCGAAGCGGCGCGTGCTGGCGAGCAGGGGCGTGGTTTTGCCGTGGTGGCTGATGAAGTGCGCACCCTGGCGCGACGTACCCAGCATTCCACCGAAGAAATCGAGCAGATGATCAGCCGCTTGCACAGCGGTGTGGAGGCGGCCGTGAAGGCCATGGGCAGTAGCCATGAAATGGCGAGCGGCACCGTGGGTCAGTCGGAAAAAGTCCAAAAGGCTCTGGAAAACATCCTCGGTGCCGTAGGGATGATCGTCGACCAGAATCAGCAGATCGCTGCGGCCGTGGAGCAGCAAACCGCGGTCGCCCATGATATCGACCAGAACATCGTCGCCATCAATCGCGCGGGCGAGCATGCGGCACAAGGGGCTCAGCAAACCGAAGCGGCCAGCCGGCAGTTGTCGGTGCAGGTTGTCGAGTTGAAGCAATTGATCGGTGCGTTTCGCGTGTAAGGCTTTTGTGTAGGAATAAGACTTTTGCGGTGTGGTTCTTTTCCTGTTTTCCCCGTCAGCCTTTCATTACGAAGTAAATAGGCGAGAATTTGTATCACTTAGTAAATGTCTTGGGGAGGTACGGCCATGACCGCTGTCATCGGCATCAAAGGGCATTGCACTCACTGTGATATGACGTTCGAGCTCAAGCCTTGGCAACTGAATGCGATTGCCATCGATGAACCATTTGGCTGCAGGTATTGCCATTCCTGCCTGCAGCTGTGTTGCCATAAGCAGTTACGCCAATTCCGAGCCTTGGACCAATGGGCGATGGTTCGTCCGGGCATGGTCATTCTGACCAGTGCGACCTTGCTGATGGCACTTGTGGCGGAGTGGGTGGGGCTGCTCAGTGTGATTGGGCAATTCAACATTTCGCTGATGGCAGTGTTGGTGCATTTCCTGATTGTGCGTTACGCCCGTCACCGGCAAAAGATGACCTTGAATCTACAGGCTGTCAGCTCTTTGCCAATTGAACAGCTCGCACGCGTTGCGTGTGCTCGCCTCAGCCAGTCGTGATGCATCGATGCCCATGCGTGCGGCCAGGGCGGTGCAGATGTCCGGCAGGTGTTGCGGGCTGTTGCGCTGGCCGGGGTACATGGCGGGCGCCATATCCGGTGAGTCGGTTTCCAGGACGATCGCCTCAAGCGGCAGTTGATCCAGCACTTTGTGCATGCGCAGTGCCTGGGGCCAGGTGGCTGCGCCGCCCAAGCCCAGTTTGAACCCAAGCTTGATGTATTCGCGAGCCTCTTCAACGCTACCGGCAAACGCATGGATGATGCCGCCCCGTGGCAGACGGATACGCTTGAGCGTGGCAATCACCGCCGCGTGACTGCGACGTACGTGCAGCAGCGCCGGTAGCTGGAAGTCCACCGCGAGTTTCAATTGGGCTTCGAACAGATGTTGCTGGCGCTCGCGGTCCAGCTGTTCGAGGAAGTAATCCAGGCCGATCTCGCCGACCGCGCACAGTTGTCGGTGGCCGTGCAGGCGAGTCAGCCAGTCACCCAACTCCGTCAGATCGGCAGGGCGGTGCTCATCGAGATACACCGGGTGCAGGCCGAAGGCGGCGAACAAGCCGTCATCCGTTTGCACCAGATCCCACAACCGCTGCCAATTCTGCTGATACACCCCCAACACCACCATACGTTGCACGCCCAGTTGGCGGCTGTGGGCGAGGACTGCTCGGCGATCATCATCGAAGTCCGGGAAGTCCAGGTGGGTGTGGGTGTCGATCAGCTCCACGTTCAAGCCTCGTGAATGCGCTGCTTGAATGTACGGCCGATGGCGTGCACGCCGGGCTGGTACTGCTCTTCTTCAATTGCCGCGAGGGCCAGGCGCAGGGCTGTATCGGCGATCAATTGATGTTGCTGGGCCATGGCATTGACCGGCAACGGCAGGAAATCCAGCAACTGAGTGTCCCCGAACGTACCCAGGCGCAATGGCCGGGACTTGAGTGGGAAGTCATGCAGTGCGTCGAATACACCTTGCAGCAGCACGTAGGAAGTGGTCACCAGCGCGTCAGGCAAATGCCCCAGGCGCTGCAGGAGTTGTTCCATTAATTGCCGGCCACAATCACGGCTGAACGCTTCACCGTGTTCGACGATCACGTCACCGCTGAAGCCTTTGAGTGCTTCACGAAAGCCTGCGGCGCGCTCCTGGCTGATGCTCAACTCGGGGTGGGCGCCGATCAGCGCGATTTGTTTGGGCAGCGGTTGTAGCAGACTGCTGGTCAGTTGTTGGCAGGCCTTGCGGTCGTCGCTGACCACCGAGCAGAACTGCCCAGGCTCCATCACCCGGTCGATGGCGATCACCGGCAGACCTTTGGCTTGCAGCTCGCGGTAACTGTCGTCGCTGGCCGGCAGGCAACTGGCGACAAACAGCGCATCGCAGCGCCGTGCGCGGAACAGTTGCAGCAGTTGGCGTTCGCTGTCGGCCTCATCGTCGGAGCTGGCAATCAGCAGTTGATAGCCCCGCGCCCGCGCGCCTTGCTCCAGCAGCTTGGCGATGCGTGCGTAACTGGGGTTTTCCAGGTCCGGCAGGATGAAACCCAGGGTGCGTGTGTGCCGGCTGCGTAGCCCGGCTGCCTGGGGGTTGGGAGTAAAACCATGGGCCTCGACCACGGCACGCACCCGCTCGACGGTGGCGTTGCTGATGCGCTGCTGTTCGGCCTTGCCATTGATGACATAGCTGGCGGTGGTCACGGACACACCGGCCAGGCGTGCGATATCACTGAGTTTCAAACCGGGATTTCCTTGTTTTTTGGAGCTTGCCCCGACATTTTGTCCAATCGTAACCGATTCCAGCACACGACCAATGTCTGAGCACAAGTGCCGAGTGGCCCTTCAAGCTTGCGCAATTAACGCGTAACCTGCCATAAATTCTAGATTAAACGTTTCAGCTGGCGTATTTTTACGACGTTCGTGACTAAGTGGCTACTGCCAATTGACCGCTCAGTCAGTTATTTTTGAACGCCACTGCGCAGATTTATTCAAAACAATACCTAGTGCATTCCTTGCACTAACTAGGAGAACGGCATGCTGGAGCTCACTGTAGAGCAGATATCCATGGGCCAAGTGGCTGTGGATAAATCTGCCGCCTTGCATTTGCTCGCTGACAAACTGGTGGCCGATGGCCTGGTCGCCGAGGGTTACCTCAGTGGTTTGCAGGCCCGTGAAGCCCAAGGCTCTACCTTTCTCGGCCAAGGCATCGCCATTCCCCACGGCACCCCAGAAACCCGTGACCAAGTGTTTTCCACCGGCGTACGCCTGTTGCAGTTCCCCGAAGGGGTGGACTGGGGCGATGGCCAGATCGTTTACCTGGCCATCGGCATTGCCGCCAAATCCGATGAGCATTTGCGTCTGCTGCAACTGCTGACCCGTGCCCTCGGTGAAACCGACCTGGGGCAGGCGCTGCGCCGCGCCGGCTCCGCCGAAGCCTTGCTGAAGTTGCTGCAAGGCGCGCCGCAGGAACTGGCGCTGGATGCGCAGATGATCAGCCTGGGGGTGTCCGCCGATGATTTCGAAGAGCTGGTTTGGCGCGGTGCACGCCTGTTGCGCCAGGCCGATTGTGTCAGCAATGGCTTCGCCGCTGTGCTGCAGCAAGTCGACGCGTTGCCCTTGGGCGATGGCCTGTGGTGGTTGCACAGCGAACAGACGGTCAAGCGTCCCGGCCTGGCGTTCGTTACCCCGGACAAACCCATGCGTTACCTGGGCCAGCCGCTGAACGGCCTGTTCTGCCTGGCGAGCCTGGGCGAAGCACACCAGACCTTGCTGGAGCGCCTGTGTGCGTTGCTGATTGAAGGTCGCGGCCAGGAGTTGGGCCGCGCCACGAGCAGCCGGGCGGTGCTCGAAGTCCTCGGCGGCGAATTGCCACCTGATTGGCCGAGCGCACGCATCACCCTGGCCAACGCCCATGGTTTGCACGCGCGTCCGGCCAAGATCCTCGCGCAGTTGGCAAAAAGCTTCGACGGCGATATCCGCGTGCGCATCATCGACGGCCCGGTGGGGGCGGTGTCGGTGAAAAGCCTGAGTAAATTGTTGAGTTTGGGCGCCCGTCGCGGCCAGGTGCTGGAGTTTGTCGCCGAGCCGACGATTGCCGGTGACGCCTTGCCTGCTTTGTTGGCGGCAGTAGAGGAAGGTCTCGGCGAAGACGTCGAGCCGCTGCCGAGCGTGAGCGCCCAACCTGCCATGCTCGACAGCGAGCCACTGATCAATGTGCCGCTGTCCGGCAGCCAGATCCAGGCCATCGCCGCTGCTCCGGGCATCGCCATCGGCCCGGCCCATATTCAGGTCCAGCAAGTGTTCGATTACCCACTGCGCGGTGAGTCTTGCGCCGTTGAGCGCCAGCGCCTGCAACAGGCTCTGGCCGATGTACGACGTGACATCCAAGGCTTGATCGAACGCAGCCAGGCCAAGGCCATTCGCGAGATCTTCATCACCCACCAGGAAATGCTCGACGACCCGGAACTGACCGACGAAGTCGACACCCGTCTCAAACAAGGCGAAAGCGCGCAAGCGGCCTGGATGAGCGTGATCGAAGCCGCCGCCAAGCAACAAGAGTCGTTGCAGGACGCCTTGCTCGCCGAGCGTGCTGCCGACCTGCGTGACATTGGCCGTCGTGTGCTGGCGCAGCTGTGCGGCGTCGAGACCGCCCAGGAACCGAATGAGCCCTACATTCTGGTGATGGACGAAGTCGGGCCTTCGGATGTGGCGCGTCTTGATCCAGCCCGAGTAGCGGGCATCCTCACCGCCCGTGGTGGCGCCACGGCCCACAGTGCCATTGTGGCGCGAGCACTGGGCATTCCCGCGTTGGTGGGCGCAGGTTCAGCGGTGTTGTTGCTGGCTTCGGGCACGCCGTTGTTGCTCGACGGTCAGCGCGGCCGCCTGCATGTCGATCCCGACGCCAGCGCCTTGCAACGTGCCGTTGTCGAGCGCGACACCCGCGAACAGCGTCTGCAAGCCGCATCGGCCCAGCGCCATCAACCGGCACTGACCCGCGACGGTCACGCCGTGGAAGTGTTCGCCAACATCGGCGAAAGCGCCGGTGTCGCCAGCGCGGTGGAGCAGGGCGCCGAAGGTATTGGCCTGCTGCGTACCGAACTTATTTTCATGGCGCACCCCCAAGCGCCGGACGAAGCCACCCAGGAAGCCGAATACCGCCGTGTGCTCGATGGCCTTGGCGGTCGCCCGCTGGTGGTGCGCACCCTCGATGTCGGCGGTGACAAACCGCTGCCGTATTGGCCGATTGCCGAGGAGGAGAACCCCTTCCTCGGTGTGCGCGGCATCCGCCTGACGTTGCAGCGCCCACAGATCATGGAAGCCCAGTTGCGTGCGTTGCTTCGCTCGGCAGACAGCCGCCCGCTGCGCATCATGTTCCCCATGGTCGGCAGCGTGGATGAGTGGCGCGCGGCCCGCGACATGACCGAGCGCCTGCGCCTGGAAATCCCGGTGGCGGATTTGCAGCTAGGGATCATGATCGAAGTACCGTCCGCTGCCTTGCTGGCGCCAGTACTGGCCAAGGAAGTGGACTTCTTCAGCGTCGGCACCAATGACCTGACCCAGTACACCCTGGCCATCGACCGTGGCCATCCGACGCTATCGGCCCAGGCCGATGGCTTGCACCCGGCCGTCTTGCAACTGATCGACATCACCGTGCGCGCCGCCCATGCCCATGGCAAATGGGTCGGTGTGTGCGGTGAGTTGGCAGCCGACCCGCTGGCAGTGCCGGTGTTGATCGGCCTGGGTGTGGACGAATTGAGCGTGTCGGCCCGCAGCATCCCTGAAGTGAAGGCGCGGGTGCGGGAATTCAGCCTGAGCGAGGCCCAGGGCCTGGCGCAAAAAGCACTCGCACTGGGCTCGCCCGCCGACGTGCGTGCCCTTGTGGAGGCTGTGTAAATGGCGAAGATTCTGACCCTGACGCTGAACCCGGCGCTGGACCTCACGGTGCGCCTCGCACACTTGGAACCGGGGGCCGTCAACCGCAGCGAAACCCTGCTGACCCATGCCGCCGGCAAGGGCGTGAATGTTGCCCAGGTCTTGGCCGACCTGGGCCATCAAATCACCGTTGGCGGCTTTCTCGGTGAAGATAATCCCCAAGCCTTCGAGGCGTTGATTGCACAGCGCGGTTTTGCCGATGCGTTTATCCGCGTGCCGGGAGAAACCCGCAGCAATATCAAGATTGCCGAACAGGACGGACGGGTCACGGACATCAACGCGCCGGGACCACAGGTCAGCGAGCAGGCGCAGCTGGCGTTGCTCAATCAACTCACGCTGATCGCACCGGGGCACGATGCGGTGGTGGTCGCTGGCAGCTTGCCCGGTGGCGTCAGTGCGCAGTGGTTCCAAGACCTGCTGGTGCATCTGAACCACCTCGGTTTGAAAGTTGCCCTGGACACCAGCGGCGACGCCCTGCGCGCCGGTTTGCAGACGGGCCCGTGGCTGGTCAAGCCCAACACTGAGGAACTGGCTGAAGCCCTGGACAACGCCACTGACGCGATCAGCCGGTTGCATCGTCAGGGGGTGGAGCATGTGGTGGTTTCCGATGGTGCTGCGGGCGTGACCTGGTATCGGCCAGGCATGGCACTGCATGCCACGCCGCCTAAGGTCAGCGTGGCCAGCACCGTCGGTGCGGGTGACTCGCTGCTGGCCGGAATGCTCCACGGTTTGCTCGGTGGCGATACACCCGAGCACACCCTGCGCCGTGCCACGGCGATTGCCGCAATGGCGGTAACACAGATTGGTTTCGGCATCAGCGATGACGCGCAACTGGCGCGTCTGGAAAGCGGCGTCGATGTGCGCACGCTGACAGAACAATAAGAGGGTTTGTAATGAAGTTAGCCATTGTTACTGCCTGCCCGAACGGCATGGTCACCAGTGTGCTGTGCGCCCGCTTGTTGGACGCCGCCGCGCAGCGCCAAGGCTGGAGCACCAGCGTCGAAGTGGTGGACGTCGCACGCCCGGAGCGCCAGTTGTCCCAGGCGACGATAGAGGCTGCCGAGTGGGTGCTGTTGGTCAGCAGCACGCCCGTGGACATGCAGCGGTTTGTCGGTAAACGGGTGTTCCAGAGCACGCCAGCCCAGGCGCTGGCGGATGTCGACGCCGTGTTGCGCCGGGGCGCCGAAGAGTCCCAGGTGTATGCCACGGCGCAACAGACGATTAAACACACACCGCGCATTGTCGCGATTACCGCATGCCCTACGGGCGTCGCCCACACCTTCATGGCCGCCGAAGCCTTGCAGCAAACGGCGAAACGCCTGGGCTATGACTTGCAGGTCGAGACCCAAGGTTCGGTGGGCGCCCGTACGCCCCTGAGCCCGGAAGCCATCGCGAATGCCGACGTGGTGTTGCTCGCAGCGGATATCGAAGTCGCCACCGAGCGTTTCGCCGGCAAGAAGATTTACCGTTGCGGCACCGGCATCGCCCTCAAGCAAGCCGAAGCGACCCTCAACAAGGCGTTGGCCGAGGGTGCGATTGAAAACGTGGCCAGTGGCGCGGTGGCCAAGCAGGAAAAAACCGGTGTGTACAAGCATCTGCTCACCGGCGTGTCGTTCATGTTGCCGATGGTGGTGGCGGGCGGGTTGCTGATCGCCTTGTCGTTCGTGTTCGGTATCCATGCCTTCGAAGAAAAAGGCACCTTGGCGGCGGCGCTCAAAACCGTCGGCGACCAGGCCTTTATGCTGATGGTGCCGCTACTGGCGGGCTACATTGCCTACTCGATTGCCGACCGTCCGGGCATCGCGCCCGGCATGATCGGTGGGTTGCTGGCGGGCACATTAGGGGCAGGTTTTATTGGCGGGATTTTTGCCGGTTTCCTCGCCGGTTACTGCGTCAAACTGATCACCCGTGCGGTGAAGCTGCCGCAGAGCCTGGAGGCGCTCAAGCCGATTCTGATCATCCCGTTGCTGGCGAGCCTGTTCACCGGCCTGGTGATGATCTATCTGGTCGGCCCGCCCGTTGCGCGGCTGCTCACTGGGCTCACCGACTTCCTCAGCACCATGGGCACCACCAACGCGGTGCTGCTGGGCATTCTGTTGGGCGGCATGATGTGTGTCGACCTGGGCGGGCCGATCAACAAGGCGGCGTATGCGTTTTCCGTCGGCTTGCTGGCGGCCTCGAGTGGCGCACCGATGGCGGCGACCATGGCCGCCGGCATGGTGCCGCCGATTGGCATGGGCATCGCCACGTTCCTGGCGCGCCGCAAGTTCGCCCAGACCGAGCGCGAAGCCGGCAAGGCCGCGATGATTCTGGGGCTGTGCTTTATCTCTGAAGGGGCGATCCCGTTTGCTGCCAAAGACCCGCTGCGGGTGATCCCGGCCAGCATCGCCGGGGGCGCCTTGACCGGTGCGTTGTCGATGTATTTCGGCTGCAAGCTGGCTGCGCCTCACGGTGGGTTGTTTGTGTTGATCATCCCGAATGCGATGAACCATGCGTTGTTGTATTTGCTGGCGATTGTCGCGGGTAGTGTGTTGACCGGATTGGTGTATGCGCTGATCAAACGCCCGGAAGCGGTCGAACTGTCGGTTGCACCTGCCAAAGCCTGACACTGTTCAAAAATGTGGGAGGGGGCTTGCCCCCTCCCACATTTGAACTCCATTGATCGCAAGATTAGTGTCATCTGCGCGTGCTTAAGTTGTTCTTTTGATACTCAAGAGGGCACCTGCATGAGCCACTTCGATCTCGGCCGTCGCCGTGTGATGCAAGCCGTCGGCGCCGGCATTCTGCTGCCAGGCCTGGCACCGGCGGTGATTGCTTCGGTGAAAGACCGGCCGCAACTCACCGATGGCGTGCAGTCCGGCGACCTGCTCGGCGACCGCGCCATGATCTGGAGCCGCAGCGACCGCCCGGCCAAGATGGTGGTGGAGTGGGACACCCGCAGTGTGTTCAGCAACCCCCGTAAGTTCATCTCGCCGTTGGCCGACAGCCGCACCGACTTTACCGCCCGTGTCGAACTCACCGGGCTGCCGGTCGATCAGGCGATTTTCTATCGCGTGTACTTCGAGGATGCACAGACCGGCGTCGCCAGTGAGCCCTGGTTTGGCCACCTGCGCAGCGTGCCGCAACAGCGCCGCGACATTCGTTTTGTGTGGAGCGGCGATACCGTCGGCCAGGGCTTCGGCATCAACCCCGACATCGGCGGCATGCGCATCTACGAAGCCATGCGCTTGCGCCTGCCGGACTTCTTTATCCACAGCGGCGATACCATCTACGCCGACGGCCCGGTGCCTGCGCAACTCACCGTCGAGGACGGGCGCATCTGGCGCAACATCACCACCGAAGCCAAGAGCAAAGTCGCCGAAACCCTGGATGAATATCGCGGCAACTATCGCTACAACCTGATGGATGAGAACGTGCGCCGCTTCAATGCCGAGGTGCCGCAAATCTGGCAATGGGACGATCACGAGGTCGTCAACAACTGGTCGCCGAGCAAGCAACTGGATGAGCGTTATCAGACCAAGGACATCAACACCCTGGTGGGGTGTGCGCGTCAGGCCTGGCTGGAATATTCACCCATGCGTCGACAGAGTGCCGATGGCGGCGGGCGCATTTATCGCAAACTCAACTACGGCCCGCTGTTGGACGTATTTGTACTGGATATGCGCAGTTATCGTGGGCCCAACGATGACAATCTGGGCGGCGAAAAACCCTTTCTGGGGCGTGAGCAATTGGACTGGCTCAAGCGCGAACTCAAGGGTTCCCAGGCGCAGTGGAAAGTCATCGCCGCCGACATGCCCATTGGCCTTGGCGTACCTGACGGTGAGGTCAGTCCTGGCGTGCCACGTTGGGAAGCCATCGCCAACAATGACCCAGGTGCACCCCAAGGTCGTGAATTGGAGATTGCCGAGTTGTTGGGCTTTTTAAGAGCGCAAAAGGTGCGTAACCATGTGTGGCTGACGGCGGATGTGCATTACTGCGCAGCGCATCACTACCACCCGGATCGTGCGGCGTTCCAGGATTTCGAGCCGTTCTGGGAATTTGTAGCCGGGCCGTTGAATGCCGGAAGCTTCGGGCCGAATCAGTTGGATAAAACCTTTGGTCCTGAAGTGGTATTCGAGAAGGCGCCACCCGCACAGAACACCTCGCCGTTTGCCGGTTTTCAGTTTTTTGGCGAAGTGCAGATTGATGGGCAGACGGCGGAGTTGACTGTGATTTTGCGGGACTTGGACGGTGTGTCGGTGTTCGAGCAAAAACTGCAACCGACTTGACTTGGAATGCAGTTAAAACTGTGGGAGGGGGGCCCTCCCACAATTTGATCGCTGTTCATTCAGGAGGTTAGTAGACGTCTCGACGATAGCGGCCTTGCTCGATCAAGCGCTCCACGGCTTCACTGCCCAGCACCTCATGCAGCACCTGATCCACCCCCGCCGCCATACCCTGCAAACTCCCGCAGACATAAATCGCCGCGCCATCGGCCAGCCATTTCCGTAGCACATCCGCCGACTCTCGCAGGCGGTCCTGCACGTAGATTTTCTCTTCCTGATCCCGGGAAAACGCCAGGTCGAGCAGGGCCAGGTCACCGCCGGCCAACCAACCGTGCAGTTCGTCCTGGCAGAGGAAGTCGTGCTTGATATTGCGCTCACCGAACAGCAGCCAGTTACGCTGCTGGCCATCGGCAATGCGCGCCTTGAGCAAGCTGCGCAGGCCGGCCAGGCCGGTGCCGTTGCCCAGCAGGATCAGAGGCACCGGTGCCTGTGGCAGGTGGAAACCACTGTTGCGGCGCAGGCGCAGGCTGATCCCTGAGCCAATGGCCGCGTGTTCGGTCAGCCAGCCCGAGCCGAGCCCCAGGCTGCCGTCGGGGTGGCGTTCCTGGCGCACTATCAACTCCAGCACGCCGTCGCTGGCAATCGAGGCGATGGAGTACTCGCGCATGCCCAAGGGCACCAAGGCGTTCACCAGCGCCTGGGCGTGCAGGCCGACCAGATGCGCACGATGGGTCGGCAGCTGGCGGGTGGCCAAGGCTTGGTCGAGGGTTTGCGTCAATCCGTCGATCACCACGCCGTCGCTGCCGGCCAGGCCCAGGCCTTCAAGGAAGTGCTCGACGGCCCAGGTACAGTTGCGCGGCAACACTTCCACCAAGTCACCTGCCAGCCAGCTTTGCGGCGAAGGTGGTGTCAGGCCCAGTAGGTAAATGTCGGCGCCGACGCTGTCGTGGTTGAGCAGGGTGCGCTGGTTGAGCGTCCAGTTTTCATACGGCGCCGCTTGCCAGGCCGCTGCAGGCGCGTGGCCGGTCAGTTGGCCGAGTTGTTGTTGCCAGGTCAGCAGGGCTTCGGTGTCGCCGCTGTCGACTTCCACGGGGGCGAACAGCGCATTGCCGCCTTGATGGGTCAGCCAGAAATGCAGGCGTCGGGCAAAGCCGCAGAAGTGCTCATATTGACGGTCACCCAGGGCCAGCACCGAGTAGTTCAAGCCTTTGAGGGACAGGTCCTGGCCGAGCACGCTGCGCTCAAAACCACGGGCGCTGTCCGGCGCTTCACCGTCACCGAAAGTGCTGACCACGAACAGAGCATTTTCAGACTGGCTCAAGTCACTCTGGCTGACGCTTCCCAGAGGCTGCACCTTCACCGGCAAGCCTGCGGCCTGCAGTTGCCCAGCCGTTTGCCATGCCAGTTGCTCGGCAAAGCCGCTCTGGCTGGCGAAGCCGATCAGCCACGCCGGTGCATCACTGTGATTGGAGCCTAAGCCTTTGCGGGCGTCGCGTACCTGGCGCTTTTTGCGGCGACGGTCGAGGTACAGCAGCCAGCCGGTGATAAAGAACAGTGGCATCAACAGCGAGCTGACGGTGAGGATGATCCTGCCGGTCAGGCCGAAGTAGCTGCCGGTGTGCAGTGCATAGATGCTAGTGAGTAACTGTGAGCCAAGCGTCTTGCTCGCGTATTGATCGTGGGATTTGACCTCGCCGTTGGCCGGGTCGAGGTTGATCTGGTTCAGCGCCCGGTCATGGGGCGATGACTTGAGCAGGTAATAGACGGTAGCCGGTTGCCCGGCGACGGCCGGCATGCGGATGTTGTAGGCGCTCAGGTCGGGACCGGCGTTGGCGTAGATGCTGCTCCAGATGGCGTCGTAGTTGGCCACTGGTGCCGGGCCTGCGGGCGGCGGGCCGCGTTTGCGCATCCGTTCGTTTTGTGGGGCGTCGGACAGCAGTTGGGTCAGCCCTTTGCTGTACCAGTCGTAGGACCAATACAGCCCGGTCAGCGCCGAAAATAGATAGAACAACAGGCACCAGGTGCCGAATACCGAGTGCAGGTCCCAGTTGAAGCTGCGGCCTTTTTTGCGCCAGTCCAATGTCAGCCAGGCTCGCCAGCTCGCCACCTGGCGCGGCCAGCGCAGGTACAGGCCGGAGAGGCAGAAGAACACCAGGAGCAGCGTGCAGGCGCCCGTGATGTTGCGCCCGGTTTCACCCATGGCCAGGAAACGGTGCAGTTGCAGAGTGAAGACGAGTACATCCTGGCCGACGGCATCGCCCATGTAGTCGCCGGTATAGGGGTCGAAGTAGCGCATCTGGCCGCGACGCTCGCCTGGCGGCGGGGTGAAAAACACGCGGGCGGCATTGCCGCTTTCACTTTCCACCCACAGCATCGACACGGTCTTGCCTTCGGTGGCTTCGAGCTTGCGCACCAGTTCGGCGGGCGGCAATACGCCAGCCTCGCGTTTTTCCACGCTCAGTGTCGCGGGGTTGAGCGCCCGCAGGATTTCATCCTGAAACGAAACCGCTGCTCCGGTGATCCCCATTAACGCCAGCACCAGCCCGGCCGTGATGCCGAAGAACCAGTGCAACTGAAACAGGGTTTTCTTCAACACGTCTGACCGCCTCGCTCATCTGGGTTTGTTCGTCACGGCGCGCATTATGCCGTGAGTTGTCGAGAAACATTCTGTTTTACATGCAAAAGCCCCACGCATCCGATGCGTGGGGCTTTTGGCTGAACGTTGACCGCTTTTAGAAGTGGAAGCTGGTGGTCAACAGCGCCGTACGACCGGCCGCCTGGTTGGCGAAGTGCGCCGCGTAGGCTTTGTCGTAGTAGGTCTTGTCGGTCAGGTTCTGCACGTTCAATTGCAGGTCGACGTTCTTGGTCAGCTTGTAGCTGGCCATGGCGTCGTAGCGGGTGTAGGACGGCACGTACACCGTGTTGGCCGCATCACCGTAAACCTGGTCGACGTAGAACGCGCCGCCGCCGATGGTCAGTTTTGGCGTGATGTCATAAGTGGTCCACAGGCTGAAGGTGTTCTTCGGCGTGTTGGGCATTTCGTTGCCTTTGTTGGAGCCAGCGCTGACCACGCCATTACGTCCGTTGAGACCGGATTTGACCAGTTCGCTGTCCAGGTAGCTGTAGCCGGCGAACACCTGCCAGTGATCGGTCAGCTTGCCGCTGGCGGAGAGCTCCAGGCCATCGACCTGGGATTCGCCGGCGTTCTGGTAAGTCATCGCGTCTACCAGGATGCGGGTGTTCTTCTTCTCGGTGCGGAACACTGCGGCGGTCAGGGACAGGCGGTCGTGGAACAGGTCCCACTTGGTGCCCAGCTCGTAGTTGACGGTTTCTTCCGGCTTCAGGTCGCTGCTGGCGGCACCGGCCGACAGTGGGTTGCCATCGGCGCCTTCACCGACCAGGCCGCCGGCTGGTGAGGCCGAAGTGGCGTAAGACGCGTAGATGCTGCCGTTATCCACAGGCTTCCAGACCAAACCAGCCTGCCAGTTGAAGAACTGGCTGTCCTCTTTGATCTTGGAACGCCCGGTGGTGGCGTTGGTATTGGCCACGGTGTCGAAGGTGTCGTAGCGCAAACCGACATTCAGCAGCCATTTCGGGTCGAGTTCGATGGTGTCGAACACGTAGGCGGCGCGGCTGGTGGCCTTGGTGTTGGTGCCCATGTAGTTGCGTGTGGCGCTGCCGGTCCAGGCGTCGTCCGGGTTCGGATTGCCCAGGGACGTGCAGCTACCGCCGCTGTTGCCGACCAGGCCGGGTTTGCAACCGCCGCTTGGGTTGGCGTTTGGCGACACGGTGTAGCCGCTGTAGCGGGTTTCCTCACCGGTAAATTCCAGGCCGGTGGAGTAGGAGTGCTTCATACCCGCCAGTTGGAAATTACCAAACAGATCGGTCTGGTTGGTGGTCGTGGTCGTGGTGGACACGCGGGTGTTGGCGCGACGCCAAACGGTACCGAACTGGTTGACGTTGTGCTGGCTGTCGTCCGGCTGGGTGAGGATGTAGTCCTGGCCGGTGCTGCCGTGACGCAGGGTGTTTTTCAGCGTCATGTTGTCGTTCAGGTCGTGCTCGACGGAGACGGTGCTGATGTCGGCGCGGGTCTTGCGGAAGTCACGGTCTTTCAAACCGTAGAAGTTGTTGCTGTCACCGCCGTCGGTGGGCTTGTCATGCACATGCGCGGCTTTGGCGCCGCTGTTGCTGTAGCCATAAGGAATGCCCGAGTCCGGCAGGTCGTCGCTTTCCATGTGGTAGTAGCTGACGTTGACGCGGGTCGGTGTGCCCAGGCCAAAGGTCAGCGACGGCGCCACGCCCCAACGGTCGTAATTGATCGCATCGCGACCGGCCACGTTCTGCTCGTGGCTCATCAGGTTCAGACGGAACGCGGCGCTGTCGTCGAGGAACTGACGGTTCACGTCGAGTACGTAACGGCGGGTCTGGTCGGAACCGTAGGTGAAGCCACCGTTGGTGAAGTCCCGCGCCTGTGGCGTCTTGCTCACTAGGTTGATGCTGCCGCCGGCCGAGCCGCGACCACCGAAGGACGAATTCGGGCCTTTGCTGACTTCGATCGACTCGATGTCGAAGATTTCGCGGCTCTGGCCGCCAGTGTCGCGCACGCCGTCCAGGTAGGTGTCGCCCTGGGCGTCAAAACCACGGATGAACGGGCGGTCGCCTTGAGGGTTGCCACCTTCACCGGCACCGAAGGTAATGCCCGGCACGGTGCGCAAGGCATCCTGCAACGAGGTGGCGGCGGTGTCTTTCAGCACTTGTTGCGGCACCACGGTGACCGAGCGCGGGGTGTCCACCAGCGGCGCGGTGTACTTCTGTGAAGAGGCTTTTTCCACCTGGTAGGAGGTGTTGTCCTGTTCCTGGCCGGTAATGCTGGTGGCGCCGAGGGAGATGCTGTTGCGCTCGCCTTTTTGTTCGGTGTCTTCAGCCGCTTGCGCCAGATGGGCGACGGAGCTGGCACTGAGAGCGACGCCGATGGCCGAAGCCAGCATGCGTGGTGAACTGGCAGGTGTTTTTGTAGTAATGCGCGACATGACGTGTCCTTTCCCCAAGGATGTGAGGTCGCGGAATATAGGGTGAACAAGTATTCATATCAATTGCGATACATTGCTAATTGCATTGAATTTACATTCTTTACACTTTTGGCTTACGGTTTTTGCACACTCATTCGTCTCCGGTGTTTTACAGGGCGGATAAGAATCAATACCATTAATGACTCTCTGTTTTCAGGTACTGCCCCATGCTGCTGCACATACCCGGCCTGTTCTCTCGTGAGGAAGTGCAGCGCATTCGCCAGGCCCTGGAAACCACCGAGTGGGCTGACGGCAAGATCACCGCCGGGCACCAGTCCGCCAAAGCCAAGCACAACCTGCAATTGCCCGAAGGTCACCCGCTGGCCAAGGAAATTGGCGCGGCGATGCTGGAGCGGTTGTGGAAAAATCCGTTGTTTATGTCAGCGGCGCTACCGCACAAGGTTTTCCCGCCGTTGCTTAACTGTTACACCGCGGGTGGCAGTTTCGATTTCCATATCGACAACGCCGTGCGCCAGGCCCGGGGCAGTCACGAGCGGGTGCGCACTGACCTGTCGTCCACCCTGTTCTTCAGCGACCCGGACGAATACGACGGCGGTGAGTTGGAAATCCAGGACACCTTCGGCCTGCAACGGGTCAAGCTGCCGGCCGGCGACATGGTGCTGTACCCCGGTTCCAGCCTGCATAAAGTCAACGCCGTGACCCGCGGCGCGCGCTATGCCTCGTTCTTCTGGACCCAAAGCCTGGTGCGCGAAGACAGCCAGCGCACCTTGTTGTTCGAGATGGACGGTGCCATCCAGCAACTGACCCGTGACGTCCCGGACCACCCGGCCCTGATCCAACTCACCGGCACGTACCACAACCTGCTGCGTCGCTGGGTCGAGGTCTGACATGGGCTTTTTATTGCGCCGTGAAGAAGTGCTCAACGTCGAACAACTGCAAAGCATGCTCGACGACTCCCCGGTGCGCGCCGCCCAGGCCATCCTGATGGCGGCGAAGGAGGGCGTACTCGACGCCCAGGCGTTGCTCGGGCAAATCCTGCTGGAAGGGCGCGGCATTGCGCGGGATGAAGCGTTGGCACTGCGTTGGTTTCAGATCGCGGCCCAAGGCGGGCATTTGATGGCGCGCAATATGGCCGGGCGTTGCCTGGAGCATGGCTGGGGCTGTGCCGTTGATGAGGTGGCGGCGGCGCGAGAATATTGCCGAGCGGCGGAGGCTGGGTTGGATTGGGGCCAGTACAACTACGCGAACCTGCTGGCGACCGGCCGAGGCGTGGCTGAAGATCGCCCGCTAGCGCTGATGTTTTATCGTCTGGCGGCCGAGCAGGGGCATGCCAAATCCATGAACCTGGTGGGTCGTTATCTGGAAGACGGGCAGTTTTGCCCAAGAGATCTGGAGGCCGCCGTCGACTGGTATCGCCGTTCCGCGGAGGGTGGCGATTTTCGCGGACAGTTCAGTTATGCCGCGGTGTTGGCTGATAAAGGTCAAATCGAAGAGGCACTGCAGTGGTTGCGCAAGGCGTTGGCGGGCGGGAATCTCAAATTTTTGCGTACGGCCCATAAAGCCTTGGAGGCCGCCAACGATCCGCAGATTCGCGCCATGGCTGAAGCCTACCAGCAACGCGCCGTTACCCTTTCCTGAGATATAAAAAAACCCATGACACGTCATGGGTTTTTTATGTGCAGCGTTCTTACACGTAGTAAGACTTCAGCGGCGGGAAGCCGTTGAATTCAACCGCGCTGTAGCTGGTGGTGTACGCACCGGTCGACAGCCAGTACAGACGATCACCGATTGCCAGGTTCAGCGGCAGGCCGTACTTGTAGTTTTCGTACATGATATCGGCGCTGTCGCAGGTAGGGCCGGCGATGACCACTTCTTCCATCTCGCCTTTCTTTTCGGTCCAGATCGGGAACTTGATGGCTTCGTCCATGGTTTCGATCAGGCCGGAGAACTTGCCCACGTCGGTGTACACCCAGCGCTCGACGGCGGTGCGGGATTTGCGCGCCACCAACACCACTTCGCTGACCAGGATACCGGCGTTGGCGATCAACGAACGGCCTGGCTCCAGGATGATTTCCGGCAGGTCGTCGCCGAAGTCTTCCTTGAGGAAACGGATGATTTCTTCCGCGTAGGTTTCCAGGCTGTTGGTACGGGTGATGTAGTTGGCCGGGAAGCCGCCGCCCATGTTGATCAGCTTGAGGTGGATGCCGTCTTCTTCCTTCAGGCGTTCGAAGATCACTTTGACCTTGGCGATGGCCGCGTCCCACACGCTGATGTCGCGCTGTTGCGAACCGACGTGGAACGAGATGCCGTAGGGCACCAGGCCCAAGTCGCGGGCCAGGATCAGCAGGTCCATGGCCATGTCGGTCTGGCAGCCGAATTTGCGCGACAGAGGCCAATCCGCCGTGGTCGAGCCTTCGGTGAGAATGCGTACATACACTTTCGAGCCCGGTGCGGCCTTGGCGATGTTGCGCAGGTCGGCTTCGGAGTCGGTGGAGAACAGGCGCACGCCCTTCTCGTAGAAGTAGCGGATGTCCTTGGACTTCTTGATGGTGTTGCCGTAGCTGATACGGTCCGGGCTGACGCCACGGTCCATCACTTTGTCCAGCTCATAGATCGAAGCGATGTCGAAGCTCGAGCCTTTGTCTTTGAGCAGGTCGATGATCTCGACAGCCGGGTTGGCTTTGACCGCGTAATAAACCTTGGCGAATTCGAAACCGGCGCGCAGGTCATCGTAGGCCTGGCTGATCATCGCGGTGTCGATCACCACGAATGGGGTTTCTTGCTTGTCGGCGAACGCCTTCATTTTGTCAAAAGTGGCGCGCGCGAAATAATCTTCGACCTGGATCGACATGCTGGGAACTCCTAAGGGCAAACTAATTTGATCAATGGGTGCAAATGAACGTCCTCCGTATCCCCACTTTGGTTCGCCTACTTCCCAAGGCATGTCGCCGAAAGCAAAAAGGCCATGGGAATAACCGCTTCCCTTGGCCTTGCTGTCTCGTCGTCAGTACTTGAGCCGGATGGATCGTTTCCAGCATGGACGTTCGGCGCGAACTTTAGGACGTGAGGGGCCATAGATCAACTAAAAATGTCGCGTTTTTGCACGCGTTCGTCGCGGCACCTCGTGCAGCTACTTATGTAACCGACCGGTGTGACGGAATGATGTTCCCCGGGTGGGGCAAATCAGGGGGATTGGCGGCGTCTTCATCGCAGGCAAGCCAGCTCCCACAGTTGAATGGCATGCACCTGTTGGAATGCATTCCCTGTGGGAGCTGGCTTGCCTGCGATAGCGGTCTATCAGGCGAGGGCGATTTCCGCTGGGGAGACGATACTGGTCTTGCCCCCACGCGACTTACCGGAACTCAGGTACTCGGCAATCGACTCCTGGGTCACTTCCCCCAGGAACACCCGCTCCGCATCCATCACCGGCAACCACGAACGGTTGAACTCGTACATGCGCGACAACAGGATGCGCAAATGCTCGTCATACGCCGCCGTGGCGTTGAATTCGCGTAGATATTGCCCGCAGGTCCCGGTCTGACGGTGCAGGTCGCGACGTCGTACATAGCCCAGTGCTTTGTTCTCGGCGCAGGTGACCACCACATAACGGCGGTCATGCTCGTCCATCAGTTCCAGCGCATCGGCCACTGGCGTCTCCGGGCTCACCGACGGTGCGTTGTCCGCCGCGTCTTCGGCCTTCACCAGCAGCAGGCGCTTGAGGGTGCTGTCTTGGCCTACGAAGTTGCTGACGAATTCATCGGCCGGGTGCGCGAGCAGCGTGTCCGGGTGGTCGATCTGTAGCAGCTTGCCTGCACGGAAAATTGCGATCTTGTCGCCCAGCTTGATCGCTTCGTCGATGTCGTGGCTGACCATGATCACCGTCTTGTTCAGTGCCCGCTGCATCTCGAAGAACTCGTTCTGGATCATCTCGCGGTTGATCGGGTCGACCGCGCCGAACGGTTCATCCATCAGCAGCAACGGCGCATCGGCCGCCAGAGCACGGATCACGCCGATCCGCTGTTGCTGCCCGCCCGATAACTCACGCGGGTAGCGATGCAGGTACTGCTTGGGTTCCAGCTTGATCATGCTCATCAACTCGCGGGCGCGGTCGTGGCATTTCTGTTTGTCCCAGCCGAGCAGTTTCGGCACCACCACGATGTTTTCTTCGATGGTCATGTTGGGGAACAGGCCGATCTGCTGGATCACATAGCCGATGTTGCGGCGCAGGGTCACTTCGTCCAGGTCGGTGGTGTCTTCGCCGTTGATCAAAATCTTGCCTGAAGAGGGCTTGATCAGGCGGTTGATCATCTTCAGCGTGGTGCTCTTGCCGCAGCCCGAGGGGCCGAGGAATACGCAAATTTCGCCTTCATTGACGGTCAGGCTCACATCGTTAACGGCTGTTACGATCTTGCCGTTGCTTTGGAAGGTCTTGGACAGGTTTTGAAGTTCGATCATTTGAGCAATCCTTTTGGAGTCAGCGAGCGTTGCAGCCATTGCAGAAGCAGGTCGGCGAAAATGGCCAGGAGACTGACCAGCACGGCGCCGACGATCAGCATCGACATGTCGCTGCGGCTGATGGAGGCCAGAATAAGTACACCGAGGCCACCGGCGCCGATGGTGGCGGCAATGGTCATCACACCGATGTTCATCACCACGGCGGTGCGCACACCGGCGAGGATCACCGGCACCGCGATAGGTAGTTCGACCATGCGCAGGCGCTGGCCGAACGTCATGCCGATGCCGCGTGCGGCTTCGCGAATGCCCGGTTCTACGCCGGTCAGGGCCAGGTAGGTGTTACGCATGATCGGCAGCAAGGAATAGAGGAACACGGCGGTAATCGCCGGCATCGGCCCCAGGCCCTGGCCGAACTTGGAGTAGAACGGCAGTAGCAGGCCGAACAGGGCGATGGATGGCACCGTCAGTAATACCGTGGCACTGGCTTGCAACGGCCCGGCCAGCGTCGGAAAACGCGTCATCAGGATGCCCAGGGGCACGCCGATCAAGATCGCGAGGATCACGGCGATACCGACCAGGGTAATGTGCTGCCACGTGAGGTGCAGGACTTGGGCCCAATCAAGATGGGAAAAGGCGTTCAGGAATTCCATGTCTTCTCCTCTTATTGATTGATCGGATGTTGGCGCAGGAAGTCGGCGGCTACAGCGGAAGGGCTTTCATGGTCGACGTCGACCCGCGCATTCAACTGACGCATGGTTTCGTCATCGAACAGAGCGGCCAGAGGCTTGAGGTCAGCGGCCAATTGCGGGTGGGCATCGAGATAAACCTGACGCACCACGGGTGCGGCGGTGTAGTCCGGGAAGTAGTGCTTGTCGTCTTCCAGCAGCTTCAATTTGAAGGCGTTCAGGCGCCCGTCCGTGGTGTAGACCAACCCGGCGAACACCTGGCCATTACGCAGCGCGGTGTAGACCAGGCCAGCGTCCATCTGCCGGGTGTTTTTGCGCGTGAGGTTCATGCCGTACAGCTTGACCATGCCGCCCATGCCGTCGGAGCGGTTGGCGAACTCGGTGTCCAGGGCCACCAGGCGTGTGGCTTTGGCGTCTTCGGCCAAGGCTTGGGTCAGGTCGCTGATGCTGTTGATCTGCGGGAACGCCTGGGCCACGTTCTCGGGCAGGGCCAGGGCGTAGGTGTTGCTGAATTTCGACGGCGACAGCCAGACCAAGCCTTTTTTCGCGTCGAGTTCTTTCACTCGGGCGTAGGACTGTTCGCTGTCGAGCTTCTCATCGACATGGTTGTAGGCCACCAGCGACACACCGGTGTATTCCCAGATCAAATCCAGTTGCCCGCTTTCCTGGGCACTGCGTGCCAGGTTACTGCCCAGGCCACCGGTCACACGGGTGTCGTAGCCCTTGCTGCGCAGGTACTGGGAAGTGATTTCGGCGAGCAGGGTCTGTTCGGTGAACACCCGGGCACCGATGCGGATCACCGGTTTTTCGGCGGCTTGCGCAATGCCTGCGAACAGCAGGAAGCAGCTCAATATCAGAGTTATCTTTTTCATGTGTATTCCTTTGCCAGGCCTTAAGACGGACGCAACCCGCGTTCCAGCCAGAGGCGGCTGGCCATGGTCACCAGACCGTCAAGCAGCAATGCCAGCAACGCGGTGCACGCGGCGCCAAGCAGCAATTGCGGCTGATTGTTCAGGGCGATGCCGGGGAAGATCAGGCTGCCCAGGCTGTTGGCGCCGATCAGGAAGGCCAGCGGTGCGGTACCGACGTTGATCGCCAGGGCCACACGCACGCCGCCGATGATGATCGGCACGGCGTTGGGCAATTCCACGCGGAACAGCACCTGGCGCGGCGTCATGCCGATGCCGGTGGCAGCTTCTTTCAGGGAGCCCTGGACGTTTTTGAGGCCTTCGTAGGTGTTGCGCACGATGGGCAGGAGGGAGGCGAGGAACAACGCGAAGATGGCTGGGCCGCTGCCGATGCCGAGGACGCCGAGGGCGATGGCCAGTACGGCCAGGGGAGGGACGGTGTTGCCGATGTTGAAGATTTGCATGAAGCGTTCTGCGCGCCCGACCATGTTCGGTCGGCTGAGCAGGATACCGGCAGGGATGCCCACAACGAGGGCGGCCAGCATGGAGACAAGAACGAGGATCAGGTGAGCTTGCAGGTAAAACAACAAATCGTCGCGGTACAGTTCGATCGTGTTGATGCCGATCCAGTGGACCAGCAGGGCCAGGAGCGCGACGACAACCACGCTTCCTATCAGCCCTTTGCCATAGCGAATAGCCACAGGCGGACTCCTTTTTTCTTTTGTCGGCGAACACATTTCCGAGCGGCAATGCCATTCCTGGCCGCCTTCGAATGCGTTCGCGAAAAGCAGCTCGTCCATACCGGCAACGCGGTAAAAATCCGAGCCATGAGCGCAGCCTCGTCAGGCTAACTTGCTGATTTTTCAGTCCCTGTTACGAGTGTGGTAGCAGGGGAGTGGACGTCTCGACCTTTTAAAAGGTTCCACACTTGGCAGCATTTAGCCACCCCTAATCGGGTGAACGGTGGTCCGGCCCCTGGGGTTTGCGCTATACTCGCCGCCCTTTTTTGACTCACCTGCCAGGCGATTTCCCATGACCCACCAGGCCGCCGAAGTCGCGAAACGCCGCACTTTCGCCATTATTTCCCACCCCGATGCCGGTAAAACCACCATCACCGAGAAGCTCCTGCTGATGGGCAAGGCAATCGCAGTGGCCGGCACGGTGAAATCCCGCAAATCCGACCGCCATGCCACCTCCGACTGGATGGAAATGGAAAAACAACGGGGTATCTCCATTACCACGTCGGTCATGCAGTTCCCGTATCGCGACCACATGGTCAACCTGCTCGACACCCCGGGCCACGAAGACTTCTCCGAAGACACCTACCGCACCCTGACCGCAGTGGACTCGGCGTTGATGGTCCTCGACGGCGGTAAAGGCGTCGAGCCACGTACCATCGCCCTGATGGACGTGTGCCGTCTGCGTGACACGCCTATCGTCAGCTTCATCAACAAACTCGACCGCGATATCCGCGATCCCATCGAGCTGTTGGATGAAATCGAAGCCGTCCTGAAGATCAAGGCGGCGCCGATCACCTGGCCGATTGGTTGCTACCGCGATTTCAAGGGTGTGTACCACCTGGCCGACGACTACATCATCGTCTACACCGCCGGCCACGGTCACGAGCGCACCGAAACCAAGATCATCGAGAAGCTGGATTCGGACGAAGCCCGTGCCCACCTGGGTGACGAGTACGACCGCTTCGTCGACCAACTGGAACTGGTGCAGGGCGCCTGCCACGAGTTCAACCAGCAGGAATTCCTCGACGGCCAGCTGACGCCGGTGTTCTTCGGGACCGCGTTGGGCAACTTCGGTGTCGACCACGTGCTCGATGCCGTGGTGGACTGGGCTCCGCGCCCGCTGCCGCGTGTGGCCAACGAGCGCACCGTGGAGCCGGTGGAAGAGAAGTTCTCGGGCTTCGTGTTCAAGATCCAGGCGAACATGGACCCCAAGCACCGCGACCGTATTGCCTTCATGCGCATTTGCTCCGGCAAATACGAAAAAGGCATGAAGATGCGCCATGTGCGCACCGGCAAGGACGTGCGCATCGGCGACGCCCTGACGTTCTTCTCTTCCGAGCGTGAACAACTGGAAGAGGCCTACGCTGGCGACATCATCGGCCTGCACAACCACGGCACCATCCAGATCGGCGACACCTTCACCGAAGGCGAAACCCTGGGCTTCACCGGTATCCCGCACTTCGCCCCGGAACTGTTCCGCCGCGTACGCCTGCGTGACCCGCTCAAATCCAAGCAACTGCGCCAAGGCTTGCAGCAGTTGGCGGAAGAGGGCGCCACCCAGGTGTTCTTCCCCGAGCGCAGCAACGACATCATCCTCGGCGCCGTGGGCGTGCTGCAGTTCGATGTGGTGGCCAGCCGCCTGAAAGAGGAATACAAGGTCGAATGCTCCTACGAGCCAATCACCGTGTATTCCGCGCGTTGGATCGATTGCAGCGATAAGAAGAAGTTGGAAGAGTTCTCCAACAAGGCTGTGGAAAACCTGGCAGTGGACGGCGGTGGTCACTTGACCTACCTGGCACCGACCCGGGTGAACCTGGCGCTGATGGAAGAGCGTTGGCCGGATGTGAAGTTCCGTGCGACTCGCGAGCATCATTAAGGGCTGAGCGGTATCGAGAAGGGTGAAGCTGTCATGGCTTCACCCTTTTTATTGGGCGCACCATGACCAAATGTGGGAGCTGGCTTGCCTGCGATAGCAATGGATCAGTCACTGAAATGCTGGCTGATACACCGCCATCGCAGGCAAGCCAGCTCCCACATTTTGATCTTCATTTGGCGTTGGATTGGCGATAACTCCACATCAGGTCTAGCGTTTTCCTATTCACTCATTAGGAAGGAGCCCCCTGTACTGAGCCTTAAACACACCATCCCCTTGCTACTGCTCGCCAGCCTGGCCCTGCCCGCCACACCGGTACTGGCCGACGCCGGGACGCCGCAGTGGAAAGACACTGGCCCGGTCACCAAGAAGAAGCAGAGCGAAGTCAACTCCGGCAACTGGCAGCCCCAAGCGCAAGCGGCGCCCAAGGAAGACCAGGAACCCCCTACAACGAAGGGGAGGACAGCGAAACCTACGACGGCGGCGATACCTGACAGCAAGTGGCGCAAAACCAGGATAGGAACTAGCTTGATTGACAGCGACGGTCGAACGCCGGCGCACATGTTCCACTGACTGGACGGAAATCGACCATGACTATCTTTCAACGTTTAGTGCTGATGCTAAAAGTGCTGGTGATGTTATCCCTGGGCATTTCGTCCGCGTGGGCCAATACGACTGTGCAGGGCCAGGCCCCGGGGTTCGTGGCCGCGAAGACGGCGCAGGCCGCAGGTCTGCAATTGGCCAAGAGTGAGTCGGAGCCCGGTGATGAAGACCAGGGTGGCTCCAAGGATGACGATGACCAGCAAGCCCCACCAGACGACGATGACACCTCGGACGGTGACAGCGATACATAAGTCGGTCTGAAAAAAAGCCCCACCTGCCGGACTGATGCGCAATCCGACGGGTGGGGCGGTAGAACTCATGTCATGCCCTGGGCTAAATCGCCCAGGGCATTTTTGTTGCGGGATCAGGCGACGAACTGCTCCGCGTAGTGGCAGGCCACCTGGCGGTTATCCAAGGCACGCAGTTGCGGCTCCTCGCTGCTGCAACGGGCGGTCGCGTACGGGCAGCGCTTGTGGAAAGCGCAGCCAGGCGGCGGGTTCAGCGGGTTGGGCAACTCGCCGACGATCTTGATCTTCGGCTTGTTCGGGTCCGGGTGGATGGTCGGGGTGGCCGACAGCAGCGCCTGGGTGTACGGGTGCAGCGGACGGGCGTAGATGTCTTCCTTGGGGCCCACTTCCACCGGGCGGCCGAGGTACATCACCATCACGTCATCGGCGACGTGTTGCACCACCGCCAGGTTGTGGGAGATGAACACGTAGGCCGTGTTGAATTCCTGCTGCAGGTCCATGAACAGGTTGAGCACCTGGGCCTGGATCGACACGTCCAGAGCGGAGGTCGGCTCATCCGCCACCAGCACTTTCGGTTGCAGCATCATCGCCCGGGCCAGCGCGATACGCTGACGCTGGCCACCGGAGAACATGTGCGGGTAGCGCTGATAATGCTCAGGGCGCAGGCCCACTTGCTTCATCATCGCCTGCACTTTTTCGCGGCGTTCGGCGGCGGACAGGTTGGTGTTGATCAGCAACGGCTCGCCGAGTTGATCACCCACTTTCTGGCGTGGATTCAACGAGGCGTAGGGGCTCTGGAACACCATCTGCACGTCTTTGCGCAGTTGTTTGCGCTGGGCCTTGTCGGCGCCGGCCACTTCCTGGCCAGCGATTTTCAAGGAACCGGAAGACGGCTCTTCAATCAATGTGAGCGCACGAGCCAGGGTGGACTTGCCGCAACCCGACTCGCCCACTACGGCGAGGGTCTTGCCGGCTTCCAGCTCGAAAGACACGCCGTTCAGGGCGCGCACGGTGGCGTGGCCCTTGAACAGGCCACGGGACACTTCGTAGTGACGGGTCAGGTCGCGGGCGGTAAGAACGACGGCCATTACGCCACCTCCTGGTTCAAGGGGTAGAAGCAGCGCGCAAGGCTGTTGGTTTTCGGATCAAGGCCAGGCCGCTGGGCGCGGCAGGAGTCCTGCACATACGGGCAACGCGGCGACAGCAGGCAACCCTGCGGGCGGTCATAACGACCGGGCACGATACCCGGCAGAGTGGCCAGGCGCGTGGCTCCGAGGCTGTGCTCCGGGATCGCCTTGAGCAGCGCTTCGCTGTACGGGTGTGCCGGGATGTCGAACAACTGCGGCACCTGGCCGACTTCCACGGCCTGGCCGGCGTACATCACACACACGCGCTGGGCGGTTTCAGCCACCACCGCGAGGTCATGGGTGATCAGCACCAGGCCCATGTTCTGTTCTTTCTGCAGGGCCAGCAGCAGCTCCATGATCTGCGCTTGAATCGTTACGTCCAACGCCGTGGTCGGCTCATCCGCAATCAGCAGTTTCGGCTCGCCGGCAATGGCCATGGCGATAGCCACACGCTGGCTCATACCACCGGACAGTTGGTGCGGGTAGGCATCCATACGGCTGGCAGCGCCTGGGATCTCCACTTTTTCCAAGAGTTCGATGGCCCGCTTGCGCGCTTGCTTGCCGGACATTTTCAGGTGCAGGCGCAGCACTTCTTCAATCTGGAAGCCCACGGTGTAACTCGGGTTCAGCGCGGTCATCGGGTCCTGGAACACCATCGCCAGGTCCTTGCCGACGATCTGGCGACGCTGGCGGCTGCTCAGCTTGAGCATGTCCTTGCCGTCGAAGGTCAGTGAGTCGGCGGTGACGATGCCGGGGTGCTCGATCAGGCCCATCAGCGCCATCATGGTCACGGATTTACCCGAGCCCGACTCGCCAACGATCGCTAGTACTTCGCCTTTGTCGACCGACAGGTCGAGGCCATCGACCACCGGTACGGCGGTCTTGTCGCCGAAGCGCACATTGAGATTCTTGATTTCTAACAATGACATGGGAATCTCCTCAGGCGGCGTTCTTGAGTTTCGGGTCCAGCGCATCGCGCAGGCCGTCGCCCATCAAGTTGATTGCCAGCACGCTGAGCAAAATGGTCAAACCAGGCAGGCTCACGACCCACCAGGCGCGTTCGATGTAGTCGCGGGCCGAGGCCAGCATGGTGCCCCACTCCGGGGTTGGCGGCTGTACGCCAAGGCCGAGGAAGCCCAAGGCTGCGGCATCGAGGATCGCCGACGAGAAACTCAAGGTGGCCTGGACGATCAACGGTGCCATGCAGTTAGGCAGCACGGTGATGAACATCAGGCGTGGCAGGCCGGCGCCGGCGAGGCGGGCGGCCGTCACGTAGTCGCGGTTCAGTTCGCCCATCACCGCCGCGCGGGTCAGACGCACATAGGACGGCAGCGAGACGATGGCGATGGCGATCACGGTGTTGATCAGGCCAGGGCCGAGGATCGCGACGATGGCAACGGCGAGCAGCAGCGATGGCAGCGCCAGCATGATGTCCATCAGGCGCATGATGGTCGGGCCAAGCAAGCGCGGGAAGAACCCGGCGAACAGCCCCAGCAGGATGCCCGGGATCAGCGACATCACCACCGACGACAAACCGATCAACAGCGACAGGCGCGAGCCCTGGATCAGGCGCGAGAGCAGGTCACGGCCCAATTCGTCGGTGCCCAGCAGGAACTGCATCTGCCCACCTTCCAGCCAGGCTGGCGGGGTCAGCAGGAAGTCGCGGTATTGCTCGCTCGGGTTATGTGGCGCAACCCAGGGAGCAAAGATCGCGCAGAACACGATCAGCAACATGAACAGCAAACCGGCTACCGCGCCTTTGTTCTTGGAGAAGGCTTGCCAGAATTCTTTGTACGGGGACGGGTACAGCAGGCTTTGATCGACTGCTGACGCTTGTGTAGAGGTAGTCATGGTCATGATCTCAGCGCTGATGACGGATGCGTGGGTTGGCGAAGCCGTAGAGGATGTCCACCACGAAGTTCACCAGGATCACCAGGCAGGCGATCAGCAAGATGCCGTTTTGCACCACCGGGTAGTCCCGCGCGCCAATGGCTTCGATCAGCCATTTGCCGATGCCAGGCCACGAGAAGATGGTTTCGGTCAATACCGCACCGGCCAGCAGCGTGCCCACTTGCAGACCAACCACGGTCAACACTGGGATCAGCGCGTTGCGCAAGCCATGCACGAAGACGACGCGCGCTGGCGACAGGCCCTTGGCCTTGGCGGTACGGATGTAGTCCTCACGCAATACTTCGAGCATGGAGGAGCGGGTCATCCGCGCAATCACCGCCAGCGGGATGGTGCCGAGCACGATGGCCGGCAGGATCAGGTGGTGCAGTGCATCGAAGAACGCGTCTGGCTCGTCGGCCAGCAGGGTGTCGATCAGCATGAAGCCGGTGCGCGGCTCGATGTCGTAGAGCAGGTCGATCCGCCCGGAAACCGGGGTCCAGCCCAGGCTCACCGAGAAGAACATGATCAGGATCAGACCCCACCAGAAGATCGGCATCGAATATCCCGCGAGGGAGATGCCCATCACCCCATGGTCGAATAGGGATCCTCGTTTAAGGGCTGCGATCACCCCGGCCAACAGGCCCAGGACGCCGGCAAACAGCAGGGCGGCCATGGAAAGTTCCAGGGTCGCCGGGAAGAGGGCGGTGAATTCGGTCCACACGCTGGTGCGTGTGCGCAGGGATTCGCCGAGATCGCCGTGGGCGAGCTTGCCGACATAATCCAGGTATTGCGCATATAACGGTTTGTTAAGACCAAGGCGTTCCATTGCCTGTGCGTGCATCTCGGGGTCGACGCGCCGCTCGCCCATCATGACTTCGACGGGGTCGCCAGGGATCATGCGAATCAACGCAAACGTGAGCAACGTGATGCCGAAAAACGTGGGGATCAATAACCCCAATCGGCGGGCAATAAAACTAAACATCTTGTTGTGTACCTCAATCAGCCGGTTAGGCAGGTCCGGCGCCGTCGATGTCGACGGCGCCGAGCGTTTTTCTTATTACTTCACCTGGGTAGTGGCGAAGTTATTGGTCGTCAGAGGGCTTTGGGTATAACCCTCGACGTTCTTGCGCATGGCGGTGAACATTTTCGGATAGGCCATTGGAATCCAGGGTTGGTCTTTCTCGAAAACGTCCTGGGCTTGTTCATAGAGTGCAGCGCGCTGGGCGGGTTCAGCGATAGCGCGCGCCTTGTCGATCAAGTCCTGAAACTCTTTGTTACACCAGCGGGCGTAGTTTTCGCCGTTTTTCGCTGCGTCGCAACTCAGGTTCGGTGTGAGGAAGTTATCCGGGTCCCCGTTATCCCCCGCCCAGCCGGCGGACACCATGTCGTGCTCGCCGTTTTTAGCGCGCTTGAGCATCTCGCCCCATTCCATGACCTTGATATTGACCTTCAGGCCAATCTGGGCCAAATCCGCCTGCATGCGCTGGGCGCCGAGAAGCGGGTTAGGGTTGGTCGGGCCGCCGCCGTTACGAGTGAACAGGGTGAACTCGGTACCTTCCGGCACGCCGGCTTCCTTGAGCAGGGCACGGGCCTTGTCGAGGTCGCGGGTTGGGTTTTTAAGCTTGTCGTTAAAGCCCAGCAGGGTACTTGGATAGGGGCCGGTGGCGTCCACTGCGTTGCCTTTGCCATACAGGGATTCGTTGTAGCCTTTTTTGTCGAACGCGATGTTGATGGCGTGACGCACCCGCGCATCGCTCATGTACTTATGCGTGGTGTTCAAGGCGGTGTAAGCGGTGGTCATCGCCGCCAGTTCATCGACCTTCAGGTTCGGGTCGGCCTTGACGCTCGGCACGTCATCCGGCTTCGGATACAGCGCGATCTGGCACTCGTTGGCCTTGAGCTTCTGCAGGCGTACGTTGTTGTCGGTGGTAATTGCCAGGATCAGCGGATCCGCTGGTGGCTTGCCACGGAAGTACTCCGGGTTGGCCTTGAAGCGTACCTGGGCATCTTTCTGATAGCGGGTGAAAACGAACGGCCCGGTGCCGATCGGCTTGGCGTTCAGGTCATCGGTCTTGCCGGACTTGAGCAACTGGTCGGCGTATTCGGCGGAGTGGATCGAGGAAAACGCCATGGCCAGGTCGGCCAGGAACGGTGCTTCAGGACGAGTCAGGGTAAAGACGACGGTATGATCGTCGGTCTTCTCTACGCTCTTGAGCAGCTCCTTGAAGCCCATGCTTTCAAAGTACGGGTAGCCCACGTTGGACTTTTTATGCCACGGGTGATTCGGGTCCAGCTGGCGCTGGAAACTCCAAAGCACATCGTCGGCGTTCATGTTGCGCGTGGGTTTGAAGTAGTCGGTGGTGTGGAACTTGACGTCGTCACGCAGGTGAAAGGTGTAGGTCAGGCCATCGGCGCTGATGTCCGGCAGGGCTTTGGCCAGTGCAGGAACCACTTCGGTGGTGCCGGGCTTGAAGTCCACCAGACGGTTGAACATGGTTTCCGCGGCGGCGTCAGCGGTGACGGCCGTGGTGTACAGGACCGGGTCGAAACCTTCCGGGCTGGCTTCGGTGCAGACCACCAGCGGTTTGGCCGAAACGCCGATCGCCACGCTCAACAGCGCAGCGGCCATGGCGGCTTGTAACGGGAGCATTTTCATTCAGAGCCCTCTGCAATCGATGGAGCCAGACAAGCGTAGACGGCGGGCTCGTCCTGAGCCTGCCGTTTACCTGGCGCTAATTAAAGAATGTTGAACGGGATGGTGGTGACCAGGCGGAACTCACGGATGTTGCCGTCAGCCTGGTTTTCACTGGCGCGGTGGGTCACGTAGGTACCACGAATGGTCGTTGCCTTGAGTGAGCCGCTCTGAATTGCGTAGGAGGCGCCCACACCGTATTCCTGGTGGGTTTCGCCGTCCATCAGGCGCAGGTCGCTGCGGCGTACACCCGATTCGCCGTAGGCGGTGCCGGTGTAGTGAGTACCGTCGATACCCCAGCCGCGTGCTGAGTAGGCATTGAACTTCAGGCCAGGAATGCCGTATTCAGCCATGTTGATGCCATAAGCGATCTGGAAGGACTTCTCGTTCGGTCCGTTGAAGTCGGACGTCAGGGAGTTGGCCAGGTAGATGCCGTTGGTTTCGTGCAGGTAGTCGAAGTATTCGTCGCCGTTGATGGCTTGGTAGGCGAAGGTCAGGCTATGGGCTTGGTGAGTCAGGCCCAGAGACAACGAGTACGTGTCGTTGTCGATTTTGCCCATCTTCTTGCTGCCGGTATCGGTGGTTTTGTAGTAGTTCAGGCCGGTGGTCAGGCCCAGGACGCTGCTATCGCCCAGTTCATGGGTGGCGCCGACGTAGTACTGGTTCCAGAAGTCCTCGACGTTCGCCGCGAACACGCTGGTTTTCAGGCTCTTGAACGGCTGGTAGTTGAAGCCCAGGGTTTTCACCTTGTCGGTGGTCTGGCCGTTACCGTATTCGGAGCGGAACTTCGACAAGCTTTGCTCGGTACGTGGCGAAACGCGATCGAAGATGCCGCCTTGGAACGACAGATTGCTGAATTCCTGGCTATCGATCGAAACACCTTCAAAGCTCGAAGGCAGGGCCCGGTTGCCGATGGTGTCGACGATGCCGCTGCTGAAGTTCTGACGACCGGCGGTCAGCGTGGTGTTCGATGCACGGAACTTCACGTTGGCCAGGCCCAGTTTGCTCCACTGGTCAACGGCGTCGCCGTTGGAGTCGGCCAAGGTACGGTTGGAGCCACCCTTGATGTCGCGCTTGCTGCGGTCCAGAACCAGAGCGTTGTACACGGCAACTTCAGTGCTCACGCCAATGGTGCCCTGAGTAAAGCCCGAGGTGCCGTTGAGGATCGTGCCTTGTACCCAGTTGGTGCGGTATGCGTCGGTACGCTCTTGGCCATGTTTCACGTAGGTGAATTTTTGACCGCGGAACTTGTTTTCGTTGGAAAACCAGTTACGGGTGGTACCGCCCAGGCTTGCTCCGTCGATAAAGCCTTTGGCCTCGCTTTGGGCGCTGGTGCCGGCCAATGTGGTTGGAACGAAGTCCTGGCTTTGCGGTTCAGCGAAGGCGGTTGCCGTGATGCTGCTGATGGCCAGGGCCAGAAGCGCTTTGCTGCTCAGTTTCATGGGTGGAGCTCCTTTGGTTCTCTTTTTTATGCCGGTCTTTTTAGGTGAACCGGCTATTGGTGTGTAACTCGTTCAAGCTTTTGCAAACGTTTGGCGTAGGAAAATTCCTAATAAAAAGCTGCACGTTTGCAGCAGAGCCGTTCCCGCTCTGCGCAATCCGGTTATTTATTCTTATGGGGTGATACTGACGCCCGAGAACACGTTGCGGCCGAAGGGACTTACTTTGAAACCTTCGACTTTGGCGCTTAACGGCTGGTTGACCGTTGAGTGGGCGACGGGCGTGATCGGCACCTGCTGCTTGAGCAGTTGCTGCGCTTGTTTGTACAGAACAGTCCTTTGTTCACGGTCGGTCACGACCTTGGCTTGCTTGACCAGCTTGTCGTATGCCGGGTCACACCACATGGAGTAGTTGTTCCCGCCGATGGCGTCGCAGCTGTAGAGGGTGCCCAGCCAGTTGTCCGGGTCACCGTTGTCACCGGTCCAACCGATCAGGCTGATATCGTGCTCACCGTTCTTGGTGCGCTTGATGTACTCGCCCCATTCGTAGCTGACGATCTTGACCTTGAGGCCGATCTTGCCCCAGTCGCTCTGCAGCATCTCAGCCATCAGCTTGGCGTTGGGGTTGTACGGCCGCTGCACCGGCATCGCCCACAGGGTGATCTCGGTGCCTTCCTTCACGCCGGCTGCCTTGAGCAATTCCTTGGCTTTTTCCGGGTTGTAGGCGGCGTCCTTGATGGTGTCGTCGTAGGACCACTGGGTCGGCGGCATGGCGTTGACGGCCAATTGCCCCGCGCCCTGGTACACGGCGTTCAGAATGCTCTGCTTGTTCACTGCCATGTCCAACGCCTGGCGTACTTCGAGTTGATCGAAGGGTTTGTGGCGCACGTTGTAGGCGATGTAGCCGAGGTTGAAGCCGGGTTTGGTCAGCAGTTGCAGGTTGGGGTCGGCCTTGAGGGCGTCGACGTCGGCCGGGCGCGGGTGCAGAGTCACCTGGCATTCGCCGGCCTTGAGTTTCTGTACCCGCACCGAAGCATCGGTGTTGATGGCGAAGATCAGTTGATCGAGCTTGACCCGGTTCGGGTCCCAGTACTGTTTGTTCGCCACATAACGGATCTGCGAATCTTTCTGGTAGCGCTGGAACACAAACGGGCCGGTACCGATTGGCTTCTGGTTGATGTCGCTCGGCTTGCCGGCCTTGAGCAACTGCCCGGCGTATTCGGCGGACAGGATCGCGGCGAAGCTCATGGCAATGTTCTGGATAAACGCGGCGTCGACCGTATTCAGGGTCATCACCACGGTGTGCGGGTCGATTTTCTCGACCTTGGCAATGTTCTTGTTCAGGCTCATCCCGTTGAAGTACGGAAACTCGGTGGGGTAGGCCTTGCGAAACGGATGCTCGGGGTCAAGCATGCGGTTGAAAGTGAACAGCACGTCGTCGGCGTTGAAGTCTCGGGTCGGCTTGAACTCCTTGTTGCTGTGAAACTTCACGCCTTCACGCAGGTGGAAGGTGTAGGTCAGGCCGTCCGGCGAAATATCCCATTTGGTTGCCAGCCCAGGCACCACGTTGGTCGCACCTTTTTCGAACTCAACCAAGCGGTTGTACAGCGGTTCGGCTGCATCGTTGTCGGTGGCGGTGGTGTATTGCGCGGTGTCAAACCCAGCCGGGCTGCCTTCAGAGCAGAACACCAGGCTCTTCTTTTCGGCGGCTTGGCCCATCGTGGCGACAGCCAGCAGGCTGGTGCCAAAGATTGCGGATAGAACGGTGGTATGGCGCATGACGATCCCGATCCTTGTTTGTAGTTATCAATCAGCGAGCAATCTCCCTGGCCTTCAGCCAAGGGAGACCTCACTGATCCCACACGCAGCAAGTGCCTTTCTCAGAATGAAGCTGCTGCTGTCCTACGACGTTATGGGTCGTGGATCTTGCAGTAAATGCGTCGAATCTGACTGACCTTGTAGGCAACGGGGCCACGTGTCGCAGCTCATTACTGTAGGACGGCAATGGGCTGTGTCGTGGTCTGTTTCCTACGGCCTAGGCGGATGCAATAACGGCGACGCTATGAAGCGTCGCCGTCAATGATCCTTACTTGCCGCTTACGCTGACACCGTAGAAAGAGTTCAAGCCAAACGGGCTGATCTTGAAGTCCTGCACGGTGGAACGCATGGGTTGATACACCGTCGAGTGCGCGATAGGTGTCATCGGGACAGCATCTTTGAGGATATGTTGCGCCTGCTTATACAGCTCGGTGCGTTTGGCGACGTCCGACGTAGCCTTGGCTTCTTTTACGATGCCGTCGAATTTCTTGTCGCACCATTTGGAGAAGTTGTTGCCATTCAGGGAGTCGCAGCCGAACAGCACGTTCAGCCAGTTGTCCGGGTCACCATTGTCACCGCTCCAGCCAATGATCATGGCCTGGTTCTCGCCACCTTTGGAGCGCTTGATGTACTCGCCCCACTCGTAGCTAACGATGTTGACCTTCAGGCCGATCTGTTTCCAGTCGTTCTGCAGCATCTCGGCCATCAGCTTGGCGTTCGGGTTGTACGGACGTTGAACCGGCATCGCCCACAGGGTGATCTCGGTGCCTTCTTTAACACCGGCTTCCTTGAGCAGTTCCTTGGCTTTGGCAGGATCGTACTTCGCGTCCTTGATCGTGGTGTCGTAGGACCACTGAGTCGGTGGCATGGCGTTGACGGCCAGTTGGCCGGCGCCCTGGTACACGGAGTCGATGATCTGCTGCTTGTTCACCGACATGTCCAGCGCTTCGCGTACACGCAGATCGGACAGAGGGTTGGGGGCGGTCTGGCCCTTGAGGACCGGCATCACGTTGTAAGCGATGTAACCCAGGTTGAAACCGGCCTGGTGCGGCAGTTTCAGATCCTTGTCCTCGCCCAGCGCCTTGAGGTCGGCCGGACGTGGGAACAGGGTGATCTGGCATTCGTTTTTCTTGAGCTTCTGGATACGCACCGACGGGTCGGTGGTGATGGCGAAGATCAGGTTGTCGATCTTCACGTCTTCCGGCTTCCAGTAGTCCTTGTTGCCGGTGTAACGGATGTTCGAGTCTTTCTGGTAGCTCTTGAACACGAACGGGCCAGTGCCGATAGGCTTCTGGTTGATGTCCGCAGCTTTGCCTTCTTTCAACAGTTGGGCGGCGTATTCAGCCGACTGGATCGACGCGAAGCTCATTGCCAGGTTCTGGATAAAGGCGGCGTCCACGGTGCCAAGGGTGAACTTGACGGTGTGGTCATCGACTTTCTCGATGTTCTTGATGTTGGTGTCCATCCCCATGTCCGTGAAGTACGGGAACTCGGTGGGGTAGGCTTTGCGGAACGGATCGTCCTTGTTGATCATGCGGTTGAACGTGAAGAGCACGTCATCGGCATTGAAGGTACGAGTGGGCTTGAAGTATGAGGTGGTATGGAACTTCACGCCGTCGCGCAGGTGGAAGGTGTACGTCAGGCCGTCCGGGGACACGTCCCAGCTGGCGGCCAGCCCAGGAATCACGGCGGTGCCGCCGCGCTCGAACTGGGTCAGGCGGTTGAACATGGTTTCGGCCGAGGCATCGAAGTCTGTTCCGGTGGTGTACTGGCCCGGGTCAAAACCAGCGGGGCTGCCTTCGGAGCAGAACACCAGGTTAGTCGCCGCTTGGGCGAAAGGGGCTGCTGCCATAAGGCCAGCGCTAACAATTAACGGAATGACTGCGTGTTTAAGCATGTTGGCCTCATGATTTGTTGTCATTTTTGGTGGTGAGGGCGACCTCGTGAGTCGGCCTGCGGATACTTATGCAGGGGCCATACCCATTGCAAGATGCAGAACCGTTGCGACACTCAAAGTGTGGTACGAACGTACAGGAATGTCGCAATTCTGAAAGTTTGTACATAATTGCGTACATTTACAGGGTTTTTTCGGTGCAGAGTGCGCACCAAAAAAGCCCAACCAAGGCGTCTAGCGCACTTGGTTGGGGCGCTGATGTTACTTATCTAGACTGACACCATAGAACGGTGTGAGCCCAAAGGGGCTGATCTTGAAGTCGCGCACTTCCTTGCGCAGAGGTTGGAAAACCGTCGAGTTCGCAATAGGTGTTATAGGTACTTGTTCTTTAAGGATTTTCTGTGCCTGTTGATACCACTTGATGCGCTGTTCACGGTCATTGCTGACCTTGGCCTGTTGCACGAGTTTGTCGTAGGCGGGGTTACACCATTTGGCGTAGTTGCTGCCCTTGACTGCGGCACAACTGTAGAGCACACCGAGCCAGTTATCCGGGTCACCGTTGTCGCCGGTCCAGCCATAAATCATCGCGTCGTGTTCGCCATTCTTGGCGCGCTTGATGTATTCGCCCCACTCATAGCTGACGATGTTGGCTTTGATGCCAATCTTTTCCCAATCCTGCTGGATCATTTGCGCGGACATCCGTGCATTCGGGTTGGAAGCACGTTGGACCGTCATTGCCCACAGATTGATGGTGGTACCGGGTGCAACCCCTGCTTCTTTTAGTAGCGCACGCGCCTTGGTCGGATCATAGGGCGCGTCCTTGATGGTCGGGTCATAAGACCACTGCGCCGGAGGCAGCGCGTTCTGCGCCAATTGTCCGGCGCTCTGGTACACCGCCTTGATGATGGCCGGCTTGTCGATGGCCATGTCCAGGGCTTGGCGCACCTTGAGCTGGTCCAGTGGCGGGTGGGTCACGTTGTAGGCCAGAAACCCCAGGTTGAAACCGGCTTGTTGCAGTACGCGCAGGTTGGGGTCTTGCTTCATGACTTCGATATCGGACGGGCGCGGGTACCCGCTGACCTGGCATTCGCCGGCCTTGAGTTTTTGCAGGCGCGCGGCGGCGTCCGGGGTGATGGCGAATATCAGGTTGTCGAGCTTCACATCCTCGGGCTTCCAGTACTGCTTATTGGCCGCGTAGCGAATCTGCGAGTCTTTCTGGTAGCGCTTGAATACAAAGGGCCCGGTACCGACTGGTTTCTGGTTGATGTCTTCAGCCTTGCCTTCCTTCAATAGTTGCGCAGCGTATTCGGCCGATTGCACCGAGGCGAAACTCATGGCCAGGTTTTGTACGAACGACGCATCGACGTTGTTCAGGTTGAAGCGCACGGTGTGGTCGTCGAGTTTTTCGACACTCTTGATCGTGGTGTTCAAACCCATGTCGGTGAAGTAGGGCGACTCGGACGGGTAAGCCTTGCGAAACGGGCTTTCGGTATCCAGCAGGCGATTGAAGGTGAACAGCACATCATCCGCGTTGAAGTCGCGAGTCGGTGTGAAGAAGTCGGTGGTGTGGAACTTGACGCCGTCCCGCAGGTGGAAGGTATAGGCCAGACCGTCTTTGGAGATATCCCAGCTCGTCGCCAGGCCGGGCTCGACCTCGGTGCCACCGCGCTTGAATTGCGTGAGGCGGTTGAACACGGTTTCGGCAGAGGCATCGAAGTCTGTGCCGCTGGTGTACTGGCTGGGATCGAAACCGGCGGGGCTTGCTTCGGAGCAGTAGACCAGGGTGCTGGCTGCCTGGGCCATTGGCATAAAGGCCAGGAGGCCTGCGGCGAGGAGGAGCGGTTTTAAGGCGATTCTTTCCATGGAGACCCCTGAGATGGCAGGCATATATAAGCTGCCCAAACGAAAACGGCGGTCACCGAGGTTACCGCCGTTCAGGTCTGTCAGGTAGGGGTCACTGCATTTGCACTTCGATCACGCCATCAGCGCTCATGTTGACCTGGCTGGTGCCGGCTTCCACTTGAGGCGTTGGTGCCGAATCAGCCATGGCGGCTTTCATCATCATTCCGCCATTGCGCGCGTACGGCATCGGGTAACCGTTGGTGTTGAAGTTGAGGTTGACGATCTTGTAACCCTTGCCGCCCAGTGCGTCGGTGGCCAGCTGTGCACGGGCCTTGAAGGCCGCCACGGCGTCTTTGAGCAGGGCATCTTCGCTGGCCTTGCGGGTGGCGTCGGCGATGGCGAAGTCCATGTTTTCCATTTTCAGCGTGTTGAGCAATTCGCCGGTGAGCTTGGACAGCGCCGGGAAGTCCGCGCTTTCCAGGCGCAGTTCGGCGCGCTCGCGCCAGCCGGTGATCTTCTGGTTCTTGCTGTCGTAGATCGGGTAGCTGTTGCGGCTGCCCTGGCGCAGGGTCACGCCTTTGACTTCACGCGCCTGGCCCAGGGCCGTGTTCATGGTGGTGGTGATTTCGGCGGCGAGTTTGGCCGGGTCGCTGTTTTGCGATTCGGTATAGAGGGTGACGATCATCTTGTCGCGGGCAACCTCCTGGCTGACCTCAGCGCGCAGGGAAATCTGGTTGTAGTTCAGCCCGTCGGCGGCCACGGCCGGAAGACTGGCCAGGGTGGCAACGCCGAGGGTGATAACAGCTGCACTGCGAGTGAAACGAGACATGGAAGCTCCTTGAGGTATTCGTGTTCGGTATGACTGTAGACGGTGGTGTTGGGTTCTTCGGGTTTACACATTACCTACAAGGTTGACGCAGGCGACGAACGGTCATTTGCCTGGCCTGCGTCAAAGAGCCACACGCGCCGTGCCAGGCGGTCCGCTTCGTTTATACTCCTGCCGATCCGCCTGCAGCGCTCACCGGGAGAGCTCATGCTCGCCGCCGTAAAACTGACTTCCGCCACCCGCCAGAACCTCTGGCGCCTGACGTTCATTCGCACCCTGGTGCTGGCCGCACAGGCCGGTTCCGTCGGGCTCGCCTACTGGTTCGACCTGTTGCCGCTACCGTGGCTGCAGTTGGGCGTGACCCTGGCGTTTTCCACCGTGCTGTGCGTGTTCACCGCTATCCGCTTGCGTACCACGTGGCCCGTGACTGAACTGGAGTATGCGCTTCAATTGGCGTGTGACCTGTTTATCCACAGTGTGTTGCTATATTTCTCCGGTGGTTCCACCAACCCCTTTGTTTCTTATTACCTGGTACCACTGACCATCGCTGCGGTGACGCTGCCATGGCGCTACTCAGTGATACTGTCGGGCATTGCGCTGGCGCTCTATACCCTGCTGCTGGCGCAGTTCTATCCGTTGCAAACCTTCCCCATCGCCCGGGAAAACCTGCAAATCTACGGAATGTGGCTGAGTTTTGCGTTGTCCGCCGCGGTCATCACCTTCTTCGCTGCGCGCATGGCCGAGGAACTGCGCCGCCAGGAAGAGTTGCGCGCCATTCGCCGTGAGGAGGGCTTGCGTGACCAGCAGTTGTTGGCGGTCGCCACCCAGGCCGCTGGTGCCGCCCATGAGCTGGGCACGCCGCTGGCCACCATGAGCGTGCTGCTCAACGAAATGGCTCAGGATCACCACGACCCGGCGCTGCAGGAGGACCTCGGCGTGCTGCGCGAGCAGGTCAAGCAGTGCAAGCACACCTTGCAGCAACTGGTGCGCGCTGCTGAAGCCAATCGCCGTTTGGCGGTGGAGATGCAGGACGTGACCCAGTGGCTCGACGAAGCCCTGAACCGCTGGCACCTGATGCGCCCTGAAGCCAGTTATCGCTTCAACCTGCTGGGCCAGGGCACTGTACCGCGCATGGCGCCGCCGCCGGACCTCACCCAGGCGTTGCTCAACCTGCTGAACAATGCAGCGGATGCCTGCCCTGAAGGCTTGGGCGTGCAGCTGGATTGGGACGCGGAAAACGTGACCATCAGTATTCGTGACCATGGTGCGGGCGTACCGCTGGCCATTGCCGAGCAGATCGGCAAACCTTTCTTTACCACCAAGGGCAAAGGTTTCGGCCTGGGCCTGTTTTTGAGCAAGGCCAGCGTGACCCGCGCGGGCGGCTCAGTGAAGCTCTATAGTCATGAGGAAGGTGGCACGCTTACCGAGCTGCGCCTGCCCCGTGTCGCACGAGGAGATATCGATGAGTGACGAGATCCAAGTCGAAGGCGAAGAACTGCCGCACCTGTTGCTGGTAGATGACGACGCCACTTTTACCCGCGTCATGGCACGTGCCATGAGCCGTCGCGGTTTTCGCGTGAGCACCGCCGGTTCCGCCGAAGAAGGACTGACCATCGCCCAGGCCGACCTGCCGGACTACGCCGCGCTCGACCTGAAAATGGATGGCGACTCCGGCTTGGTACTGCTGCCCAAGCTGCTGGAGCTCGACCCGGAAATGCGCGTGGTGATCCTCACCGGTTATTCCAGCATCGCCACGGCCGTCGAGGCGATCAAGCGCGGCGCCTGCAACTACCTGTGCAAACCCGCGGACGCCGATGACGTGCTGGCTGCCTTGCTCTCCGAGCACGCCGACCTCGACACCCTGGTACCGGAAAACCCGATGTCGGTGGACCGCCTGCAGTGGGAACACATCCAGCGCGTGCTGACCGAACACGAAGGTAATATCTCCGCCACTGCCCGTGCCCTGGGCATGCACCGTCGCACCTTGCAGCGCAAATTGCAGAAGCGCCCGGTACGGCGCTGAATAAAGTCTGAACAATCTGCTTCAGGCTGCGCGGAGCCCTGAACCGATCGTCTATGATCGGTTCAAACGCCTGTCACATTTTCTTACAGAGCCTGAACAATGAACCAGAACGCTGAGTATTCTGCGGTCAATGACGCGGTGCGTGGGCAATTCTTCCGCCGAGCCTGGGCGATGATCACGCCCTATTGGCGCAGTGAAGAGAAGGGCAAGGCCTGGTTGTTGCTGGTGACAGTGATCGGTCTGTCACTGTTCAGCGTGGCGATCTCCGTGTGGCTCAACCACTGGTACAAGGACTTCTACAACGCGCTGCAAAAGAAGGACACCGCCGCCTTCTGGCAACAGATCGGCTATTTTTGCGGCATCGCAACCGTCGCGATTGTCGGCGCGGTATACCGCCTGTACCTGACCCAGATGCTCACCATCCGCTGGCGTGCCTGGCTCACCGAAAAGCACTTTGCCCGCTGGCTTGGCCACAAAAACTACTACCAGTTGGAGCAGGGCGGTTATACCGACAACCCGGACCAACGGATTTCCGAAGACCTCAATAGTTTCACTCAGAACACCCTGAGCCTGGGGCTGGGGCTGCTGCGCAACGTCGTCAGCCTGGTGTCGTTCTCTATCATCCTGTGGGGCGTGTCGGGCAGCATTGAAGTGTTCGGTATCACCGTCCCTGGCTATATGTTCTGGTGTGCATTGGTTTATGCCGGGGTCGGCAGTTGGTTGACCCACTTGATCGGTCGCCGCTTGATCGGCCTGAGTAACCAACAACAACGTTTTGAAGCAGACCTGCGTTTTTCCATGGTACGGGTGCGGGAGAATGCCGAGAGCATTGCTTTGTACAATGGCGAACCAAATGAAAATCAACGGTTGAGCACGCGGTTCGGCAAGGTCTGGCATAACTACTGGGACATCATGAAAGTGTCCAAGCGCCTGACGTTTTTCACCGCCGGTTACGAGCAAATTGCGATTGTGTTTGCGTTTATCGTGGCTGCCCCCCGCTACTTTTCGGGCAAGATCGAGTTGGGCGAGCTGATGCAAATCAACTCGGCGTTTGGCAACGTGCAGGGCAATTTCAGTTGGTTTATCAGTGCCTACACCGACTTGGCCAGTTGGCGCGCAACCAGTGATCGATTGCTGAGTTTCCACCAGGCCATGAGTGAAAACGAACAGCGCCCGGCAGCCATCGACGTACGCCCACAAGGCGAGCGTCTGGTGGTACAAGACCTGGGCATGGACCTGGCTGACGGCCGTCATCTGCTGACGAATGCCGATATGTCTGTGGAGCCAGGCCAGCGCGTAATGCTCAGCGGACGTTCCGGCAGCGGTAAAAGTACGTTGCTGCGTGCCATGGGCCACTTGTGGCCTGCGGGGCACGGCAGCATTCGCCTGCCGGCCGCACGTTACCTGTTCTTGCCGCAAAAGCCCTACCTGCCGATTGGCACGCTGAAGGCCGTGTTGAGTTATCCACAAGACGACAGCGTCTATCCTGCCGAACGTTATGCACAGGTGCTGAATACCTGTCGCTTACCCCATCTGGTCGATCATCTTGATCAAGCCAACCACTGGCAGCGCATGCTTTCGCCGGGTGAGCAGCAGCGCCTGGCCTTTGCTCGCGCGTTGTTGTTCGCACCGCAGTGGTTGTACATGGACGAGGCCACGTCGGCCATGGACGAGGAAGATGAGGCCACGCTGTATCAAGCGCTGATTGATGAGCTTCCAGGGCTGAGCATCGTCAGTGTCGGCCATCGCAGCAGCCTCAAGCGCTTCCATGGGCGGCATGTGCGGATCGAGGGTGGTCAACTGCGGGAACAACAACCGGCTTAAGGTCGTACTCGGTCAGTGTGGGAGGGGGCTTGCCCCCGATGGCTGTGGGTCAGTCACAGCATCTGTAACTGATAGACCGCTATCGGGGGCAAGCCCCCTCCCGCAGTGGATCTCTGGTGTGCTTGAGAGTGAGCACCCAATAAAAAGCCCGGCTGATCATCGATCAGCCGGGCTTTTTAGTGCTTGAAGATGACTTACTTCTTCAATCCGTAATGCTCATCCAGCATGCCAGGGGCGTCTGGCGTTTTGGGCGCGTAGTCCCGTGGTGGCTCCTGGTTTTCCCGTGGCGGGGTCAGGCGCTCCCGTGGGGCTTGCGGTGCATCGGAATGCAGCGCGGCCAGTAGGCGCTGACGGGTGATGTCGTCGAGAGCCAGGCGATTGGCGCCATCGGCGAGGTGATCCTGTACTTCCTGGTAGCTCTGGGTGAGCTTCTTGACCAGGGTCGCGGTGCTGTTGAAGTGGGTAACAACCTCGTTCTGATAACTGTCAAAACGTTCCTGAATGTCATCCAGCTGACGCTGCGTGCGGTTAGGCGCGGCATTCGGCAGCAAGCGAGCAACCAGGAAACCAATGGCGACACCGGCAACCAGGGCAAGAGTCGGCAACAACCAAACTAAGAGCGAGTGTTCCACGAGTCCTTCCTCTATAAACGGCTTTGCTTTACGTTAACGGCTCAAACCTGCGCTGTATACCGCGATTAAGCTCGCAATGATGCCATGCACAGACTTTTAGCTAGACGAGTCGACCCTTAGTGAGGTCACGGAGTTCATCTCTTGCTCATGCGTGAAACCCCCGTTTTGATCGATGGCCCGGTAGGCCAATTGGAAGCCCTGTACCTGGATCACCCCGAGCCACGTGGCCTGGCGCTGATCTGCCACCCCAACCCGGTGCAGGGTGGGACCATGCTCAATAAAGTCGTATCGACCCTGCAACGCACCGCCCGTGATGCCGGTTTGATTACCTTGCGTTTCAATTACCGTGGCGTCGGCGCCAGTGCCGGCACCCACGACATGAGCACCGGTGAAGTGGACGATGCCGAAGCGGCCGCCACCTGGTTGCGGGAAAAACACCCGGACCTGCCGATTACCTTGCTCGGCTTTTCCTTTGGTGGCTACGTGGCCGCCAGCCTCGGTGGTCGTCTGGAAGCCAAGGGCGAAAAACTGTCACATTTGTTCATGGTTGCGGCGGCGGTGATGCGCCTGCGCGATACCGATGCGCTGCCACAGGGTTGCCCATTGACGCTGATCCAGCCGGAAACCGACGAAGTGGTCGACCCGCAGACCGTCTACGACTGGTCCGCCGCCTTGAAACGCCCCCATGAGCTGCTGAAAGTGGCAGAATGCGGACACTTTTTTCACGGCAAGCTCACCGATCTGAAGGATCTGGTGCTGCCGCGTCTCTCGAATTGATAGCAGTCTGATAAGCGATTACCCATGACGACTCGTACCCGTATCCTCACCGGCATCACCACCACCGGCACGCCGCACCTGGGCAACTACGCCGGTGCGATCCGCCCGGCGATCCTCGCCAGCCAGGACGCCAATGCCGACTCCTTCTACTTCCTGGCCGACTATCACGCCCTGATCAAGTGCGATGACCCGCAGCGCATCCAGCGCTCGCGCATGGAAATCGCCGCGACCTGGCTGGCCGGTGGCCTGGATGTGAACCGGGTGACTTTCTACCGCCAGTCGGACATCCCGGAAATCCCCGAGCTGACCTGGCTGCTCACCTGCGTTGCCGCCAAGGGCCTGCTCAACCGCGCCCATGCGTACAAGGCCTCGGTGGACAAGAACGTGGAAGCCGGCGAAGACCCGGATGCGGGCATCAGCATGGGCCTCTACAGCTACCCGGTGCTGATGGCGGCGGACATCCTGATGTTCAACGCGCACAAGGTGCCGGTCGGTCGCGACCAGATCCAGCACGTGGAAATGGCCCGTGATATCGGCCAGCGCTTCAATCACCTGTTCGGCAACGGTAAAGAGTTCTTCACCATGCCCGAGGCGTTGATCGAAGAAAGCGTCGCCACCTTGCCAGGCCTGGACGGTCGCAAGATGTCCAAGAGCTACGACAACACCATCCCGTTGTTCACCAGCGCCAAGGATATGAAGGACGCAATCTCGCGCATCGTCACCGACTCCCGCGCACCGGGCGAAGCCAAGGACCCGGACAACTCGCACCTGTTTACCCTGTACCAGGCTTTTGCCACTGCGGCTCAGGAGCAAGAGTTCCGTGCCGAACTGCTGCAAGGCCTGGGCTGGGGCGAGGCGAAGAACCGTCTGTTCCAGCTGTTGGACGGTCAGTTGGGCGAAGCTCGCGAGCGCTACCATCAATTGATGTCGCGCCCGTCGGACATGGAAGACCTGCTGCTGGTTGGCGCCAACAAGGCGCGGGCCGTGGCGGCGCCGTTCCTGGCCGAGTTGCGTGAGGCGGTGGGTTTGCGCTCGTTCGTCAATCAGGCTGCGGCGCCGGTCGCGACCAAGAAGAAAGCCGCGAAAGCTGCGCGCTTCGTGAGTTTTCGCGAAGACGACGGCAGCTTCCGCTTCCGCCTGCTGGCAGCCGATGGCGAACAACTGCTGCTGTCGCGCCACTTTGCCGACGGCAAGGCGGCGGGCGCGGTGACCAAGCAACTGCAAAATGGCGACGTATTGGACGTGCGTACCGAAGCCCTGGGCTTCAGCGTATGGCTGGACGGTGCCGTCGTGGCTGACAGCGCCGAATTCGCCGACGAAGCGTCGCGCGATGCCGCCGTCGCCGCCTTGCGCGTTGCGTTGACCCCCGTCGAGGATTAACCCGACCAAGGGTTGATTGCCATTATCCAGGGCCGTCGCTACAGTGACGGCCCGTTTTTGTTGCCTTGCTAACGAAATTATGACGCCCCTAGAACGATATCAAGCTGATCTGAAACGCCCTGAATTCTTCCATGACGCGGCCCAGGAAACGGCGGTGCGTCATTTGCAGCGCCTCTACGACGACCTGCTCGCGGCCTCGCAAAGCAAGCCGGGGATGCTCAGCAAGCTGTTTGGCAAGAAAGACCGCACGCCCGTCAAGGGCCTGTACTTCTGGGGCGGCGTCGGCCGCGGCAAGACCTACCTGGTGGACACCTTCTTCGAAGCGCTGCCGTTCAAGGAAAAGGTCCGTACCCACTTCCACCGCTTCATGAAGCGTGTGCACGAAGAGATGAAGACCCTGCCAGGCGAGAAAAACCCGCTGACCATCATCGCCAAGCGTTTTGCCGACGAAGCGCGGGTGATCTGCTTCGATGAGTTCTTCGTCTCCGACATCACCGACGCCATGATCCTCGGCACCTTGATGGAAGAGCTGTTCAAGAATGGCGTGACGCTGGTCGCCACCTCGAACATCGTGCCCGACGGCTTGTACAAGGACGGCCTGCAACGCGCGCGCTTCTTGCCGGCCATCGCGTTGATCAAGCAGAACACCGAGATCGTCAACGTCGACAGTGGCGTCGACTATCGCCTGCGTCACCTGGAGCAAGCGGAACTGTTCCACTTCCCGCTGAACGAAGCCGCCCACGAGAGCCTGAAAAAAAGCTTCCGTGCGCTGACGCCGGAATGCACCCAGGCGGTGGAAAACGACAAGCTGATGATCGAGAACCGCGAAATCGTTGCGTTGCGTACCTGTGATGACGTGGCCTGGTTCGACTTCCGCGCATTGTGCGACGGCCCGCGCAGCCAGAACGACTACATCGAGCTGGGCAAGATTTTCCACGCGGTGATCTTGAGCGGCGTAGAGCAGATGAGCGTCACCACCGACGACATCGCGCGACGCTTCATCAACATGGTCGACGAGTTCTACGATCGTAACGTGAAGCTGATCATCTCGGCGGAAGTCGAGCTCAAGGACCTGTATACCGGTGGTCGCTTGAACTTCGAATTCCAGCGAACGCTGAGCCGTTTGCTGGAAATGCAGTCCCACGAGTTCCTGTCGCGCGGGCACAAGCCTTAGCCGCCACACAAATCAAATGTGGGAGGGGGCTTGCCCCCGATAGCGGTCTATCAGCCATATATGCAGTGACTGACACTCTGCCATCGGGGGCAAGCCCCCTCCCACATTTTGCTTTGTGTACATCCGTGCTTAGGCGGCCTGCTGGAACTGCTGGCGGTACTGGTTTGGCGACAGCTCCGTGTGCTGCCTGAATAACCGTGCAAAGAAACTCGCATCGTCATACCCCACCTCATAACTGATGGTCTTGATGCTCTTGCGGCTGCCCGAGAGCAAGCCCTTGGCCGTTTCGATACGCAGGCGTTGCAGGTAATGCAGCGGCTTGTCACCTGTGGCGGTCTGGAAGCGGCGCATGAAGTTGCGGATGCTCATACCGTGTTCACGGGCGACGTCTTCAAAGCGGAATTTGTCGGCGAAGTGTTCTTCGAGCCAGTGCTGGATCTGCAGGATGATCACGTCCTGGTGCAGCTTCTGCCCACCAAACCCAATGCGTCCTGGCGAATAGCTGCGCTGCACTTCGTAGAGGATGTCGCGGGCCACGGCCTGGGCGATGTTGGCACCGCAGAAACGTTCGATCAGGTAGATGTAGAGATCGCATGCCGACGTGGTGCCGCCGGCGCAGTAAAGGTTGTCGGCGTCGGTGAGGTGTTTGTCCTGATTGAGCTGTACCTTTGGGAAGCGCTCGCTGAAGGCGTTGAAGAAACGCCAATAGGTGGTCGCTTCCTTGCCATCGAGCAAGCCAGCCTCGGCCAGCCAGAACACCCCGGTGGCTTCGCCGCAGAGTACGGCGCCGCGAGCGTGTTGCTCACGAAGCCATGGCAACACTTGTGGGTAGCGCGTGCACAGGGCGTCGAAGTCGTCCCAGAAGGCCGGCAACACGATGATATCGGCGTTTTCCAGGCCGCCGTCCACCGGCATGATCACATCGCTGAAGCTACGCACCGATTGCCCGTCCGGGCTGACCAGGCGTGTTTCAAACGCTGGGGTCAGGCCCAGGCCCTGTTGCTTGCCGTAACGCAGGCTGGCGAGGTGGAAAAAATCCTTGGCTTGCATGAGGGTTGAAGCGAACACCCGATCAATGGCCAAAATGCTGACGCGCCGCAAGGGCGTGGAGATTTGGTTAGACATAATTTCATTTATTCTTATAGGGGAAAGTGGTCACCAGACGGCTGGATCGTCTTATTTTTTGTCGCATGTGTCCAGTGGTCCGTGATGCCCGTGCGGCATAGTCTCTGTGGGCTCGTCCTTGTCCGACCACTCACGCAGGTGACCCACATGATTCCCAGAACCTTGTTCAGCCCAGAGCACGAACTCTTTCGCGAGAGTGTGCGCACCTTCCTTGAAAAAGATGCGGCGCCCTTCCATGGGCAATGGGAGAAGCAGGGTTACATAGATCGCAGCTTGTGGCGCAAGGCGGGGGAGGCGGGGATGCTGTGTTCCCACTTGCCGGAGGAATATGGCGGGTTGGGTGCGGACTTTCTCTACAGTGCGGTGGTGATCGAGGAGATCAGTCGACTGGGGTTGACCGGCATCGGTTTCTCTTTGCATTCGGATATTGTCGCGCCATACATCCTGCATTACGGCAGCGAGGCGCTGAAGCACAAATACCTGCCCAAATTGATTGCGGGCGAGATGGTCACGGCCATTGCCATGACCGAGCCGGGGGCTGGCTCCGACCTGCAAGGGGTGAAGACCACTGCCGTGCTGGATGGCGATGAGTATGTGATCAATGGCTCCAAAACCTTCATCACCAACGGCTACCTTGCCGAGTTGGTAATCGTCGTGGCCAAGACCGATCCCAAGGCTGGCGCCAAAGGCACTAGCCTGTTTTTGGTGGAGGCTGATACGCCGGGCTTCGACAAGGGCAAGCGCCTGGAGAAGGTGGGCATGAAGGCCCAGGACACGTCCGAGCTGTTCTTCCAGGATGTGCGGGTGCCCAAGGAAAACCTGCTCGGCCAGGCAGGCATGGGCTTCGCGTACCTGATGCAGGAGTTGCCGCAGGAACGACTGACGGTGGCGATTGGCGCCTTGTCGTCAGCCGAGGCGGCGCTGGAGTGGACCCTGGAATACACCCGCGAGCGCAAGGCGTTCGGCAAGGCGATTGCCGATTTCCAGAACACTCGCTTCAAGCTGGCGGAAATGGCGACCGAGATTCAGATTGGCCGCGTGTTCGTCGATAAGTGCATGGCATTGCACCTTGAGGGCAAGCTCGACGTACCGACTGCGGCGATGGCCAAGTATTGGGCCACGGATCTGCAATGCAAGGTGCTCGACGAGTGCGTGCAACTGCATGGCGGCTACGGCTTCATGTGGGAATACCCGATTGCCCGGGCCTGGGCGGATGCGCGGGTGCAGCGGATTTATGCGGGGACCAATGAAATCATGAAGGAGATCATAGCGCGGGCGCTTTGATCTTGTGGTGTTGCTGAAGGCCTCATCGCAGGCAAGCCAGCTCCCACATTTGAATGTATTCACAATTCAAGATGTGGGAGCTGGCTTGCCTGCGATAGCGGACTACAGGTCCATCAAGGCGCAGGATTCGGATGATCCTTCTGGATCGCCTCGATCCCTTCCAGCACCTCTTTGGACAGCTTCAGGTCAGCACTAGCGATGTTGCTGTCCAGTTGCTCCAGCGACGTAGCCCCGATGATATTGCTGGTTACGAACGGCTGCTGTGTCACGAACGCCAGCGCCATCTGTGCCGGGTCCAGGCCATGCTCGCGCGCCAATGCCACATAACGGCTGCACGCTATTTCCGACTGCGGGTTGAAATAGCGGCTGAAGCGGCTGTATTCCGTCAGGCGTGCCTTTTCCGGGCGGGCGCCATTTTCATACTTGCCAGTGAGCATGCCGAACGCCAGTGGCGAATACGCCAGCAAGCCGCACTGTTCACGAATGGCAACTTCCGCCAGGCCCACCTCAAAGCTGCGGTTGAGCAGGTTGTAGGGGTTCTGGATCGACACCGCACGGCTCCAGCCTCGAGCTTCGGCAAGGGCCAGGAATTTCATGGTGCCCCACGGGGTTTCGTTGGACAGGCCGATGTGGCGGATCTTGCCGGCCTTCACCTGCTCGTCCAGCGCTTCGAGGGTTTCTTCCAGCGGGGTGAGGTTGTCTTCGTCCTTGTGCTTGTAGCTCAGCTGGCCGAAGAAGTTGGTGCTGCGCTCCGGCCAATGCAACTGGTAGAGGTCGATCCAGTCGGTCTGCAGGCGCTTGAGGCTGGCATCCAGGGCTTCGACGATATGCTTGCGGTTATGGCGCAGGTGGCCATCGCGGATGTAGTCGATGGTGTTGCCAGGGCCGGCGATCTTGCTGGCGAGAATCCAGTCGGCACGGTCGCCTCGGCTTTTGAAATAGTTACCGATATAACGCTCGGTGGTGGCATAGGTGTCGGCCTTGGGTGGCACCGGGTACATCTCGGCCGTATCGAGGAAGTTGATCCCCGCGGCCTTGGCCCGCTCGATCTGCGCGAAGGCCTCTGCCTCGCTGTTCTGCTCGCCCCAGGTCATGGTGCCCAAGGCTATCGCGCTCACGTTCAGATCCGTACGGCCCAGCTGTCGATAATCCATCGGGTACTCCTTCAGGGAAAACAATCATAAAAGCAGGTTGAATTTTTTTTCGCAATCTGCATAATTGCCCACCTCTTTCTGCAGTGGAAGTGATGCGCCGCCTGCCGAAGAATCTTGCCGTTGAACGGACGCGCCGACCCGAGCCCCCGATAGCGTCTGTATCCGGCTGCCTTTGACCTTGTCAAAGTACGCACTATTCAGTAAGATCCGCCGTCTAAATTTACAGGCGGCCCCTGAGGCTATTAAAGAATGACAACTTTTACTGCAAAACCGGAAACAGTTCAGCGCGACTGGTTTGTCGTCGACGCCGCTGGTCAGACCCTGGGTCGTCTGGCCACTGAAGTCGCCAGCCGTCTGCGTGGCAAGCACAAGCCTGAGTACACCCCGCACGTTGATACCGGTGACTACATCGTCATCATCAACGCTGAGCAGGTTCGTGTAACCGGCAACAAAGCAAGCGACAAAATGTACTACCGTCACTCCGGTTTCCCAGGCGGTATCAAGTCTTCCAACTTCGAAGGCCTGATTGCCAAGAAGCCTGAAGCCCCGATCGAAATCGCGGTCAAAGGCATGCTGCCGAAGGGCCCACTGGGTCGCGATATGTTTCGCAAGCTGAAAGTCTATGCGGGCGCAGCTCACCCTCATGCTGCTCAGCAGCCCCAAGAACTGAAGTTTTAACGGAATAGTTCATTATGTCGGCGACTCAAAATTACGGCACTGGCCGTCGCAAAACCGCAACCGCACGCGTTTTCCTGCGTCCGGGCACTGGTAACATCTCGATCAACAACCGCTCCCTGGACAACTTCTTCGGTCGCGAAACTGCCCGCATGGTAGTTCGTCAGCCGCTGGAACTGACCGAGACAGTTGAAAAGTTCGACATCTACGTCACCGTTATCGGTGGCGGTGTAAGTGGTCAAGCTGGCGCAATCCGCCACGGTATCACTCGCGCACTGATGAGCTACGACGAAACCCTGCGTAGCGCTCTGCGCAAAGCTGGCTTCGTTACTCGCGATGCTCGTGAAGTTGAACGTAAGAAAGTCGGTCTGCGTAAAGCGCGTAAGCGTCCGCAGTACTCGAAGCGTTAATTCGCTTTACGTTCCACAAAAACGCCCAGCCTCCTCACGGAGCTGGGCGTTTTTTATTGCCTGCGATTTATGCAGAAATTTCGCCGTGACAACTTGCCACATCCGTAGACCCCCTATACTACAAGGCTTGGAGGGGGAGCTCCGGGCAATTCCCTTGTCATACGTGGGGCTTTTCATTACCATCCGTCAAAATTTTTATAAGTAAAGATTCAACACTTAGTAGACGCCTGATTTAACAGGCCAAAAAGCTGATGGGAGAGGACTGAATGAGCAATGACGGCGTGAATGCAGGCCGGCGTCGCTTCTTGGTAGCAGCCACATCCGTGGTGGGTGCTGCAGGAGCGGTGGGGGCTGCGGTCCCGTTCGTGGGGTCATGGTTTCCCAGTGCCAAGGCGAAAGCCGCAGGTGCACCGGTGAAGGTGAATGTCAGCAAGATCGACCCAGGCCAGCAAATGATTGCTGAGTGGCGCGGTCAGCCAGTGTTCATCGTTCGTCGTACCGAGGAGATCCTGGGGAATCTGAAGAAAATCGAAGGTCAGCTGTCTGACCCGGACTCGAAGAATTCCGACCAACCCGCTTACGTCGATAAGGAAATTCGTTCGATCAAGCCAGAGATCCTGCTGCTGATCGGTATCTGCACCCACCTGGGCTGCTCGCCTACTTTCCGTCCGGAAGTTGCTCCTGCCGACCTCGGCAAAGACTGGGTCGGTGGTTATTTCTGCCCTTGCCACGGTTCTCACTACGATCTGGCTGGCCGTGTCTACAAGTCACAACCCGCACCCTTGAACCTGCCGGTTCCGCCACATCATTACGAGACTGACAGTGTCATTGTCATTGGCGTCGACGAGGGGGAGAAAGCCTGATGAGCAAGTTCATGGATTGGGTGGATGCGCGTTTCCCCGCCACTAAAATGTGGGAAGACCACCTCAGCAAGTATTACGCGCCAAAAAACTTCAACTTCTTCTATTTCTTCGGTTCCCTGGCGCTCCTGGTGCTGGTCAACCAGATCGTCACAGGCGTCTGGCTGACGATGAGCTACACGCCGTCGGCAGAAGAAGCGTTCGCCTCTGTCGAGTACATCATGCGTGACGTCGAGTACGGCTCGATCCTGCGTCTGCTGCACTCCACTGGCGCTTCGGCGTTCTTCATCGTCGTCTACCTGCATATGTTCCGGGGCTTGCTCTACGGTTCGTACCAGAAGCCTCGCGAGCTGGTGTGGGTTTTCGGCATGCTGATTTACCTGGCGCTGATGGCCGAAGCCTTCATGGGCTACCTGCTGCCATGGGGCCAGATGTCGTACTGGGGCGCCCAGGTGATCATTTCGCTGTTCGGTGCGATCCCGGTCATCGGCAACGACCTGACCCAGTGGATCCGTGGTGACTACCTGATCTCCGGCATCACCCTGAACCGCTTCTTCGCCCTGCACGTTGTCGCGTTGCCGATCGTGATTCTCGGCCTGGTGGTCTTGCACATCCTGGCGCTGCACGAAGTGGGTTCCAACAACCCGGATGGCGTGGACATCAAGAAGCATAAAGACGAGAACGGCGTGCCGCTGGATGGCATTCCATTCCACCCGTACTACACCGTGAAGGACATTGTCGGCGTAGTCGTCTTCCTGTTTATCTTCTGCTCGATCGTGTTCTTTTTCCCGGAGATGGGCGGTTATTTCCTGGAGAAGCCTAACTTCGAACAGGCCAACGCCTTCAAGACGCCTGAGCATATTGCCCCGGTCTGGTACTTCACGCCGTTCTACGCCATCTTGCGGGCAATCCCTGACAAGCTGATGGGCGTGATGGCGATGGGCGCTTCGATCGCGCTGCTGTTCGTGCTGCCGTGGCTCGACCGAAGCCCGGTCAAGTCCATGCGCTATAAAGGCTGGCTGAGCAAAATCTGGCTGTGGGTGTTCTGCATTGCGTTCGTGATCCTGGGTGTACTGGGCGTATTGGCGCCGACCCCAGAGCGCACGCTGCTGTCGCAGATCTGCACCTTCCTGTACTTCGCCTACTTCATTCTGATGCCGTTCTACACCCGGCTCGAGAAGACCAAACCGGTTCCGGAAAGGGTGACTGGCTGATGAAAAAGTTATTCGTTGCTTTGATGCTTGCGGCGCTGCCGCTTCTGTCCTTCGCTGCCGAACATGGTCCTGATCTGGAAAAAGTCGATATCGACGTCTCCGACAAGGCCGCCATGCAAGACGGTGCACGCACGTTCGCCAACTACTGCATGGGCTGCCACAGCGCCAAGTTCCAGCGGTATGAGCGTGTTGCCGATGACCTGGGCATTCCTCACGAAGTGATGCTCGACAACCTGGTGTTCACCGGCGCCAAGATTGGCGACCACATGAACATCGGCATGCAGCCGGCGGACGCCAAGGCCTGGTTTGGTGCTGCACCACCTGATCTGACGCTGGTAGCGCGTGTGCGTGGCACGGATTGGTTGTATGGCTACCTGAAATCCTTCTACGAAGACCCGGCGCGTCCATGGGGCGTCAACAACAAGGTGTTCCCGAACGTCGGCATGCCTAACGTTCTGGTCAGCCTGCAGGGCCGCCAAGTGGTAGGATGTAAGCAGGTTCAGGTCGTTGAAGACGGCAAGAAGCAATATGATCCGTTGACCGGTACGCCTTTGACTCACGAAGCGTGCGATCAACTGACCATTGTGCCCAAGACCGGTGCGCTGAACGAAGAGCAGTTCGACGAGAAGGTCAAGAACCTGGTGACCTTCCTGGCCTACTCGGCCAACCCGGTCAAATTGCAGCACCAACGTATCGGTACCTATGTGTTGCTGTACCTGGCTTTCTTCTTCGTATTCGCTTATCTGCTCAAGCGCGAATACTGGAAGGATGTGCATTGATCCAACCGTAAGCAATTGCTGTTAATCTTGCGCGCCCAGCGGCATCTCTGAACATGTAGCAGTCTGGTTGAACCGGACGTTACGGAGATGCTCTCTGGGCGCGCTCGTTTTTGAGCTTTCGATAATTTCAACAAGCGAGGAGGACCGCCATGGGCGTGACCAATCGGTTGGCCTGTTACTCCGACCCCGCCGACCACTATTCCCACCGAGTGCGCATCGTACTCGCAGAGAAGGGTGTCAGCGCCGAGATCATCAGTGTGGAGGCGGGCCGTCAGCCGCCTAAGCTGATCGAAGTGAACCCTTACGGCAGCTTGCCCACCCTGGTCGACCGTGACCTGGCGTTGTGGGAGTCGACCGTGGTGATGGAATACCTGGATGAGCGTTACCCGCATCCACCTTTGCTGCCGGTGTATCCGGTGGCGCGTGCCAACAGCCGCCTGCTGATCCATCGGATCCAGCGTGACTGGTGCGGGCTGGTGGATGTGATTCTGGATTCACGTACAAAGGAAGCCGTTCGAGTACAGGCGCGTAAGGAATTGCGCGAGAGCCTGACCGGCGTTTCGCCGCTGTTTGCCGATAAGCCTTTTTTCCTCAGTGAGGAACAAAGTTTGGTGGATTGCTGCCTATTACCGATACTCTGGCGTTTGCCGATTCTCGGTATTGAATTGCCGCGGCCGGCCAAGCCGCTGCTTGATTACATGGAGCGCCAGTTTGCGCGTGAGGCTTTCCAGGCGAGTCTGTCTGGTGTCGAACGCGATATGCGCTAAGGCTTAAGGAGCCGCTGATGAACTCCAGTCGACCCTACCTGGTCCGCGCGCTCTATGAGTGGATTGTGGACAACGATTGCACCCCGCACATGCTGGTCAATTCCGAATTTCCTGCGGTTCAGGTACCGCAGGGTTTTGCCAGTGATGGGCAGATCGTTCTGAACGTATCACCCAGTGCCGTGCGCCATCTGCACATGGACAACGAAGCGGTCAGCTTCGAAGGACGTTTTGGCGGTGTGCCACATACGCTGTACGTGCCGATTGGCGCCATTCTTGGGATCTACGCCCGAGAAAATGGCCAAGGCATGGTATTTGATCTGGAGTCGCCTTTAGGGGAAGACGAATCGATCGAAGGCGAAGACGGCGATGATGTGCCGCCACCGGATGCCGAGCCACCGCGCCCTAGCGGTCGGCCAAGCCTGAAAGTGGTGAAGTAAGCGGTTCTCACCCAAGTGTGAACCCTGAAAATGCCTCGGCTTGTGCCGGGGCATTTTTTTGCGCGGATGATAACGATGAAAGTCGTGAGTGGACGGTGATCGTACAACCGCCATGGGCTATGATGCGTGCTCAAGTTCGCCGAGAAAGATGATTCATCATGGATAACGCCAACACCGCCCCTCGTCTTCCCCGCAAGCGCCGCAGCCTTGCCCAGGAATTGGTCACGGTGTTGTCCGAGCAGATCCGCGACGGTCAACTCAAACGCGGTGATAAGTTGCCCACAGAGTCGGCGATCATGGACGCCCATGGGGTCAGCCGCACAGTGGTGCGTGAAGCGATCTCGCGGTTGCAGGCGGCAGGGCAGGTGGAAACCCGTCACGGTATCGGCACTTTTGTGTTGGATACGCCAAGCCCCAGCGGCTTTCGGATTGACCCGGCCACGGTCGTGACCTTGCGAGATGTGCTGGCGATCCTGGAGCTGCGAATCAGCCTGGAAGTGGAGTCTGCCGGCCTGGCCGCTTTACGCCGTAGCGATGAACAATTGGCCGCCATGCGCGCAGCCCTCGATGCCCTGAATGAAAGCGCAGCACATGCTGGCGATGCAGTGGCGTCGGACTTTGCGTTCCATCTGGAGATCGCATTGTCCACCGGCAACCGCTACTTCACCGACATCATGACCCACCTGGGCACCAGCATCATCCCGCGTACCCGCTTGAATTCGGCGCGCCTGGCCCATGACGACCAACAGCATTACATGGGCCGCTTGAGCCGCGAGCATGAAGAGATTTATGAGGCGATTGCGCGCCAGGATTCGGATGCGGCAAGGGCGGCGATGAGGCTGCATTTGACCAATAGCCGGGAGCGGCTGCGCCATGCCCATGAAGAGGCGGAGGCGCAGCGAATTTAGAGAGGCCTGTCAGGCTTCAGCCAGCTCGAATTCAACGCCAGTGAAGACATCGTTCTCCGAGTAGAACGTTTTCTTCACAACGACAAAAAGGTGCCCATCCTGGTTGATATAGTCACCTTTGATGGGCAGTTCGCTAATGTCGACGTTTGAAGTGCTGTTTTTCTTGGGGCTTTTGAATTTAGCCTGGATTTTAGTCGCCATGATTAGGTCTCATCGAGCAAGAAGACGATTGGGTGAGTGCCCGCACGTCCAGTGCGGGCACATCCACGTTAAGAGGGCTATTGAAGTGTCGATACTGTCAGAACTCACAGTTCTGACGAGCGGTATCGAATACGCCTGTGGCAAACTCAGCTCAAGGCAGCGGCGTATTCGGCTTGTAATCCTTCAACAACAAATACGTACTCCACCCCCACCAATCGTTCGTCCAGCGCTTGTCGTTCAGGTCATTCACATCCTGACGGCGCAGCACTTTGTCCCCTTCCATCTTGAACAACGGCGAGAAGTTATTCGCCGGGTTCTGCGCCGCATTCAGGTCGGGCACATACAACGGTGCCTTGAAATTGGCCGGGGAGGGGGCTACGCCGCTGATAAAGGTGGCGAAGATTTCATCGGCCGACGCCTGTACTGCGCGTTTGACCTGTACCCGATTGTCCGCATCGATGGTGTCGAAGTAGCGTTTATCCCCATAGGCATGCCATTGATCACCCATGGCGTTGCGTACCTTGAGCCCGAACTTGCTGTCTTCATCGTGCATGAAACGGCTGATTAGCGAGCCCAGCTCACCCGGTGTCACCACGGCGGCCAGTTGCTTGCGCGGCACGCGCAGGTGGCCGGCGGAGAATAGGTCGGTCAAGAAGTGGTCAGCAAAACTGTTCATGGCATAGGCCAGCTCCAGTGCCTGGTCGGTACCGGTTTGATGCGCAACCACTGCCTGTTGCAGCGCTGCCGTATGGCCAGCCAGGTACGCCGACAGCGCCCATTCACCGAAGTGGTCGGCGTTGTCCGCCGCCAACTTCAAGTAGCGTCCCAGCGGAACCAGCGCGGAAACGGCACTGCCGCCACCGGTAATGCGGTTCCATTCTTCAGACAACGTATCACCCAGCGCGTCATAAACTTCATGGGGTTGCTTGCCATCCTTGATGGCCTGGTTGACCGCGTTGATCTCCTTTTGCATCACCGCGAGGATTTTCTTGGCTTCTTCCCGCGACGCCGGTAGCACGGCCAGCGAATTGAATGCTGCGGTAAAGCGCTGCACGCGATCGGCTGGGGAAGCGCCATCGCTGATGGCCTGTCCAGGGATGCCGTAGAAGTCGCCCCCCAAGGCAATCACTTGGCCGTAGGTCAGCGCCAGTCCGTTGGGCAGATGCAGTTCGACTTGTCGTGCCGGGATCGCTGGCGCGTCCTTGACGAAACGCAGCAGGGTGTCATCACCGATGGCGGTGTGTTCACCCCCTTCGAAGCGCAGGGTAGGTGGGTTTTTTTCGGGTGTCGCGAGTTCAAGACCTGACATGTTAGCTCCTTGCTATGTCGTAGGAATCTTCCTTAATAACTGTATGTATATACAGTTATTTGGATCATAGAGGAATAATTCCCTACGTCAAGCACGGGTGTCTAAACGTTCGGTCGTGAGGGAGGGCCGATGAATTGCAGTTGACGAATCTTTTTATAGTTGTACGATGACGTACGACATCATCAAAACCAACAACAACCTTTCGACAGAAAGTCTTTGCCCAGGGTGTTCGAATAATGAATCCACAAGAACTGAAGTCCATCCTCTCCCACGGTCTGCTGTCTTTCCCGGTGACCGATTTCAATGCCCAGGGTGACTTCCACCAGGCGGGCTATATCAAGCGTCTGGAGTGGCTGGCCCCTTACGGCGCCACGGCCTTGTTCGCTGCCGGTGGCACCGGTGAGTTTTTCTCCCTGGCCGCCAGCGAATATTCCCAAGTGGTGAAGACTGCTGTTGATACCTGTGCGACCAGCGTGCCGATCCTGGCCGGTGTGGGTGGTTCGACCCGTCAGGCCATCGAGTACGCCCAGGAAGCCGAACGCCTGGGTGCCAAAGGCTTGCTGCTGCTGCCGCACTACCTGACCGAAGCCAGCCAGGACGGTGTTGCCGCCCACGTGGAAGCCGTGTGCAAATCGGTCAAGATCGGCGTGGTGGTGTACAACCGCAACGTCTGCCGCCTGACTGCGCCATTGTTGGAGCGCCTGGCCGAGCGTTGCCCGAACTTGATCGGCTACAAGGATGGCTTGGGTGACATTGAGTTGATGGTGTCGATCCGCCGTCGACTCGGCGACCGTTTCAGCTACCTGGGCGGCCTGCCGACGGCAGAGGTTTACGCCGCTGCCTACAAGGCCCTGGGCGTGCCGGTGTACTCCTCGGCGGTGTTCAACTTCATCCCGAAAACCGCGATGGACTTCTACCACGCGATTGCCAAGGATGACCACGCCACCGTCGCCAAGATCATCGACAACTTCTTCCTGCCTTACCTCGATATCCGTAACCGCAAGGCGGGTTATGCCGTGAGCATCGTCAAGGCTGGCGCCAAGATCGCCGGCTACGACGCAGGCCCGGTCCGTACTCCGCTGACCGACCTGCTGCCGGAAGAGTATGAAGCCTTGGCCGCGCTGATCGACAAGCAAGGTCCGCAGTAACTTATCAACAAGGCCGCTGAGTAATCAGCGGCCTTTTGCGTCAGGAGAGGATTTGTGTCCCAAGCCAAGCGTTTTGAAAACTACATCAACGGCGAGTGGGTGGCCGGTGCCGACTACTGCGTCAATCTCAACCCATCGGAGTTGTCCGATGTCATCGGCGAATACGCCAAGGCTGACGTAGCCCAGGTCAACGCCGCCATCGATGCGGCCCGCGCTGCGTTTCCTGCATGGTCAATCTCGGGCATTCAGGCTCGTCACGATGCCCTGGATAAAGTCGGCAGCGAAATCCTCGCCCGTCGCGAAGAACTCGGCACCTTGCTGGCCCGGGAAGAGGGCAAGACCCTGCCCGAAGCCATCGGCGAAGTGACTCGCGCCGGGAATATCTTCAAGTTCTTCGCCGGCGAATGCCTGCGCCTGTCCGGTGATTACGTACCGTCGGTGCGCCCGGGCGTCAATGTTGAAGTCACCCGCGAAGCCTTGGGCGTGGTTGGCCTGATCACCCCGTGGAATTTCCCGATTGCTATCCCCGCCTGGAAAATTGCCCCAGCCTTGGCCTACGGCAACTGCGTGGTGATCAAACCGGCTGAACTGGTGCCGGGTTGCGCCTGGGCCCTGGCGGAAATCATCTCCCGCGCCGGTTTCCCCGCCGGTGTGTTCAACCTGGTGATGGGCAGCGGCCGTGTAGTCGGTGATGTGTTGGTCAACAGTCCGAAAGTCGACGGCATCAGTTTTACTGGCTCCGTGGGCGTAGGCCGTCAGATCGCCGTGAGTTGCGTGTCGCGCCAGGCCAAAGTGCAGTTGGAAATGGGCGGCAAGAACCCTCAGATCATCCTCGATGACGCCGACCTCAAGCAGGCCGTCGAGCTGTCGGTGCAGAGTGCGTTCTACTCCACCGGCCAGCGTTGCACCGCATCGAGTCGCTTGATTGTCACCGACGCCATCCACGACCGCTTCGTTGCGGCCATGGCCGAGCGTATGAAGTCGATCAAGGTCGGGCACGCCCTGAAAAGCGGCACTGATATCGGCCCGGTCGTGTCCCAGGCCCAACTGGACCAGGACTTGAAATACATCGATATCGGTCAAAGCGAGGGCGCACGGCTAGTGAGCGGTGGCGGTCTGGTGACATGCGATACCGAAGGTTACTTCCTGGCGCCCACACTGTTTGCCGACAGCGAGGCCGCCATGCGCATCAGCCGTGAAGAGATCTTCGGCCCGGTGGCCAACGTGGTACGCGTGGCGGATTACGAAGCGGCGCTGGCCATGGCCAACGACACCGAGTTCGGTCTGTCGGCCGGTATCGCCACTACGTCGCTGAAGTACGCCAACCACTTCAAACGCCACTCCCAGGCCGGGATGGTGATGGTTAACTTGCCGACCGCGGGCGTGGATTACCACGTTCCTTTCGGTGGCCGTAAGGGTTCATCCTACGGTTCGCGTGAGCAAGGTCGCTATGCGCAAGAGTTCTACACGGTGGTGAAGACCAGCTACATCGGTTCGTAACTCGCAACACCTGTCGGCACCGGCTCCTGTGGGAGCTGGCTTGCCTGCGATAGCATCACCGCGGTGTCACAGACACACCGAGGTGCCTGCATCGCGGGCAAGCCCGGCTCCCACATAAAGCGGTCCCCACGCTGAAAACAGAAAACCATTACCCGCAAAAAAAATAATTAGTGGGAGTACTTCTTCATGCAAGCGACCAAGCCGACCCACGTCCGCTATTTGATCCTGCTCATGCTGTTTCTGGTGACCACGATCAACTACGCCGACCGGGCCACTATCGCTATCGCCGGCTCCAGCCTGCAAAAAGACCTCGGCATCGACGCGGTCACCCTCGGTTATATCTTCTCTGCATTCGGTTGGGCCTACGTGGCCGGGCAAATCCCCGGTGGCTGGTTGCTGGACCGGTTCGGTTCGAAAAAAGTCTATGCCCTGAGTATCTTCACCTGGTCACTGTTCACTGTGTTGCAAGGCTATGTGGGTGAGTTCGGGGTGTCCACGGCAGTGGTGGCGCTGTTCATGTTGCGTTTCTTGGTGGGGTTGGCTGAAGCACCGTCGTTTCCCGGAAATGCCCGTATTGTCGCAGCGTGGTTCCCTACCGCGGAGCGCGGTACGGCATCGGCCATCTTCAACTCAGCGCAGTACTTCGCCACCGTGCTGTTTGCACCGCTTATGGGCTGGATCGTCTACACCTTCGGCTGGCAGCACGTATTTATCGTGATGGGGGGCATCGGCATCCTGTTCTCGCTGATCTGGCTGAAAGTTATCCACAGTCCGCGTCAGCACCCGATGATCAGCGAGGCTGAACTCAACCACATCGCCGCAAACGGTGCGATGGTCGACATGGATCAGGACAAGGCCAAAGGCCAGAAAACCGACGGCCCCAAGTGGGATTACATCCGCCAACTGCTGACCAATCGCATGATGCTCGGCGTTTACCTGGGCCAGTACTGCATCAATGGCATCACCTATTTCTTCCTGACCTGGTTCCCGGTGTACCTGGTGCAGGAGCGCGGCATGACCATTCTCAAGGCCGGGTTCATTGCGTCGTTGCCGGCGATCTGCGGGTTTATCGGTGGGGTGCTGGGTGGCCTGATTTCCGACTACCTGTTGCGCAAGGGCCATTCGCTGACGTTCGCACGCAAGGCGCCGATCATTGGTGGGTTGCTGGTGTCGTGCAGCATCGTGGCGTGCAATTACGTGGATATCGAGTGGATGGTGGTGGGCTTCATGGCCTTGGCCTTTTTCGGCAAGGGCGTTGGCGCACTGGGTTGGGCGGTGGTGTCCGACACTTCGCCGAAACAAATCGCAGGGTTGAGCGGCGGTTTGTTCAACATGTTTGGCAACCTGGCCTCCATCAGCACGCCGATCGTGATCGGTTACATCATCAGCACCACCGGCTCGTTCAAGTGGGCGCTGGTGTTCGTCGGTGCCAACGCGCTGCTGGCGGTGTTCAGTTACCTGGTGATTGTCGGCCCGATCAAGCGTGTGGTGCTCAAAGAACCGCCCAGCAGCCAAGGGCCTGAGTTGACTAAATTTACCCAAGCGCATTCCTGAGGGGCGATGTGATGCAGTTGATTGAACATGCCGATTCGCCGCGCTCCATTCGTTTGCACGAACGCGACAACGTGGTGATCGTGGTCAACGACCAAGGCGTACCGGCTGGCACCGAGTTTCCGGACGGATTGGTGACAGTGGATTTCATCCCCCAGAGCCACAAGGTGACCCTGGAAGACATTCCCGAAGGCGGTCGGATCATTCGCTATGGTCAGACCATTGGTTACGCCCTGGCGCCGATTCCCCGTGGCAGTTGGGTGCAGGAAGACCAACTGCGCATGCCTACTGCGCCGCCACTGGACAGTTTGCCGCTATCCACCGAGGTGCCTGAGACTCAAGCGCCACTGGAAGGATTTACCTTCGAGGGGTATCGCAACGCTGATGGCACCGTGGGGACGCGCAATATCCTCGGCATTACTACCACGGTGCAGTGCGTCACCGGTGTGCTGGACCATGCGGTCAAGCGCATCAAGGCCGAACTGCTACCCAAGTACCCGCACGTCGATGACGTGATAGCACTGACCCACAGCTACGGTTGTGGCGTGGCGATCACCGCGACAGATGCTTACATTCCGATTCGCACGGTACGCAACCTGGCGCGCAACCCGAACCTGGGAGGCGAAGCGTTGGTGATCAGCCTGGGGTGCGAGAAATTGCAGGCCGGGCAGGTGATGCATGACAACGACAGTTCCGTCGACCTGAGTGAGCCGTGGTTGTATCGCCTGCAGGATTCCAGCCACGGCTTCACGGAAATGATCGAGCAGATCATGGCGCTGGCCGAAACCCGCTTGAAGAAGCTCGACCAGCGTCGCCGTGAAACCGTGCCGGCGTCTGAGCTGATCCTGGGGATGCAGTGCGGCGGTAGTGATGCGTTTTCCGGCATCACCGCCAACCCGGCGTTGGGGTATGCCTCGGACTTGTTGTTGCGGGCCGGGGCGACGGTGATGTTTTCCGAAGTGACTGAAGTCCGCGATGCCATCTACTTGCTGACGTCTCGTGCCCAGAACGAGGACGTTGCCCGGGAGTTGGTCAGGGAAATGGACTGGTACGACCGCTACCTGGCCAAGGGCGAGGCGGATCGCAGTGCCAACACCACGCCGGGCAACAAGAAGGGCGGGCTGTCGAACATTGTCGAGAAGTCCCTGGGTTCGATCGTCAAATCCGGTAGCAGTGCGATCAACGGCGTGCTCGGCCCAGGCGAGCGGTTCAAGGGCAAGGGCCTGATTTTCTGCGCGACACCGGCCAGCGACTTTGTGTGTGGCACCTTGCAACTGGCGGCGGGGATGAACCTGCATGTGTTCACCACCGGGCGTGGTACGCCGTATGGGTTGGCAATGGCGCCGGTGGTGAAGGTGTCGACCCGCACGGAGTTGGCGCAGCGTTGGCCGGACCTCATCGATATCGACGCAGGGCGTATTGCCACCGGGCGCGCGAGTATCGAAGAGTTGGGGTGGGAGCTGTTTCATTTCTACCTGGATGTGGCGAGTGGCAAAAAGCAGACGTGGGCGGAGCGGCATAAGCTGCATAACGACATCACCTTGTTCAACCCAGCCCCCATCACCTGACTCTGTGGGAACTGGCTTGCCTGCGATTGCGGAGTGTCAGCAACTCATTTGTTGACTGACATACTGCAATCGCAGGCAAGCCAGCTCCCACATTTGATCGGTGTTGCCCAGACGAACCGGATTGCATGGCTTATCATTAGCCACCTGACGACACCCACCAAGGTTCTCCCCGGCATGCTGGCAATTTTCCTCACCACCCTGACCATCACCGCGCCGGTGTTTGCCATGCTGCTATTGGGGGTGCTGCTCAAGCGCATCAACTGGATCAACGACAACTTTATCCACACCGCTTCGTCCCTGGTGTTCAACGTCACCATGCCAGCACTGCTGTTCCTGGGCATCCTGCATGCGGACCTGCACTCGGCGCTCAAGCCGGGGCTGCTGATCTACTTTGCCGTGGCCACTTTGCTCAGTTTTGCCTTGGCCTGGGGCTGGGCGATTTTTCGTTGCCCGCGTGAGGACCGGGGCATCTACGCCCAGGGCGCGTTTCGTGGCAATAACGGCGTGATCGGCCTGGCGCTGGCCGCCAGCATGTACGGCGACTACGGCATTTCCCTCGGCGCGATCCTCGCGGCCCTGGTGATCCTGTTCTACAACACGCTCTCGACCATTGTGCTGGCGGTGTACAGCCCGGTGATCAAATCCGACCCGTGGAGCATCTTCAAAAGTGTGGTGGCCAACCCGCTGATCATCAGTGTGATTGCGGCTGCGCCGTTCGCGATTTTCAAGATCGGCCTGCCGGGTTGGTTGGAGTCTTCCGGTCGGTACCTGGCGGACATGACCTTGCCGCTGGCGTTGATCTGTATCGGCGGCACCCTGTCGCTGGCGGCGTTGCGCAAAAGCGGGAACATCGCCCTGAGTGCCAGCCTGGTGAAAATGATCGGCCTGCCGGTCCTGGCGACGCTCGGTGCCTGGTTGTTGGGCTTTCGCGGGCCGGAGCTGGGTATTCTGTTTCTGTACTTCGGCGCACCCACGGCAGCAGCCAGTTTCGTCATGGCCAGGGCGGCCGAGGGTAATCATGAACTGGCGGCAGCCATTATCGTGATCACCACCTTGATGGCGGCGGTGACCACGAATATCGGGATCTTTGTGTTGCAGGCGGGTGGATGGATCTGATTTCTCAGGTGTTTGTGAGGGCCAATCGGGGGCAAGCCCCCTCCCACCTTTGAATGTGTTCGCAAATCAAAATGTGGGAGCGGGCTTGCCCGCGAATGCTATCTGACCGTCACTGCTGGTCGGCCTGATACGCCTCAATGACTTCTTGCGCCGCCCGAAACGCATCGATCGCCGCCGGCACCCCGGCATACACCGCGCAATGCAACAGCGCTTCGCGAATCTCTTCCACTGTGCAGCCATTATTCAGTGCGCCCCGCACATGGCCTTTGAGTTCCTGCGGGCACTTGAGCGCAGTCAGCGCGGCGAGGGTGATCAGGCTGCGAGTCTTCAGCGGCAAACCTTCGCGACTCCACACGCTGCCCCAGGCGTGTTCGTTGACGAAGTCCTGCAACGGCTGGGTGAATTCGGTGGCGTTGCCCAAGGCGCGGTCGACGAACACGTCGCCCATCACCTGGCGACGCATTTCAACCCCGGGCTTTTTCTGATCGGTCATTGCGATTCCCTCTTGTGTTGGCGGCGCCAGGCCCGTAGCGATGTGAATAACAGCAACATCACCAGCGCCGGCAGGACGTAATACAGCATCAACTGTTCAAGCTTGTTGGCCAGGGGCATGCCGGTGGTGAACGCAATCACATGCAGGCCGTACGCCAGATACAGTCCCAGCAGTACGAGGCCTTCGGCACGAGTGACGCGATAGCCGGTATAGAACACCGGCAGGCACAGCGTGATCGCGCCGAGCATCACCGGCAGGTCGAAGTCCAGGGCGTTGGGTGATACCGACAGTGGCGACGGCGCCACCATCGCGGTAAAGCCCAACACCCCCAGCAGGTTGAACAAATTGCTGCCAATCACGTTACCCACGGCGATTTCCCGCTCGCCGCGCAGCGCTGCAATCAACGAGGTGGCGAGGCAGGGCAGTGAGGTGCCGACGCCGATCAGCGTGAGGCCGATGATGCGTTCCGACAGGCCCAGGTCTCCCGCGACATCCACCGCCGCCCCCAACAGCAGATGCCCGGCCAGCACCAGTACCAGGAACCCACCCACCATCAGCAATACGCTGCTCAACCAAGGCGCCTTGGCCACGGTGTCCAACGTGCGCGGGCGGCGCGAGTGGCGGGTCTGGTAATGCAAAAGGCCCAGGTAACCGACCAAAGCCGTGAGCAACAGCAGGCCATCGAACGGCGTCAGTGTTTCATTGGCCGCCAAGGCAAATACCAGCCCCCCGGCGAGGATCATCACCGGAATGTCCAGGCGCACCAGTTGCCGCGATACCCGCAATGGGATGATCAGCGCAGACAAACCCAGGGTCACAAGGATGTTGAAGATACTGCTGCCGATCACACTGCCCACGGCAATATCGGTATTGCCGGCCAGGGTGGCTTGCAGGCTGACGGTCATCTGCGGTGCGCTGCTGCCGAAGGCGACGATACTCAAGCCAATGATCAGTGGCCGCACCTTGAGGCTGGCGGCCAAGCGTACTGCCGCGCGCACCAGGATTTCCGCGCCGATGATCAACAGCAGCAGGCCGCTGATCAGTTCGGCCAGGCTCCAGGGCGAGAGGGCGTTCAATCCGAAAATACTCAAGGCGGCCTCGCTCAGTTGCGCATGGCTTGCACGCGAACCCGTGCGGTGCCGCTACCGAGCATACCCAGTTGCTCAGCCGCCTTGCGTGAAAGATCGATCAGGCGTCCACGGGTATGTGGGCCGCGGTCATTGATGCGTACCACCACGGATCTGTTGTTGGCGAGGTTGGTGACCTTGACCTGGGTGCCGAAGGGCAAGCGCCGATGGGCGGCGGTCAAGGAGTTCTGGTTGAAAGGTTCACCGCTGGCGGTCTTTTTGCCATGGTGTTTGGCGCCGTAATAGGAAGCGGTGCCGGTTTCGTCGTAGCCGTTGGGGTCGATGAGGCCGCTGGCGCAACCGGCCAACAGGGAGAACAGGGCCAGGAGGCCTAATAGACGCTTCATTTCCAGGTTATCCCCCTATCAAATGTGGGAGGGGGCTTGCCCCCGATAGCGATGAGTCAGTCAATAAAATTGCTGACTGACACACCCTCATCGGGGGCAAGCCCCCTCCCACAGTAGACCGAGCTCACTCGGTCTCTTCACCGCTATCAGCCTTCGAGCTTGCTCTTGAGCAGTTCGTTCACCTGTTGCGGGTTGGCCTTGCCTTTGGACGCTTTCATCGCCTGGCCGACAAAGAAGCCGAACATTTTGCCGCGCTTGGCTTCGTCCGCCGCACGGTACTGCTCGACCTGCTCGGCGTTGGCCGCGAGCATTTCATCGAGAACGGCCGAAATAGCGCCGCTGTCGGTGACTTGCTTGAGGCCGCGCTTCTCGATGATTTCGTCGGCGCTGCCTTCGCCTGCGGCCATGGCTTCAAACACGGTCTTGGCGATCTTGCCGGAGATGGTGTTGTCCTTGATGCGCAGCAGCATGCCGCCCAGTTGCTCGGCGGTAACCGGGGCTTCGTCGATTTCCAGGCCCTGTTTGTTCAACAGGCTACCCAGCTCGACCATCACCCAGTTGGCCGCCAGCTTGGCGTCACCGGCGATGCTCACGACTTTTTCGAAGTAGTTGGCTTGTTCACGGCTGGAAGCCAAGACGCTGGCATCATAGACCGACAGGCCGAACTGCTCCTGGAAGCGCTCGCGTTTCTGCTGCGGCAGTTCCGGCAGGGTGGCGCGGATTTCATTGAGGAACGAGTCCTCAAGCACCACCGGCAACAGGTCCGGGTCGGGGAAGTAACGGTAGTCGTTGGCTTCCTCTTTGCTGCGCATGGCGCGGGTTTCGTCTTTGTTCGGGTCGTACAGGCGGGTTTGCTGGATGACCTTGCCACCGTCTTCGATCAGCTCGATCTGGCGACGCACTTCGCTGTTGATCGCCTTTTCGATGAAGCGGAACGAGTTGACGTTCTTGATCTCGCAGCGAGTGCCGAACTCGACCTGGCCTTTGGGGCGGATCGACACGTTGCAGTCGCAACGCAGCGAGCCTTCGGCCATGTTGCCGTCGCAGATGCCCAGGTAGCGTACCAATGCGTGAATGGTCTTGACGTAGGCCACGGCTTCCTTGGCGCTGCGCATGTCCGGCTCGGACACGATCTCCAGCAGCGGCGTGCCGGCGCGGTTCAGGTCGATGCCAGTGGCGCCCGGGAATTCTTCGTGCAGGCTTTTGCCGGCGTCTTCTTCCAAGTGGGCGCGAGTGACGCCTACGCGCTTGATGGTGCCGTCTTCCAGAGGGATGTCCAAGTGGCCCTTGCCGACGATCGGCAATTCCATCTGGCTGATCTGGTAGCCCTTGGGCAGATCCGGGTAGAAGTAGTTCTTGCGCGCGAACACGTTGTGCTGGCCGATCTCGGCGTCAATCGCCAGGCCGAACATCACCGCCATGCGCACCGCTTCCTGGTTCAGCACCGGCAGCACGCCAGGCATGCCCAGGTCGACCAGGCTGGCCTGGGTGTTGGGCTCGGAGCCGAACGTGGTGGCGCTACCGGAGAAAATCTTCGATTGGGTGGCGAGCTGGGTATGAATCTCCAGCCCGATCACAACTTCCCATTGCATAGTGTTCTCCTCAGAAGCCGGTAGGGGTGCGAGTGTGCCAGTCGGTGTTCAACTGGTACTGGTGCGCCACATTTAGCAGGCGGCCTTCCTGGAAATACGGAGCGAGCAATTGCACGCCCACCGGCAGGCCATCGACGAAACCTGCTGGCATGGACAAGCCCGGCAGCCCCGCGAGGTTGGCGGTGATGGTGTAGAGGTCTTCCAGATACTCGGCGATCGGGTCGCCGGTCTTGGCGCCGATCTTCCAGGCCGGGTTCGGCGTGGTTGGGCCGAGGATCACATCGACTTCATTAAAGGCAGCCATGAAGTCGTTCTTGATCAGGCGACGGATCTTTTGCGCCTTGAGGTAGTACGCATCGTAGTAACCGGCCGACAGGGCGTAGGCACCGACCATGATCCGGCGTTGTACTTCGACGCCGAAGCCTTCGCCGCGGGAACGTTTGTACAGGTCGGTCAGGTCTTTCGGGTTTTCGCAGCGGTAGCCGAAACGTACGCCGTCGAAACGCGACAGGTTGGAGGAAGCCTCCGCCGGTGCGATTACGTAGTACGCCGGAATCGCGTGCTGGTTGTTCGGCAGGCTGATTTCCTTGATCACAGCGCCGAGCTTTTCCAGCTCCTTGACACTGTTGTGGACCAGTTCAGCAATGCGTGGGTCGAGACCGGCGCTGAAGTACTCCTTCGGCACGCCGATGCGCAGGCCCTTGATCGAGGTGTTCAGGCTGGCGCTGTAGTCCGGCACCGGCTCGTCGATGCTGGTGGAGTCCTGTTTATCGAAGCCTGCCATGCCTTGTAACAAAATCGCGCAGTCTTCGGCGGTGCGGGCCAAAGGGCCGCCCTGATCGAGGCTGGACGCGTAGGCGATCATGCCCCAGCGGGAAACGCGACCGTAGGTCGGCTTCAGGCCCGTCAGGTTGGTGAACGCGGCAGGCTGACGGATCGAACCGCCAGTGTCGGTGGCGGTGGCGGCCGGCAGGAAGCGTGCGGCAACGGCGGCAGCCGAGCCACCGGACGAACCGCCCGGCACGTGTTCCAGGTTCCACGGGTTTTTCACCGCGCCGTAGTAGCTCGACTCGTTGGCCGAACCCATGGCGAATTCGTCCATGTTGGTCTTGCCCAGGGTCACGGCCCCGGCGGCGGCCAGCTTGGATACCACAGTGGCGTCGTAGGGCGCCTTGAAGTTGTCGAGCATCTTCGAGCCGCAGCTGGTGCGAATGCCCTGGGTGCAGAACAAATCCTTGTGAGCGATAGGTGCGCCCAGCAATGCGCCATTTTCACCGTTGGCGCGACGTGCGTCGGCGGCCTTGGCCTGGCTCAGGGCCAGTTCCTCGGTGAGGCTGATGAAGCTGTTGACCTTCGGATCGTGCTCGGCGATACGCGCCAGCAGGTTCTTGGTCAGTTCTTCGGAAGAAAACTTTTTGTCGGCGAGACCGCGGGCGATCTCGGCCAGAGTCATGTGATGCATGAAAGGCTCTTTCCCTTTAGTCGATGACTTTCGGAACCAGGTACAGGCCGTTTTCGACCGCTGGCGCGATGGACTGGTAGGCCTCGCGATTATTGCGCTCGGTCACGACGTCTGCGCGCAGGCGCTGGCTGGCTTCCAACGGATGAGCCAGAGGCTCGATACCGTCGGTATTCACGGCCTGCATTTGGTCGACCAGCCCGAGAATGCTGTTCAGGGCTGCGGTGGTCTGTGGAAGATCGCCTTCATTCAAGCCAAGCGAGGCCAGATGAGCGATTTTTTCCACGTCGGAGCGTTCAAGCGCCATGGGATTCTCCAGTGGAAAACAGAACGGAGGGCGTCCGTGTGTTAGATTGTCGGAACACTACCGCATTTCTACGGTCATATGGCCGCGATTGTGGGGGTTGGTGCACAGAAAGTCGGCCAATTTAGCACATTGGCGCCTTGCCCAAAATCCCTGTCGTTGTTAGAGTTTGCCGCACTTTTTTACCCACGCGTTGCCTAGGGTCCCTTTCCCATGTTCAAGAAACTGCGTGGCATGTTTTCCAGCGATCTTTCCATTGACCTGGGCACTGCCAACACCCTTATTTACGTGCGCGAGCGCGGTATCGTCCTGAATGAGCCATCGGTTGTGGCTATTCGGACCCATGGTAATCAGAAAAGTGTCGTTGCCGTCGGCACCGAGGCCAAGCGTATGCTCGGCCGTACACCAGGCAATATTGCTGCCATTCGTCCGATGAAAGACGGCGTGATCGCCGACTTCAGTGTCTGCGAGAAGATGCTGCAGTACTTCATCAACAAGGTTCACGAAAACAGTTTCCTGCAGCCCAGCCCTCGCGTGCTGATTTGCGTTCCTTGCAAGTCCACCCAGGTTGAGCGCCGTGCCATCCGTGAGTCGGCCCTTGGTGCCGGTGCCCGCGAAGTGTTCCTGATCGAAGAGCCTATGGCTGCCGCTATCGGCGCCGGCCTGCCGGTTGAGGAAGCACGCGGTTCGATGGTGGTGGATATCGGTGGTGGTACCACTGAGATCGCCCTGATTTCCCTGAACGGTGTGGTGTATGCCGAATCCGTACGCGTAGGCGGCGACCGTTTCGACGAAGCGATCATCACTTATGTGCGTCGTAACTACGGCAGCCTGATCGGCGAATCCACCGCCGAGCGCATCAAACAGGAAATCGGCACCGCTTACCCAGGCGGCGAAGTTCGCGAAGTCGATGTTCGTGGTCGCAACCTGGCCGAAGGCGTTCCACGTGCCTTTACCCTGAACTCCAACGAAGTGCTGGAAGCTCTGCAAGAGTCCCTGGCCACTATCGTTCAGGCTGTGAAGAGTGCCTTGGAGCAGTCGCCGCCGGAGCTGGCTTCCGATATCGCCGAGCGCGGCCTGGTACTGACCGGTGGTGGCGCCTTGCTGCGTGACCTCGACAAGTTGCTGGCCCAAGAGACGGGTCTGCCGGTGATCGTCGCCGAAGACCCGCTGACCTGCGTTGCTCGCGGCGGTGGTCGTGCACTGGAAATGATGGATAAACACACCATGGACCTGCTCTCCAGCGAATAAGATCGCCTGGACGGTTCATGCTTCGTCGGCAGGCAGCACTTTGCAGTGCTGCCTGTTGGCGTTTATCTTCTTCAATCTGCATCCAGGCCGGTTAGATGCCGTATGAATAAAGAGAACATTAGCCTGGGAGGAGCGGCTTATTAAACCGCTTTTCGCCAAAGGCCCCTCATTGGGCGTGCGCTTATTGGTGCTGGTCGTGCTTTCGGTCGCGCTGATGGTGGTCGATGCCCGCTTTGCACTGCTCAAGCCTGTGCGTAGCCAGATGTCGCTGGTGTTGATGCAGACTTACTGGATCACCGACCTGCCGCAACGTCTCTACCAGGGCGTGGCCAGCCAATTCGGCAGCCGCACCGAGCTGGTCGCCGAGAACGAAAAACTCAAGACTGAAAACCTGCTGCTGCAGGGCCGCATGCAAAAACTCGCGGCCCTGACCGAGCAGAACGTTCGGCTGCGCGAGTTGCTCAACTCTTCCGCGTTGGTCAACGAAAAGGTCGAAGTGGCCGAGTTGATCGGTATGGACCCCAACCCGTTTACTCATCGCATCATCATCAACAAGGGTGAGCGTGACGGCGTGGTCCTCGGTCAGCCGGTGCTCGATGCCCGTGGCCTGATGGGCCAGGTGGTCGAACTGATGCCCTACACCTCGCGGGTATTATTGCTGACGGACACTACTCACAGCATCCCGGTGCAGGTGAACCGCAACGGTTTGCGCGCAATTGCCAGCGGCACCGGTAACCCTGAGCGCCTGGAGTTGCGGCACGTGGCCGACACTGCCGACATCAAGGAAGGCGACCTGCTGGTCAGCTCCGGTCTCGGCCAGCGGTTCCCGGCCGGTTACCCGGTGGCGACGGTCAAGGAAGTGATCCACGATTCCGGCCAGCCGTTCGCCGTTGTCCGTGCCGTGCCGACCGCTGCCCTGAACCGAAGCCGTTACCTGCTGCTGGTCTTCAGTGACAACCGTACCCCGGAAGAGCGTGCCAACGACGCCGCCCAGGCCCAGGAGGCGGAGGACAAGCAAAACGGTACTGCGCCGATCATTCCGGCCACGGTGCCCAAGCCTGCATTCGTGGGGCCGCCAGCACCGGCGGTAGCTCCAGCAGCTCCGGCAGCGCCGGTAGCAACCCCGGCCAAGCCGGCAGCCCACAGTGCGCGCCCAGCTAAACCGGCAGCGACGAAACCACCGGCTGCGACGCCTGCGGCCAAGCCTCCGGCATCCACGCGGCAGAGGGAGGAATAATGGCCGGTACTCATTCGCGCAACGGCTGGATCGTCTGGCTGACGTTTGCCATCGGCTTGCTGCTCAGCGTTTCGCCGCTGCCGCAATTCATGGAGATCCTGCGCCCGCTGTGGCTGGCGTTGTTGCTGGCCTTCTGGTCGCTGAACCTGCCGCACAAAGTGGGCATGGTCACCGCGATGTTTCTGGGCTTGGCGGAAGATGTGCTCTATGGCACCTTGCTCGGTCAGAACGCGTTGATCCTCACCTTGATTACCTTCCTGGTGCTGTCGCTGCAGCAGCGGTTGCGCATGTTTCCGATGTGGCAGCAGTGCCTGGTGATTCTGGTGATCTTTGGCCTGGCGCAGTTGGTACAGCTATGGCTCAGCGCCTTGACCGGCAATCGTCAACCGACCCTGGCGTTGGTATTGCCGGCCCTGGTCAGTGCGCTGTTGTGGCCATGGATCAGTTTCGGCCTGCGTGGGTTACGTCGTCGCTACAAAATCAATTGAATGGATTGCGAGGCTCTGCCTGGTTATCGAACCCTACAGGGAGAGTCTGGAATGAATTCGCTTTATCTGGCCTCGGGCTCCCCGAGACGACGTGAACTGCTGACTCAGATCGGCGTGCCTTTCACCGTGGTCAGCGCCGCTATTGATGAAACTCCTCTTACAAATGAATCTGCTGTTGCCTACGTCGAGCGCCTTGCGCGTGGCAAGGCGACAGCGGGTTTTGCTGCGCTTGAAAAAAACTCGGGCACTTGCGTATTGGGTGCCGACACGGCCGTTATCGTTGATGGGCAGATCCTCGGCAAACCCGTGGACCAAGCCGACGCCTTGGCGATGTTGTTGGCACTTTCCGGTCGAGAACATGAGGTGCTGACTGCCATTGCACTCACTGACGGCGAGCGCTGCGAAACCCGATGTGTAAGCAGTCGTGTACGTTTTCGCGAGGTTTCTGTCGAGGAGGCTACAACCTACTGGCACAGTGGAGAACCTTGGGACAAGGCGGGCGGCTATGCTATCCAAGGGCTGGGCTCGGTGTTTGTCGCCGGGCTCAATGGCAGTTACTCAGCCGTGGTCGGGCTGCCGGTGTGTGAAACCGCGCAACTGCTGGGCCAATTCGGCATACCCTGTTGGCAAAACCTTACCGCGCGCTGACCGCTTGACTCCAGCGCCCAGCCTTAAGCGATTGGTCACTATTGTGAAAACGCCTGAACGAGACCCAGCCATGAGTGAAGAGATTCTGATCAATATCACGCCGATGGAATCGCGCGTGGCGGTGGTAGAAAACGGTGTTCTGCAAGAAGTGCACGTCGAGCGTACCCAGAAACGTGGGATCGTCGGCAATATCTATAAAGGCAAGGTGGTGCGCGTATTGCCGGGGATGCAGGCGGCTTTCGTCGACATCGGCCTGGATCGTGCCGCTTTCATCCATGCTTCGGAAATCTCCCTGCGCGAAGGCCCGGCGGTGGAAAGCATCAGCGCCTTGGTGCATGAAGGGCAGAGCCTGGTGGTACAAGTCACCAAGGACCCCATCGGCTCCAAAGGCGCACGCCTGACCACCCAGCTGTCGATACCGTCGCGCTATCTGGTGTACATGCCACGCACAGCCCATGTCGGCATTTCCCTGAAAATTGAAGACGAAGCCGAGCGTGAACGCCTGAAAAAGGTTGTCAGCGACTGTGTGGCGGCCGAGGGCATCAAGGAAGCGGGTGGTTTCATCCTGCGCACGGCCGCCGAGGGGGCCGGGGCCGATGAGATCCTGATGGATATCCGCTACCTGCGGCGGCTGTGGGACCAGATTGGCGCCCAGATCAAGACCATCGGGGCGCCAAGCGTCATCTACGAAGACCTGGGCCTGGCGCTGCGGACCCTGCGCGACTTGGTCAGCCCGAAGATCGAGAAAATTCGCATCGACTCGCGGGAAACCTTCCAGCGCACGACGCAATTTGTTGCCGAACTGATGCCGGAAATTGCTGATCGCCTGGAACACTACCCTGGCGAACGCCCGATCTTCGACCTGTATGGTGTCGAAGACGAGATCCAGAAGGCCCTAGAGCGCAAGGTGCCGCTCAAGTCCGGTGGCTATCTTGTGGTGGACCCGGCGGAAGCCATGACCACCATCGATGTCAACACCGGTGCGTTTGTGGGGCACCGCAACCTTGAAGAAACCATCTTCAAGACCAACCTCGAAGCCGCCACGGCGATTGCCCGCCAACTGCGCCTGCGTAACCTCGGTGGCATCATCATCATCGACTTCATCGACATGGAAGACGAAGAGCACCAGCGCCAGGTGCTGCGTACGCTGGAGAAGCAGCTGGAACGCGATCACGCCAAGACCAACATCATCGGTATCACCGAGCTCGGCCTGGTACAGATGACTCGCAAGCGCACTCGTGAAAGCCTTGAGCAAGTGCTGTGCGAACCCTGCAGTAGTTGCCAGGGGCGCGGTAAGTTGAAGACGCCGGAAACGGTTTGCTACGAGATTTTCAGGGAAATCCTACGGGAGGCGCGAGCCTACCAGGCCGAAGGTTATAGAGTGCTTGCCAACCAGAAAGTGGTCGATCGATTGCTGGATGAGGAGTCCGGCAACGTCGCGGAATTGGAAGGCTTTATCGGGCGCACTATTCGTTTTCAAGTCGAAACCATGTATTCCCAGGAACAATACGACGTGGTGCTGCTCTGATCCCCATTCGCTTTCTTTCCATGAGACGTGCAGGCCAAGATCTGCCGTCTGCTAACTGCCTTGAGGGTCGCCTGACATGGAGCGTCTGATACGCTTTTTTGCCGCTTTGACCCGTTGGGGGTTGGGCCTGTGTGCGTTGCTGTTGGTATTGGCCGCGGTGTACGTGAGCCTGGGCCGTGAACTGACGCCGTTGGTGGCTGAATACCGTGCGGAAGTCGAGGCCAAGGCCCAGGCTGCGGTTGATATGCCCCTGCACATCGGCAGCCTCGAAGGTCGCTGGAGTGGTTTCGCCCCGGTATTGCTGGCCCACGACGTGATGGTTGGTGAGGGCAGTAGTGCGCTGCGCCTGGACCAGGTCGAAGTGGTGCCCGATATCTGGGCCAGCCTGATAGCTCGTGAAGTGCGCATCGCCCATCTGGAAGTCAGCGGCCTGCAATTGAGCGTCAAGGAAGACAAGGACGGTCATTGGGCGCTGCAAGGTCTGCCGGTGCAGAATGACCAGCCGCTGGACCCGGAGCAGTTGTTGACGCGCATGCAAATGGTCAAGCGCGTATCGCTGTTGGATAGCCAGGTCACCCTGCAGCCCTTCGATCAAGCGCCGTTGACCGTGACGTATGTGGGCTTGAGCCTGCACGCCGGGATGACTCGGCAGCGTTTGGACGCACGCTTGACGCTGCCTGATGGCCAGCCGCTTGCCGTCAGTCTGCGCAGCCGCATTCGTGCCAGCCAATGGCGAGATGCCGAGGTTGAAGCCTACCTCAGCTTGCCCCAGAGCGATTGGGCCAAATGGATTCCCGCGAAGCTGACCCAACAATGGAAGCTCACGCAGTTCAAGGCCGGCGGTGAGTTCTGGCTGACTTGGGCCAAAGGCACTGTCCAAAGCGCAGCAGTGCGCCTTAATTCACCGCAAGTGAAGGGCAGCTACGCCGATCGCAAGTCCGTGCATATCGAGAATCTGGCCCTGACCGCTTACCTGCAACGCAGTGAGGGCGGCCTCAAGGTGCTGTTTGATTCGCTCGCGATGAACCTGGGTGATGCCCGCTGGGAATCACACCTGCAGCTGCAGCAAACCCTGGCTACCGACAAGGAGCAGGAAGTCTGGAAGCTTCAGGCCGATCGCCTCGACTTGACCCCCATCACACCCTTGCTGAACGCCTTGGCGCCGTTGCCGGAAGGCTTTGCCAAGACCCTGGAGCATCTGAAGGCGACGGGCGTACTGCACAATGTGCTGGTGGACTTCCGGCCACAGGATACCACCGACCAGAAAGTCAGCTTTGCCGCCAACTTGGAGCGAATTGGCTTTGATGCGTATTTCGGTGCGCCGGCTGCGCGTAACGTATCCGGCAGCATCAGTGGTGACCTGGGCCATGGCGAGTTGCGTATGGACAGCAAGGATTTTTCCCTGCATCTGTTCCCGATCTTCGCCAAGCCCTGGCAGTACATCCAGGCTAATGCACGGCTGACCTGGAAGCTGGATAAAGAAGGTTTCACCCTGATCGCGCCTTACATCAAGGTGCTGGGCGAGGAAGGCAAGGTCGCCGCCGACTTCCTGATCCGTCTGCATTTCGACCACAGCCAGGAAGACTACATGGACCTGCGCGTCGGCATGGTCGATGGCGATGGGCGTTTCACCTCCAAATATCTACCGGCCGTACTAAGCCCGTCGTTGGATGAGTGGTTGCGCACAGCGATCCTCAAGGGGGCGGTTGACCAAGGCTTTTTCCAGTACCAAGGCTCGCTGAATCACGACGCACTGCCGGCTTCGCGCAATATCAGCCTGTTCTTCAAGGTGCATGACGCCGAGCTGGCGTTCCAGCCGGGTTGGCCTCATGTGAGCAAGGTCAACGGTGAAGTGTTCGTCGAAGAAAGCGGTGTGCGCATCCTGGCCAGCAAGGGGCAATTGCTCGATACCAAGGTCAAGGATGTCTACGTCAATATTCCCCACGCACTGGCCGGGCAAGACAGCCATCTGCTGCTGACCGGTGGGTTTGCCGGTGGCTTGGGGGACGGCCTGAAAATCCTTCAGGAAGCGCCGATAGGGACTGCCTCGACGTTCGCCGGCTGGAAAGGCGAGGGTGATCTGCAAGGTGATCTGGACCTGGACGTGCCGCTGGCCAAGGGCACCGATCCCAAGATCGTGGTGAACTTCAAGACCGACAAGGCCCGCCTGCAATTGTCGGAGCCGCCCCTGGACCTGACCCAGCTCAAAGGCGACTTCCGTTTCGACAGTGCCAAGGGCTTGAGCGGGCAGAACATCGCGGCGCAGGCGTTTGATCGCCCCATCACCGCGCAGATTGTCGCCGACGGCAAGCCGGGCAGTATCAGCACCCGTGTGACCGCCAAGGGCCAGGTCACGGTGAAGCGTCTGACCGACTGGTTGAAGATCAGCCAGCCTCTGCCGGTTTCCGGCGATATCCCGTACCAGTTGCAACTGACCCTGGACGGCGCAGATAGCCAGCTGATGGTCAGCTCCAACATGAAGGGCGTTGCGGTGGATCTGCCTGCGCCCTTTGGCATGCCCGCGAGCCAAGGGCGTGACAGTGTCCTCCGTATGACCTTGCAAGGTGCCGAGCGCCGTTATTGGTTCACTTACGGCGAGCTGGCGAGTTTCACCTTCGCAGCGCCACCGGACAAGTTCAATGACGGACGCGGCGAGTTGTTCCTCGGCGATGGCAATGCTTTGTTGCCGACAACCAAGGGGCTGCGCATTCGCGGTGTACTGTCGGAGCTGGACGTGGACCCGTGGAAAAAACTGGTTAACCGGTACGCGGGTAACGATCCTGGCGGCAGTGCCAAGCAACTGCTCAGTGGTGCCGATTTCAAGGTGGGCAAGTTGACGGGCTTCGGTACCCAGTTGGATCAGGTCAACCTGCAGCTTGATCGCAAGCCCGCCGCCTGGGGCTTGCAGATCGACAGCCAGCAAGCCAAAGGCTCGGTGAACCTGCCGGACGCCAAGGCTGTACCGATTGCGATCAACCTGCAGTACGTAAAACTTCCGGCAGTGGACCCGACGGTGCAGGCGGATGAAAACGCGCCTGACCCGTTGGCCGATATTGATCCCAAAGACATTCCGGCGCTGGATATCGCCATCGACAAGCTGTTCCAGGGGCCGGACCTGGTGGGGGCCTGGTCGTTGAAGATTCGGTCGACCGCCAAGGGCCTGGCATTTACCGACCTGGATCTGGGCCTCAAGGGCATGCTGCTCAAGGGCGCAGGCGGTTGGGAAGGTGCGCCAGGGGCCAGTAGCAGTTGGTACAAAGGTCGCCTGGATGGCAAGAATATCGCCGATGTGCTGAAAGGCTGGGGGTTTGCGCCGACGGTGACCAGCGAGGACTTCCATCTGGATGTGGACGGCCGTTGGCCGGGTTCGCCGGCGTGGGTCGGGCCGAAGCGTTTCTCCGGCAGCCTGGACGCGGCGTTCCGTAAAGGCCAGTTTGTGGAAGTGGAGGGTGGCGCCCAGGCATTGCGGGTGTTCGGCCTCTTGAACTTCAACTCCATTGGCCGTCGTTTGCGTCTGGATTTCTCTGACCTGCTCGGCAAGGGGTTGAGCTATGACCGAGTCAAAGGCTTGCTGGCCGCCAGTAACGGTGTGTTCGTGACCCGTGAGCCCATTACCATGACCGGTCCGTCGACCAATCTGGAACTTAACGGCACCCTGGACCTGGTGGCTGATCGAGTCGATGCCAAGCTGCTGGTGACGTTACCGGTGACCAACAACCTGCCCATCGCGGCGCTGATTGTCGGTGCGCCAGCGATTGGTGGTGCGTTGTTCCTGATCGACAAATTGATCGGTGATCGGGTTTCGCGCTTCGCCAGTGTGCAATACAAAGTGGAAGGGCCTTGGAAAGACCCGAAAATCACCTTCGACAAGCCATTTGAAAAGCCAAACTGAGAAGCTGTGGAGTAGCATGGCCCTATGCCAATCACGGAGTGTGGGCCCATGTCTTTTGCGGTAATTCAAATGGTCAGCCAGAGCGATGTGCTTGCCAACCTGGCTCAGGCCCGACGTTTGCTGGAACAAGCGGCGGCTGGCGGTGCGAAGCTTGCCGTGTTGCCGGAGAATTTTGCCGCCATGGGGCGCCGTGATGTGGCCGATATCGGTCGCGCCGAGGCTCTTGGTGAAGGCCCGATCCTGCCCTGGTTGAAACAGGCCGCCCGCGACCTCACCTTATGGATAGTGGCCGGCACTTTGCCGCTGCCGCCCGAGGGCCAGCCGAATGCAAAATCCAACGCCTGCTCGCTGTTGATCGATGATCAGGGCGAGATCATTGCCCGTTACGACAAGCTGCATTTGTTCGATGTCGATGTCGCCGATGCCCGTGGTCGTTATCGGGAATCCGACGACTATGCTTTCGGTGGCAAGGTGGTGGTGGCGGATACGCCGGTGGGGCGGCTGGGCTTGACCGTGTGTTATGACCTGCGTTTCCCCGAGCTGTACAGCGAGTTGCGTGCAGCGGGCGCAGAGCTGATTACTGCCCCCTCGGCCTTTACAGCGGTGACGGGGGCCGCGCATTGGGACGTGTTGATTCGCGCGCGGGCCATCGAGACCCAGTGCTACGTGCTGGCGGCTGCTCAAGGCGGCGTGCATCCAGGGCCGCGGGAAACCTTTGGCCATGCGGCGATTGTCGACCCGTGGGGGCGTGTGCTGACACAACAGGATCAAGGCGAAGCGGTGTTGTTGGCCGAACGCGATAGCAGTGAACAGGCGTCGATACGGGCGCGCATGCCGGTGGTCAACCATCGGCGCTTTTTCTCGCAGGGCGCACAGCGGCCTGCTTCGGAACGATGAATTTAAGGCCAAATCTATGAGCGAGTTGTTGTCCTCAGTCAGTGAACACCTCCTGGCACCCGGTGGCGTGACCATCGAAAGCTTGCAGACCGTGCTGGGCGATCTGGCCGGACCGGGCATCGACGCCGCCGACCTGTATTTCCAGGGGCAGATTTCCGAGTCCTGGGCCCTTGAAGACGGCATCGTCAAGGAAGGCAGCTTCAATCTTGACCAGGGCGTAGGCGTGCGGGCGCAATCGGGTGAGAAGACCGGTTTCGCCTACAGCAATGCCATCACCCTGGAAGCCTTGGGCCTGGCGGCCCGCGCGGCGCGTTCGATCTCGCGTGCTGGCCAGAATGGCACGGTACAGGCGTTCAGCACTCAGGATGTGGCCCAGTTGTACGCCCCGGATAATCCACTCGAAGTGATCAGCCGTGCGGAAAAGGTTGAGCTGCTCAAGCGTGTCGACGCGGCCACCCGTGCCCTGGACCCGCGCATTCAGCAGGTGACCGTAAGCATGGCCGGTGTATGGGAACGCATCCTGGTAGCATCCACCGATGGCAGCCTGGCGGCGGATGTACGGCCGTTGGTGCGTTTCAATGTCAGCGTGATCGTTGAGCAGAATGGCCGCCGCGAGCGCGGTGGCCACGGCGGCGGCGGGCGTACCGACTACCGTTACTTCCTGGCTGACGACCGCGCCATGGGTTATGCCCGTGAAGCGCTGCGCCAGGCGCTGGTCAACCTGGAGGCCATTCCGGCGCCGGCGGGTACTTTACCTGTGGTGCTGGGCTCGGGCTGGTCTGGGGTGCTGCTGCACGAAGCCGTGGGCCATGGCTTGGAAGGTGACTTCAACCGTAAGGGCAGTTCAGCCTACAGCGGGCGCATGGGCGAGATGGTTGCGTCCAAGCTGTGCACCATTGTCGATGATGGCACCCTGGCTGGCCGTCGTGGCTCGCTGAGCGTCGACGACGAAGGTACGCCGACCGAGTGCACCACGCTGATCGAAAACGGCGTGCTCAAGGGCTACATGCAGGACAAGCTCAATGCCCGCTTGATGGGGGTGGCCCGGACCGGTAACGGTCGTCGCGAGTCTTACGCGCACCTGCCGATGCCACGCATGACCAACACCTACATGCTCGGTGGCGAAAGCGACCCGGCGGAAATCATCGCATCGGTGAAACGCGGGATCTACTGCGCCAACCTCGGCGGCGGCCAGGTGGATATCACCAGCGGCAAGTTCGTGTTCTCCACCAGTGAGGCGTATTTGATCGAAGACGGCAAGATTACCGCGCCGGTCAAAGGAGCGACGCTGATCGGCAATGGGCCGGAAGCCATGAGCAAGGTGTCGATGGTCGGTAACGACCTGTCGTTGGACAGTGGTGTAGGCACATGCGGGAAGGATGGGCAGTCGGTGCCGGTGGGTGTCGGCCAACCAACGCTGAAAATTGATGCGATTACCGTAGGGGGTACGGGGTCGTAAGCCGGGAGCTTCGGGTGGCGAAGGCCGCCACCCGGGGAAGAGGATCAGCGCAGGCCGCGTTGAGTCTCGTCCAGCTCACGGATGTACTTGAAGATTTTACGGCTGGTGGCCGGCGCCTTGTTATGCGCCAGTTCGTGTTGAGCCTGACGGATCAGGGAGCGCAGTTGTTGGCGATCCGCGTCTGGGTACTCCGCCACGAATTTCTCCAGCACGGCGTCATCGCCCGCGATCAGGCGGTCACGCCAACGTTCCAGGTTGTGGAAGCGTTCGTTGTACTGGCGGGTGGAGGCATCGGTTTGATCGAGCAAGGCGAGGATGGCGTCAGTGTCCTGATCACGCATCAGCCTGCCGATAAACGCGATGTGCCGTTTACGCGCGATATTCGCGGTGTGCTTGGGTGCATCGGCCAGGGCCCGGCGCATTTCGTCGGTCAGTGGCAGTTTTGCAATCAAATCCTTCTTGAGCGTTGTAAGGCGCTCGCCGAGGTCAACCAGAGCATGCAGCTCGCGTTTGACCTGGGATTTGCTTTTCTCCCCATCGAGGGAGTCGTCGTAAGAATCAACCATGGTGGCAGTCCGCAAAGAAACGCCGCCATGATAACCAGTCGGGGGCCGCTTGTCCGGCCCGGTCGCTCGATGGCCTTAACCGAAAGCAGAATTTGAGTGGAGAAAACCATGAGTGCAGCCCAAAGCGTCGGTCCGCAAGCGTTACCGGCACTGCAGGAACAAGTCGAGCAGATCCTTGCCGAGGCCAAGCGCCAGGGGGCCAGCGCCTGTGAAGTGGCGGTGTCGCTGGAGCAGGGGCTGTCTACGTCAGTGCGTCAGCGGGAAGTGGAAACCGTTGAGTTCAACCGCGACCAGGGGTTTGGTATCACCTTGTACGTGGGGCAGCGCAAAGGCTCGGCCAGCACGTCGGCCAGCGGCCCCGAAGCGATTCGCGAGACGGTCGCTGCCGCGTTGGCCATTGCCAAGCACACTTCCGAAGACGAAAGCTCGGGCCTGGCCGACAAGGCATTGATGGCCAAGGACTTGAAGGATTTTGATCTGTTCCACGCCTGGGACATCACCCCTGAGCAGGCGATTGAGCAGGCACTCAAATGCGAAGCGGCTGCTTTCGACGCTGATGCCCGCATCAAGAACGCCGATGGCACTACCTTGAGTACTCACCAGGGCTGCCGCGTTTACGGCAACAGCCATGGTTTTATCGGTGGATATGCATCCACTCGCCATAGTTTGAGCTGTGTGATGATCGCCGAAGCCAATGGCCAGATGCAGCGTGATTATTGGTATGACGTGAATCGTCAGGGTGAGCTGCTGGCCGACCCGGTCAGCATCGGCCAGCGCGCCGCACAACGAGCCGCCAGCCGTTTGGGCGCGCGCCCGGTTCCGACCTGTGAAGTGCCGGTGCTGTTTTCGGCGGAACTGGCCGGTGGTTTGTTCGGCAGTTTCCTGGGGGCGATCTCCGGCGGCAACCTGTACCGCAAATCTTCGTTTCTTGAGGGTGCAATCGGCCAGAAGCTGTTCCCTGAGTGGCTGACTATCGATGAGCGCCCACACCTGATGCGTGCCATGGGCAGCTCGGCGTTCGACGGTGATGGCTTGGCGACCTATGCCAAGCCTTTCGTCGAGAAAGGTGAATTGGTGTCCTACGTGTTAGGCACATACGCCGGTCGCAAGCTGGGTTTGCCAAGCACGGCCAACTCCGGTGGTGTGCACAACCTGTTCGTCACTCACGGTGATGAAGACCAGGCTGCATTGCTGCGTCGCATGGGCCGGGGCCTGTTGGTGACCGAGTTGATGGGCCATGGTTTGAACATGGTGACTGGCGACTACTCTCGGGGCGCGGCGGGTTTCTGGGTGGAAAACGGTGAAATTCAGTTCGCCGTCCAGGAAGTGACCATCGCCGGCAATATGCGCGACATGTTCAAGCAAATCGTTGCAGTGGGTAACGATCTTGAGCTGCGCAGCAACATTCGCACGGGTTCGGTGCTGATCGAACGGATGACCGTCGCCGGCAGTTGATCCTGTAACGCTTCGCAAAAAAAGGCGCGCCATTCTGAAAATGGCGCGCCTTTTTTTGTGGCTGCGTGAAAGGTGGATTAATTCACTGCTATTGTTTTGATTCTCAATATCATTTAATAATAAATATCATTACCGAGTGAGTGTGGATCATGAGTTCTGTCCTGCATGAGGATCCGTACCTGGAAAGCTGGCGCTGGATGAGCCGTCAGATTCGCTGCGGCCTCGACCCCAACGAACCTCGCCTGATCGAACATTACCTCAACGAAGGTCGATACCTGGCGTGTTGCACCGCAACCCATCCGTGGACGATTGCTGAGACCTCATTCCGGTTGTTGCTCGACACTGCCAGCGACATTGCGTTGCCCTGGCACTGGCGCTCCCTGTGCCTGGACCAGGCATGGCGCCCGTTGCGCGATCTGGAAAAACTCTCCCGCTGTGCCTGCCGCCTCAAGCGCTGGCAGACCTTTGCCTGGCAATTGGCGACATGCGAATTGCTGCCCTCCCTTTCTGTTTCTGACCTGGTGCAAGGATCTAACGATGAGTAACACCCGTAGCGAACGCGATAGCATGGGCGAACTGCAAGTACCTGCCGAGGCCCTGTATGGCGCACAAACCCAGCGCGCAGTGAACAACTTCCCGATCAGCAACCAGCGCATGCCGGCGCAATTCATTCGTGCCCTGATTCTGGCCAAGACCGCTGCCGCCAAGGTCAATGTCGACCTCAAGCAAATCAGCGAAGCACAGGGCAAAGCCATCGTCGACGCTGCCCAAGGCTTGCTCGAAGGCGACTTCATGCAGCACTTCCCGGTGGATATTTTCCAGACCGGCTCCGGCACCAGTTCCAATATGAACGCCAATGAAGTGATTGCGACTCTTGCCAGCCGCTTGCTGGGCGAGGCGGTCAACCCCAACGACCACGTGAATTGCGGCCAAAGCAGCAACGACATCATTCCGACCACCATTCACGTCAGCGCCGCGCTGGTGCTGCATGAGCAAACGCTGCCGGCCCTGCTGCATCTGGTCCAGGTGATCGAGCAGAAGGCTGAAGAAGTCCACCCCTTCATCAAGACCGGCCGTACCCACCTGATGGACGCCATGCCCGTGCGCATGAGCCAGGTGCTCAACGGCTGGGCACAGCAGCTCAAGGCCAATATCGGGCATTTACAGGACCTTCTGCCGAGTTTGCAGGCGTTGGCCCAGGGCGGTACGGCGGTCGGCACCGGGATCAACGCGCATCCGGAGTTCGCGGTGCGGTTCAGCCAGCAACTGAGCAGCCTGACGGGCGTGAAATTCACGTCGGGCAAGAACCTCTTCGCCTTGATCGGTTCCCAGGACACGGCCGTCGCTGTCTCCGGCCAGTTGAAAGCCACTGCCGTGTCGCTGATGAAGATTGCCAACGACTTGCGCTGGATGAACTCCGGCCCGCTCGCCGGTCTTGGCGAAATCGAATTGGAGGGCCTGCAGCCTGGTTCGTCGATCATGCCCGGCAAGGTCAACCCGGTTATCCCCGAGGCCACCGCGATGGTGGCGGCGCAGGTCATCGGCAATGACACCGTCATCACCGTTGCCGGCCAGTCGGGCAACTTCGAGCTGAACGTGATGCTGCCGATCATCGCGCAGAATCTGCTCAGCAGCCTCGAATTGCTGGCCAATTCCAGCCGTTTGCTGGCGGACAAGGCCATTGCCAGCTTCAAGGTCAATGAAGCCAAGCTCAAGGAAGCGCTATCTCGCAACCCGATCCTGGTCACGGCGCTCAACCCGATCATTGGATACCAAAAGGCTGCCGAAGTTGCCAAGACGGCCTATCAGCAGGGCCGGCCGGTCATTGATGTCGCCCTCGAGCACACCGACTTGCCGCGCAGCCAACTGGAAGTCCTGCTGGACCCAGAAAAGCTCACGGCCGGCGGCGTGTAATCACCGATTCTGCTTTGGAGGCTCACCATGGAGCACTGGAAACGCACGATCGAACGGGCCAATCGCTGTTTTATGGCCGGCGAGTTGGTTGACGCTCGCGAGGCCTATTTGCAGGCCCTGGCCCTGGCCCAAGTGCTGTTCGAACGCTGGGCGGATGCCGACGAAGCAGTGGCGGCTTGCGTCATTTCCCATCACAACCTGGCGGACCTGCACTTGCGTCTGAACCAGCCGGAAGAAAGCGCGGAGTACCTCTGCGCTATTCACCAGCGACTTTTACAGACCATGCAGGACCCGCGCCTGAGCCCGCAACTGCGGGAGGCGGCCCTGCGCCAGAGCAGCAAAACCTATGTCGAACTGTTGAATTTCATCAGCGATCACGGCGAGTACCCACGCACCCATCGCTTGCTGGGCGGTGCTGCGGCACAGCCCGTCACGCCTCAATACGGAGCACATTGATATGACTTACACCTTGCCTGCCTTGCCTTACGCGTATGACGCCCTGGAGCCGCACATCGATGCGCAAACCATGGAGATTCATTACACCAAGCATCACCAGACTTATATCAACAACCTCAACGCGGCGGTCGAAGGTACCGAGTTCGCGGGTTGGCCGGTCGAGAAGCTGGTGTCCAGCGTGCAGCAACTGCCGGAGAAACTGCGCGCAGCGGTGATCAATCAGGGGGGCGGTCATGCCAATCACTCGTTGTTCTGGGCGGTGATGTCGCCCAAAGGCGGTGGTAAGCCCGAAGGCGCACTGGGCACCGCCATCGACGACCAGTTGGGTGGCTTCGACCGCTTCAAGGAAGCCTTCACCAAAGCTGCGTTGACGCGCTTCGGCAGCGGCTGGGCCTGGCTCAGCGTCACACCGGAACAGACCCTGGTGGTGGAGAGCAGCGGCAACCAGGACAGCCCGTTGATGAGCGGCAACACGCCGATCCTCGGCCTGGATGTCTGGGAGCACGCCTACTACCTGCTGTACCAGAACCGCCGTCCGGAATACATCAATGCCTTCTATAGCGTCATCAACTGGCCGGAAGTCGCTGCTCGCTATCAGGCTGCCTTGGCCTGACACTCACTCCCTATAACAAGATCTAAGGCCGACTATGGGCACTGAAATACTGGCGATCAGCAGCGGGCGAATGTTTCGCTATGCGTTTGGCTCTCTGCTGCTATTGGCAGGTACGGCACTACTGGTGGCCCACGGGCTGGTCTGGCTGGACCTGGAGCCGCGCATCCTACGAGCCCTGCAGGGCGGGGCGATCTGTGCCCTCGGCACAGCGCTGGGCGCGGTGCCGGTGCTGGTGATTCGGCGGATGCCGGTGGCGCTGAGTGATTCCCTACTGGGGTTTGGTGCAGGAGTGATGCTGGCGGCGACCGCATTTTCGTTGATCGTGCCTGGTATTTCTGCTGCTCAAAGCTTGGGGCTTTCGCCTTGGGGGGCGAGTGGGCTGATCAGCTTCGGTATCATGTTGGGTGCTTTCGGGCTGTATCTGGTTGATCGCAAGGTCTCGGGCGCCAGCCCGGAAACGCTGGTGGGTACACCGGAAAAACCGGTAATCCCGCCGCGCATCTGGCTGTTTGTATTTGCCATCATTGCCCACAATATTCCGGAAGGCATGGCGGTGGGCGTCTCCGCAGGCGGCGGCATGCCGGATGCCGACAGCCTGGCCATGGGCATAGCTCTGCAGGACGTGCCTGAAGGGCTGGTGATTGCACTCGTACTGGCGGGAGCAGGAATGTCGCGGGTCAGGGCGTTCTTGATCGGAGCTGCGTCAGGCTTGGTGGAGCCGGTATTTGCGGTGCTCTGTGCCTGGTTGGTGAGTCTTGCTGAAGTGTTACTGCCTTTAGGGTTGGCGCTGGCCGCCGGGGCAATGTTGCTGGTGGTGACGCATGAAGTGATCCCCGAGTCGCGGCGCAATGGCCACGAAAAGCTTGCCAGCCTGGGGCTGTGCATCGGTTTTTGCCTGATGATGGTCATGGATACTGCGTTGGGGTGAAACCGTTGCAGCTTCACGCCGTTCTTGAAGGGTGGGTTTACTCACCCTCATCAAAGAAGTTGTTGATCAGTTTCACCAAGGCATCCATCGCTTCCTGCTCCTGCTCGCCTTCAGTCTTCAAGTGAATCTTGGTGCCCTTGCCGGCAGCCAGCATCATCATGGCCATGATGCTTTTACCATCGACCATGGACTCGGGGGTGCGCCCGGCGCGAATCTGGCAGGGGAACTGCCCGGCAACGCCGACGAACTTGGCGGAGGCCCGGGCATGCAAGCCCAGCTTGTTGATGATTTCAATTTCCAGAGCGGGCATCGCGGGGGTGTTCCTTTCAGCTAAGGTCGCGGTGGCGGACCTGGACGTTCTTGAGGGTTTGTTGCAAAACCTGGCCCAGGCGTTCGGTTAGATAGACGGAACGGTGGTGGCCTCCGGTGCAACCAATGGCAATCGTGACATAGGCCCGATTGCTTGCGGCGAAGCGCGGCAACCATTTGAGCAGGTAGCTGGAAATGTCCTGGAACATCTCTTCCACATCCGGCTGTGCGGCAAGGTATTCGGCCACAGGCTGATCCAGCCCGGACTGATCACGCAGCTCTGGTTTCCAGTATGGGTTGGGCAGGCAGCGCACATCAAACACCAGATCCGCATCTACCGGCATCCCACGCTTGAAGCCAAAGGACTCCACAAGAAATGCCGTACCTGGTTCCGGCTGATTCAGCAGGCGTAGCTTGATGGCGTCGCGCAGTTGGTACAGGTTAAGGTCGGTGGTATTGATCTTGAGGTCGGCCAGGTCGATGATCGGCCCCAGCAACGAGGTCTCGTCCTCAATGGCTTCGGCCAAGGAGCGATGGGCGCTGCTCAGAGGGTGGCGTCGACGGGTTTCGGAGAAACGCTTGAGCAGCGTTTCTTCGTCGGCATCCAGGTACAACACATCGCAATGAATATGCTTGGCCCGCACTTCCTCCAGCAATTCCGGGAACCGCGAGAGATGGCTTGGCAGGTTACGCGCATCAATCGATACGGCCACCAACGGCTGCGCCAGTTCGGTGTGGATCAATGCACGTTCCGCTAATTCAGGCAGCAGGCCGGCGGGCAGGTTGTCGATGCAATAGAAACCGTTGTCCTCAAGTACGTTGAGGGCAGTGCTTTTACCTGAGCCGGAACGGCCGCTGACGATGATCAAACGCATGATTACTGCCCGTTTTGTTCATCCAGGACAACCTGATAGAGCGCCTCATTGCTGTTGGCACTGCGCAGTTTGTCGCGTACTTCCTTGCGGTCGAGCATGCTGGCGATCTGCCGAAGCAGTTCCAGGTGCGCATCGGTGGCGGCTTGCGGGACCAGCAGAACGAACAGCAGGTCGACCGGAGCGCCGTCGATGGCGTCGAAATCGATGGGAGCTTCCAGGTGCAGCAGGGCGCTGACGGGTGTTTCGCAGCCCTTGAGTCGGCAGTGAGGAATGGCGATGCCGTTGCCAAAACCGGTGGAGCCAAGTTTTTCACGGGCAATCAGCGCGTCGAAGACATCTTGCATCTCCAGATCTGGCACTTCGCGTGCGATCAGGTTGGCAATTTGTTCGAGGGCTTTCTTCTTGCTGCCACCCGGCACGTTCACGAGGGAACGGCCGGGGGTCAGGATGGTTTCAAGTCGGATCATGGGGGGAGAGTTAACGACCTGTACCTTGCATCAGGTGCAGATTCTTTTCCTTATGCTTTATGAGTTGGCGGTCCAGCTTGTCGTAGAGCGAGTCGATCGCCGCGTACATGTCTTCATGTTCCGCATTGGCAACGAGCTTGGCATTCGGTACGTGCAGGGTGGCCTCGATTTTCTGCTTGAGCTTATCGACCTCCATGATGACCTGCACGTTGGTGATCTTGTCAAAATGCCCCGCAAGCTTGTTCAGCTTGCTTTCGGTGTATTCACGCAGGGGCTTGGTGACTTCCAGCTGGTGTCCACTGATGTTGACTTGCATACAGCTTCTCCTTCGTTGCCAGTGCATAAAGCGGCAGGCAAAGGTGCCTGCCACTGGAACGCTTTGGCCCGCCCGTCACATCAAACGCTTACGCTCGCTGGAAGGCGCGATCCCGAGGGACTCGCGGTACTTGGCGACGGTTCGACGGGCGACCTGAATGCCTTGTGCCTCCAGTAAACCAGCGATCTTACTGTCACTCAATGGCTTTTTCTGATTTTCCGCGGCAACCAGTTTTTTGATGATCGCGCGGATTGCCGTGGACGAGCATTCGCCGCCTTCGGAGGTACTGACGTGGCTGGAGAAAAAGTATTTCAACTCATAAATACCTCGTGGGGTATGCATGAATTTTTGCGTGGTCACCCGGGAGATCGTCGATTCGTGCATACCCACCGCTTCGGCGATATCGTGCAGAACAAGCGGTTTCATCGCCTCGTCGCCATACTCCAGGAAGCCGCGCTGGTGCTCGACGATCTGGGTGGCCACTTTCATCAGGGTTTCGTTGCGGCTTTGCAGGCTCTTGATGAACCAGCGCGCTTCCTGCAACTGGTTACGCATAAAGGTGTTGTCGGCGCTGGTGTCGGCGCGGCGTACAAAACCGGCATATTGCGGGTTGACGCGCAGGCGTGGCACCGACTCTTGGTTCAACTCGACGAGCCAGCGTTCGTTGTCTTTGCGGACGATCACATCGGGAACGACATACTCGGCTTCGCTGGACTCGATCTGTGAGCCGGGGCGCGGGTTGAGGCTCTGCACCAGTTCGATCACATGGCGCAGGTCATCTTCCTTGAGTTTCATGCGGCGCATCAGCTGGCTGTAGTCGCGGCTGCCGAGCAGGTCGATGTAGTCGGTAACCAGGCGCTGGGCCTCGGCGAGCCAGGGGGTCTTGGCAGGCAACTGGCGCAGTTGCAGCAGCAGGCATTCGCCGAGGGTGCGGGCGCCGATGCCGGCGGGCTCGAACTGCTGAATACGGTGCAGAACGGCCTCGATTTCATCCAGCTCGATATCCAGCTCGGGGTCGAACGCTTCGAGGATTTCCTCAAGGGTTTCGTCCAGGTAGCCCTGGTTGTTGATGCAATCGATCAGCGTGACGGCGATCAGGCGATCGGTGTCGGACATCGGCGCCAGGTTCAACTGCCACAATAAATGGCTTTGCAGGCTCTCGCCGGCGGACGTACGGGTGGTGAAGTCCCACTCGTCATCGTCATTGCTGGGCAGGCTGCTGGCGCTGGTCTGGTAGACGTCTTCCCAGGCGGTGTCCACGGGAAGTTCGTTGGGAATGCGTTCGTTCCATTCGCCGTCCTCAAGGTTGTCCACCGTAGGGGCGGTTTCCTGATAGGAAGGTTCCTGCACGTCGGAATTGGGTTTTTGCTCGATGTTGTCGGCCAGCGGGTCTGCATTATCGAAGTCGTCGCCTTCTTCCTGGCGTTCGAGCATCGGGTTCGACTCCAGGGCCTCCTGGATTTCCTGTTGCAGGTCCAGGGTCGACAATTGGAGCAGGCGGATGGCCTGTTGCAGCTGCGGTGTCATCGTCAGCTGCTGGCCCATTCTCAGGACTAGCGATGGTTTCATGGCAGGGGCTTAACACCTTATTCGCCGGCGCATTGCGCCATCCACGACAGAGCGCGTGAGCGCCAAACATAAGCAAATTATATGCCTGAAATCGGGGGCTTTGCCTAGAGCGCGGTAACAATAAAAAAACTGAGGTTTTTATTGACTCCCGCGCGCTTTGGCGAACAGCCGTGACATCACCGTGCTTACAGGCGGAACTCGTGGCCCAGGTACACTTCCTTGACCAGTTCGTTGGCCAGGATGGTCTCGGCGTCGCCTTCGGCGATCAGTTGGCCATCGTTGACGATATAGGCGGTTTCACAGATATCGAGGGTCTCGCGAACGTTGTGATCGGTGATCAGCACGCCGATGCCCTTGGCCTTGAGGTGATGGATGATCTGCTTGATGTCGCCAACCGAGATCGGGTCGACGCCAGCAAAGGGTTCATCCAGCAGGATGAACTTCGGCGCGGTGGCCAGGGCGCGGGCGATTTCCACCCGGCGACGCTCACCACCGGACAAGCTCATGCCGAGGTTGTCGCGAATGTGGTTGATATGGAACTCTTGCAGCAGGCTTTCCAGCTCCTTGCGGCGGCCATCACGGTCGAGTTCCTTGCGGGTCTCGAGGATCGCCATGATGTTGTCGGCCACCGACAATTTGCGGAAGATCGATGCTTCTTGGGGAAGATAGCCGATACCGGCCCGCGCACGACCGTGCATAGGCTGGTGGCTGACGTCGAGGTCGTCGATCAATACACGACCCTGATCCGCCTGGACCAGGCCGACGATCATATAGAAGCAGGTGGTCTTGCCGGCACCGTTGGGGCCGAGCAAACCGACGATCTGGCCGCTGTCGATCGACAGGCTGACGTCGCGCACGACCTGACGGCTTTTATAGGCCTTGGCCAGATGCTGGGCTTTCAGGGTCGCCATTACTCGGCCTTCTTCTTCGGCTGGATAACCATGTCGACACGCGGGCGAGGTGCGGTGACCTTGTTGCCATTGGCGCGACCGGCGTTAGCGATCTGCTTCACGGTGTCATAGGTGATTTTTTCACCTTCCGTGGAGTTGCCATCGGGGCTGAGCACCTTGGCCTGGTCGATCAGGATGATACGATTCTGCTGGGCGTGATACTGGATGGTCTTGCCATAGCCCTTCATCGGGGCGGTATCGGCAGGCGCCTGCTTCTGCTCGAAATACGCCAGATTGCCTACCGATGTCACGACATCAATATCACCAGCTGGGGTGCGCGTGAGTGTCACCGTATTACCGGTGATTTTCATCGAGCCCTGGGTAATGATCACGGCGCCGGTGTAGGTGGCAACGCCTTGCTTGTCATCCAGCTGCGCATCGTCAGCCGAGATATGGATCGGCTGCTGGCTATCGTTCGGCAGAGCCCAGGCGCTCACGCTTCCCAGTGCTGCGCCCAGACCGAGCAAAATAGGGAGGGTTTTAACGAGCCTCATACTGTCCTCTTACGTTCGATAGCAGGTGTATCCTGCTTTCTTTCAAATACGCTTTCATTCCCTTGCCAGTCGATACACCGCCAGCGCCGTCGATTCTAACGTCTTGCTCGGTCTGCGCATATTGCTGTTGTGGGAATACGGTCATGCGACTGCTGGTAATAATGGTGTCGCGCTTCTGCTCGTCGGTGCGCGCAACGCGTACCGAGTCAATCAGTTCTACCTGGGTGCCATCGGGATTGACTTCGCCACGCAGGCTGGTGACATGCCATGGGAACTCGGTGCCCCGATACAAGTTCATGTCCGGGTTGGTCAGCAAGGTGACCTCGGAGGCCTTCAAATGCTCGACCTTGTCGGCCGTCATCTCGTACTGCACCTTGCCATCAGGCAGGAACTGCACGCTGTAGGCATTGGTTGCGTAATAGTCGATGACGCCTTCGTCAACCTGCACGACAGGTTTGTCGAGAAAGCGCTCCGGGCTGATATTCCAGTAGCCCACCGCGAGGAAGATCGCGGCGATGACCCCGAATAACAGGAAGTTGCGAATCTTTTTGCTCAGCATAAAACGCTCTATAGGTAGGCGGCGTGGGCCGCTTCAAGGCTGCCCTGGGCGCGCAGGATCAATTCGCAGAACTCGCGGGCGGCACCTTCACCGCCACGTGCGGTGGTTATGCCGTGGGCGTGTTCACGCACAAAAGCTGCGGCGTTCGCGACGGCCATGCCCAGGCCCACCCGGCGAATGACCGGTAGGTCGGGCAGGTCATCGCCCAGGTAGGCGACCTGCTCATAGCTTAGGTTCAGTTGGCCAAGAAGCTCGTCCAGAACCACTAGTTTATCCTCGCGGCCCTGATACAGGTGAGGAATACCCAGGTTTTGTGCGCGGCGTTCCACAACCGGTGTCTTTCGACCGCTGATAATCGCCGTTTGCACACCCGCCGCCATCAACATTTTGATGCCTTGGCCGTCGAGTGTGTTGAAGGTCTTGAATTCGCTGCCATCTTCGAGGAAATACAGGCGACCGTCGGTCAGCACGCCGTCAACGTCGAAAATTGCCAATTTGATGTTTTTACCGCGTTGCAACAGATCGTCGGTCATTTACATCACTCCCGCACGCAGTAAGTCGTGCATGTTCAATGCGCCAATCGGGCGGTCGTGGCTATCGACCACCACCAGTGCACCGATCTTGTGGTCTTCCATGATCTTCAAGGCTTCGGCCGCCAGCATCTCAGGGCGAGCTGTCTTGCCGTGGGGCGTCATCACCGCATCGATGGTCGCGGTGTGGATATCGATGGTGCGGTCCAGGGTGCGGCGCAGGTCGCCGTCGGTGAAGACCCCGGCCAGGCGTCCATCGGTCTCCAGGATCACGGTCATGCCCAGGCCTTTGCGGGTCATTTCCATCAGCGCGTCCTTGAGCAGCGTGCCGCGCTGGACATGGGGCAGTTCATCGCCGGCATGCATCACGTTTTCCACTTTCAGCAGCAAGCGACGACCGAGGGCACCGCCCGGGTGGGAAAACGCGAAGTCTTCTGCGGTAAAACCGCGAGCTTCCAACAATGCCACAGCCAAGGCATCGCCCATGACCAGGGCTGCGGTGGTGGAAGAGGTGGGTGCCAGGTTCAGTGGGCACGCTTCGTGAGCTACATGCACGTTCAAATTGACTTCGGAGGCCTTGGCCAGCGTCGATTCCGGGTTGCCGGTGAGGCTGATCATCTTGATGCCCAAGCGCTTGATCAGCGGCAGCAAGGTCACGATTTCGTTGGTGGTGCCGGAGTTCGACAGCGCCAGGATGATGTCATCCTTGGTGATCATGCCCATGTCGCCATGGCTGGCTTCGGCCGGGTGTACGAAAAAAGCCGTGGTGCCGGTGCTTGCCAGAGTGGCGGCAATCTTGTTGCCGACATGGCCGGATTTGCCCATGCCGACCACGACAACGCGGCCTTTACTAGCCAGAATCATCTCGCAGGCGCGTACGAAATCCGCGTCGATATGGGCCAGTAAGCCCTCTACGGCTTCCAGTTCGAGGCGAATGGTGCGTTGTGCGGATTGAATGAGATCGCTGGATTGGCTCATGTCTGAAATCGTATAGCCTGACGAAAAGTCGGCGATTATAGCGGTAATGATCAATTCCCTCACGCAAGTTCGTCAGGCTTTATTCGCTGAGGGCTTGAGATTCAAGCTCAGCAACGCTTTTTCCCTGTCGTGAATCTGAACGAGCGCTGTTCCGGCCTTGGGCGCTCTGTACCAGCAGTGATATAGTTCGCCGCCAGTTCGGTCCGCCCAGCCCATGTGGATAATTATTGCGCAGGCGTTGCTAACGAAAGTCGCAATCATGGTGTCTGAGTGAAAGGCTGCATCCCAAGGAGATTAGATGAGTGCCGATAACGCCTACGCGGTCGAGCTGAAGGGCCTTACCTTCAAGCGCGGGACGCGCAGCATCTTCAATAACGTCGATATTCGCATTCCCCGTGGCAAGGTCACGGGCATCATGGGGCCTTCCGGTTGTGGCAAGACCACCCTGTTGCGCCTGATGGGCATGCAGTTGCGCCCCAGTGCTGGCGAAGTGTGGGTCAACGGCCAGAACCTGCCGACGCTGTCGCGCAGCGATCTGTTCGATGCGCGCAAGCATATGGGTGTGCTGTTCCAGAGCGGTGCGCTGTTCACCGACCTCGACGTTTTCGAAAACGTAGCCTTCCCGCTGCGGGTGCATACCCAACTGTCCGATGAGATGATTCGTGACATTGTGTTGTTGAAACTACAGGCCGTCGGCCTTCGCGGTGCCATCGACCTGATGCCCGACGAGTTGTCCGGCGGTATGAAGCGTCGTGTTGCTCTTGCGCGGGCTATCGCTCTCGACCCACAAATCCTCATGTATGACGAGCCTTTCGTCGGTCAGGACCCTATCGCCATGGGCGTGCTGGTGCGTCTGATCCGTCTGCTCAACGATGCGCTGGGGATCACCAGTATCGTGGTGTCCCATGATTTGGCCGAAACCGCGAGTATCGCCGACTACCTCTATGTAGTGGGTGATGGTCAGGTGCTGGGGCAGGGTACGCCGGAAGAGTTGATGAATGCCGATAACCCGCGTATTCGCCAGTTCATGACCGGCGACCCGGATGGCCCGGTGCCTTTTCACTTTCCGGCAGCGGACTACCGCTCAGATCTTCTGGGGAAGCGCTGATGCGCAAGACATCTCTTATCGAGAAGGTTCGCCTTTTCGGCCGCTCAGGCATCGACATTGTCGAAGTGCTGGGTCGTTCGACTATTTTCCTGTTTCACGCCTTGCTCGGCCGTGGCGGCATTGGCGGCGGCTTTGGGCTGCTGGTCAAGCAGCTGCACGCGGTCGGTGTGATGTCCCTGGTGATCATCGTCGTCTCCGGCGTGTTCATCGGCATGGTGCTGGCATTGCAGGGCTTCAATATTCTTTCCAGCTACGGTTCGGAGCAGGCGGTAGGGCAGATGGTCGCCCTGACGTTGTTGCGTGAACTCGGCCCAGTGGTCACGGCCTTGCTGTTCGCGGGGCGTGCCGGTTCGGCGCTGACCGCCGAGATCGGTAACATGAAGTCCACCGAGCAACTGTCCAGCCTGGAAATGATCGGCGTGGACCCGCTCAAGTATATTGTTGCCCCGCGCCTGTGGGCCGGCTTCATTTCCCTGCCGTTGCTGGCGATGATTTTCAGCGTAGTGGGTATCTGGGGTGGTTCGTGGGTGGCGGTGGACTGGCTGGGAGTCTATGACGGCTCCTACTGGGCCAACATGCAGAACAGCGTGACCTTCAGTGGTGACGTGCTCAACGGCATCATAAAAAGCGTTGTTTTCGCCTTTGTAGTGACCTGGATCGCCGTATTCCAAGGCTACGACTGTGAGCCCACCTCAGAAGGGATCAGTCGCGCCACCACCAAGACCGTTGTGTACGCCTCGTTGGCGGTACTGGGCCTTGACTTCATTTTGACCGCCTTGATGTTTGGAGATTTCTGATGCAAAACCGCACTGTGGAAATCGGTGTCGGCCTTTTCTTGCTGGCTGGCATCCTGGCTTTACTGTTACTGGCGCTGCGAGTCAGCGGCCTTTCGGCCAGCCCCACCGCCGATACTTATAAACTTTACGCGTACTTCGACAATATCGCCGGTCTGACGGTCAGAGCTAAAGTGACCATGGCTGGTGTAACCATCGGCAAGGTCACGGCAATCGATCTGGATCGTGACAGCTTCACTGGTCGAGTGACCATGCAAGTGGACAAGAAGGTAGATAATCTGCCAACTGACTCCACGGCATCTATCCTCACTGCGGGGCTGCTGGGCGAGAAGTACATCGGTGTCAGCGTGGGTGGGGAAACAGCCCTGCTCAAGGAAGGTTCGACAATCCACGACACACAGTCGTCGTTGGTGCTTGAAGACCTGATCGGTAAATTCCTGCTCAATACGGTCAATAAAGACGCCAAATGAGGAATCTGTTCATGATCTCTACCTTGCGACGTGGCCTGCTGGTACTGCTTGCAGCGCTGCCGCTGATGGCCAACGCGGCGGGTTCTGCGCACGATCTGGTGCAGGACACGACCAGCAGGATGCTGGCTGACTTGAAGGCCAACAAAGAGCAGTACAAGCAAGACCCAACCAGGTTTTACGATGCCCTGAACACCATTGTCGGGCCTGTGGTTGATGCTGAAGGCATTTCCAAAAGCATCATGACGGTCAAGTATTCGCGCAAGGCGACGCCGGCGCAGATGCTGACCTTCCAGGAAAACTTCAAGAAGGGCCTGTTCCAGTTCTATGGCAACGCTCTGCTGGAGTACAACAACCAGGGCATTACCGTCGATGCGCCAAAGGATGAGTCCGGCGACCGCACCAGCGTGGGCATGACCGTCAAAGGTAACAACGGCGCCGTCTACCCAGTGCAATACACGCTGGAGAAGGTCAACGGCGAATGGAAGCTGCGTAACGTGATCATTAACGGTATCAACATCGGCAAGCTGTTCCGTGATCAGTTCGCCGATGCGATGCAGCGCAATGGCAACGATCTGGACAAAACCATCAATGGTTGGGCCGGTGAAGTCGCCAAGGCCAAGGAAACGTCCGATAAAGAAGCCGGGAAGTCTGCGCAATGACCGAGTCGGCTGTTCGTCTTGGCGATGCCGGCGAGTTGCTGCTCAGCGGCGTGCTGGATTACCGCACCGGACCTGACCTGCGCAAGCAGGGCCAGGCGCTGATCAAGGCCAGTACCGTGCCCGAGCTGGTGCTGGATTGTTCGGCTGTAACCAAGTCCAGCAGCGTCGGCTTGTCGTTGTTGCTGTGCTTCATGCGTGATGCGGCGGCGGTCAAGAAGACCGTGAGCATTCGTGCGTTGCCCGAAGATATGCGTGAAATTGCCCAGGTCTCTGGTCTGACTGAGCTGTTGGCGCATCCTTAATATCCATTATCAAGAAAGCCCCCCGTCAGAGTCCTGCTATGCGGGGTTCGCAGGCGCGGGGCTTTTTTGTATGATGTGCGACCCGTGCGCACTGGGCGCCGATAGAGGTTGAGCATGCAGGCCCTAGAAGTTAAGAGCTTCCTTGAAGGAAAGCTGCCGGAAACGATCGTAGAAGTTGAAGGCGAAGGCTGCAATTTCCAGCTGAACGTGATTAGCGATGAACTGGCGGCATTGAGCCCGGTCAAGCGTCAACAGCAGATCTATGCCCATTTGAACCCGTGGATCACCGATGGCAGCATCCACGCGGTCACTATGAAATTTTTCAGCCGCGCGGCTTGGTCCGAGCGCACCTGAGCCCCCAAGGCGTCGAGATTCTTATGGATAAATTGATTATTACCGGTGGTGCCCGCCTTGATGGCGAAATCCGCATTTCCGGTGCGAAAAACTCTGCCTTGCCGATCCTGGCAGCGACCCTGCTGTGCGATGGCCCGGTGACCGTGGCCAACCTGCCGCACCTGCACGACATCACCACCATGATCGAACTGTTCGGTCGCATGGGGATCGAGCCGGTCATCGACGAGAAACTGTCAGTCGAAATCGACCCGCGCACCATCAAGACCCTGGTTGCTCCGTACGAGCTGGTGAAAACCATGCGTGCGTCGATCCTGGTTCTGGGCCCGATGGTTGCTCGTTTCGGTGAAGCCGAAGTCGCTCTGCCTGGCGGCTGTGCCATTGGTTCGCGTCCGGTCGACCTGCACATCCGTGGCCTGGAAGCCATGGGCGCGACCATCGACGTCGAAGGCGGCTACATCAAGGCCAAGGCGCCGGAAGGTGGTTTGCGCGGTGCGAACTTCTTCTTCGATACCGTCAGCGTGACCGGCACCGAGAACATCATGATGGCCGCTGCCCTGGCCAATGGCCGCAGCGTCCTGCAAAACGCCGCCCGCGAGCCGGAAGTGGTCGACCTGGCCAATTTCCTGATCGCCATGGGCGCCAACATCAGTGGCGCCGGCACCGACACCATCACCATCGACGGTGTGAAGCGTCTGCACTCGGCCACCTATAAAGTGATGCCGGACCGTATCGAGACCGGCACCTACCTGGTTGCTGCTGCCGTGACCGGTGGCCGCGTGAAGGTCAAGGACACCGATCCGACCATCCTTGAAGCCGTCCTGGAAAAACTCAAGGAATCCGGTGCCGAGATCACCACGGGTGATGACTGGATCGAGCTGAACATGCACGGCAAGCGGCCCAAGGCTGTCAACGTGCGCACCGCACCGTACCCGGCGTTCCCGACCGACATGCAAGCGCAGTTCATCTCCCTGAACGCGATTGCCGAAGGCACCGGTGCCGTGATCGAGACGATCTTCGAAAACCGTTTCATGCACGTGTATGAGTTGCACCGCATGGGTGCCAAAATCCAGGTCGAAGGCAACACTGCCATCGTCACCGGTATCGACAAGCTCAAGGGCGCGCCAGTAATGGCCACCGACCTGCGTGCTTCGGCCAGCCTGGTGATCTCGGCACTGTGCGCCGAAGGCGACACCCTCATCGACCGCATCTACCACATAGACCGTGGCTACGAGTGCATCGAAGAGAAACTGCAGATGCTCGGCGCGAAAATCCGCCGCGTACCGGGCTAGTCCCGCTGCTGCAAACGCTATCACTGTAGTGAGCGGGCTCGTCGAATCGTCGCACCGCCCGCGCTGGGCTGCGAAGCGGCCCTGAAAATCTTGGGAGCGCTGTGCACTCCAGCGCGGGGCAAGCCCGCTCACTACAGAGGCTTGACGTGAATTTGTTTCAAGTCGAGGCTGTCATGGCCTCGATCTGTGTCTGGCGCCGTTTGCGACCGGACAGCAATAGCCTGATGAAGGACTGACGTTTCCCATGTTGACCATCGCACTGTCCAAGGGCCGCATCCTTGACGACACTTTGCCGCTTCTGGCTGAAGCGGGCATCGTGCCAACCGAGAATCCGGACAAGAGCCGCAAGCTGATCATCCCCACGACCCAGGACGACGTTCGCCTGCTGATCGTACGGGCTACCGATGTGCCGACTTACGTTGAACATGGCGCGGCCGACCTGGGCGTTGCCGGTAAAGACGTGCTGATGGAGTACGGTGGCCAGGGCCTGTATGAGCCGTTGGACCTGCGTATCGCCCTGTGCAAGCTGATGACTGCCGGCCGTGTCGGTGATGTCGAGCCCAAAGGCCGTCTGCGGGTGGCGACCAAGTTCGTCAATGTCGCCAAGCGCTACTACGCCGAGCAAGGTCGTCAGGTCGACATCATCAAGCTCTACGGCTCGATGGAGCTGGCGCCGCTGATCGGCCTGGCCGACAAGATCATCGACGTGGTCGACACTGGCAACACCCTGCGTGCCAACGGCCTGGAACCCCAGGATTTCATTGCTGACATCAGCTCCCGCCTGATCGTCAACAAAGCTTCGATGAAAATGCAACACGCCCGTATCCAGACGTTGATCGACACCCTGCGCAAGGCGGTGGAGTCTCGACACCGCGGTTGACTCACCCGCGCGGCCTTCGGTCGCGCCCGTCTATCCGCCTCATAGCCAGAATTCTCAGGTGCCCAAGCGGATCGACTGCTAACTTTCGGCGCCTGAGCATTTTTGCCAATCCTCTGAGGCCCTCGCTATGACCACGTCCACTGCAATTGCCCGACTCAACGCTGCCGACCCGGATTTCGCCCATCATCTGGATCATCTGCTGAGCTGGGAAAGTGTGTCCGACGACTCGGTCAACCAGCGAGTACTCGACATCATCAAGGCTGTGCGCGAGCGCGGTGATGCAGCGTTGGTGGACTTCACCCGTCAGTTCGATGGCCTGGACGTCAAGTCCATGGCCGACCTGATCCTGCCCCGTGAACGCCTGGAGCTGGCCCTGACGCGTATCACCGTGCCACAGCGCGAAGCGCTGGAAGTCGCGGCGGCGCGGGTGCGCAGCTACCACGAAAAACAGAAACAGGACTCCTGGAGCTACACCGAAGCCGATGGCACCGTATTGGGCCAGAAGGTCACGCCGCTGGACCGCGCCGGTTTGTACGTGCCGGGTGGTAAAGCCTCGTACCCGTCGTCGGTACTGATGAACGCAATCCCGGCCAAGGTGGCGGGCGTGACCGAAGTGGTCATGGTGGTGCCGACGCCGCGAGGTGAAATCAACGAACTGGTGCTCGCCGCGGCGTGCATCGCTGGTGTCGACCGCGTCTTCACCATCGGTGGTGCCCAAGCCGTTGCGGCCCTGGCCTATGGCACCGAAAGCGTGCCGAAGGTCGATAAGGTGGTGGGCCCTGGCAACATCTACGTCGCCACGGCCAAGCGCCACGTGTTTGGTCAGGTTGGTATCGACATGATTGCCGGTCCTTCGGAAATCCTCGTGGTGTGCGACGGCCAGACCGACCCGGACTGGATCGCCATGGACTTGTTCTCCCAGGCCGAACACGACGAAGATGCCCAGGCGATCCTGGTCAGCCCGGATGCCGAGTTCCTCGACAAGGTGGCCGCCAGCATCAATAAGCTTTTGCCGACCATGGAGCGCGCCGAGATCATCGAGAAGTCGATCAATGGGCGTGGCGCGTTGATTCTTGTACGTGACATGGAACAAGCCATCGAAGTGGCCAATCGTATCGCGCCGGAACACCTGGAGTTGTCCGTCGCCGACCCACAAGCCTGGCTGCCGTCGATTCGTCACGCCGGCGCGATCTTCATGGGCCGCCACACCAGCGAAGCCTTGGGCGACTACTGTGCCGGTCCCAACCACGTGCTGCCGACCTCCGGCACTGCGCGTTTCTCGTCGCCACTGGGGGTGTATGACTTCCAGAAGCGCTCGTCGATCATTTTCTGCTCGCCACAGGGTGCCTCCGAGCTGGGCAAGACCGCCTCGGTGCTGGCCCGTGGTGAATCGCTGAGCGCGCACGCGCGCAGCGCCGAATATCGCATCCTCAAGGGAGAGTAAGGCATGAGCAAATTCTGGAGCCCTTTCGTCAAGGACCTCGTGCCTTACGTGCCCGGCGAGCAACCCAAGCTGACCAAGCTGGTCAAGCTCAACACCAATGAAAACCCCTACGGTCCGTCGCCGAAAGCGCTGGCGGCCATGCAGGCCGAGTTGAACGACAACCTGCGTCTGTACCCGGACCCTAATAGTGACTTGCTCAAGCAGGCCGTGGCCAAGTACTACGGGATCGACGCCGGCAAGGTATTCCTCGGCAACGGTTCCGATGAAGTCTTGGCGCACATCTTTCACGGTTTGTTCCAGCACGATCTGCCGCTGCTGTTTCCGGACATCAGCTACAGCTTCTATCCGGTCTACTGCGGCCTGTACGGCATCAAGTCCGATCCGGTGCCATTGGACGAGCAGTTCCAGATTCGCGTGGCCGATTATGCCAAGCCTAACGGTGGGATCATTTTCCCTAACCCTAACGCACCTACCGGCTGCGTGATGGCATTGGATGCAGTAGAACAGATCCTCAAGGCCAGCCCGGATTCGGTGGTGGTGGTCGATGAAGCCTATATCGACTTTGGCGGCGAAACCGCGATCAGCCTGGTGGATCGCTACCCGAACCTGCTGGTGACCCAGACCTTCTCCAAATCGCGCTCACTGGCCGGTTTGCGTGTGGGCCTGGCGGTGGGCCACCCGGACCTGATCGAGGCGCTGGAGCGAGTCAAGAACAGCTTCAACTCCTACCCGTTGGATCGCCTGGCAATTGTCGGTGCGGCGGCGGCGTTCGAGGATCGTGAGTATTTCGAGAAGACTTGCCGACGGGTGATCGACAGCCGCAACACGCTGGTCGCGCAGCTGGAAGGTAAAGGTTTTGAAGTGTTGCCCTCGGCCGCCAACTTCATCTTCGCCCGTCACCCGAAACACGACGCAGCCGGTTTGGCCGCGAAGCTGCGTGAGCAAGGCGTGATCGTGCGGCACTTCAAGCAGGCGCGGATTGCCCAGTTCCTGCGGATCAGCATCGGTACGCCGGAGCAGAACCAGGCGCTGATCGATGGGCTCGGTGAGCTCTAAGCCGCACTGAAGATCAAAAAATGTGGGAGGGGGCTTGCCCCCGATGGTGGTAGATCAGTCGATCATGTATCGAGTGATACTCCGCTATCGGGGGCAAGCCCACTCCCACATTGGTTTTGCGCTGACAGTTAGATCAGCGGCTCATCCGACTTCTTGTTCTTCCAACCATCATTGCCCGGCAGCAACAGGTTCAAGCCAATCGCCACCACCGCACACAGGGCGATGCCCTTGAGGCCGAAATCATCCGGGCCGGTGCCGGTGCCAACCAGAACACCGCCGATGCCGAACACCAGGGTCACGGACACAATCACCAGATTGCGTGCTTCCCCCAGGTCGATCTTATGGCGAATCAGCGTGTTCATCCCCACCGCGGCAATCGAACCGAACAGCAGGCACAGAATGCCGCCCATCACCGGCACTGGAATGCTTTGCAGCAATGCGCCGAACTTACCGATAAACGCCAGGCTGATGGCAAAGATTGCCGCCCAGGTCATGATTTTCGGGTTGTAGTTCTTCGTCAGCATCACCGCGCCGGTCACTTCGGCGTAGGTCGTGTTCGGCGGGCCGCCAAACATGCCAGCGGCCGTAGTGGCGATCCCGTCACCCAGCAGGGTACGGTGCAGGCCGGGCTTTTTCAGGTAATCGCGGCCGGTCACGCTGCCTACCGCGATCACGCCGCCGATGTGTTCGATCGCCGGGGCCAGGGCCACCGGGACGATGAACAGAATCGCCTGCCAGTTGAACTCCGGCGCGGTGAAGTGGGGCAGGGCGAACCACGGTGCGGCGGCGATCTTCGCTGTGTCGACTACGCCAAAGTAGAACGACATGGCGAAGCCGACCAGAACGCCGGAAATGATCGGTACCAGGCGGAAAATCCCTTTGCCGAACACGGCCACGATCAAGGTGGTCAGCAGCGCTGGCATCGAGATCATCATGGCGGTCTGGTAATGAATCAGCTCGCTGCCATCACCGGCTTTACCCATGGCCATATTGGCGGCAATCGGTGCCATGGCCAGGCCGATGGAGATGATCACCGGGCCAATGACCACAGGTGGCAGTAGCCGATCAATGAACCCTGTGCCCTTGATCTTCACCGCCAGGCCCAGGAAGGTATAAACGAAACCGGCCGCCATCACGCCGCCCATGGTCGCCGCGAGGCCGAACTGGCCCTTGGCGAGAATGATCGGGGTGATAAACGCGAAACTTGATGCCAGGAATACCGGCACCTGCCGCCCTGTCACCACCTGGAACAGCAATGTGCCCAGGCCCGCGGTGAACAGTGCGACGTTTGGATCAAGACCTGTGATCAGCGGCATCAACACCAGCGCGCCAAATGCCACGAAGAGCATTTGTGCGCCAGACAGGATCTGGCGCCAAAGCGGGTCGTTGAATTCATCCTGCATGCTCACGCGTCCTTCTGCTTGGTGCCGAAGATTTTGTCACCGGCATCGCCCAGGCCAGGGATGATGTAGCCGTGTTCGTTCAGGCGTTCGTCGATGGAGGCGGTGTAGATCTGCACGTCCGGGTGGGCCTTCTCGACGGCGGCAATGCCCTCGGGGGCGGCGACCAGCACCATGGCGCGAATGTCCTTGCAACCGGCCTTTTTCAGCAGGTCGATGGTGGCGACCATGGAGCTGCCAGTGGCGAGCATCGGGTCGATGATCATCGCCAGGCGCTCGTTGATCTCCGGGACCAGTTTTTCCAGGTAGGTGTGGGCTTGAAGGGTTTCTTCATTGCGGGCCACGCCGACAGCGCTGACTTTGGCGCCTGGGATCAGGCTGAGCACACCTTCGAGCATGCCGATACCGGCGCGCAGGATCGGCACCACGGTGATTTTCTTACCGGCGATTTTTTCCACCTGGACGGGACCGGCCCAACCGGGGATCTCGTAGGTTTCCAGGGGCAAATCCTTGGTGGCTTCGTAAGTGAGCAGCGCTCCGACTTCCTGAGCAAGCTCACGGAAGTTCTTCGTGCTAATGTCGGCACGGCGCATAAGACCGAGTTTGTGTCGGATCAGCGGATGGCGGATCTCGCGAGTGGGCATGGGGAAAGCTCCGGCAGCGGGCAAAAAAACCGGCCTAGATTAATCTATCCGAGGGTGTTGTCCTATAGACATCAAGTACGTTAGTCCATAAAGGCTTGATTGGAGCGCACGAGAAGCGTACCTTCGCCCGCTTTTCTTGCCACAGCACCCCTTGGAGAGCGCCATGTCCGCTGATCTCGAGCATATCCGTCAAATCATGCGCGAGGCTGACTGCCTGTACACCGAAGCGCAAGTCGAAGCAGCGATCGCCGAGGTTGGCGCACACATCACCCGTGAAATGGCCGATACCAACCCGGTGGTTTTCTGCGTGATGAACGGTGGCCTGATCTTCGCCGGCAAATTGCTGACTCACCTGCAATTCCCGCTGGAAGCGTCCTACCTGCACGCTACCCGCTATCGCAACGAAACCAGTGGCGGCGACCTGTTCTGGAAAGCCAAGCCGGAAGTTTCGTTTATCGACCGCGATGTGCTGATCATCGACGACATTCTCGATGAAGGTCACACCCTGGGCGCAATCATCGACTTCTGCAAACACGCCGGCGCGCGCAAAGTGCACACCGCCGTGTTGATCGACAAAGACCACGACCGCAAGGCTCGCCCGGACCTGAAAGCCGATTACGTTGGCCTGCCGTGCGTCGATCGCTACATCTTCGGTTATGGCATGGACTACAAAGGCTACTGGCGTAATGCCAATGGCATCTTCGCCGTTAAAGGAATGTAATGAATGGCCCGCTTTCTTGATCAATCGCTATTTGCTGAGCTGGCCGAGAAAGCGGCGGCCAACCCTCGTGGGCGTCAGAACATCAACCTCCATGCAATGGAAGAACCCTGTCATCGCATGGTGGTGGGCTTGCAGCCGAACACCTATGTGCAGCCTCATCGCCATCTGACGGCCGACAAGGCCGAAACTTTGCTGATACTGAAAGGGCGTCTGGGCATCCTGATTTTCAACGATATCGGTGAAGTGCTTGGCAAGCGTGTCTTGCAGGCCGGCGGAGACTGCCAGGGGGTTGATCTGTCGCCAGGTGTTTTCCATGGTTTGGTCGTGCTGGAACCTGACAGCGTGATGTTTGAGTGCAAGGCCGGCCCTTACCGTCCTGTTGGCGAAGATGAGCTGGCCAGTTGGGCACCCCGTGAGGGCGAAGCCGGCATGGCTGAGTACCATCGTTGGATGCTCGCCCAGTTCGATTGAGCGCCAGCGGAACCCTGTTGATCCGCGCCTACACAAGGCCGAGCCTCGCAGGTAGACTTCAACCCCCGTGTAAATGTCCGCAGGCTGGAGTCGGTAATGCGTAAAGATAAGAAACAGGTGATTGGTGATGAGATCGGTGACGATCAGATCAAGTTGTTCCTGGACTTCGAGCCCGTTGACGCGACTTCACCGTCCCTGCACAAACTGATCAAGGCCTACCGTGGCCTGCGTATCGACGATTTCGAGCGGTTCCTGGGCTTTTTCAAGGAGGCCGGCCTGGACCTTGATGGCAAGGATGAGCACGGCAAGACCTTCGTCGACCTGATCAAGGATCAGCGCCACGCGGACGAGTACATCGAGTTGATCGAAAACGCTCGCGGCTGATTATCCGAGGTATAAAAAAACGCCCCGTCCTCATGCAGAGGGCGGGGCGTTTTTTATGGCCTCAACGTCTTAAGCGTAGCTCTCGGTCTCGGCGGCAGGCTCAACCAGTTCCAGGCTGATGTTGTTCTGCGTGTTGATCTTGCGATACAGCTCGGCATCGGTCTCCAGGACCTTTTCCCGCGCCGGGAAGATCTCGTGCAGCTTGGCTGCCCATTCACCGGCGGCTTTCTCCGGGAAGCACTTCTCGATCAACTCCAGCATGATCGAAACGGTCACCGAAGCACCTGGGGACGCACCCAGCAGGGCGGCCAGCGAGCCGTCCTTGGCTGCGACCAGCTCGGTGCCGAATTGCAGCACGCCGCCTTTCTTCGGGTCTTTCTTGATGATCTGCACCCGTTGGCCGGCCACTTCCAGGCGCCAGTCTTCGGCTTTTGCCTCAGGGTAGAAGCGGCGCAGGGATTCCAGGCGTTGCTCCATGGACTGGCGCACTTCGCTGACCAGGTACTTGGTCAGGTCCATGTTGTCCCGCGCTACGGCGAGCATCGGGCCGATATTGCCAGCGCGAATCGACAGGGGCAGGTCAAGGAACGAGCCGTGCTTGAGGAACTTGGTTGTGAAGCCGGCGTATGGCCCGAACAGCAGGGACTTCTTGCCCTCCACCACGCGGGTGTCCAGGTGCGGCACGGACATCGGTGGGGAGCCCACTGCCGCCTGGCTGTAGACCTTGGCCTGGTGGTGCTTGACCACTTCCGGGTTGTCGCAACGCAGCCACTGGCCGCTGACCGGGAAGCCGCCGAAGCCTTTGCTTTCTTCGATGCCCGAGGCTTGCAGCAGGGGCAGTGCAGCACCACCGGCGCCGAGGAACACGAACTTGGCGTCCACCTCACGGGTATTGCCGCTGTTGACGTCCTTGATGCTCACGGTCCAGCCTGCGCCGTTGCGCTTGAGGCCGGTGACGCGCTTGCTGTACTTGACCTGGGCGTCTGCCGAGCTGGTCAGGTGGCTGAGCAGTTGGTTGGTCAGGGCGCCAAAGTTGACGTCGGTGCCGTTCATTACGCGAGTGGCGGCGATTTTTTCATCGAGTGGGCGGCCCGGCATCATCAGCGGCATCCACTCGGCCATTTCACTACGGTCTTCGGTGTAATGCATGTCCGAAAACGCGTGGTGCTGGCTGAGGGTTTCAAAGCGCTTCTTGAGGAAGGACACGCCTTTTTCGCCCTGCACGAAGCTCAGGTGCGGCACCGGGCTGATAAAGGACTTGGACGAGCCAAAGGTGCCTTTCTTGGTCAGGTACGCCCAGAACTGCTTCGACACCTCGAACTGGGTGTTGATGTGTACGGCTTTCTTGATGTCGATGGAGCCGTCACCCGCCTGCGGCGTGTAGTTCAGCTCACACAGCCCGGCGTGGCCGGTGCCGGCGTTGTTCCACGGGTTGGAACTTTCCGCGGCACCCGAGTCCATCAGCTCAACGACTTCCAGTTTGAGGCCGGGGTCGAGCTCTTTGAGCAATACGGCCAGGGTGGCACTCATGATGCCGGCCCCTACCAGTACTACGTCGACTGCTTCGTTATGCGCCATTTAACGCGTCTCCAAAATCTGCAGCACCAAATTGACGGCATGGCTGCCAGGAGTGACGGGGCGGTTCACGTGTTGCCCCAGGTTACCCATGGCCAGGATCGCCATGTCCGATTCTTCGCAATTTTTTTGCAACTTCAGCGCACGCTTCCTGCCGGGCTAATCTGCCTATGAACGCATTCATGGGCGCCTGTGGCAATTCGACTTATGGTCAAAGCGTGCGATTCGTGCAACCAAATCCGTAGCGGACAGGTTTCAAGCTCCGTTTCTTGGGGAGTACTCGGTCCTGTGTTGGGCTGTTCCAGACGCTGATGGTGCTTGTACAAACGCCAAACTATTCATTTGCTCGCCACACTCTTGTGAAGTTGTGAAAACCCGTTTTTTCACGCTCTTTTGAAGACGTGAACCTCAAAAAAGGGCTGCCCCAGCCTGGCACCTGGCCCGGATACCTTGCCGACACGCGGCAAAACGGGCAAACAACTCAAGTGGCCGAGCGCAATGGCAGCTCTGGCAGATTCGGTAAAGGCGGAGGGTTTGCAAAAAAACAGCAAGCACGCCAGCTTCACTCGATCTGTGTGGGCGGCTCTCTGTGGGCGATTTGGGGGTTAATGCCGAGGCATTAACGATGTTGCGAGGCCCGATCAGGAGACGTCCTTATAATCGGGGGGAGATTGTAGCGAAGAACGCCAGGGAAATGGGCGTGTTTTATGACTTTTATTAGCGCTTCGGTCAGGAGGCCAACGCTTGCTGGGGTTGTGCATGCACAGGCTGTGGGCAGACCCGGGCGCTGGCCGGCAGCGGACGGTTCATCCAGCCCAGGTGAGTCTCGGCAACTTCCACCCAGCCTTCACCGACGGGCGGCAGGCTGCATTGCTTGAATGCCAGGCAATGGCCATTGGCATCGAGCAAGGCGAAGTGACGATGGTGGGCGTGTGGCATGAACAATGACTTGAGAAGGCGCATGGCTTTGTACCTGTTACGTTACATGCTCGAAGGTTGCCAGTGTGCCATGACACTGGAGTGACGAATTTATGTGAAATTGTAATTTCCACGTGCCTTCAGCTGCCGTTCAGGATTGCTGGTGAGCGGCATACCCGCACCGTTATACTGGCGGCCTGTTTGCACCTAGTCCTGGAGAAATGAGTATGTTGCAACGCCTGTTGTTCGGTTTGATCACTGTGACCAGTTTGACCCTGGTTGGCTGCGCCAACAGCCCGCAACAACTCAGCCCGCAACCTAAAGTCACCGCGCAGTTGGCGCCTGTGGGCCATGGCCAGCCGGTGTCGGTGCGTGTGGTGGATGGCCGTCCGTCGCCAACCCTCGGCTCCCGTGGTGGTCTGTACCCTGAGACCGCACTGATTTCAGTGCAGGGTCAGGATGTGCTGCCCAAACTGCAAGCCCAGGCCGAAGCTGCTGTGCGTCTGCTGGGTTTCACGCCGGCCAACTCGCCGGGTGCCCCTCAACTGACCATCACCCTGGCCGAACTGAAGTACCAGTCGCCTAAAGAAGGCTTGTATGTGACGGAAGCCTCTATCGGTGCGACGTTCAAATCCGACGTGAGTGCTGGCACCCGTCGCTACAGTGGTCGTTACGGCGCGTCCCTGAATCAGCGTTTCGGCATGTCGCCGAACCAGGAAACCAATACCAAGCTGGTCAGCGATGTGCTCAGTGACGCCTTGAGCCGCCTGTTCAAAGATCCAAGCATCGGCCAACTGCTCAGCTCGCAGTAACCGCTGCTCAAAAAGAACCGGGCTCAGTGATGAGCCCGGTTTTTTTTCGCCTGTCGTTTTTATGCAGCCGTTTCGACATAAAGCTCCAGCACACTCACACCTGTGAGCAAATCCAGCTCCGGCAGGTCGGCATGCTGGTGCCCGGCGAGGGCGCAATACACCAGCCAATGGCGGTCTTGAACGTTGAACGCCAGGCTGCCGATCAGCGCCTCCTGCTCGTCGCTTTGTGCGATCAGATACAGCCGATCCTGGTTTTGCGCATGCAGCATGACAAGCTCCTCAAGCGTCGAAGGGCAACAGAGTGGCTTGTTAAGGTGACGTTCAGGTGACGCTGTAAATTACTGGATACATTAGCGGCAATGGGGAAAGGAGCAGGACTGCGCAGGAGGCGACTATCGTTCAGGTTTGTATCTGAGCTGATACCAAGCCACTGATACATCGAGGTTTGCGATGGCAATGCCCGCACTGCTCATCAATGCTGTCGCTCTACTGGTTGCCTGCCCGGGCGCTGCGTTGCTATTCATTACCCGCCTGCGATCCCAGCGTGCCATGGCCGACCTCAGCGCACGAAGCGAAGAGCGCGCCATTGACCAGCCGATGCTGTTTCTGGATGTACACACCGAGCGGGCGTACCGCCTGGCATACCGTATTGGCTTTGCCTGCCTCGGGCTGGCGCTGGCCACCTCCTGGCTCAGTACCCATCTGTAAAAGCACCACAAAACAAATGTGAGAGGGGGCTTGCTCCCGATTGCGGTGTATCAGCCAGTCCATCTGGTACTGACCTGCCGCTATCGGGGGCAAGCCCCCTCCCACATTTCTGATAGGTGCTTAGAGAGGAATCCCGGCCTTGACCCGGTACTGATTGCGCACCGGTGTTGCGTATTGCACCACCAGATACGGTCGATGCTCGACTGGGCATTCGTTCAAGCGTCGTTCCCATTCCGCTTTTGCCTTGGCCAGTTCATCCGCTGGGAACAGGTCTGCTGCCTTCGGCACTTGCAACTGCGGGTCGGCATCATTCCATTGTGCATAGGCCAGGTAGTGCACCGGGAACAACCGGTAGCCCCCCAGGATCTGCCGGTCCATTTCCACGGCGAGCAGCTTGGTGTCTTCAAAGCGCTCGGTGATCGGCGGCGCAAAGTTCACGTGTACGCGGCCCTTGTAGCCGGTAATGCCCAAGGCAATGCTCACATCGTCCTCACCCGGTGCCTTGGTGTAGGTGCCGGTGGTGGCGCGGATGTATAGCTCACGGGCCTTGGCTGCATCGCACGGGTCGTATTCGTAGCTGATGGACACCGGCGTCAGGTTCAGCGACTGAATGACCTCGGCGAACGGCTCGTCCTTGCGGCTGACGTGGAACATCTTGAGGATCGCCGACTCGGTGCGGTCATCTCCATCCTTGGCACGGCCTTCGGCCTGGGCGATCCAGATGGATTGGCCGTCATTGCGAATCGAATGGTTGATGTAGGCCGACAGCAGTTGGTAGGCCGCCATCTTTTCCTTTCGCCCGGTAATCGAGCGGTGCACGATAAAACTCTTGTTCAGGCGCATCAGGTCGCTGACAAACGGCTTTTGCAGCAGGTTATCGCCGATGGCGATGCGGGGTGTCGGTAGCCCGGCGTGGTACACAGCGTAATTGACGAACGCCGGGTCCATCACGATGTCACGGTGGTTGGCCAGGAACAGGTAGGCGGTGCCCGACTTGAGCTGCTCGACACCGGTATACGTCACGCCGTCGGTCGCGCGATCAATGGTGTGGTCGACGTAATACTCGACTTTGTCCTGCAGCGTCGCCACGGTGGTGACGCCGGCAAACTCACGGCGCAACTTGCGGGCGATCATCGGCTTGAGCAACCAGCCCAGGGCGCCGGCAAAGCGCGGGAAGCGGAAGTGGGTCAGGATGTCCAGAAAGGCCTTGTCACTGAACAGACGCGCCAGCACTGCCGGGACTTCGCTGTCGTTGTAAGGTCGGATGGTATCGAATTCGCCCATCATGCTCTCTTGTTAGAAACGGCTAGGGTAAGTAAAGGAAATATCAGGGTGCGGCCGTAATATTGGCTCAGCCGTGAATAGCCCTGTAAATAGACCGGCGATTATACGCACAAGTCACCTAGGAGACCGCGATGCTGGAAACTGCGCTGTACGATTGTCCTTATTGTGGCGAAGAGGTCGAGACCACCGTGGATTTGTCCGGCGGCGATCAGACGTACATCGAAGACTGCCAGGTGTGTTGCCGACCGATCATTTTCAGCCTGCAGGTCCATGGTGACGAATGGATGTTGGAAACCCGCAGCGAAAACGAATAACAGGTACACCCATGCAGCGAATCTACGAACCGGAAAACCTGATGGAAGGCGAGTTACTGCAACAGATGCTCGCCAGCGAAGGTGTCGAGGCGCACCTGGTGGGGCGCCACTTGCTGGGTGGCACGGGTGAGTTGCCGATTTTCGGACTGTTGGGCCTGGAAGTGGACAACGACCAGGCTGCCTACGCCCGTGAGCTGATTACCGCCTACATCGGTGCGCAGCCCCTGCCTGGCGATGAACCCGACAGCTTCCCCGACGTGCTGGTCTGTTAGGCTGTCGGTCGGTTTACCCCCAAGAGTCGTGTTACCCCATGTGTGGACGTTATGCCCTGTTTCGCTGGACCCCTACCTTTGCTGCACTGCCGGGTTTTCCCGCCGATCAGCAAGCCCAGTGGAATATCTCCCCGAATGATTCGGTGCTGATCCAGCGCTTGAGCGAGGGTCAGCGCACCCTGGCGCGTGCCCGTTGGGGCCTCACGCCACCCTGGCTGACCGATCTGTCCCGCACGCCGGCCCACGCCCGCGCCGAAACCCTGGCCGAACAACCGATGTTTCGCGAGGCCTTCCGCCAGCGCCGTTGCCTGTTGCCAGCCAACGGGTTTTACGAATGGCGCGGCACCCAGCGCAAGCGCCCGTATTGGCTCACGCCGGGGGAAGGTTCCACGTTGTTTTTTGCGGCGATCTGGGAAGCGTACCCCGTGCAGGAGCAGGTATGGCTGAGTACGGCAGTGATCACCCAGGCCGCGCAAAGTCAGCGGCGGCCGTTGATTCTGGATGCAGCGGGGCAGGAAGCCTGGCTCAATCCCGAAACGCCCTTGCATGTGCTGCAAGGCTTGCTGGCCAGTGAACCCACCGCGTTGCGCGAGCGAGTCCTGGCCAATATGGTCAACGATCCCAAACTCAATGGGCCGGAGTGCCTGACTCCGGCCTAGTGGTTGGACTCACCGGCCTCATCGGGGGCAAGTCCCCTCCCACATTTTGAATGTATTCACAGATCCAAATGTGGGAGCGGGCTTGCCCGCGAAGGCGGCCTAAAAATCGCAGTAAATATCAAACCTTGAACTGATTGATCAAGCGCCGCTGCTGCTCCGCCAACTTGGTCAAGTCCGCACTCGCCGCGCTGGACTCGTCCGCGCCGCCCGCCACTTCATTCGCAACCTGGCCGATATTGATCACGTTGCGATTGATGTCCTCGGCCACCGCGCTCTGTTCCTCGGCAGCGCTGGCGATCTGGGTGTTCATGTCGTTGATCACCGACACCGCTTGAGTGATGGTCTCCAGCGCTTGCGCTGCCTTTGCTGCGTGCTGCACGCTTTCATCGGTGCGGTTCTGGCTGTCTTCCATCACCCGCACCACATCGCGCGTACCTTGTTGCAACTGCTGGATCATGGCCTGGATTTCTTCGGTGGCCTTCTGGGTTTTCTGCGCCAGGTTGCGCACTTCATCCGCGACCACGGCAAAACCACGGCCTTGCTCGCCGGCTCGTGCCGCCTCGATGGCGGCGTTGAGTGCAAGCAGGTTGGTCTGCTCGGCAATCCCGCGAATCGCGGTGAGGATCGCGTTGATGTTCTCGCTGTCCTTGGCCAGGGTCTGCACCACGCCGACGGCTTTGCCGATTTCTTCGGCGAGTGCGCCGATGGACGTCGAGGTGTCACGCACAATACGCATACCTTGGCTGGCTGCCTGGTCGGCATGGCTGGCGGCTTGCGCAGCCTGGGTGGCATTGCGCGCCACATCTTGCGCGGTAGCGGTCATCTCATGCACGGCGGTCGCCACCTGGTCGATCTCGACCATTTGTCTGTGCACGCCCTGGTTGGTCCGAATCGCAATGTCGGCAGTGTGTTCCGAAGAGTCACTGACTTTCTGCACTGAACTCACCACTTGCGTAATCATGCCTTGCAGCTTGATCAGGAAGGTATTGAAGCCACCGGCGATCGCCCCCAATTCGTCGGCGCGATCGCTGGTCAGGCGCCGTGTGAGATCGCCTTCGCCCTGGGCGATGTCGTTGAGCATGGCCACCATTTGCTTGAGCGGGCGGGCGATGCCATGGCCGACCAGCCAGATCACCAGCAAGCCGATGCCGGCGATCACCAGGCCGACCATGGCCATGCCGAATGTGTCGGTCTTGCGTTGGGCTTGCAGGTCACTTTGCAATGCGTTCGAGTCCGCCATCACGGCACTCAGGGGGAGTTGCAACATCAAGGTCCAGCGCGCTTCGGCCTGGCCGATGTTGAACGGCAAGAGCAATTCGATATGCCCACTTGTCTTGTCGATGTCGTAGCGCACTTCGCCGACTTTCAGTTGGCCAAGGTTGGCCAGTTCATTGCTGTCGAGCAGGTCGCTGGCCTTCTCGCCGAGCTTGCTGGCGTCCTTGGTGTAGGCCACCAGGCGTCCGTTGCTGGAGATCAGCGCCAGTTCACCGGCGCCGTCGTAGAGACTCTGGTCGGCACGGGTCAGCATGTCCTGGATGAAGTTTACCGAGAGGTCGGCACCGACGATGCCCTGGAACTTGCCATCGATCATGATCGGCTCGATGAACGACGCCAGCATCACCATGGCGTTGCCCACCTTGTACGGGGCGGGGTCGATGGCGCAGGGCTTCTGGCTTTCCTTGGAGCACAGGTAGTACTCGCTGGCGCGCACGCCGGTAGAGAGAATGTTCTGGTCGTTGACGTCGGCCAGCTTGTCCAGGCCCAGGCTGCCATCGGCATTGCGGTACCACCACGGCAGGAAGCGGCCGTCGGTGCCCATGCCGACGATGGGGCTGTTCACAAAATTGGCGTCGTTGTGATCGATGGCGTTGGGTTCCCAGCCGATGTAGGCGCCGAGGATTTTCGGGTTACGCACCACGGTTTCATGCAGCAGGCTGATCAGTTGTTCGCGGCCGATCTGTAAGGCCGGTTCGCCCTTGGCGTCCTTCATGCCGAGCAGGGCGTTGGTGGTGGCCAAGCCTTTGGCGGTCACCAACGGCGCTTCCAGTTCGCGCTGGATCAGTGTGGCCTGGGTTTGCGCCAGCGTGGTGAGGCGCTCCTTGATGATCTGTTCGAACTGCGCCTGGGTGCGCTCTTGCACCATCTCCTGGGTTCGCGCACCAGCAAACAAGGCGTAGAGTACCAGTACGGCGACTACGCTCAGCACGATGGCGCCGGTCAGTGCCGCGACGGAAAACTGAATCGACTTGAATTTCATGAAGGCTCCGGGCGCAGAGGGGAATGGGCTGCATTTTTATATCGGCCACGCCGAGGGGAGCCTTAAGGCGTGTCCTGCAAAAAAGTCGGTGGCGTCGCAAATGGGATGGTGGCTGGCGTAGTGGGATGTATCCGAAATTTAACGGTTACACGTCTGCTGTATCTGGCGCCGATATAAATGACCGCCTACGATACGCGCCTGATTTTCAGGGAGAGTGTCATGAAGAAAGCATTGGCGATAAGCCTACTTAGTTCAGCAGTACTGCTGGCCGGTTGTCAGTCGGTCAACACCACCAGTGGCGGCGCCGTGGGTGTGGAGCGCAAGCAGTACATGTTCAGCATGCTGTCGAGCCAGGAAGTCGACCAGATGTATGCCCAGTCCTACCAGCAGACCCTGGGTGAGGCGAGCGGCAAGGGCTTGGTGGACAAGACCAGCGCCAACGCCAAGCGCGTGCAGGCCATTGCCAACCGCCTGATCGCCCAGGCGCCGTCCTTCCGCCCGGATGCGGCGCAGTGGAAGTGGGAAGTGAACCTGATCAAGAGCGATGAGATGAACGCCAACTGTGGGCCTGGCGGCAAGATCTTCGTGTACAGCGCCTTGATCGATAACCTCAAGCTCACTGATGACGAGCTGGCTGCGGTGATGGGTCATGAGATTGCCCACGCCTTGCGTGAGCACGGTCGTGAAGCCATGTCCAAGGCGTATGGCATCGAGATGGCCAAGCAGGGTGCTGGCGCGTTGTTTGGCCTGACCCAGGACAGCCTGGCACTGGCCGATACTGTGACCAACTACGGTATGACCTTGCCCAACAGTCGCGCCAATGAAAACGAGGCGGACTTGATTGGCCTGGAGCTTTCGGCCCGCGCCGGCTACAACCCGAACGCCGCCATCACGTTATGGAACAAAATGGCCAAGGCTTCTGAAGGTGCGCCACCGGAGTTCATGAGCACTCACCCGGCTTCCGACAGCCGAATCGCCTCGTTGCAGGCGGCGATTCCGAAGGTGATGCCTCTGTACCAGCAGGCCAAAAAATCCTGAGCCTGTGAAAATCCAAGTGTGGGAGCTGGCTTGCCTGCGATGCGGGCAACTCGGTCTGGCAGTTGAACCGGGCCGATGCTATCGCAGGCAAGCCAGCTCCCACATTGGGTTGGATTTACAGGTTTAGATCCAGCCGCTGCTTTGCATGGCTTTGTATACGGCGACGATAGCCAGGATGAAGAATGCCGTGGCTGCCAGTCGACGAATCAAGGTCAGCGGCAGCTTCTCCGCTGCAAAATTACCCGCCAATACCACCGGCACGTTGGCAATCAGCATGCCCAAGGTGGTGCCGATAATCACCAGCCACAACTCCGGGTACTGCGCCGCCAGCATCACCGTGGCGATCTGTGTCTTGTCGCCGATTTCGGCGAGGAAGAATGCGATCAGGGTAGTCAGGAACGGCCCGAACTTGCGAGTGGTACTGGCTTCGTCATCGTCGAGTTTGTCCGGCACCAGGGTCCACAGTGCCGTGGCGCAGAAGCTCGCCGCCAGAATCCAGTGCAACACCGCATCCGAGAAGAAACTGCCGAACCAGGCCCCCACGGCACCGGCGGCCGCATGGTTGGCCAGGGTTGCGGCCACAATACCGGCGATGATCGGCCAGGGCTTGCGAAAGCGTGCGGCCAGGATGAGCGCGAGCAGTTGCGTCTTGTCGCCGATTTCGGCCAAGGCAACGATTGCGGTAGGAACGAGTAATGAATCCAGCATCAGGTAGGTTTCCAGGGGCGGGTCGACACGGCTATGACACGTACAGCCTTCCCGCCCCGGGTAAGGTGTGCGTGTCATAGGTCTTGTCAAACCCCGGTCCGTCTGTGCGGACTCCTGGGTCGCATACGCCATGGTCTGCTGACCAAGTATGTTGACGTATGCCGGACGAGCGTGGCGCTCGTGGGAGACTACTCCCCTAGGACGGAGCGGATTCTGCCTAGGCAAAATCCATTCGGCAAGCCTTCTTTTTCAAACGCCCGTCAGCCGCGCTTGGCACGGTAAATGCGAAAGCCATTGCCTTCGGCCTTGATCGCACACACGCCCAGGTGCTCTTCGATCAGCGGTTGATACTTCAGGAAGCTATTAGCGACCAGCCGGAGTTCGCCGCCTTTTGCCAGGTGTTTCGCGGCTTTTCGCAGCAAGTTTTCCGTGGCGAAATAGTCGGTATGCACCCCGACATGGAACGGCGGATTGCTCAGGATCGCGTTCAAACCCATTGGCGCGGCGTCGATTCCGTCACCGGTCAACACCTCGGCTTCCAGACCATTGGCTGCCAATGTCAGGCGGCTGCTGGCGGCGGCAAAGGCATCCACATCCAGCATCGTCACACTGTTGTGCGGGTAGCGACGTTTGACCGCCGCGCCCAATACGCCCGCGCCGCAGCCGAAGTCGAGCAAATGACCGCTGGGCAGTTTGTCCAGGTGTTCCAGCAACAGCTCGGTGCCGCGATCCAGGCGCCCGTGGCTGAACACGCCCGGCAGGCTCACCACCTTGAGTGGCCCTTCGGCCAGCGGCACGTCGAACACTTGCGCCAGGCTTTCCAGCTCGACCGCTTGCGGGGCGTTGGCCACGGTGACTTGCCACAGCTGGCAATGCCGCGCGTTGTCGAGCTTGCGGGGCTTGCCGAACGGGATCATCTGCTTGGCGGCGCTTTCGATACCGCCTTTTTTCTCCCCGACCAGAAACAGCTCGGCGCCGGGCAGGCGTGCGGCCACGGTGTTGAGCAGGTAATCGGTGAGGTCCTTGGACTTGGGCAGGAAGATCACTGCCGCATCGAACGAACGCTCAGGTACGTTCACGCCGAACTGGCTGCGCTCGGGGAAGCGTGCATCGAGTGCTGCCTGGTCGCCCGCATGCCAGCACCAGCCGTGGGCATTGGGCAGGCGCCCCAGCAGGTCGTCGGCAGGCAAACCGACCAGCAGCAGGTTGCCTTGAAAAAGTTCGGCCTGACGAAGCAGTACTTCACTGCGCGGATCCATAGTCTGCTCCTTGAAAAGGGGCGCAGTTTATCAACTGACGACGCGCAGCGGGGCGCCGTTGAAAAAGCCTTGGGCGTTTTCCGCCAGTTGGCCAACGATGCGCTGCCGTGCTTCGCGGCTGCCCCAGGCGTTGTGGGGCGTGACAATCAGCCGAGGAATATCGCTCGCCAGCAGCGGGTTGCCAGCCGCCGGAGGCTCCACGCTCAGCACATCGGTTGCGGCGCCACCCAGATGACCGCTGCGCAACGCATCGGCCAGGGCCTGTTCATTGATCAACCCACCGCGTGCTGTGTTGACCACAAACGCGCCGGGCTTGAGCAACGTCAGCTCGCGGGCACCGATAAAGTTGCGGGTGTGGTCGTTGAGCGGGCAGTGCAGGGTCAGCGCGTCCACTTGTGTCAGCAATTCATCCAGCGGCATGCGGTCGGCGCGGGCAGGGCGCCCCGGGATGGCGCCCAACACAACGCGCATGCCGAAGGCTTCGGCCAGGCGCGCCACGGCGCTGCCCAATTCTCCATGGCCGAGCAAACCGAGGGTTTTACCTTCAAGTTCGACGATAGGGTGATCCAGCAGGCAAAACTGCTTGGCCTGTTGCCATTTGCCCGCGCTGACGTCTCGTTGATAGTCCTTCAAGCGTGTCGCCAGGTTGAGCAGCAGCATGATCGTATGCTGCGCCACCGACGGAGTGCCGTAGCCCTGGCAGTTGCTCACGGTGATGCCGTGGTGGCGTGCCGCTTCCAGGTCGACGTTATTGGTGCCCGTGGCCGATACCAGGATCAGTTTGAGCGTGGGGCAGGCGGCCAGGGTTTCAGCGTTGAGGGCAATTTTGTTACTGATCGCAACTTCAGCGCCTTGCAGGCGTTCGACTACATTCTGCGGGGTTGTCTGTTCGTACAACTGCAGTTCGCCAAAGCAATTTCGCAGCTCGCTGAGGTCGAGGTCCCCGAGGTCCAGGGACGGGTGATCAAGGAAGACCGCGCGGCGATTGTTCGTCATCAACTGTACCTTTTGCGACAGGGTTCGAAGGCGTAATCTGCCGAGCCTATCAGATGAAATAATCAGTTACTTCATGGAGTGAGCATGTACGTTGCCGAGTTTTTGACCGTAGCCCTGATTCACTTATTGGCGGTGGCCAGCCCCGGCCCGGACTTCGCCGTGGTGGTGCGCGAGAGTGTGACCCATGGCCGCCGCGCCGGGACTTGGACCGCGCTGGGAGTCGGCTCGGCGATTTTCCTGCACGTGGGGTACTCGTTGCTCGGCATCGGCTTGATCGTGTCCCAGTCCATCGTGCTGTTCAACGCGCTGAAATGGGCCGCCGCGGCGTATCTGCTGTACATCGGTTTCAAGGCATTGCGCGCCCAGCCGGCCAAGCCTGCCGCCGAAGGCGAGTTGCACCGCGAAGCGGGCGAACGCACCCCGCGTGGTGCGTTTACCGCAGGTTTCGTGACCAATGGCTTGAACCCCAAGGCCACGTTGTTCTTCCTTTCTCTGTTCACGGTGGTGATCAACCCGCATACGCCACTGGCCATTCAAGCCGGTTATGGCGTGTACCTGGCGGTGGCGACGGCGCTGTGGTTCTGCCTGGTTGCCATGTTGTTCAGCCAGCAGCGCGTGCGCGCCGGGTTTGCGCGGATGGGGCATTGGTTTGATCGGACGATGGGCGCCGTGCTGATTGCCATTGGTGTGAAGTTGGCTTTTACCAGCATGAAATAATCAAGTTCATTGAGTGATGTGGGAGGGGGCTTGCCCCCGATTGCGGAGTATCAGCTAATGAATACTTAGCTGAATGACCGCTATCGGGGGCAAGCCCCCTCCCACATTGGATCTTCTTCAGCTCTGGATGGTGGCGCAAAGCTAGCACTGGTGTCGGTCTGCAAATCATTCCTTTGGCTGATTTGGCTGGCACATAAGCTCTCTAAAGTGCAGGTCTTCAAGCCAAGACCGTGCAGTCAGATAAGGGATTCGTATGTTGCAGACCCGTGTTATCCCGCCCGCCGAAGGCGCGTACCAATACCCGCTGTTGATCAAACGCCTGTTGATGTCCGGAGCCCGTTACGAGAAGACCCGGGAAATCATCTACCGTGACAAGCTGCGTTATACCTATCCCACCCTGATCGAGCGCGTCGCCCGCCTGGCCAACGTGCTCACCGCCGCAGGAGTGAAAGCCGGTGATACGGTCGCGGTCATGGACTGGGACAGCCACCGTTACCTGGAATGCATGTTCGCCATTCCAATGATCGGTGCGGTGATCCACACCATCAACGTGCGCCTGTCGCCGGAGCAAATCCTCTACACCATGAACCACGCCGAGGACCGCTTTGTGCTGGTCAACAGCGAGTTTGTGGGGCTTTACCAAGCGATCGCCGGGCACCTTACTACCGTCGACAAGACCCTGCTGCTCACCGACGGTGACGCCAAGACCGCCGAATTACCGAACCTGGTGGGTGAGTACGAAACCCTGCTGGCCGCTGCCAGCCCGAAATACGACTTCCAGGACTTCGACGAAAACTCGGTAGCCACCACCTTCTACACCACCGGCACCACCGGCAACCCCAAGGGCGTGTATTTCACCCATCGTCAACTGGTACTGCACACCATAGGCGTGGCAACCATCATGGGGAGCGTCGACAGCGTGCGTCTGCTGGGCACCAACGACGTGTATATGCCGATCACGCCGATGTTCCATGTGCATGCCTGGGGCCTGCCGTATGTGGCGACCATGCTTGGGCTCAAACAGGTCTATCCCGGCCGCTACGACCCTGAATACCTGGTGGAGTTGTGGCGCAAGGAAAAGGTCACTTTCTCCCACTGTGTGCCGACCATCCTGCAAATGGTGCTTAACGCCAAGGCCGCTCAGGGCGTGGATTTTGGCGGTTGGAAGATTGTCATCGGCGGCAGCGCGTTGAATCGCTCGTTGTATGAAGCCTCCAAGGCCCGCGGTATTCAACTGACCGCCGCGTACGGCATGTCCGAGACCGGGCCGTTGGTGTCCTGTGCCCATCTCAACGAAGAACTGATGGCCGGCAGCGAAGATGAGCGAACGACCTATCGCATCAAGGCCGGTGTACCCGGGCCCTTGGTGGAGGCGGCGATTGTCGATGCTGATGGCAACTTCCTGCCCGCCGACGGCGAGTCCCAAGGTGAACTGGTACTGCGCGCGCCGTGGCTCACCGAAGGGTATTTCAACGAGCCGCAGAAGGGCGCCGAGTTGTGGGCTGGCGGCTGGATGCACACTGGTGATGTGGCGACCCTCGACGCCTTTGGGGTGATCGACATCCGTGATCGCATCAAGGACGTGATCAAGACCGGCGGCGAATGGATCTCCTCGCTGGCCCTCGAAGATCTGGTCAGCCGCCATCCTGCGGTACGCGAAGTAGCAGTGGTGGGCATCGCCGACCCGCAATGGGGCGAGCGCCCGTTTGCGCTGGTGGTGGTGCGTGATGGCCATGTGATAGGTGCGCGAGAGCTCAAGGAGCACCTCAAACCTTTCGTCGAACTGGGCCACTTGAGCAAGTGGGCCATTCCAAGCCAAATCGCCATTGTTACTGAAATTCCCAAGACCAGTGTAGGAAAACTCGACAAAAAACGTATCCGTATCGACATCATCGAGTGGCAGGCCAACAACAGTACGTTCCTGTCGACTCTCTGACGCCCTTCGCCGCGCCCGTTTGGGCGCGGCAATGCTCTATCTCAAGCCTTCACTTGTGATTTATCGATTTTCAGCCATCCTTGCCGCGCCGATCTTCATCGGTGTGGCGAAAGGGTTGTGGCAGACGGGTTGGTGATGCAAATCACACTTTAGAGGGATCAAGCGCTACCCCCTGCTGGCTATAGTCCCTTCCAGAGTTTTTCGCGGATGTTGCGCTTCGGGCCATGGGGGCTCGGTTGCCGTTCGGCATTGGGATCGTTGTATTCCGGCTGATACATGCATCTGTAAGAAAGAACTCACTGCCATAACAATAATGCACATGGAGTAGCGTCGATGACCTCAGTAAACCAGTTCTGGCGCCGGGCAAGACTGCCTCTGGCCGTCAGTCTCGCTTCTACGCTCGCCGGGCCCGCATTCGGCGTCAGTTTCAACGTGGGTGAAATCGAAGGGAGTTTTGACTCATCCCTGTCGGTGGGTGCCAGTTGGAGCACTTCCAAGGCCAATCGCGACTTGATCGGCGTCAACAACGGTGGCAAAGGTTTGTCACAGACGTCGGATGACGGCCACTTGAACTTCAAGCGTGGGGAAACCTTCTCGAAGATCTTCAAGGGCATTCATGACCTGGAACTGAAGTACGGCGATACCGGTGTGTTCGTACGTGGCAAGTACTGGTACGACTTCGAACTCAAGGACGAAAACCGTGAGTTCAAGGACATCAGCGACAAAGGCCGGCCCATGGGCGCGCGCTCGTCCGGTGGGCAGATTCTCGACGCCTTCATCTACCACAACTATTCGATTGCCGATGAGCCGGGCTCCGTGCGGTTGGGTAAGCAAGTTGTGAGCTGGGGCGAGAGTACCTTCATTGGTGGTGGTATCAACGCCATCAACCCGATTGACGTGGCCGCGTTCCGTCGTCCGGGGGCCGAAATCAAGGAAGGCCTGATTCCGGTCAACATGTTCTACCTGTCGCAGAACTTGACTGAGAACCTGTCGGCCGAAGGTTTCTACCAGTTGGATTGGGACAAGACCGTCACCGATAACTGCGGCACCTTCTTCTCCCAGCCCGACGTGATTACCAAGGGTTGCAACGACAACCTGCGGTTGCTCAGCAAGCGCTCGGTGATCGCAGCCGGTGGTGGTTTGCCGCTGATGAACCAATTTGGCGTGAATATCAACGAAGAAGGCGTGTTGGTTAAGCGTGGCCCGGATCGTGATGCCCGTGATGGTGGCCAGTTCGGCGTGGCCATGCACTACAACTTCGAACCGCTGGACACGGAATTCGGCGCGTACTTCATGAACTACCACAGCCGTGCGCCGATCTTCAGCGCAAAAGGTGCTTCGGCGGCGACCTACGCGGCGGCCAACGCGCTGACGCCAACCCCGGCACAATCCCTGCGGCCGCTGATCGTGGCCGGCAACTCCAGCTACTTCGTGGAGTACCCTGAAGACATCCGCCTGTACGGCTTGAGCTTCTCGACCACATTGCCCACCGGCACCGCCTGGAGCGGCGAGGTCAGCTATCGGCCAAACGCGCCGGTACAGCTCAACACCACCGATATCCTGTATGCGGGTGTGACGCCGCTGATTGGCTTGGGTGGCGCGTCGCCGCTCAAAGGGGTTGCCGGGCAAGATCTGAATGGCTATCGCCGCAAGGAAATTACCCAGATCCAGACCACGTTCACGCACTTCTTCGATCAGGTCATGGGCGCCAGCCGCCTGACACTGGTGGGTGAAGTCGGCCTGACCCACGTGGGTGGCCTGGAAAGCAGTTCCAAAGCGCGTTATGGGCGTGACCCGGTGTTTGGTCCTGGTCGCGGTCCGCTGTGTGCGGCACTCAACGCCGGCACGATCCAGGGCGCCGGTCCTGGTACAGACCGCAGCAACCTGACGGCCAACTGCAACAACGACGGCTTCACCACCGCCAACTCGTGGGGCTACCGCACCCGGGCCATCTGGGAATACCCGGATGTCTTTGCCGGTGTGAACCTCAAGCCCAACGTGGCTTGGTCCCATGACGTCAGTGGTTACTCGCCCGGCCCGGGCGGCAACTTCGAAGAAGGGCGCAAGGCCGTCAGTCTCGGGCTGGATGCCGAGTACCAGAACACCTACACCGCGAGCCTGGCCTACACCAACTTCTTCGGCGGCAAGTATTCCACTGTGGATGACCGCGATTTCATCGCACTCAGCGTCGGCGCCAACTTCTAAGCGACTGAATTTCAGGAAGACCAGAGCATGAAAATAACAAAAAGTCTGTTGCACGTGGGTGTGCTGGGGCTGTCGATCCTGGCGAGCAACGTCATGGCGGCGGTATCGGCGGATGAAGCCGCCAAACTGGGCACGAGCCTCACCCCGATGGGCGCCGAGATGGCGGGTAACGCGGCGGGCACTATCCCGAAATGGTCGCCACTGCCCACCAATGCTGGCGCCGTGGATGCCCGTGGCTTCCTGGCCAACCCGTATGCCAATGAACAACCGAAGTTCGTCATCACCGCGCAGAATGTCGAGCAGTACAAAGACAAGCTGGCGCCTGGGCAGTACGCGATGTTCAAGCGCTACCCGGACACTTTCAAGATGCCGGTGTACGAGACCCATCGCGGCGCGACCGTGCCGGCTGAGGTGTTTGCCTCCATCAAGAAGAACGCCACCCACACTAACCTTGTGTCCGGCGGTAACGGCCTGGAAAACTTCGAGACGGCGATCCCGTTCCCGATCCCGAAAAGCGGTGTGGAAGTCATCTGGAACCACATCACCCGCTATCGCGGCGGCAGCGTGACTCGCCTGGTAACCCAGGCCACGCCGCAAACCAACGGCTCGTTCAGCCTGGTGTATTTCAAGGACCAGTTCGTTTTCCGCGACAAGATGAAGGACTACGACCCGAAAAACCCGGGCAACGTGCTGTTCTACTTCAAGCAGCAAGTGACCGCACCGGCGCGTCTGGCCGGTGGTGTACTGCTGGTGCACGAAACCCTGGACCAGGTAAAGGAACCGCGTTCGGCGTGGGTCTACAACGCCGGTCAGCGCCGTGTGCGTCGGGCGCCGCAAGTGTCTTATGACGGGCCGGGTACGGCTGCCGACGGCCTGCGCACTTCCGACAACCTCGACATGTACAACGGCGCCCCGGATCGCTACGACTGGAAGCTGGAAGGCAAGAAAGAAATCTACATCGCCTCCAACAGCTACAAGGTCGACGATCCTAAGCTCAAGTACACCGACATCATCAAGGCCGGCCACATCAACCAGGACCTGGCGCGTTACGAGCTGCGCCGCGTCTGGCATGTGGTCGCCACCTTGAAGGAAGGTCAGCGCCACATCTACGCCAAGCGTGACTTCTTCATCGACGAAGACACCTGGCAAGCGGCGGTGATCGACCACTATGACGGCCGTGGCCAACTGTGGCGCGTTGCCGAAGCCCATGCCGAGAACTACTACGACAAGCAAGTGCCGTGGTATGCCTTGGAAACCCTCTACGACCTGCAGTCCGGTCGCTATCTGGCGCTGGGCATGAAGAACGAAGAGAAGCAGGCGTATGACTTTGGTTTCACCGCTACCACCAGCGATTTCACCCCTGCGGCCCTGCGCCAGGACGGTGTTCGCTAAACAGCTCGGGCGTTCGAATGTGAGAGGGGGCTTGCCCCCGATGGCGGTGTGGCAGTCAGCCTATGCATTGACTGACCCACTGCCATCGGGGGCAAGCCCCCTCTCACATTTCTTGTCGCAGTTCTTTTTCAGGCAAATGTTGCAAAGATCTACAAACCTGCCGCTTTTACCGCTAGTCTGCGGACATCTGCAATGCCGACAACAGCCTTCTACAAGAGCCCGGCGATGACTGATCTGTCCCGAATCCAAGGGCCTGCAAGCGCAGTGATTCCGACGCTGGAAGCGCGCTTCTACAGGCCGCCGCTGCCTGACGGCTATGTGCTGCGACCCCGCCTGTGCGAGCGCTTGAGCGCCGGTTTGGAGGGGCGATTGTTGTTGGTCAGCGCACCGGCCGGGTTCGGTAAAAGTTCGCTGGCAGTCGAGTTCTGCCAGGCTCTGCCGGCGAATTGGCAAAGCCTGTGGTTAGGCCTGAGCCCACGGGACAGCGACCCAGGCCGATTTCTTGAGCGCCTGCTCGATGGCTTGCAACAGTATTTCCCGCAACTCGGCGCCCAGTCCCTTGGCTTGCTGAAAATGCGTCAGCGCCATCAACCCTTCGCCTTCGAAGAGTGGCTCGATGGTTTGCTGGATGAGCTCGCTGAATGCCTTTCAACCCAGGCGCCTTTATTGCTGGTGCTGGATGACTATCACTTGGCCCAGGGGCCGGTGCTGGACCGCTGCCTGCAGTTTTTCCTCAACCATTTGCCTGATGGCTTGGTGGTATTGGTCACCAGTCGACAGCGTCCGGATTGGCATCTGGCGCGATTACGTTTGTCGCGACATCTGCTGGAGCTGCACGAACAAGATCTGCGCCTGACTCATGATGAATCCCTGGCTGTTTTGGATCGTCATAGCAGCTCATTGCGGGGTGAGGCCCTGGATAATCTGATCCGCCGCAGTGAAGGTTGGGTTGCCGGCCTGCGTTTCTGGTTGTTGGCGGCCTCCGAAGCCGGCAATGAAGGCGCCTTGCCGCAAAGCCTGCACGGTGGAGAAGGGCTGATCCGTGACTACCTGCTGGAGGAAGTCATCGACTGCCTGCCGGTCGAGGTTCAAGCATTTTTGTACGACACTGCCCCGCAGGATCGTTTTTGCAGCGAGCTGTGTGACGCCGTACGCGAAGCCCATGACAGTGGGGAAACCCTGCGCTACCTGCTGTCCCATCAGGTATTCCTGGTGCCTTTGGACGAGCAAGGACATTGGTATCGTTATCACCATCTGTTTTCCGACCTGCTGCGCACTCGTCGCGCCAAGAGCGCCACGTTGCCCCTGGCCAGTATTCATCTGCGCGCATGCCGCTGGTTCAACACCCAAGGCTTGATCGATGAGGCAGTAGAGCAGGCGCTGCGGGCCGGCCATCTTGATGTGGCAGCGAACTTGGTACAGAACCTATCCGAAGAGCAATTGCTGGCCGAGCAGAATATCGGCATGTTGCTGCGCTGGAAGATGGACTTGCCTGACAGTCTGTTGATCAGCACGCCACGGCTGATCGTGTTGTACAGCTGGGCCTTGGGCCTGGCCTGCCAGTTGGATGCGGCGGAAGAGTTGTCCAGCTACCTCAGTCGCTTCCTGCCGGCCCCGTCGGCCACTGCGCAGAAGTCCATGCTGGCCCAATGGTTGGCGCTGAGCGGGATCATCGCCCGTGGCCGTGGAGATCGCGAATCGACCCAGCGCTATTGCAGCGAGGCGTTGGAAAGCCTGCCGCAGAAACGCTACGGCCAGCGCCTGATGTGCTTGTCGACGCTTTCCAACCTGGCCATCGTCGACGCTGACCTGTGGCGAGCCCGTGGTTTGAATCGCGAGTCCCTGGAGCTGGCACAGCGCGTCGGCAACCCTCTGTTTGAAGCGCTGGCCCATTACGACCGGGCGCGGGTGCTGCAGGCGCGTGGCGAAATCCTGCGCTCCCTGGATGAAGTGCGCCAAGGCTTGCAGCGCTTACACGGGCTGGCGCCGCAGCGCTTGTATGCTGTGAGAGCGCGACTGTCGCTGTATGAAGGCTACCTGCTGCTGGTGCGTTATCAGCCTGAAGCCGGCATTGCGCGGTTGCGCGCCGGCCTGGCAGAAGCCCGTGCCTGCCGGGACATCAGCGTCTTGATCGGGCATTGCGTGATTGCCAACTTCGAAGGGCGCCGTGGCGATTTCCCCAAGGCATTTGCCGAACTGGCCGAGGCCGAGCGCCTGATGCATATCTGGGATGTACCGCCGATCTACTACCTGGCGATGATCACACTGATCAAATGTGAGCTGTGGCTGATCCAGGGACGTACTGACCTGGCCGACGCTTGGCTGGCCCGCTTGGGGCAGACCTACAATGGTGAGCATGCGGCCGCTGCGCCGGAGTTTCATCCGCACTTGCCGCAACATATCGAGCTGCAACAGGCTGCGCTGGATGCGACGCGTCATCAATCTGAGGCTTCGCTGCGCAGGCTTGAAGCGTTGACGCAACAAGCCCAAAACAGCGGGCGCCAGATGATCGCGCTGATGGCGCTGACTCAGCAGGTGCATTTGCTCCTGGAGTGCGGCCAGGAAGCCAAGGCTCGGCTGATCCTCTCCAAGGCGTTGGAAGCGGGCGCTGGCGGGGCCTTGCAACCTTTCCAGCGCTTACTGGAAAACCACCCGGACTGGATGCGCGAGCAACTTGGCAAGGACTCCCATGGTTTGCTGAACCAGAGCCTGTTGGCGCTACTGCCCGTGGTTGTTCCGGCTGAATCTTCGCCAGCCCACGAAACCCTGAGCGCACGTGAACTGGCAGTGCTGCAGTTGATCGCCCAAGGGTGTTCGAACCAGGAAATCAGCAATCGGCTGTTTATTTCACTGCACACGGTCAAGACTCACGCCAGCCATATCAACAGCAAACTGGGGGTGGAGCGCCGGACTCAAGCGGTGGCACGGGCGCAGGAATTGAAGTTGATTGGGTAAGGTCTGTTTTACTCATGCAGTTATTCCAGCGATAGTTGCCCCGAAACGTTAATTAACTGGCACTTGAGGACCCTGCATGAACTCTGCAAAACCGACACTTATCCGCGAAACATTCCCCGTCGGGCCCTTGCAGTGCAACTGCACCATCATCGGCGATCCCATCACCAAAAAAGCCATCGTGGTCGATCCTGGCGGCAACCACGAGCTGATCCTGGCGCGTCTTGATGCGCTGGGTCTCAAGGTGGTGAGCATCATCCACACCCACGCCCATCTTGATCACTTCATGGCCTCCGGTCAGTTGAAGGAAAAGACGGGCGCGACCTTGCATTTGCACAAGGAGGATCAATTCCTCTGGGATAACCTGGAAATGCAATGTCAGATGTTTCGTGTGCCCTATACACCGGTGCCGTCACCGGATCGTTGGCTGGAAGACGAAGAGGAGCTGGCCTGCGGCTGCGGAGTGGCACTGCATACGCCGGGGCACACGCCGGGCTCGATGAGTTTCTGGTTTGCCGATGCCCAGCTGTTGATTGCCGGGGACACTTTGTTCCGGCGTGGCGTGGGGCGCACGGACCTGTGGGGTGGCGATCAGGCGACGATCGTGCGTTCGATCAAGCAACGCTTGTATACCTTGGACGAGGAGGCGACGGTGGTGACAGGGCATGGTCCGGACACGCGCCTGGGCGATGAAATGCGTGAGAATCCGTTTGTCCGGGCTTAAGAGTGACCTCGGTATTTTTCCGGATACCAAGTGGCGACTGTCCGGCGACACTTATAAAGAAAATGACAATTCCCGTTCAGCAACCGTCTGCTAGGGTTTTAATGTGCTCAGCTGTTGTAGAGCGGGAGCCTGCCGGGCATGGAATTTTTGCCGTTTGTCGTGTTCCAACCTCCGCACAGGTCCATTGCCAATGTCCTCTGCATCACAGAATGCAAAAGTAGGAGCTTCCTTCATGTTCACTTCGCGTCGTCTGCTCGTCGTTGCCACGGCTGTTGCCTTGTTGTCCGGCTGTGCTTCTCCCAACCCTTACGATGGTAGCCAAGGACAGGCGAACGGCTCATCGGGCATGAGCAATACGGCCAAGTACGGCGGCCTGGCTGCTATCGCCGGTGGTCTGGCCGGTGCGGCCATCGACCATAACAACCGTGGCAAGGGCGCCCTGATTGGTGCTGCCGTTGCAGGCCTGGGTGGTGCGGGCTATGGCTACTACGCCGACCAGCAGGAAAAGAAACTGCGGGCCAGCATGGCCAATACCGGGGTTGAAGTTCAGCGCCAGGGTGATCAGATCAAGCTGATCATGCCGGGCAACATCACCTTCGCCACCAACTCGGATGCGATTGCCAGCAGCTTCTATTCGCCGCTGAACAATCTGGCCAACTCCCTCAAGCAGTTCAACCAGAACACGATCCAGATCGTCGGTTACACCGACAGCACCGGCAGCCGCCAGCTCAATATGGATCTGTCCCAGCGTCGTGCACAGAGCGTGGCGAACTACTTGACCTCTCAAGGCGTCAGCCCAACCAACCTGAGCGCCCGCGGTGCCGGCCCGGATAACCCGATTGCCAGCAACGCCGACGTGAATGGCCGCGCCCAGAACCGCCGTGTAGAGGTTAACCTCGGCCCGATCCCAGGCCAGCAATACGGCCAGCCTGCCCAGCAACAACAGGCGCCACAGCAGAACAACCAGTTCCAAGGCAATCCGTACCAGCAATACCAATAAACGCTGGCCACAAAAAAGGGCGCCGTGCAGACAATGCACGGCGCCCTTTTTTGTGGTTGTCGGTTACATCAGTCGATGTATTCGAACACCTTCACGATCTTCTGCACGCCGGAAACGCCTTGCACCAGGTTGGCTGCACGCGTGGCTTCCGCCTGGGTCAGCAAGCCCATCATGTAGACGATGCCGTTATCGGTGACGACCTTGATGCGCGAGCCGGGAATCGCGCTATCGGTCAGCATCTGCGTCTTGATCTTGGTGGTCAGCAGGGCGTCGCTGCTGATGGCCAGCAGGGTGATCGGGTCCATCACCTGCAGTTCGTTGTGGACCTTCTTGACGCGCTGAACGCTGGATGCGGCCTGTTCAGCCTGGGCCTTGAGGTCGGCGCGTGGGGTTTGCCCGGCCAGCAGTACCACGCCGTTGAAGCTGGTCACGACGATGCGCGAGGCACCGTTGCCCAGGTCCGGTGCGGCCTTGGCGACGTTCACCTCGACCTTGGTTTCGATCAGCGAGTCATCGATTTTGCTGCCGAAGGTACGAGTGCCCTTATCGTCCTGAATGGGGGTGTCACGTGTTGCGGTGATTGCCGTGCTGCAGCCGCTGATGGCGAGGCACAGCGTAATGGCCAAAAGGCTGAGGCGTTTAACGGTCATTCTTCACTCCCGAACAGTTGGCTGTCGATCAGATCGCACAGGCAGTGGATCGCCAGCAGGTGGACTTCCTGAATGCGTGCAGTGACATTGGCCGGGACGCGGATCTCCACGTCCTCAGGCAGCAACAGCGAGGCCATGCCACCGCCGTCGCGGCCGGTCAATGCTACGACAATCATTTCTCGATCATGTGCGGCCTGGATCGCTTGAATAATATTCGCTGAGTTGCCACTGGTGGAAATCGCCAGCAACACATCGCCCGGTTGGCCCAGGGCGCGGATTTGCTTGGAGAAGATTTCGTTGTAGCTGTAGTCGTTAGCAATCGAGGTGATTGTCGACGAGTCGGTGGTCAGGGCAATGGCCGGCAGGCTCGGACGCTCACGCTCGAAGCGGTTGAGCAGCTCAGAGGAGAAATGCTGGGCGTCGCCGGCCGAGCCGCCGTTGCCGCACGAAAGCATTTTGCCTTCGTTGAGCAAGGCATTGACCATGACCTGACTGGCTTGCTCGATGTGCGGTGCAAGTACGTCCATCGCCTGTTGCTTGGTGTCGATGCTGGCCTGGAAAAGCTGGCGAATTCGGGATTGCATGTCCATCTGTGTGACCTTAAGTAGCGCGGCTGAGTGGCACGGAAATGTGCAGCCCGCAATGCAAAGAGCAAAAGTGTGTGGTGAAGGTGTGCAGTAATTCAGCTGTCGAAGGCATCTTTGAGCCAGTTCAGACCAGCAAAGCCTGTCGGTGAGCTTTCTATGGCAACCACATCGAAACGGCAGGGAGAGTCAGCCCAGCGATGCTCTTTTTGCAGGAAAAACTGCGCAGCGAGTATCAGCTTCTGACGTTTTCGCCCGTCGATACTGGCGAGCGCGCCACCCCATTGTGCGTGTTTTCTGTAGCGGACTTCGACGAATACTACTGTATCGCCGTCAAGCATGACCAGATCAAGCTCACCGCGTTTACATAACCAGTTCTGCGCCAACAGGCGCAGACCGTGTTGTTGCAGATACTGGAGAGCTTGAAGTTCGGCATCCTTGCCGCTTTGTGCGCTGGACCGCTCGGGCATCAGCGCGGGGTGTCCGGCAGGCGTTGGATGTCACCACCGACAAACTTCGCCCAAGGCATCTGGCGGTCGACGCGCTGGTTGGCGCTGACACCCAGGCTGCCCGAAAGCCCATCAACCCGAGTATCCGGCAGTGCCTTGAGCTGGCCCAGGCGCGGTGCCAGGCGGTAGGCGTCAACGCCCATTGCGTAGAGACGGCCGAGGCTGCCGTTGGCCTGTGGCCATTGCGCAGCGACCTGATTGCGCAGCGGGTCGGTGCTGTTGAGCAGCCATGGGGTCTCGCAGAACATGACGTTGGTCATGTCCAGGTACTGGTTCTTGTCACCGCTGGCGCTGAACACGTGGGAGGTCGCGTAAACCGGTACGTCACCGGCGTACTGGAAGTTCAGGGTCGGCTTGATCTGTTGGGCCAGTTGCGGAGTGACTGCCAGGAAGATGAACTCGATATCCTGGCGACGCGATGGTTGAGCCGCTACGTCAGTACCGACGGTGCTTTGCAGGCTCTTGGCGCGGCCTTCGCTTTTACGCAGTTGGAACAAGTCGGCAATCTGTTGGGCGAGGGCGACTGGCTGATCGACATACTCGACGCCAACGACGGTGCCGCCATTGGCTTCCCAATCCTGGCGGAACGCCTTGTAGACGCGCTCGCCCCATTCGCCACGGGGGACCATGGCGGCAGCGCGGTGCAGGCCATCGGCACGGGCCCGGCGCGACACTTCGCGGGCTTCATCTTCAGCGGCCAGACCGAACTGGAACAGTTGGGCCGGGCTGCGATCAGACTCGCTGTAGTTAAGTGCCAGGGTGGTGATGGGCAATTGTGGGCGTGTGCTGAGTTGCTTGACCAGCGGCTTCTCCAGTGGGCCGACCACCAGTTGCACGCCAGCGGCCTGGGCCTTGGCGTAGAAGTCGTCGATGGAACTCAGGCGCGAGCTGTCATAGAACTCGATCGCCGGTGGCTTCTGCCCGGCCTGTTCAGCCTGGTAGTGCGCGGCCATGAAGCCTTCGCGTAGTGCCTTGCCGACGGAGGCCAGCGGGCCTTCCTGCGGCAGCAGCAGTGCGATTTTGTTCAAGGGCTGGCTGGCCAGTTCCTTGAGTTTGGTCAGGGGCAGGGGCAGTTGCACCGCCGCTGGGTGGCCCGGGTTCTGCGCGCGCCAGGTATCGATAGCGGCTTGTTGCTGCTCCAGGGTTCCGGCGCCCTTGACCGCTTGGGCCAGGCTGATCCAGCCATCCAGGGCAGGGTTGCCGCTTGTTTGCAGCTGGTCGGCTGGTAACGCGGCAATTAATACCCAGATAGCTTCATGGTTGCTCTTGGCGGCGTCGCCGGTGAGCAGCGGGGCCATGGCCACGCGCTCACGAGCGGCGGCCAGGGTCTGGCCGTCGGCTTCATAGGCGCGGGCATGCACGGTGCCGGTACGGATCTGCTGGTCTGCCGGCAGGTCCTTCAGGCTTTGCAGGCTAGGGTGATTAAGCGCTGCCAGTGCCGCCTTGGGCTGATTGCGGGCCATGGCCAGTTCAGCGGCCAGGGTGTTGGCAAATACTTGTGCGGCCGGTTTCAGGACATCCAGGGGCACCTGCGCAAGAATCTGCGACGAGCGGCCAGGGTTGTTCTGGTGGAATGCCAGGTCAGCCGCACTCAGACGCAGCAGTGCGGCCTTTTCTGGTGTCTTGGCGGTGGTTGCCTGTTCGAGCAGTTGCTCGATACTGGCATCCGGGGTCCGGGGAAGGTCGCCAAGGCTGGACGAGGGCGAGCTGGCACAAGCGGCCAGGAGGGCAGCGAGGCAGAGGGCGGAGAGCAGCCGCAGGCAAGCGATCATGTAAGTGTTCCTGATACCGATCAAATTAGCGTGGAATTGTACCCAAGCACTGGCTCAGGCGCGATGTTACTGGCGTGAAAGCGTCGATTTAGGTCGTGCAGATGTTGCAAACGGTCGTCGATGGCTTAGAAGGCATCCACCGTGATGGCATATTTTCCAAGCGTCTACACGCTACAATGTGGCTTTTGCCAACCATCGAGGTGTGCGCTTTGACTGCTCCAGGTCCTTTGAATTCCACTGCAGGCTCGCTTTTTGTCGTGGCGACGCCCATTGGCAACCTGGACGACATCAGTGCCCGGGCGCTGAAGGTGTTGCGCGAGGTGAAACTGATTGCGGCGGAAGACACGCGCCACTCCCAGCGTTTGATGCAGCATTTTGGTATCAGCACGCCATTAGCCGCGTGCCATGAACACAACGAGCGCGAAGAGGGCAGCCGATTTATCACCCGTCTGTTGGCGGGGGATGACGTGGCGTTGATCTCCGATGCGGGCACGCCGCTGATTTCCGATCCTGGCTACCATTTGGTTCGTCAGGCGCGTGCCGCTGGTATCAATGTAGTGCCTGTTCCGGGGGCGTGCGCGCTGATTGCCGCATTATCTGCCGCCGGTCTGCCGTCGGACCGGTTTATCTTCGAGGGTTTCTTGCCGGCCAAGGCCGTCGGGCGTCGCGCGCGTCTTCAAGCTTTGAAGGAAGAGCCGCGTACCTTGATCTTCTACGAGGCGCCGCACCGTATCCTTGAATGCCTGCAAGACATGGAGCTGGTCTTCGGCGGTGAGCGCCAAGCGCTGCTGGCCCGTGAGCTGACCAAGACCTTCGAGACCCTCAAGGGCCTGCCATTGGAAGAGTTACGGGCCTTCGTCGAGGGTGACAGCAACCAGCAGCGAGGCGAATGCGTGGTATTGGTCGCTGGCTGGACTGCTCCTGAGAATGAAGAGGCGGTTGGCAGTGAGGCGATGCGCATCCTGGATTTGCTGCTCAAGGAAATGCCCCTCAAGCGTGCCGCAGCCCTGGCGGCGGAAATTACCGGCTTGCGCAAGAACGTGCTGTATCAAGTGGCGCTGGATAAACAGAAGGCCGAATAGTTCCGGGGGTTAACCTGTATTTCGTCTGAACGTGATGGCAATCCTGAACTTTTATTACTTGTCCTAAGCCCGCCGTGCCGTTAACCTGCGCGGCGGAGAGTCGATTGGACAGTCGCTGCCTTCTATGAAAATTAGGGGGGGGAGGAAAGTCCGGGCTCCATAGGGCGAAGTGCCAGGTAATGCCTGGGAGGCGTGAGCCTACGGAAAGTGCCACAGAAAATAACCGCCTAAGCACTTCGGTGCCGGTAAGGGTGAAAAGGTGCGGTAAGAGCGCACCGCACGACTGGCAACAGTTCGTGGCTAGGTAAACCCCACTTGGAGCAAGACCAAATAGGGTCCCAAGGCGTGGCCCGCGCTGGGACCGGGTAGGTTGCTAAAGGTGTCCAGTGATGGCCATCGTAGACGAATGACTGTTCAAGACAGAACCCGGCTTATAGATCGACTCTCCACCTTTTTCCTTCTGTCCGAATCTCGGGCAGAAAACCGGTAGTAACGCAAGAATCCCTCCCTGCCAAATCATTGGCAGATGCATCTTCGTAATACCAAAAAAATCTTACTCTTAATAAATTACTTTAACTTTAAGCCGTAGCTCTATGAGCTATTTACGGTTGCTGAGTCAAAAACATCGCCAAACTCCCGTTTCTCCTCCTTTTACGTTCCTAAATCTCCGTTCTGTAAGGCTTTTCCTTGAATCCGCGCCTTGACGGTGTGGTGGGCGCATTCCTATAGTGTGCGCAAGTGGCGGAAAGTGGCACAAAGTGGGTTTTTTGAACGTAAAACGTTAAAATTTGGAGAAACGCATCTGTGTTTCGCGGAGCTAACGCTATCAGTCTCGATGCAAAAGGCCGTCTCGCTATGCCGAGTCGGTATCGTGACGAGCTCATTTCGCGAAGTTCAGGCCAATTAATCATCACGATTGATGCCGTTGATCCTTGTTTGTGCGTTTACCCCCTCGATGAGTGGGAGTTGATTGAAACCAAGTTGCGCGCACTGCCTTCATTGCGTGAAGAAAACCGACGCCTGCAGCGTTTGCTGATTGGTAACGCCGTCGACCTCGAGCTCGATGGCAGCGGTCGTTTCCTGGTGCCGCCGCGTCTGCGCGAGTACGCCAAGCTCGACAAGCGCGCAATGCTGGTGGGCCAACTGAACAAGTTCCAATTGTGGGACGAAGATGCCTGGGATGCTGTTTCTGCAGCTGACCTGGCTGCTATTCAACAACCGGGCGCCATGCCTGATGAACTGCGTGATTTGATCCTGTGACTATTGATAGCGGCTTTAACCACATCACCGTACTGCTTGACGAAGCCGTTGAGGCTCTCGCCGTACGCGCGGATGGCTGCTATTTGGATGGCACCTTCGGCAGGGGTGGGCATAGCCGGTTGATACTCAGCCAGCTCGGGTCCGACGGCAAGCTCCTCGGTTTCGACAAAGACCCTCAAGCGATTGCCACCGGGCAAGCGCTAGCGGCCGAAGACGGCCGCTTTGTCGTTGTGCAGCGCAGCTTTGCCGAGCTGGGTGCGGAAGTGGCCGAGCGCGGCATGGCAGGTAAGGTGGCCGGGGTTTTGCTCGATCTGGGTGTGTCTTCGCCACAGCTCGACGACCCGGAGCGCGGCTTCAGCTTCATGAACGACGGCCCCCTCGACATGCGCATGGACCCTACCCGGGGTGTCAGTGCTGCCCAGTTCATCGCCACCGCGCCAGTGGAAGAAATCGCCCGCGTGTTCAAAGAGTACGGTGAGGAGCGTTTCGCCGGCCGCATGGCTCGCGCCGTGGTCGAGCGCCGCGAGATCCAGCCATTCGAACGCACCGCTGACCTGGCCGAAGTGCTGAAGGTCGCCAACCCTGCATGGGAAAAGGGCAAGAACCCGGCCACTCGTGCGTTCCAGGGCCTGCGTATTCACGTCAATAACGAACTGGGCGATCTGGAGGCCGGCCTTGAAGCCGCTCTGGATGCCTTGGAAGTGGGTGGTCGCCTGGTGGTGATCAGCTTCCACTCTCTGGAAGACCGCATCGTCAAACTGTTCATGCGTCGTCTGGTCAAGGGCGAGTCCGACAACCTGCCGCGCAACCTGCCGGTACGTTTCGAAGCCTTTGTGCCGAAAATCAAAATCCATGGCAAAGCGCAGTTCGCTTCCGAAGCCGAACTCAAGGCCAACCCACGTTCCCGTAGCGCCGTCATGCGTGTCGCGGAGAAACTACGGTGAGCAAGCTTTTCGCCAAGCCCCTCCCGGGCGGCAGCTTCTTTATGATGCTGCTGTTTATCGGCGTGCTGGTGTCCGCGATTGCGGTGTCCTACAGCGCCCACTGGAACCGCCAGTTGCTCAATACCCTGTACGGGGAATTGAGCGTGCGCGATAAGGCGCAGGCGGAGTGGGGGCGGTTGATTCTCGAGCAAAGCACCTGGACCGCCCACAGCCGTATCGAAGTGCTGGCCACCGAACAGCTGAAAATGCACATCCCGGGCGCGGCTGAAGTCCGCATGGTGGCGCCATGATGAAACTCGAAGGCGCACTCTACCCATGGCGCTTCCGTGTGGTGCTCGGCTTGCTCGCGCTGATGGTGGGCGCAATCGCCTGGCGGATCATCGACCTGCAGGTCGTTGACCGTGACTTCCTGATCGGCCAGGGCGATGCCCGTAGCCTGCGTCATATTCCTATTCCTGCGCACCGTGGCCTGATTACCGACCGCAACGGCGAGCCCCTGGCCGTTAGCACCCCGGTGACGACCCTGTGGGCCAACGCCAAGGAACTGCAGACCGCCAAGGAAAAATGGCCGGAGCTCGCAGCCGCCCTGGGTCAAGACCCGAAGGCCTTGGCTGAGCGTCTGGAGGCCCAGGCCAATAAGGAATTCATCTACCTGGTTCGCGGGCTGACGCCTGAACAAGGTCAGCAAGTACTCGACCTCAAAGTCCCCGGTGTCTACGGCATCGAAGAGTTTCGTCGTTTCTACCCGGCCGGTGAGACCACCGCGCATATGGTTGGCTTCACCGATATCGATGACCACGGTCGCGAAGGTGTCGAGCTGGCCTACGACGAATGGCTGGCTGGGGTTCCTGGCAAGCGGCAAGTCATCAAGGATCGGCGCGGCAGACTGATCAAGGACGTGCAAGTCACCAAAAACGCCAAGGCCGGTAAGCCCTTGGCGTTGTCGATTGACCTGCGTCTGCAATACCTGGCCAACCGCGAGCTGCGTAACGCAATCATCGAGAACGGCGCCAAAGCCGGCAGCTTGGTGATCATGGACGTGAAGACCGGCGAGATCCTCGCCATGGTCAACCAGCCGACCTACAACCCGAACAACCGTCGTAACCTGCAACCGGCGATGATGCGTAACCGCGCAATGATCGACGTGTTCGAACCAGGTTCGACCATGAAAGCCATCTCCATGAGTGCCGCCCTGGAAACGGGACGCTGGAAGCCCAGTGACAAAGTCGAGGTCTACCCAGGCACCCTGCAGTTGGGTAAATACACTATTCGTGACGTGTCCCGTACCGAGGGTCCGGTGCTGGATCTGACAGGTATCCTGATCAACTCCAGTAACGTGGGCATGAGTAAGGTCGCCTTCGATATCGGCGGCGAAACCATCTACCACCTGGCGCAGAAAATCGGCTTGGGCCAACCCACCGGCCTGGACTTCCCAGGCGAGCGCGTCGGCAACCTGCCGAACTATCGCGACTGGAAAAAGGCCGAGACAGCCACTTTGTCTTACGGCTACGGCCTGTCGGTGACGGCGATCCAGCTGGCCCATGCTTTCTCTGTATTGGCCAATAATGGCCGGATGGTTCCGTTGAGCCTGATCCACGTCGATGAAGCGCCGAAAGCCACCCAGGTGATCCCGGAAAAAGTCGCCAAGACCATGCAAGGCATGCTGCAACAAGTGATCGAAGCGCCACGCGGCGTATTCCGTGCCCAGGTGCCTGCGTATCACGTGGCGGGCAAGTCCGGTACCGCGCGTAAGACGTCGGTGGGTACCAAGGGCTATGCCGAAAACTCCTACCGTTCGCTGTTCGCAGGCTTCGGTCCGATGAGTGATCCGCGCTACGCCATCGTTGTCGTGATCGATGAGCCAAGTAAAGCCGGCTACTTCGGTGGCCTGGTATCGGCGCCGGTATTCAGCAAAGTGATGTCCGGCACCCTGCGTCTGATGAACATCACGCCGGACAACCTGCCGCCGACCCAACAAGCGAACGCCGGACCACCGGCCGCTGCTGTAAAAGCCAATGGAGGGCGCGGTTGATGTCTCTTAGCCTGAACAAGATTTTTGCCCATGCCGGTCGCGATTTGCTGATTCGCGAGCTGAGCCTGGACAGCCGTAACGTACGTGCCGGTGACCTGTTCCTGGCGGTGCCTGGCGGCAAGTTCGACGGCCGTGAACATATTGCCGATGCCTTGCAGCGCGGCGCGGCGGCTGTGGCTTATGAAGTGGAAGGCGCCACCGTGCTGCCAATCACCGATGTGCCGTTGATTCCGGTCAAGGGCCTGGCTGCGCAACTGTCCGACATCGCCGGGCGTTTCTATGGCGACCCGAGCCGTCAACTGAACCTGGTGGGCGTGACCGGTACCAACGGCAAGACCAGCGTGACCCAATTGGTCGCCCAGGCGCTTGATCTGTTGGGCCAGCACTGCGGCATTGTCGGTACCCTGGGTACTGGCTTTTATGGCGCGCTGCAAAGCGGCCTGCACACCACGCCAAACCCGATTGCCGTGCAAGCCACCTTGGCCGACCTGAAAAAGGCCGGTGCCAAGGCGATCGCCATGGAGGTGTCGTCCCACGGTTTGCATCAGGGCCGCGTCGCTGCGTTGGCTTTTGATGTGGCGGTGATGACCAACCTGTCACGCGATCATTTGGACTATCACGGCACCATGGAGGCCTACGCTGCCGAAAAGGCCAAGCTGTTTGCCTGGAATGACTTGAAGTGCCGCGTGGTCAACCTGGACGACGAATTTGGTCGTCAGTTGGCGGCGCAAGAGCATGAATCGCGTCTGATCAGCTACAGCCTGGAAGACGCCGGCGCTTACCTGTATTGCCGTGAAGCCCAATTCAATGACGAAGGCGTGCGCGCCACACTGGTAACGCCACAAGGCGAGCACCATTTGCGCAGTAGCCTGCTCGGTCGATTCAACCTGAGCAACGTCCTCGCCGCGGTTGGCGCGCTGCTCGGTCTGGATTACGCCCTCGACGAAATCCTGCGTGTGCTGCCGAAACTGGAAGGTCCGGTCGGTCGCATGCAGCGCCTGGGTGGCGGCACACAGCCGCTGGTGGTGGTCGATTATGCCCACACCCCGGATGCACTGGAAAAAGTCCTGGTGGCCCTGCGTCCACACGCCAAGGGCAAGTTGTTGTGCCTGTTCGGCTGTGGCGGTGATCGCGATCGCGGTAAACGCCCGTTGATGGCTGAAATTGTCGAGCGTCTGGCCGATGGCGTACTCGTCACCGATGACAACCCGCGCAGCGAAGACCCGAGCCGGATTTTCGATGACATTCGTGTCGGTTTCAAAGACGCCACCAAGGCTACCTTCGTTGCAGGGCGCGGTGCCGCCATCGCTCAATTGATCGCCAGCGCCAGCGCTGATGACGTGGTGGTACTGGCCGGTAAAGGTCACGAGGACTACCAGGAAATCAACGGCGAACGTCACGCTTTCTCCGATCTGGTCGAAGCCGATCACGCCTTGACCGCTTGGGAGGTTGCCCATGCTTAAAGCGATGAAGTTCAGCGAGCTGACCCAGGCCCTGTCGGCCCGTGTGTTGTCGAGCGATTGCAGCTTCGACGGCGTCAGTATCGACAGTCGCAACATCAAGCCGGGCCAGTTGTTTGTCGCCTTGGCCGGCCCGCGTTTTGATGGTCACGATTACCTGAATGACGTTGCCGCCAAAGGCGCCGTTGGCGCGCTGGTGCAGCGTGAAGTCGCAGACTCCACATTGCCGCAATTGCTGGTCGCCGACACCCGCCTGGCACTGGGCCAACTGGGGGCGCTGAACCGTGCTGCCTTCAGCAAGCCGGTTGCAGCCATCACCGGCTCCAGCGGCAAGACCACGGTCAAGGAACTGCTCGCTGGAGTATTGCGCACGCGCGGGCCAGTGCTCGCCACCCGTGGCAACCTGAACAATGATTTTGGCGCTCCGCTGACCCTGCTCGAATTGGCCCCGGAACATACGGCGGCGGTGATTGAGTTGGGCGCTTCGCGCATCGGCGAAATTGCCTACACCGTGGCGCTGACCAAGCCTCACGTGGCAATTATCAACAATGCCGGGACAGCCCACGTTGGCGAATTCGGCGGCCCGGAGAAGATCGTCGAAGCCAAGGGCGAAATCCTTGAAGGCCTCGATGCCTCCGGCACAGCTGTACTGAACCTGGACGATAAGGCCTTCGAAACCTGGCGTGTACGCGCCGCCGGGCGCAAGGTCCTGACGTTTGCCGTGTTGAACGCAGCGGCCGATTTCCACGCCTCCAATATCACGGTGGATGCCCGTGGCTGCCCATCCTTTACCTTGCATACCCCGCAAGGTGACGAACACGTGCAACTGAACCTGCTGGGCAATCACAACGTCGCCAATGCCTTGGCCGCCGCGGCTGCCGCCCACGCCCTGGGTGTGTCGCTGTTTGGGATCGCCACCGGTCTGGGAGCGGTACAGCCAGTCAAGGGCCGTACCGTGGCGCAGTTGGCTGCCAACGGCATGCGCGTGATTGATGACACTTACAACGCCAACCAGTCTTCGGTCTGCGCCGCCATTGATCTGCTCAAGGGCTTCGCTGGTCGCAAGGTGCTGGTGCTGGGCGATATCGCCGAGCTGGGTGACTGGGCTGAACAGTCCCACCGCGAAGTCGGCGCTTATGCCACTGGCAAAGTCGACGCGCTCTACGCCGTTGGCCCGAACATGGCTCATGCCATCAACGCCTTCGGCCCCGGTGCGCGTCACTTCGCGACCCAGGCTGAATTGATCCAGGCGCTGACAGCGACTGAGCAAGACAAACACACCACTATTTTGATCAAGGGATCGCGCAGCGCGGTGATGGAAAACGTCGTCGCGGCCTTGTGTGGCTCAAGTACGGAGAAACATTAATGCTGCTGCTGCTGGCTGAGTATCTGCAACAGTTCTACAAAGGCTTCGCGGTCTTTCAGTACCTGACCCTGCGCGGGATTCTGGGTGTGCTGACCGCGTTGTCTCTGTCGCTGTTTCTGGGGCCGTGGATGATCCGCACCCTGCAGAACCTGCAAATTGGTCAATCGGTTCGTAATGACGGCCCGCAGTCGCACCTGTCCAAGTCCGGCACCCCGACCATGGGCGGTGCGTTGATCCTGTCGTCCATCGGCATCAGCACCTTGCTGTGGGCCGACCTGCACAACCGCTACGTGTGGGTCGTGCTGCTGGTGACCCTGCTGTTCGGTGCCATCGGTTGGGTCGATGACTACCGCAAAGTGATCGAGAAAAACTCCAAGGGGCTGCCAAGCCGCTGGAAGTATTTCTGGCAGTCGGTGTTCGGCCTTGCCGCTGCAATCTTCCTGTACACCACTGCGCCAAGCGCCGTGGAGACCACCCTGATCATCCCGATGCTCAAGGACGCCAGCATTCCCCTGGGCGTCGGCTTCGTGGTGCTGACCTACTTCGTGATCGTCGGTTCGAGCAACGCGGTGAACCTCACCGACGGCCTCGACGGCCTGGCGATCATGCCGACGGTGATGGTGGGCGGCGCGCTCGGCATCTTCTGCTATCTGTCGGGTAACGTGAAATTCGCCGAATACCTGCTGATTCCTTATGTACCGGGTGCGGGTGAACTGATCGTATTCTGCGGCGCGCTGATCGGTGCCGGCCTGGGCTTCCTGTGGTTCAACACCTATCCGGCACAAGTCTTCATGGGCGACGTTGGCGCACTGGCGCTGGGTGCGGCCTTGGGCACCATTGCCGTGATCGTTCGCCAGGAAATCGTGCTGTTCATCATGGGCGGTGTGTTCGTGATGGAAACCCTGTCGGTGGTCATCCAGGTGGCTTCCTTCAAATTGACCGGGCGTCGTGTGTTCCGCATGGCACCGATTCACCACCACTTTGAACTCAAGGGCTGGCCCGAGCCGCGTGTGATCGTCCGCTTCTGGATCATCACCGTGATTCTCGTGCTGATCGGCCTTGCCACCCTGAAACTGAGGTAGAAACGAGTGTCCTTGATCGCTTCAGACCACTTCCGCATCGTTGTCGGCCTCGGCAAGAGCGGCATGTCCCTGGTTCGCTTCCTGGCGAACCGGGGTGTGTCGTTCGCCGTGGCTGATACGCGGGAAAATCCACCGGAGCTGGTCACGCTGCGCCGTGACTACCCGCACGTGGAAGTGCGTTGTGGCGAGCTGGATGTCGAGTTTCTGTGCCGTGCCGACGAGCTCTACGTGAGCCCCGGCCTGGCCCTGGCGACACCGGCCCTGCAAGCGGCTGCGGCCCGTGGCGTGAAGTTGTCGGGCGATATCGACCTGTTCGCGCGTAACGCGAAAGCGCCGATCGTGGCCATCAGCGGCTCCAACGCGAAAAGCACCGTGACTACCCTGGTTGGCGAGATGGCCGTTGCGGCCGGCAAGCGTGTGGCTGTGGGCGGTAACCTCGGCACCCCGGCACTGGACTTGCTCAGCGATGACGTCGAGCTGTACGTGATGGAGCTCTCGAGCTTCCAGTTGGAAACCACCCACGACCTCGGTGCCGAAGTGGCGACTGTGTTGAACGTGAGTGAAGACCACATGGACCGCTACAGTGGCTTGCCGGCGTACCACTTGGCCAAGCACCGGATCTTCCGCGGCGCCAGGCAAGTGGTGGTCAACCGCCAGGATGCCTTGAGCCGTCCGCTGATGGGCGAGGGCCTGCCGTGCTGGACTTTCGGCCTGAGCAAACCCGATTTCAAGGCCTTCGGCATCCGTGAAGAGAATGGCGAGAAATACCTGGCCTTCGAATTCCAGAACCTGATGCCTGTGCGCGAGCTGAAAATCCGTGGTGCCCATAACCAGTCCAACGCCTTGGCGGCCTTGGCGCTGGGGCATGCTGTTGGTCTGCCATTCGACGCCATGCTGTCGGCGCTGCGCACGTTCGGCGGCCTTGAGCATCGCTGCCAGTGGGTCCGCGACTTGGATGGCGTCAGCTATTACAACGACTCCAAGGCCACTAACGTCGGTGCCGCCTTGGCGGCTATCGAAGGCCTTGGTGCCGATATCGAAGGCAAGCTGGTGCTGATCGTCGGCGGTGACGGCAAGGGTGCCGACTTCAAGGATCTTAAAGACCCGGTCGCTGCACATTGCCGCGCCGTGGTGTTGATGGGCCGTGATTCGGGCCTGATCGGCGCGGCCATTGGTGAGGCGGTGCCACAGGTACGGGCGATCTCCCTGGACGACGCCATTGCCCAATGCAAGGCCTTGGCCCAGCCCGGCGATGCCGTGTTGCTGTCGCCGGCCTGTGCCAGTTTCGACATGTTCAAGAACTACGAAGAGCGCGGCCAGCTGTTCGCTCGCGGCGTGGAGGCCTTGGCATGAGCATCAACTTGCGGAACATCATCAAGCCGTACCCTTCGCCGATCATTACCGGGCGCGGTATCGACCTTGATTTCCCTATGCTCGCCGGCTGCCTCGCGCTGTTGGGCCTGGGCCTGGTGATGATCACTTCGGCTTCCTCTGAAGTGGCCGCCGTCCAGTCGGGCAACACCCTGTACATGATGATCCGTCACCTGGTGTACCTGGTGATCGGCCTCGGTGCATGCATCGTCACCATGATGATCCCTATCGCCACCTGGCAACGCCTGGGCTGGATGATGCTGATCGGTGCGTTCGGCCTGTTGATCATGGTGATCCTGCCCGGTATCGGCCGCGAGGTGAACGGTTCGATGCGCTGGATCGGCTTCGGTGCGTTCAACGTACAACCGTCGGAAATCGCCAAGGTGTTCGTGGTGATCTACCTCGCCGGTTACCTGGTGCGTCGCCAGAAAGAAGTGCGCGAAAGTTGGATGGGCTTCTTCAAGCCTTTCATCGTGCTGCTGCCGATGGCCGGCTTGTTGCTGATGGAGCCTGACTTCGGTGCCACCGTTGTAATGATGGGCGCGGCAGCGGCGATGCTGTTTCTGGGGGGCGTGGGCCTGTTCCGCTTCACCTTGATGGTGGTGCTGGCGGTCGCGGCGGTGACGATTCTGGTTCAGGCGCAACCCTACCGGATGGCTCGTCTGATCACCTTTACCGACCCGTGGTCCGACCAGTTCGGTTCCGGCTACCAGTTGACCCAGGCGCTGATCGCCTTCGGTCGCGGCGAGTGGTTGGGCGTGGGGCTGGGCAACAGCGTGCAGAAACAGTTCTACCTGCCGGAAGCCCACACCGACTTCGTGTTCTCGGTACTTGCCGAAGAGTTGGGTGTGGTCGGTTCGCTGTGTACCGTAGGGCTGTTCTTGTTCGTCTGCGTGCGGGGCATGTACATCGGCTTGTGGGCCGAGAAGGCCAAACAGTATTTCGCCGCCTATGTGGCGTACGGCTTGTCGTTCCTGTGGATCGGCCAGTTCCTGATCAACATCGGGGTGAACGTCGGCCTGCTGCCGACCAAGGGCCTGACCTTGCCGTTCCTCAGTTACGGCGGCAGTTCGTTGGTGATCTGCTGTGTGTGCCTGGGCTTGTTGCTGCGCATCGAGTGGGAGAGTCGAACCCACTTGGGCAGCGAAGAGATGGAATTCAGCGAAAGCGATTTTGCCGAGGAGCCGACCCATGGGCGCTAACGTGCTGATCATGGCGGGCGGCACCGGGGGCCATGTGTTCCCGGCCCTGGCGTGCGCCCGCGAATTCCAGAACCGTGGCTACACCGTGCACTGGCTGGGTACACCGCGCGGCATCGAAAACGATCTGGTGCCGAATGCCGGCTTGCCCTTGCATTTGATCAACGTCGCCGGCCTGCGTGGCAAGAGCAAGTTGTCGTTGCTCAAGGCACCGTTCGTGCTGCTCAAGGCGGTATGGCAGGCACGCAAAATCATCCGCGAATTGAAGCCGGTGTGCGTACTCGGGTTCGGCGGCTATGTGACCGGCCCAGGCGGTGTTGCAGCGAAGCTCGCGGGTGTGCCGGTGATCGTGCACGAACAGAACGCCGTCGCCGGTACTGCCAACCGCCTGCTGGTGCCTTTGGCCGCCCGGGTCTGCGAGGCGTTCCCGAAGACCTTTGGTGCCTCGGACAAACTGCGTACCACTGGCAACCCTGTGCGTACCGAGTTGTTCATGGATATCGCGCGCCAGGCCCTGGTCGGGCGCAAGGCGCACTTGCTGATCCTGGGCGGAAGCCTGGGTTCCGAGCCGCTGAACAAGCTGCTGCCGGAAGCAGTGGCGCAACTCCCTGTGGAACTGCGCCCGGAGATCTTCCATCAGGCCGGCAAAGATCACGGTGAAGTCACCGCCACGCGTTATCGCGAGGCCGGTGTGGAGGCGAATGTGCAGCCCTTCATCAAAGACATGGCCCATGCCTATGGCTGGGCCGACCTGGTGGTCTGCCGCTCCGGTGCGCTGACTGTCAGTGAATTGGCTGCCGCCGGTCTGCCGTCGTTGCTGGTGCCTTTGCCCCACGCCATCGACGATCACCAGACCCGCAACGCCGAATATTTGGCCGGGGAGGGCGCTGCCTTCCTGCTGCCGCAAAGAACGACTGGCGCCGCCGATTTGGCCGCACGCCTGACCGAGGTTTTGATGCAACCGGAACGACTCAACAGCATGGCGAGCACCGCAAGCCGCCTGGCCAAACCTGACGCAACCCGCACCGTGGTCGATATCTGCCTGGAGGTGGCCCATGGTTGAGAATCAGAAAGCCATGCCACAACCGGAAATGCGCCGTATCCGTCGCATCCACTTCGTCGGTATCGGCGGCGTGGGCATGTGCGGTATCGCCGAGGTGTTGCTGAACCTGGGTTACCAGGTATCCGGTTCGGATTTGAAAGAGTCGCCGGTCACCGACCGCCTGAAGTCCTTCGGTGCGCAGATCTTTATCGGCCACCGTGCCGAAAACGCCGCCGAGGCTGACGTATTGGTAGTTTCCAGTGCCGTGAACACCTCCAACCCGGAAGTGGCCACTGCCCTTGAACGCCGTATTCCAGTGGTGCCACGCGCCGAGATGCTGGCCGAGCTGATGCGCTATCGCCACGGCATCGCCGTTGCCGGTACCCATGGCAAGACCACCACCACCAGCCTGATCGCCTCGGTGTTCGCCGCCGGTGGCCTGGACCCGACCTTCGTGATTGGTGGCCGCCTGAATGCAGCCGGCACCAATGCACAGCTCGGCACCAGCCGTTACCTGATCGCCGAAGCCGACGAAAGTGATGCCAGCTTCCTGCACCTGCAGCCGCTGGTCGCTGTAGTGACCAACATCGATGCGGATCACATGGCGACCTACGATGGCGACTTCAACAAATTGAAGAAAACCTTCGTTGAGTTCCTGCACAACCTGCCGTTCTACGGTTTGGCCGTGGTGTGCCTCGACGATCCGGTGGTGCGTGAAATCCTACCGCTGGTCAAGCGTCCGACCGTGACCTACGGCTTCAGCGAAGACGCTGACGTACGTGCCATCAATGTTCGCCAGGAAGGCATGCAAACCTTCTTCACCGTACTGCGTCCCGACCGTGAGCCGTTGGATGTGTCGGTGAACATGCCGGGCAACCACAACGTGTTGAACTCCCTGGCGACCATCTGCATCGCCACTGACGAGGGCGTCAGCGATGAAGCCATCGTTGAAGGCTTGTCGCGTTTTGCCGGTGTGGGCCGTCGCTTCCAGGTCTACGGCCAACTGCCGGTAGAAGGTGGTGACGTGATGCTGGTGGACGACTACGGTCACCACCCGACCGAGGTCGCTGCCGTGATCAAGGCCGTACGTGGTGGCTGGCCTACGCGCCGCCTGGTGATGGTCTACCAGCCACATCGCTACAGCCGCACCCGCGACCTGTACGACGATTTCGTCAATGTATTGGCCGATGCCAACGTGTTGCTGTTGATGGAAGTCTACCCGGCCGGTGAAGAACCGATCCCGGGCGCTGACAGCCGCAAGCTGTGCAACAGCATCCGCCAACGTGGCCAGTTGGACCCGATCTACATCGAACGCGGTGTGGACCTGGCGCCGATCGTCAAGCCGCTGCTGCGTGCGGGTGACATTTTGCTGTGCCAGGGCGCCGGTGACATTGGTGGCCTTGCCCCTAAATTGTTGGCGAGCCCGCTGTTTGCTGCCGCGAAGGGGAAGTCGAAATGATCAACGCCTACGGCTCCCTGTTCTCGACAATCACACCGGCTGACTTCGGTCGCGTAGCAGTCCTGTTCGGCGGTAAAAGCGCTGAACGCGAAGTGTCGCTCAAGTCCGGCAACGCTGTGCTTGAGGCGCTGCAAAGTGCGGGCGTGAACGCGTTCGGCATCGATGTGGGCGATGATTTCCTCGCCCGCCTGCAGGCCGAGAAAATCGACCGCGCCTTCATCATCCTCCACGGCCGCGGTGGTGAAGACGGCAGCATGCAGGGCTTGCTGGAGTGCGTCGGCATTCCTTACACCGGCAGTGGCATCCTCGCGTCGGCATTGGCCATGGACAAGTTGCGCACCAAGCAGGTGTGGCACAGCCTGGGTATTCCAACCCCGCGTCACAGTGTTCTGTGCAGCGAAGACGATTGTATTTCCGCAGCCAAGGAACTGGGCCTGCCTTTGATCGTCAAACCTGCCCATGAAGGCTCCAGTATCGGCATGGCTAAAGTGAACTCGGCCGCCGAATTGATCGACGCATGGAAAGCGGCAAGTACCTACGATTCGCAAGTGTTGGTGGAACAGTGGATCCAGGGTCCCGAGTACACCATCGCCACCCTGCGTGGCCAGGTATTGCCGCCTATCGCATTGGGCACGCCCCACACCTTTTATGACTACGACGCCAAGTACCTGGCTTCCGATACTCAGTACCGGATCCCATGTGGCCTCGACGCAGCCAAGGAACAGGAATTGATGGACCTCACGGCGAAAGCCTGTGAGGCACTGGGTATCGCCGGTTGGGCGCGGGCAGACGTGATGCAGGATGACCAAGGGAACTTCTGGTTCCTGGAAGTCAACACCGCTCCCGGCATGACCGATCACAGCCTGGTACCTATGGCAGCCCGTGCTGCCGGTCTGGATTTCCAGCAGTTGGTGCTGGCGATTCTGGCCGCAAGCATTGAGCCAAGAGGCTAAGAACATGAAAGGCGCATCGCTTCGTCATCAGCCCCCACCAGTACCGAGCCGCAAGCCGGTGCCACGGGGTGCCAGCCGAATGGTGGCTAAAGAGCCGATGTCGGTGCGTTTGCCGAAAGCCAATTTTGGTTTCCTCAAAGCGCTGTTCTGGCCGGTACTGCTGGTGGTGTTGGGCTTCGGTACCTACGAGGGCGCCCAGCGTCTGTTGCCGTATGCCGACCGACCGATCACCAAGATCAGCGTGCAGGGCGACTTGAGCTACATCAGTCAGCAAGCGGTACAGCAGCGCATCGGCCCGTACCTGGCGGCGAGCTTCTTTACCATCGACCTGGCCGGTATGCGCTCGGAGCTGGAACAGATGCCGTGGATCGCCCACGCCGAAGTCCGCCGTGTATGGCCGGACCAGGTGACGATCCGCCTGGAAGAACAACTGCCCGTGGCCCGTTGGGGCGATGGTGCCCTGTTGAACAACCAGGGCCAAGCGTTCGCGCCGCGTGAAGTGGCCAACTATGAGCACCTGCCGCAGTTGTTCGGACCGCAGCGGGCACAGCAGCAAGTGATGCAGCAGTACCAGGCATTGAGCCAGATGCTGCGGCCACTGGGCTTCTCCATCGCACGCCTGGAATTGCGTGAGCGGGGCAGCTGGTTTTTGACGACCGGGGCAGGCAGTTCCGGCCCGGGCATCGAGTTGTTGCTGGGACGCGACCGCTTGGTGGAAAAGATGCGCCGCTTTATTGCCATCTATGACAAAACCTTGAAAGAACAGATTACGAACATTGCGAGCGTCGACCTGCGTTACGCCAACGGCCTGGCCGTCGGCTGGCGTGAACCAGCTGCGCCGACGACAGCCAAACCCGCTGTCGCGAAGAATTAAGAAGAGGCAGGACCCATGGCAAACGTGCAAAGCGGCAAAATGATCGTCGGTCTCGATATCGGCACCTCCAAAGTGGTGGCGCTGGTGGGCGAGGTCGGGGAAGACGGCGTTATCGAGATCGTCGGTATTGGCACGCATCCGTCCCGGGGCCTGAAGAAGGGCGTGGTGGTGAACATCGAGTCCACCGTGCAATCGATCCAGCGCGCCATCGAAGAAGCGCAGTTGATGGCCGGTTGCCGGATTCACTCGGCGTTCGTCGGCGTGGCCGGCAACCACATTCGCAGCCTGAACTCCCACGGCATCGTGGCGATCCGCGATCGCGAAGTCAGCTCGGCCGACCTTGAACGCGTCCTCGACGCCGCCCAGGCCGTGGCGATCCCGGCCGACCAGCGCGTGCTGCACACCCTGCCGCAGGACTATGTGATCGACAACCAGGAAGGCGTTCGCGAGCCCCTGGGTATGTCGGGCGTACGTCTGGAAGCCAAGGTCCATGTGGTGACCTGCGCCGTCAACGCCGCACAGAATATTGAAAAGTGCGTGCGCCGCTGCGGCCTGGAAATCGACGACATCATTCTTGAGCAACTGGCTTCTGCCTACTCGGTACTGACCGACGACGAAAAAGAACTGGGTGTGTGCCTGGTGGACATCGGCGGCGGTACCACTGATATCGCGATCTTCACCGAGGGTGCGATCCGTCACACCGCCGTGATCCCGATTGCCGGCGACCAGGTGACCAACGACATCGCCATGGCGTTGCGCACACCCACCCAGTACGCCGAAGAAATCAAGATCCGCTACGCCTGCGCCCTGGCCAAGCTGGCCGGTGCCGGTGAAACCATCAAGGTGCCGAGCGTGGGCGACCGTCCACCGCGCGAACTGTCGCGCCAGGCCCTGGCTGAAGTGGTCGAGCCACGCTACGACGAGCTGTTCACGCTGATCCAGGCTGAACTGCGTCGCAGCGGTTATGAAGATTTGATCCCGGCCGGCATCGTGCTGACCGGTGGCACCTCGAAGATGGAAGGCGCGGTCGAACTGGCCGAGGAAATCTTCCACATGCCGGTGCGCCTGGGCGTACCCCATGGCGTCAAGGGCCTGGGCGACGTCGTGCGCAACCCGATTTATTCCACTGGCGTGGGCTTGCTGTTGTACGGGCTGCAGAAGCAGACCGACGGCATTTCCCTGTCGGGCCCGAGCATTCGTGACAGCTACCGCAGCGACGATGATGAGAAAGCGCCATTGCTGGATCGGATCAAAAGCTGGGTACAGGGCAATTTCTAACGATTTACCGCAACACCGACACACCGCAACACCGTTGTAAGCAGTAGGCGAAAAAACTAGAGAAATGAAAGGAGAGGGAACATGTTCGAACTCGTAGACAACATCCCCGCAAGCCCGGTCATCAAAGTGATCGGTGTCGGCGGTGGCGGCGGCAACGCTGTCAACCATATGGTCAAGAGCAACATTGAAGGCGTTGAATTCATCTGCGCCAACACTGATGCCCAGGCGCTGAAAAGCATTGGCGCGCGGACCATCCTGCAACTGGGCACAGCCGTGACCAAGGGCCTCGGCGCTGGCGCCAACCCGGAGGTCGGCCGTCAAGCCGCTCTGGAAGACCGCGAGCGTATCGCTGAAGTGCTGCAAGGCACCAACATGGTCTTCATCACTACCGGCATGGGCGGTGGTACCGGTACCGGTGCTGCGCCGATCATCGCCGAAGTGGCCAAGGAAATGGGCATTCTGACGGTCGCTGTCGTGACCCGTCCGTTCCCGTTCGAAGGTCGCAAACGCATGCAGATCGCCGACGAAGGCATCCGTCTGCTGTCTGAAAGCGTCGACTCGTTGATCACCATTCCCAACGAGAAGCTGCTGACCATCCTGGGCAAGGACGCAAGCCTGCTGTCCGCTTTTGCCAAGGCTGACGATGTACTGGCCGGTGCCGTTCGCGGTATCTCCGACATCATCAAGCGTCCAGGCATGATCAACGTCGACTTTGCCGACGTGCGTACCGTGATGAGCGAAATGGGCATGGCGATGATGGGCACTGGCTGCGCCAGCGGTCCGAACCGTGCACGTGAAGCTACTGAAGCGGCGATCCGCAACCCGTTGCTGGAAGACGTGAACCTGCAAGGCGCACGCGGCATCCTGGTGAACATCACCGCCGGTCCTGACCTGTCCCTGGGTGAGTACTCCGACGTGGGTAGCATCATCGAAGCCTTCGCTTCCGAGCACGCGATGGTCAAAGTCGGTACCGTGATCGATCCGGACATGCGTGATGAACTGCACGTGACCGTGGTTGCTACCGGCCTGGGTGCGAAAATCGAGAAGCCTGTGAAGGTGATCGACAACACCCTGCACAACAGCCAAGCGAGCCAGGCGGCCGCCGCTCCAGCACCTGCTCGCCAGGAACTGCCGTCGGTGAACTACCGTGATCTGGACCGTCCGACCGTGATGCGCAACCAGGCCCAGGCCGGTGCTGCGGCGTCCCGTAGCCTGAATCCGCAAGATGATCTGGACTACCTGGACATCCCGGCATTCTTGCGTCGTCAGGCCGATTAATGGAATGTATCAGGGCTATGAAGGTGATTGGTGTTCAGCAAAGGTCTGGTCTGCTATTATCGCCAGCCTTTGTTGATACCAGTTCGCAATTTGCGCTGAAGCGGTCCAAGCCATGATTAAACAACGCACCCTGAAGAATATTATTCGTGCCACAGGTGTAGGTCTGCACTCCGGGGAGAAGGTATACCTGACCCTCAAGCCTGCACCTGTCGACACCGGCATCGTGTTTGTGCGTGCCGACCTGGACCCTGTGGTGCAGATTCCTGCTCGCGCGGAAAACGTTGGCGAAACCACTATGTCGACCACATTGGTCAACGGTGACGTCAAAGTGGACACGGTGGAGCACTTGCTCTCGGCCATGGCTGGCCTGGGCATCGATAACGCCTACGTCGAGCTCTCCGCGTCCGAAGTCCCTATCATGGATGGCAGCGCTGGACCCTTCGTATTCTTGATTCAATCTGCCGGCCTGGAAGAACAGGACGCAGCCAAGAAGTTCATTCGCATTCTGCGGGAAGTGACAGTAGAAGACGGCGACAAGCGCGCCACCTTCGTCCCGTTCGAAGGCTTTAAAGTGAGCTTTGAGATCGATTTCGATCACCCGGTATTCCGTGACCGCACCCAAAGTGCAAGCGTGGATTTTTCCAGCACTTCGTTCGTAAAAGAAGTCAGCCGCGCCCGTACCTTTGGTTTCATGAGTGACATCGAGTACCTGCGCAAGCACAACCTCGCACTCGGCGGTAGCGTGGAAAACGCCATTGTGGTCGACGCGGATGGTGTACTGAACGAAGACGGCCTTCGCTACGAAGACGAATTCGTGAAGCACAAGATCCTCGATGCAATCGGTGACCTCTACCTGCTGGGCAATAGCCTGATAGGTGAGTTCAAAGGCTTCAAGTCGGGCCACGCCCTTAACAACCAGCTGCTGCGCAAGTTGATTGAGCAGACAGACGCTTGGGAAGTCGTGACCTTCGAAGATGCCAGCACCGCACCGATCTCTTACATGCGTCCCGTTGCGGCGGTGTAAGTAACAACTCTCTTTCTTTAGTTTTGAAAGGCCACCTTCGGGTGGCCTTTTTTTATGCCTGCTCTCATTTCAAATGCGGTCCCACAGTCAAAGAGTCGTGGCATCCACGATGCGATTGCGCCCCGTATGCTTGGCCTCATACAACGCCTGATCCGCACTGAGCAGCAACCCCTCCAGCGACAAGCGACTGCGTTTTTCCCAGGTACTCATGCCGATGCTAACGGTAATCGGCTGCTCGGCACCCGCCACCCGTGGCAAATGCTCGACACTGCTGCGGATGTGCTCGGCAATCACCCAGGCGCCCTTGGCATCCGTATGTGGCAACACCACCGCAAACTCCTCTCCGCCATAGCGCGCCGCCAGGTCGGCAGGTCGGCGGATGTTGTCTTCAATCACCTGAGCAACCGTGCGCAGAGCCTCGTCGCCACCGTGGTGGCCATGACGGTCGTTGAAGGCTTTGAAGTGGTCGACATCAATCATCAGCAACGTCAGCGGTTCAGTGGTGCGCTGCGCGCGGTCCCACTCCAGGCGCAGGCGTTCGTCCAGGGTGCGGCGGTTGGCAACGCCGGTCAGGGCGTCGGTAGCTGCCAGTTCTGACAGCACCCGTTCGGCGTGATGGCGGCGGCGCAGTTCCTTGCTGAGCATCCAGGTCAACCACAGCAGGCCGGTGCACAGTACCCCCGTGGCGAGGCTGATCAGCACGGCTGCACGCTTCCATTGGGCGAATACATCATCGGTAGACAAGGCCACCGCCACGATCAGCGGCAAGTTGCCGACCGTGGAGAAGGTATAGAGCCGCTCCTGATGGTCGACACTGGAGATGCCACGAAAGCTGCCGTCCCGCTCCTTGAGCATGCGCGCCACGTTCGGGCGTTGGCTCAGGTCTTTGTCGACTATGTCCATCTCCAGCATCGGTTGCTGCGCGAGCAAGATGCCTTGGTGGTTGATCAGGTTGATGGTGCTGTTACTGCCGATATTCAGGCTGCTGAACAACTGATGGAAATACGACAGGCGCATGGAGGCGACCGCGACGCCCTGGAAGCTGCCGTCCGGCGCGGAAAGGCGGCGGCTGAACGCGATGCGCCATTGGTCGTCGCACACGCAGCGCGCGGAAAACGGGCGGCTGATATACAAGCCAATATCGGGGTTGGCGCGATGCACCTGGAAATAGTCACGGTCGGCGAAGTTGCCGGTCTTGGGGATGAGCAACGAGGAGTCGGCAATGACTTCTCCATCAGCGTCCAGCAGCAGAATGTCGCCCTTGTACGGCGCCGCTGCCGAGCGGTCGAACAGCACCAGGTGGCGGATGCTCGCTGAAACGCCCTGCAAGTCATTGCGTTGGGCGGCGGCGATCAGGCCGTTGAGCGCCGTGTCGTAAAGCTCGACGTTACGCAGTACATCGGCCTCGATCAGCTGGGTGATGTTGTTCGCCGTGCGTGTTGCAGCCTGCAGGGTATTGCCGTGCTCTCGAATCAGCAAGGCGGTGACGATCGCCACGATCAACATGACCGTGAAGACGCTGCCCAGGATCAGCAAACGTTCCGGGCGACGTGTAGGGCGTGAGAGGCTCGGGCTCATCGGGCTTACTTCTGCTTCCTGGATGCCAATAGCGTAGTACTTGTAGGGCTTTGCAGGGTACAGGTTGCTGATGAGCGATCAAGGTCAGAGTACGGCGGCGTCCACAATCCGATTGCGCCCGGTGTTCTTGGCTTCGTAAAGCGCCTGATCCGCACCCAGCAACAACGCTTCCAGCGAAAGGCGGTGGCCTTTATCCCAGGTGCTCATGCCGATACTCACGGTAATCGGCTGCTCGGCGCCGGCCACCCGTGGCAGGTGCTCGACACTGCTGCGGATATGCTCGGCAATTACCCAGGCGCCTTTGACGTCGGTATGCGGCAGCACCACCGCAAACTCTTCTCCACCGTAGCGTGCCGCCAGGTCGGCCGGGCGTCGGATGTTGCCGCCGATCACCTGGGCAACCGTGCGCAGCGCCTCGTCACCACCGTGATGGCCATGGCGGTCGTTGAAGTCCTTGAAGTGGTCGACGTCGATCATCAGCAGGGTGAGCGGCTCGGTGGAGCGCTGCGCACGGTCCCATTCCAGGCGCAGGCGCTGGTCCAGGGTGCGACGGTTGGCCAGGCCGGTCAGGGCATCGGTGGCGGCCAGTTCCGACAGCACCTGTTCGGCGCGATAGCGACGGCGCAGTTCCCGGCGCAGCATCCAGGTCAGCCATAACAAGCCGATGCACAGTACGCCGGTGGCGCCACTGGTCAGCAGTGCGGCACGTTTCCAAGGGGCAAACACATCCTCGCTGGACAGGGCCACCACTACGATCAGCGGCAAATCACCCACAGCGGTAAACGTGTACAAGCGCTCCGTGCCGGTGACGGCGGAAATGGCCTGGAAGCTGCCTTCGCCTTGGCCCAGTATGCGCTTGAAATTCGGGCGGTCGCTCAGGTCCTTGTTGATCATGTCGCTTTCCAGCAACGGCTGCTGGGCCAGGAGAATGCCCCGGGTGTTCATCAGGTTGACGCTGCTGCTATTGCCGATGGTGAGGCGATTGAATAGCTGATCGAAATACGCCAGGCGCATGGTCGCCACCGCCACGCCGGCAAACTCGCCATTGGGCCCCGGGACACGTCGGCTGAATGCAATGCGCCACACTTGATCGCAGTCGCAGCGGATCTTGAAGGGGCGACTGATAAACAGCCCCGCTTGAGGGTTCTGTTTCTGTGCCTGGAAGTAATCGCGATCGGCAAAGTTACGCGGTGTCGGTCGCAGTGTCGAGGAGTCGGCAACTACCGCGCCATCGGCATCCAGCAACAGCACTTCGCCCTTGAAGGGCGCCGCGTTGGATTGATCAAACTGCACAAGGTGCTGAATATCAGCAGGCATCTGCGTCAGTTCCTTGCGCGAGGTAGCCGCGATCAAGCCCTGTAACGCCAGATCGTAAAGCTCGACGTTGCGCAGCGCATCGGCATTGATCAATTGGGTGATGTTAGTGGTCATGCGCTTGGCCGCCTGCAACGTGCTGGCGTGTTCGCGGCTCAGCAACGCCGCGACGATGACCACAATCAGGATGACGGTGAGACCACTGCCCATCATCAGCAGCAGCTCTGGACGTGCGGGCAGGGTACGAATGCGGGGTTGGCTCATCGCGCAGCCTTCAACAAGGAGAATGCTGGCAGTTTAGTTCTACGCGATGAAAATTAAATGATTGGTTAACAAGAAAGATCAGCGAGTTAGAACACGTTGATCGGGTAATCCACGATCACGCGGTACTCATCCACATCCCGATCGACCGCCGAGTAGCCGTTGCCACCGCGGTTGGTCGCCCATTGCAGACGCACGGCCAGGTTCTTGGCCTTGCCGCCCTGCACCACGTATTTGAGGTCGATGTCTCGTTCCCAGTGCTTGGCGTCTTTACCGTCGGCGCTGTACCAGGCGCTGTAGCCACGGCTGTTGGGGTCGACCTTGGTCAGGTCGGTCTTGCCGCTGATATACGACACGGCCGAAGTCAGGCCGGGCAGGCCCCAGCCCGCGAAATCATAGGCGTACTTGAGTTTCCACGAGCGCTCGTTAGGCCCGTTGAAGTCCGAGTACTGCTGGGAGTTGTCCAGGTAAATGCTGTCGCCCTGGGTGATGTAGTCGAACGGCGTGTTGCCGTTGACTCGCTGGTAGGCGGCGGTGACGCTGTGGTGGCCGATGCCCACGGTGAAATGCAGGCTGTAGGTGTTGTTGTCGATGTTGCCCAGCAACGCCTGTCCGGTGTCTTGGGTGTGGTAGTAGTGCAGGCCCGGATTGAGGCTGACCAGGTCGTTCAGCGCGTAGGTGTAGTCCAAGTCGTAGTAGTACTGGTGCCAAACGTCCTTGAGTTCGGAGGCGTACAGGTTGCTGGTCAGGCCCGAAATACCGCTGAACGACACACCGGCCCAGTTTAGATGCTGGCTATCGGCGTGGTTCGGCAGGGTGCCGTAGCTGGTGCCGATACGGCGGTGGCCGCTCTGGTTGTAGAGCTTGGTGAAACTGGCCTGGCCGCCTTCAAGCATCCAGCCGTCGAAGCTGTGGTTAGTCAGGCTCACGCCACGGAAGGTCTGCGGCAGCATACGGGTCATGCCGCCGGCGATCACCGGGTTATTGAGGAACAAATCGCCGGCTTTCAGCTCGGTGTCGAACGCCCGCATTTTCAAGGTGCCGCCCGCGGTGGAGAACGAGCCCGGCGCTTTGCCGTTGCCGCTACCGTAAGGCAGGATGCTGGAGCCGTCGGTGCCGCCGCCGCCGTCGAGTTTGAGGCCGAGCATGGCATTGAGGTCCAGGCCGAAACCGACCGTGCCCTGGGTGTAGCCGGACTCGAATGTGCCGATAAAACCTTGGCCCCATTCCTTGCTGTCATCGGTGTGAATGTCGCGACGGTCGCGGTTCATGTAGTAGTTGCGGGTGTTGATGTTGAGGTGTGAGCCCTCAACGAAACCGTCGGCGGGGGTGGTATCTGCTGCTTGGGCGAGAGGGACGATCGTTGCTGCGATGGCGATGAATAACGGGGTGAACGTCAGCGAGGTTTTCACCGGTGGAGCTCCTTTGGTCAATCATTAACGGCCAATGTCGTGGGGGTGTGCCTGGCCTTTTTTACGGCAAAAAAAAGCCGCTGAAGTCAGCGGCTTTAAGACAGATTCCCAGTGTAGAGCCCTGGAAAAAAGTCGAGGGAAATTCGGGTGAGCGGGAAGCTGTCTTTGCCGTCGCGCTCATCGGTGCGTCAAAGTAACGCAGGTGAGCGGTGCGATATAGAGTGTAACAAGATAATGACTGTTGCCCAAATCGCAACAGTAAGGTCGCTAGCAATCACAGGTGGAAGCGGTTTGTGTGGGAGCTGGCTTGCCTGCGATAGCATCGCCGCGGTGTTAGAGACGGACCGAGGCGTTTGCATCGCAGGCAAGCCAGCTCCCACATTTGATTGAGGTGTTCTTGATGTTTAGACGGGCAGGGTGATGCCAAAGGTATTGCCGCCACCCTCGCTGCGCACGAACACATCGCCACCGTGCATCAGCGCAATCGCCTTGACGATGGCCAGCCCCAATCCATGATTGGCCCCGCTGTTACTGCGTGACGCGTCCACCCGATAAAAGCGTTCGAACAAGCGTGGCAAGTGCTCGCTGGCAATTTCATCGCCAGGGTTGGTTACCCCGATCGTTACCTGATGCGCCTGCTGTTCAATCTTCACGTCGATGACCTGCCCCGGTGCGGTGTGCTGCACCGCATTGCTCAGCAGGTTGATCAGCGCACGGCGCAGGTGAGCCTTTTCGATATGTACCAAGGCATCGCCACGGACCCGCACCTTGACCTGGGCGTCTTCGAGGATGAAGTCCAGGTAATCGAGTGTGGTCGCGACCTCATCGGCCAATGAGCTTTCAATCAGCTTGGTCGCCTTGCTGCCTTGGTCGGCGCTGGCCAGGAACAGCATGTCGTTAATGATCGAGCGCAGGCGTTCGAGCTCTTCAAGGTTGGATTGCAGCACCTCGAAGTAATGCTCCGCCGAGCGCCCCCGCGTGAGCGCGACTTGAGTTTGGCCGATCAGGTTGGTCAACGGCGAACGCAGTTCGTGGGCCACGTCAGCGTTAAACGACTCCAGGCGCGAGTAGGCTTGCTCCACACGGTCGAGGGTGGAGTTGAACGAGTTGACGAACTGGCTCAGTTCCGGCGGCAGCGGCGACAACTGCAGGCGGCCGGACAATTTTGGCGGCGCGAGCTTCTGCGCTTCATCCGACAGTTTGCCCAAGGGCTTGAGCCCGATGCGCGATACCCAGAATCCCAGCAACGCCGCCAAAGCCACGCCGACAAAGGCCAGGCCGATCAGGGCCATCAACAACTGATGTTGGGTGGCGCGGAAGTTTTCGGTATCGATGGCAATCATGAAGCGCAAAGGCGGGCGTTGCTCTTTAGCCGGGAACTGGCTCACCAGCACTTTGAACGGGTATTCATGCCCCGGCAGCCGCAGGTCACGCTTGCCGGTGGGGCCGGCGGCGAAGGCGCGAATCTGTGCATCCGGTTGACCGTATTCATAATTGGGATCGCTGCTGACCACCCAAAATCGAATGCGCTTGTCTTCTTCACCCAACAGCTTGAGTTTGGCGGTGATCTTTGCCCAATGGTCCGGCGTGCCAAAGCGTGTCACCGAGGATTCCAGCACGCTGTAGCGCGCGTCCAGCTCGGCGCCGGGCAGCAAGCCCAGGCCACGGTCGACTTGCTGGTACAGAGCGCCGCCGATCAGCATGAAGATCAGCAGCGCCACCAGGGTGAACATGCCGCTCAGGCGCAGGGCGATGGAATTAGCCGCCACTTTGGCTCTCCAGGGCGCGACTCTCCAGCACATACCCCATGCCGCGAATGGTGTGCAGCAATTTTTGTTCGAACGGTCCATCGAGCTTGGCCCGCAGGCGCTTGATCGCCACTTCCACCACGTTGGCGTCACTGTCGAAATTGATGTCCCAGACCATTTCCGCAATGGCAGTCTTGGACAGGATTTCCCCCTGGCGCCGCGCCAATACGCTGAGCAGCGAAAACTCTTTGGCCGTCAGGTCCAGGCGCAGGCCGTTGCGACTGGCCTTGCGGCTGATCAAGTCGATCCACAGGTCGGCGACGGTGACCTGTACCGGCTCATGCCCGCCACTCCGGCGGGTCAACGCTTGCAGGCGCGCCACCAGTTCCAGGAACGAAAACGGTTTGCCCAAATAATCATCGGCACCTTCGCGCAGGCCACGGATGCGGTCTTCCACGCGCTCGCGGGCCGTGAGCATGATCACCGGCGTCTGCTTGCGCGCGCGCAAGGCACGCAGCACGCCAAAGCCGTCGAGACCGGGCAGCATCACGTCGAGCACGATCACCGCGTAGTCATTCTCCAGCGCCAGATGCAGACCCTCGACGCCTTCGCGTGCCACATCAACGGTGTAGCCTTGCTCCGTCAGGCCGCGGTGCAGGTAGTCCGCGGTTTTCTCTTCATCTTCAATAATCAGAACGCGCATGAGCCTTTTGCTCCAGGGCGGGGCCTCAGCCTCAATGTGTGGTCGCCAGCTCAAGCGCTGGTTTGGGCCGGTGGAAAAACTTTTCAAGGTACAAGTATATGACTGGCGTGGTGAACAGCGTCAGCGCCTGGCTCACCAGCAAGCCGCCGACCACCGCTATGCCCAGCGGCTGACGCAGCTCCGCACCCGGGCCGGAGCCCAGCATCAACGGCACTGCACCGAGCAACGCGGCGAGGGTGGTCATGATGATCGGCCGGAACCGCGTGACGCACGCTTCATAGATCGCCTCTTGCGGTGGCAGCCCGCGCACGCGTTGCGCTTCCAGGGCGAAATCGATCATCAGGATGCCGTTCTTCTTGACGATACCGATCAGCAACACCAGGCCGATCAACGCCATGATCGAAAAGTCCTGGCCCAGCAGCCACAGCATGATCAACGCGCCCAGGCCCGCCGAAGGCAAGGTGGAGATGATTGTCAGCGGGTGTACGAAACTCTCATACAGCACACCCAGGATAATGTAGACCGCCACCAGTGCCGCGAGGATCAGCCACGGTTGGCTGGCCAGCGAGCTCTGGAATGCCTGGGCCGCGCCCTGGAAGGTGCCGATCAGCGTGGAGGGCATGCCGATTTCATTCTTGGCCTGATTGAGCATGATCACCGCGTCACCCAAGGCCACGCCGGGCGCCAGGTTGAACGACAGGTTGGCGGCCGGGAACATGCCGTCATGGCTGATGGACAACGGCCCGACGCTGGGCGCGTCGACTTTGGCCAGCGCCGACAGCGGCACCATCTCGTTGGTCAGCGGCGAGCGCAGGTAGAAGTAGTTCAGGCTCTCGGCTTTGCCACGTTGCTGGGTGTCCAGTTCCAGCACCACTTGGTACTGGTTGATCTCGGTCTGGAACTCGTTGATCTGGCGCTGGCCGAAGGCGTCGTACAGCGCCTGGTCGACATCGGTGGCGGTCAGGCCAAAGCGGGCGGCGGCCTGGCGGTCGATACTGATGTGGGTGATGCTGCCGCCCAGTTGCAGGTCGTTGGACAGGTCGCGGAAGGCCGGGGTGGCGCGCAGTTTTTCGGTGAGGCGCTGGGTCCAGGTGTTCAGCGTCGGGCCGTCGTTGCTCTTGAGCACGTATTGGTATTGGGCGCGGCTGGGGCCGGAACTGAGGTTGATGTCTTGGCCGGCGCGCAGGTACAGCACGATACCCGGCACTTTCGCCAGTTTCGGGCGGATGCGGTCGATGAACTGGCTGGCGGACACATCGCGATCACCCCGGTCTTTCAAGGCAATCCAGAAGCGGCCGTTGGCGATGGTCTGGTTGCTGCCGGTCACACCCACCGAATGAGAAAACGCTTCCACCGCCGGGTCGGCCTTGACGATTTCGGCCAGGGCCTTGTGTTTGGCGACCATGTCCGGGTACGACACATCGGCCGCCGCTTCACTGGTGCCGAGCACAAAGCCGGTGTCCTGGACCGGGAAGAAACCCTTGGGGATAAATACATAGCCGACTACGGCCAGGGCCAAGGTCACCACGAAGATCGTCGCCATGCTGCGCTGATGGGCCAGGGCGCGGCGCAGATTGCGCGCATAGCCGGCCAGCAACCGTTCGCTGAAGCCCGGTTTGCCGTGAGCGCGGTGGGTCGGTGCGCGCATGAACAGTGCGGCCAGGGTAGGCGCCAAGGTCAGTGAGACCACCACCGAAATCAGGATGGTGGAGGTGGCTGTCAGCGCAAACTCTTTGAACAACCGTCCGACCACTCCGCCCATGAACAACAGCGGAATAAACGCCGCCACCAGCGAGAAGCTGATGGACACGACGGTAAAGCCGATCTCGCCAGAACCCTTGATCGCGGCTTCGCGCTTGTCGAGACCTGCTTCAAGGTGACGGTGGATGTTCTCCACCACCACGATGGCATCGTCCACCACAAAGCCCACGGCAATCACGATCGCCACCAAGGTGAGGTTGTTCAGGCTGAACCCCAGTACATACATCAACGCGAAACTGGCGATCAGCGACACGCCGAGCACGCTGGACACAATCATCGTCGCCGACAACTGCCGCAGGAACAGCGCCATGACCGCCACCACCAAGAGGATGGCGATCAGCAGGGTCACTTCCACTTCATGCAGCGACGCACGGATGGTCTTGGTACGGTCGGTCAAGACGCTGACCTTGACCGAAGCCGGCAGCATGCCTTCCAGGCGCGGCAGTTCGGCCTGGATACGGTCCACGGTCTCGACGATGTTGGCGCCGGGCTGGCGCGAAATCACCAGGTTGACCCCTGGCGTATCGCCCGACCAGGCTTGCACGTAGGCGTTTTCCGAGCCGTTGATGACTTTGGCGATGTCACGCAGTTGAACCGGTGCGCCGTTCTTGTAGGAAACGATCAGTTGGCCGTATTCGTCCGGGTGAAACAGCTGGTCGTTGGTCGACAGGGTCGACACGCTGTTCTCGCCGTAGATTGCGCCCTTGGCCAGGTTCAGGCTCGACTGCTGGATGGCCAGGCGTACGTCGGCGAGGGTCAGGCCGATGGCGGCGAGTTTGTCTGGCGAGGCTTGAACGCGAATCGCCGGGCGCTGCTGGCCGGTGATGTTGATCTGGCCGACGCCATCGATCTGGCTGATCTGGCGGGCCAGCAAGGTTTCCACATAGTCGCTCAGCTCGGTGCTGGGCATGCTGTCGGAACTGACGCTGAGGATCAGCACTGGGCTGTCCGCGGGGTTGACCTTTCTCCAGGTCGGCAGGCTTGGCATATCGCTGGGCAGTTTGCCGGATGCGGTGTTGATCGCCGCCTGCACCTCTTGCGCGGCGGTATCGATACTTTTATTCAGAGTGAATTGCAGGGTAAGGAGGCTTGAGCCCAAGGCGCTGCTGGACGTCATTTGTGTCATGCCGGGGATGGCGCTGAATTGCACCTCCAAGGGCGTTGCGACCGACGACGCCATGGTGTCCGGGCTGGCGCCGGGCAGGGTGGCGGTGACTTGGATCGTCGGAAACTCCGCTTCTGGCAGTGGGGCAACGGCCAGGCGTGGGAAGGCAATCAGCCCCAGCAGTACCAGGGCGAACGTCAGCAGCAGGGTGGCGACCGGGTGGTCAACACACCACGCCGAAGGTGAACGGCTGCCGCTCATGGCTGCACCTTGGCGTCAGCGGTCTGGATCACCTGTGGTGGTTCCTTGAGCACCTCCACCAGGGCACCCGCCTTGAGTCGTGACTGACCGTCGCTGACCAAAACATCCCCGACCTGCACGCCCTTGATGATGTTGATGTCGCTGTTCTGATAGGCCACTTGCACGGGCACTATGTCCACCTTGTCACCGGCGAGCCGGTACACGAAGTGCGAATCCAGGCCACGTTGCACCACTGTTGGCGGCACCACTAAAGCGTTCTTGTCCACGGCGGTCTGGATCTTGATGGTCACCAGTTGCCCCGGCCACAAGCGTTGGGAGGCGTTGTTGAATTCGGCCTTGGCACGTAGGGTGCCGGTGGTGGAGCTGATCTGGTTATCGATCAGGCTCAAGTGGCCTTCGCCGAGCAAGTCGCCAGTCTGGCCGTCGGTGTCGGCGCCCAGGTAGGCATCGACACTGGCCTGGGTTGGCGCGGAGATCAGGCGTTGCAGGGTCGGCAGCATTTGTTGGGGGAGGGAAAACTCAACGGCAATCGGGTCGATCTGGGTGACGGAGAACAGACCTTGAGTGTCGCTCATGCGCAGGAAATTACCTTCATCCACGGTGCGAATACCGACGCGGCCACTGACCGGTGAGCGAATCTGCGTGTAGGAGAGTTGTACTTGAGCCGAGTCAATCGCGGCTTGGTTGCCTTGCGCGGTGGCCTTGAGCTGGTTGACCAGGGCTTGTTGCTGGTCATAGGTTTGCTTGGATACGCCGTCGTCGACACTCAGTTCCTTGTAGCGTTTGAGGTTGACCAATGCCACTTGCAGCTGGGCCTGGCTTTCCCCCAACTGGGCCTTGGCCTGGTCCAGGCTGGCGCGGATAGAGCGGTCATCGATGGTTGCCAAGAGGTCGCCGGCCTTGACCAACTGGCCTTCCTTGACCAGTAGTTTGGTAAGGATGCCGTCGATTTGTGGGCGAATCACCACACTGTGCAACGACAACACCGAGCCGATGCCACTGACAAAGCGCGGAACATCCTGTTGCGCAACGCTCACCACACGCACGGGAATGGCGACCGGCGCGGCCAGTTTGGTCTTGGCTGGCCGGGTCAATGCCCAGGCTGCAACCGCCAGCACCAAAAGGACGCCCACCATCAGGGCTGTGTTTCGTTTTATTTGCATAGGTGAGGCGCCAGGGCAAAGGGTCGGGAGAATGAGAGCTCCTTTATAGCCCGTCGACCGGGTCAGCAAGGTGACCGCTGTCTGACAGGGCTGTCAGTTAAGGCCCGACCATTCGTACGGCAGTAGTTAAAGATCCGGGGGCCGCAGGTATACTGCGCGCCTGTGTGGCCCGCAAGTCGGCCTCCCTCTATTTTTTGCCCGCTCCGGAGCTTCCATGACTTCCCCGACCCAACCCCCAGTTGAAGCGGCCGACCTCGTCGATTCGGTCACCGCCGACGGCGCTGAAAAGGCCGAGATCCCGGCGTTCAAGTTCCCTTTCAAACCGGGTGAACTGGCTGGGGCCAAGAATGCCAGCCAGCCTTGGTACAAGGGCGGCGTCAAGAACGGCCATACCAAGACGCCAGGCATGGCACCGCCAGGGACTCGCCGTTCGATGGGTAAACGTTAAGAGTAAAAAATCGCGAGCAATACCGATCATTGCCTACGGCAATATATGAAATTTCGTATTGTAGGCTCGCAGACCTTTCTTGAAAGCTTGCACAGTACCCACGCCACCCTAGCTGTTTTTGCTGGGGCGGAGGTGGGATGAGGCAGGCTTTTCTGGAAAGGATATCCCCGGATGCTGAAACAGCTCTGTGCTGCGTTTGCCGTGTTACCGCTGTTCGTCATGTTCAGTACTGCAACTGCCAGTGATCAACCCCGACACGAAATCCGCTTCGCTGTCGCCGCCCATTTCCCTCCTTTTCAAAGCCGTAATCAGCAAGGCCAGTTGGTGGGGCTGAATATTGAACTGGGCAACGCCCTATGCGTGCAGCTCAATGTGCATTGCACCTGGGTTGACCAAGTGGTCATGGAAAACTTCCCCGCTCTTGAGGCCCGACAATTCGACGCAATCATGGGTATGACACCTACGCCGGCTCGGCGTCAGTGGGTGAGCTTCACCGATGACCTCTACCCGATCACTACCCGCCTGGTGGCCCGTAAATCATCGGGCTTGACCCCTGACCGACGGTCGCTCAAGGGTAAGCGTGTCGGGGTATTGGTAAAGAGTAATCGTGAAGCCTTTGCCCTGTCGCAGTGGGCGCCGGCGGGTGTGATCATCGAGAGCTTCTGGCTCAATGACCAACTGGTTCGCAGCCTGGTCGAGGGCGATATTGATGCGACCCTGCAAGGCTCGGCGGAAATTCGCACAGCACTGCTCGACACGCCTTATGGCCTGGATTTCGATTTTGTCGGCCCCGTTGTCTCGGCGGATCTGTTGGGCAACAGCGTAGCGATTGCGGTGCGCAAAACCGATACGGCGTTGCTCAGTGAACTCAATCATGCGCTTGAGCAACTGATGCAGAACGGTGAATACCAACGCATCCTTGCGCCTTACCGTCTTAACGCGCTGCATTCCTGCCCATGATGGCTAATTAATTGCGCGGAACATGAGCTGGATCAATCTTTACCCCATTGGTGCGCTTAGAGTCGACGGCCCTGCCGACTCCTCCAATAATTACGAGCGCGCTTATCCATGAAGATCAATCTGCCGGTCACCGGTCGAAATGTGGACTTTGCCCCCGACGCCAACATTCTTTCGACCACCGACCTGACCAGCGCGATTACCTACGCCAACCAAGACTTCATTGACGTCAGCGGCTATAGCCGTGATGAGCTGATCGGTTCGCCGCACAACCTGCTGCGCCACCCGGATATGCCACCCGTGGCGTTCGCGCATATGTGGCAGACCTTGAAGCGCGGCCGTTCATGGATGGGCATGGTCAAGAACCGTTGCAAGAACGGCGATCACTATTGGGTGAGCGCCTATGTCACCCCGGTCACTCGGGATGGGATCGCCGTGGAGTATCAGTCGGTGCGCACCAAGCCAGATGCGCGCAGTGTGGTGGTGGCGGAGCGTGCCTACGCGCAGTTGCGAGCGGGTAAGCGTCAGGCCCTGCCTGCCCTCGGCATGGGCGTAAAGTTGTCGGCATGGGTGGCGGGCACTGGCGCGGTGACCGGGGCTTTGTGCCTGGGCCTGGCGGCCTACTCGCTGGTATGGCAGTTAATGGGGCTGGTGGGCGGGTGTGCAATCGGCATTGTCGGGGTCAGGACGATTGCTCGCCCGCTGGCGCAGTTGAGTCAGCGTGCCCGCTTGATCGCCGACAACCCCTTGAGCCAGGCGATCTACACCGGTCGCCACGACGAATGCGGGCAGATCGAGTTTGCCCTGCAAATGCTCGAAGCCCAGGTGGGGGCGGTGGTCGGGCGGATCGGTGATGCGTCACAGCGCCTGTCGGGGCATGCCGCCCGCCTGGTCGAGCAATTGGACAGCAGCCACGCCAGCACCCTTGGCCAACAAGCCCAGACCGACCAGGTGGCGGCCGCTATCCACCAGATGGCCGCGAGTGTGGCCGAGGTCGCCAGTCATGCGTTGGAGGCCTCCAGGGCGGCGGACCAGGCCGGCAGCGAAACCCGCGAGGGTCATCAACGCGTGGGTGAAAGCCGCGACGCGGTGCTGCGCTTGTCCCAGGAGCTGGCACACGCCACCGAGGTGATTCATCAGGTGGAAGGCCACAGCGGGGACATTAGCGGTGTGCTGGATGTGATTCGTACGATTGCCGAGCAGACCAATTTGTTGGCCCTTAACGCGGCCATTGAAGCTGCGCGAGCAGGTGAGCAGGGACGTGGTTTTGCCGTGGTCGCCGATGAAGTGCGTGGCCTGGCGCAACGTACCCAGCAATCGACCAATGAAATCCAGCGCATGATCAGCACACTGCAGGGCGGCGCCCGCGATGCTGTGCAAGCCATGACCCATAGCAGCGAGCATGTCGACGCCAGTGTCGAACACGTGCAGCGGGCAGCGGCAGCGTTGGACGGCATCAGCCAGCGGGTCAACCAGATCACGGCCATGAGCCAGCAGATCGCGACGGCTGTGGAGGAACAAAGCGCCGTCAGCGAGGACATCAACCGCAATATCGTCAACATCCGCAACGCTGGCGAAGCCACGGTCAGCGCCGGGCAGCAGAGCCAACTCAGTTCAGGCGATGTGGCGGCGCTGGCGGAAGACCTGCGTCAGTTGGCGCAGGAGTTCTGGGGCCGCCGCGGTCAGGTGGCGCGCAAGGAGATGAAGGCGTAGTTGGCCGGCACTTCGGTCGCGATTTGCGCCCCGGCATCCAATACCTGTTCGGCGATATCCATCCCGGACACATGAAACACCCACTCATTGGCCACGGATGGCCGATCAACCGCCAACTCAAGCGCCTGGGCAAAGGCATTCATGTCCGGCAAGTAGGCGGTAAATCCATCCCCCTTCAGCGCTGTAGTGCGAATGCCGAGCAAGGCACACACCGCCTCTTTGGTCTGCACGTCATCGCGGTCAGCCTGGCGCGAGCGGCGGATCAATTCGACCAACTCCGGGTCCATCAGCTCACCCCCGACGATCAGGGCCGGCCCTTGTTCCCAGGATTGCGGCGGACAATCCTTGGCGGCCGGGTTCAACGGAATATGCGGGTTGATCTCCATCGGGTAGATACGACACACCAGCGGCCGGCGCTCGTAGATGCGGCAGCGGTTGTCTTCGTCAAGATTCCGGCAGCGCCCGGCGTTGTAAGCGGCGAAGGTGATTGCCACAAAGGCCTCGACATTGCCGCTGGGCACCACCACCGAACGGCGCTCGGCGTGTTCGCGTTGCTGCTGTGGCAAACCCAGGCCGCTGGCCAGGAAACCTTCGACGAGAACGATGATATGACCGCCGTCCGCCGCCCACTGTCGGGCTTCGTCGAGGGTCAAGGGGACGTGATGGTCGCTGCAGCATTTGCCGCAACCTACGCAGGAAAAGTGAGTGTTCATGGCGGATCTGTCACCAGGCAAGGTCAGAGGGCACACGGGAACGGTGACGGGTTTTTACCTCTATCCACCATTCGGGCTCTCTTGAAGCAAGTTGCACGCCAGTGCCTGTCAGTCCTCGGGCACTGTATCGCGAAGGACAAATCTCATCCCTGCGCTTTCATACAACTGCCGGGCGCGCAGGTTGCTCTCCAATACCTTGAGGTCCACACAGGGTTCGCCGCGCTGCTTGAACACTTGGAAGGCATGCAACAACAGGGCTCGGCCCAGCCCCTGGCCTTGGGCGCAGGGATGAATAGAGAGATTCTTGATAAAGGCGCTGGTCCAGCATTGCGCCACACCGAGCACACCCTCTCTGTTACTGACCACCAGGCACAGTGTCGGGTCGAATTCGGCATCGGTGATGAACTGCTGTTGCCATTTTTCCAGGCTGGCCACGCGGCCACCACCTTGATCCTGGGTCAGGCACAACACCGAATGGATGGCGGGGGCCAGTTCGTCGCGGTAATGGTCCAGCAGGATTCCCGCCGGCCACTGCGGCGCGGGCAAGCTGCCCGTGAGGTCACGGCGCAGCAATTGGAAGAACGCACTCATGGCTCAGAGACCTTTTTGCGCCACGGTCTGGGCGGCGACTACCAGGCATTTGGTCAACTCGGGCGAGGAGAACTTGGTCAGCACCGCGTCGGCACCGGCCAGGCGCGCTTTCTCACTGTTCATTGCGCTGTCCAGGGAGGTATGCAACAGCACATAAAGCGCCTGGAAGTCAGGGGTTTCACGCAAGGTGCGGGTGAGGGCGTAACCGTCCATTTCGGACATTTCGATGTCCGACACCACCACGTTGATCTGCTCGGCTGTTCCTTGCAGCTCCAGCAACACATCAATGGCTTCCTTGGCGCTGCGTGCGGTGTGGCAGGTCAAGCCGAGGTTGCGCAGGGTATGCACCGACTGCTGCAACGCGACTTGGCTGTCATCCACCACCAGGATGCGCGCATTGCCCAGTACTTCGGCTTCTTCCATGGTCAGGTCGGTCGGTGCCGCTTCAATCGGCGCCGGTGCGATGCCGTGGATGACCTTTTCGATATCCAAAACCTGCACCAATCCGCCCTCGACCTGGGTGACCCCGGTGATAAACGCACGGTTGCCGCCGGAGCCATAGGGCGGAGGGCGGATATCGGTGGTCAGGCAGTGCACGATCTTGCTCACCGCCTGCACATGCAGGCCCTGTTTGGACCGGCTGACATCGGTGACGATCAGGCAGCCGCCGTCCGGGTCCTGCAACGGCATTTCACCCAAGGCTCGGCTCAGGTCGATCACCGACAGCGAAGCGCCGCGCAAGGTGGCGATGCCTTTGACGTGGGGGTGAGACTCTGGCAACCGGGTCAGCGGCGGGCAGGGAATGATTTCACTGACTTTCAGCAGGTTGATCGCCATCAGCTTGCCGCTGCGCAAGGTAAAGAGCAGAAGCGAGAGTGAGTCTGCGCGGGCTTTGGTGGTGGACATAAAAACCTTCTGTGGATCAGGGATGACGATCTATACAGAGTTATCGACTTGGGAGAGCCAGGCTTTAACCGGATCTTTTGTTGAACTCGGTCAATGTGGGAGGGGATCTATGTCAGCCCTTCCAGACTTGCGGATTCACCAGATCCTGTGGGCGTTCACCCAGCAACGCGCTACGCAGGTTGTCCAGGGCGCGGTTGGCCATGGCTTCGCGGGTTTCATGGGTCGCCGAGCCGATATGCGGCAGGGTCACGGCATTGCTCAGTTGGAACAGCGGCGATTCAGCCAATGGCTCCTGCTCATACACATCGAGGCCGGCACCACGGATTTGCTGGTTTTGCAGGGCCTCGATCAGTGCCGGTTCATCGACTACGGGACCACGGGAAATATTGATCAGGATCGCGCTGGACTTCATCAGCGCCAACTCCCGCGTGCTGATCAGGTGACGGGTTTTCTCGCTCAGTGGCACCACCAAGCAGACGAAATCGGCCTCGGCCAGCAACTGCTCCAGGCTGCGGAACTGCGCGCCCAACTCCTGTTCGAGTGCCGTCTTGCGGCTATTGCCGCAGTACAGGATCGGCATGTTGAAGCCTAGCCGCCCACGTCGAGCCACGGCCGCGCCGATATTGCCCATGCCGACGATACCCAGGGTCTTGCCGTGCACGTCGCAACCGAACAACGGTGCGCCGACACTGGCTTTCCACTGACCGGCCTTGGTCCAGGCGTCCAGCTCGGCCACACGGCGCGCGCTGCTCATCAGCAGGGCGAAAGCCAGGTCGGCGGTGCTTTCGGTGAGCACATCGGGGGTGTTGGTGAGCATGATCCCGCGTTCGTTGAAGTACGGCACGTCGTAGTTGTCGTAGCCCACCGAGACACTGGACACCACTTCCAACTTGCTCGCGCCTTCGAGCTGCGCACGGCCTAGCTTGCGGCCCACACCGATCAGACCGTGGGCGTGGGGCAGGGCTTCATTGAATTGAGCGTTGATGTCCCCACGCTTGGGGTCGGGCACGATCACCTCGAACTCCTGCCGCAGGCGTTCGATCATGGGCGGGGTGATACGGCTGAAGGCGAGGACAGTCTTTTTCATTGCAGGCGGGCTCATCGACTACGGGAGAATGCCAAGCACGCTAACATTCTTGGCCACGGTTGTCAGGACACTGCAGATCTAAAGCGGGCAGGGTAAATGTGGGAGCTGGCTTGCCTGCGATGGCGGTGTTTCAGCCAACATCACAATGGCTGATCCGCCGCTATCGCAGGCAAGCCAGCTCCCACAGTGGATCTTTGTTGCCTGACAGAGATCAGTTCACCAGACGAGCCGTGCCCAGGCCACCTGTCAGCTCATACGCCGCGAGTTCCGCCTGATGCGCCGCCAGAATCTCCGGCAGCGAGCCGCGCAGGTATTCCACCCAGGTCTTGATCTTCGCATCCAGGTATTGGCGCGAAGGGTAGATGGCGTACAGGTTCAGCTCTTGCGAGCGGTAGGTCGGCATCACCCGCACCAACGTGCCATTGCGCAGGCCTTCGATGGCGGCGTACACCGGCAGCAGGCCGACGCCCATGCCGCTGGTGATCGCGGTTTTCATCGCATCGGCCGAGTTCACCAGGAACGGCGAGGTGTTGATCGCCACACTCTCCTGGCCTTCGGGGCCGTTGAAGGTCCATTTATCCAGTTGAATCACCGGGCTGACCAGGCGCAGGCACGCATGGTTGAGCAAATCCTGTGGACGCTGCGCGCAACCCTTGGCCTTGACGTAATCCGGCGAGGCGCACGCGATGCTGTAGGTGATGCCCAGGCGTTGGGACACGAAACCCGAATCCGGCAGCTCGCTGGCCAGCACGATCGACACGTCATAACCCTCATCGAGCAAGTCCGGCACACGGTTGGCCAGGGTCAGGTCGAAGGTTACGTCGGGGTGGGTACGGCGGTAGCGGGCAATCGCATCAATCACGAAATGCTGGCCGATGCCGGTCATGGTGTGCACTTTCAGCTGCCCGGCGGGGCGCGCGTGGGCGTCACTGGCTTCGGCCTCGGCTTCCTCGACATACGCGAGGATTTGCTCGCAGCGCAGCAAATAGCGCTTGCCGGCCTCGGTCAGTGCGATGCGGCGGGTGGTGCGGTTCAACAAGCGGGTTTGCAGATGGGCCTCAAGGTTGGAGACCGCGCGCGAGACGTTGGCAGTGGTCGTGTCCAGTTGCACGGCGGCGGCGGTGAAGCTGCCGGCTTCGGCCACACAACTGAAGGCGCGCATGTTTTGCAAAGTGTCCATGGAGTGTTCTCAAGGGAGATAACAAATTGTGACAGAAAGTTACGCCGTCCAGTGATCCCTACCAACGGATTATCGCCTGAACGGTAACAAAGATTCACAGGAATGCCAGCTTATCGTTGCCCATGCCGCCGCCTAGAATTGCGCCACTTTCCCCGCTCCACCCTCTCAGGAATTCGCTTGCCGTGCCGCTTTGCATCAGCAGAGAGCTGAAGACTCTCATTAACAGAGGGCTGAAGGCTCTCAGTGTTTGCGCCTTATCGTTAGCAATCAGCGGCTGCATCGGAACCGGAGGAATCGCCCCACAAGGCCAAACCCTCGACGCCAATACCCTGGCCACCGACGAAGCCATCCAGAGCGCCGCCCAGGACGCCCACTGGCCCACAGCCCATTGGTGGCAGGCCTACGGCGACCCGCAACTGAACCGCTGGGTCGAACTCGCCACGCACAACAGCCCAAGCATGGCCATGGCCGCCGCACGGGTGCGTGAAGCGCGGGCCATGGCGGGGGTTGCCGAGTCGGCCGAGTCGTTGCAGATCAACAGCGACACCACCCTCAAACGTCACAACTGGCCCAAGGATCAGTTCTACGGCCCGGGAGAATTGAGCGGCGCGAACACCTGGGACAACAATTCCACCCTGGGCCTGAGCTATGCCCTCGACCTGTGGGGCCGCGAAAGCAACGCCACCGAACGGGCCGTTGACCTGGCCCACATGAGCGTCGCCGAAGCGCGCCAAGCCCAGCTCGAATTGCAGAACAACGTGGTGCGCGCCTATATCCAGCTGTCGCTGCACTACGCCAGCCGCGATATCGTCGCCGCCACCCTGGCCCAGCAACAGCAGATCCTCGACCTGGCCAACAAGCGCCTGGACGCCGGGATCGGCACGCATTTCGACGTCAGCCAGGCCGAGACCCCATTGCCGGAAACCCACCGCCAATTGGATGCTCTCGACGAAGAAATCGCCCTGAGCCGCAACCAGCTGGCGGCATTGGCGGGCAAAGGCCCGGGGGAAGGCGCGACGTTGCAGCGCCCGACGCTGTCCCTCGCCGCTGCGCTGAAGCTGCCTTCCAGCCTGCCTGCGCAATTGCTCGGCCAGCGCCCCGACGTGGTCGCCAGCCGTTGGCAGGTGGCGGCCCAGGCCCGGGGTATCGATGTGGCCCATGCCGGTTTCTACCCCAATGTCGACCTGGTCGGCAGCCTCGGCTATATGGCTACCGGCGGCACTATGCTCGGTTTTCTCAGCGGTCAGAAATTCAATTACAACGTCGGCCCGGCGATCAGCTTGCCGATCTTCGACGGTGGCCGGCTGCGGGGGCAATTGGGCGAGGCAAGTGCCGGGTATGACATCGCCGTGGCCAAGTACAACCAGACCCTGGTCAACGCGCTCAAGGGCATCAGCGACCAACTGATCCGCCGCGAGTCCATGGACAAACAATCGGCCTTCGCCGCGCAGTCGGTGGCTTCGGCACAGAAAACCTATGACATCGCGATGATCGCCTACCAACGCGGCCTCACCGATTACCTCAACGTGCTGAACGCCCAGACCCTGCTGTTCCGCCAGCAACAGGTCGAGCAACAGGTGCAGGCCGCACGCTTGAGCGCCCACGCCGAGCTGGTGACGGCCCTGGGTGGCGGCATCCAGGCCGGCGACGATGTGCCACAACCGGCCAAGACCCTCCCGAGCAAGACCCCGGCGGCACTCGCCGTGTTTGATCACTGAGTAGGATTTGATGACTCCCTTGCCTGCACCGCTGCGCTGGCTGCATTCCCTTGAGTGGCGCCGTGGCTTTTTCGACTGGGCACGCAGCGACGGCGTGACCTGGGTCTACATCTTCAAGGTGCTGATCGCCGCGTTCCTCACGTTATGGCTGGCCATGCGCCTGGAACTGCCGCAACCGCGCACGGCGATGATCACGGTGTTCATCGTGATGCAACCGCAAAGCGGCCAGGTGTTTGCCAAGAGCTTCTACCGTTTCCTCGGCACCCTGGCGGGCTCGGCGGTGATGGTGTTCCTGATCGCCCTGTTTGCGCAGAACACCGAGCTGTTCCTCGGTGCCCTGGCGATTTGGGTCGGTATTTGCACTGCCGGTGCCACCCGTAACCGCAACTTCCGCGCCTATGGTTTCGTGCTGGCAGGCTACACGGCGGCGATGGTCGGTTTGCCCGCGCTGGCCCATCCGGACGGTGCCTTCATGGCGGCAGTGTGGCGCGTGCTGGAAATCTCCCTGGGGATTCTGTGCTCCACGCTGGTCAGCGCGGCGATCCTGCCGCAGACCTCCAGTGCCGCCATGCGCAACGCGCTGTACCAACGCTTTGGCGTGTTCGCGCTGTTCGTCACCGATGGCCTGCGTGGGCGCAGCCAGCGCGAAGGTTTCGAGGCCAGCAACGTGCGTTTCATCGCCGAAGCCGTGGGCCTGGAAGGTTTGCGCAGCGTCACCGTGTTCGAAGACCCGCATATGCGGCGGCGCAATGGCCGGCTCAGTCGCCTCAACAGCGAGTTCATGAGCATCACCACGCGCTTCAATGCGTTGCATCAACTGCTGGAGCGGCTGCGCACGGATGCAGCGGATCACGTCGTCGCGGCGATCAAACCTGGACTGCAGGATCTGGCCGAAGTGCTCGACGGTTTCTCCGGTCGTGCCCTCACCAGTCCTGATGCGGCGCGGCTGGTGACTCAACTCAGCGCCTACAAAGACAGCTTGCCCGCCAAGGTGCGTGCCTTGCGTGCAGCCTTTCAGGAGGAAGACCCAAGCGACGCCGAGCAGTTGGATTTCCACACCGCCTACGAGTTGCTGTATCGCTTCGTCGACGACTTGCACAACTACGCGCTGACCCACGCTTCCCTGGCCGACCACAGTCACGCACGGGAAGACTGGGACGAGCCCTACACGCCGAAAACCAACTGGCTGGCCTGCGCCGCCTCAGGGATTCGCGCGTCGTTCATCCTGATCGTACTGGGCAGTTACTGGGTGGCCACTGCCTGGCCCAGCGGTGCGACGATGACCCTGATCGCCGCCGCCACCGTTGGTCTGTCCGCCGCCACGCCCAACCCGAAACGCATGGCCTTTCAAATGGCTTGCGGCACCTTGATCGGCGCGTTGGTGGGCTTCGTCGAAATGTTTTTCGTGTTCCCGTGGATCGACGGGTTCCCGCTGTTATGCGTGATGCTCGCGCCGGTGATCATCTTCGGTGCGTTCCTCGCTTCACGCCCGCAGTACGCCGGTGTCGGCGTAGGTCTGCTGATCTTCTTCAGCACCGGCTCGGTGCCGGACAACCTGACGATCTACAACCCCTACACCTTTATCAACGACTACATCGCCATGGTCATCGGCATGCTGGTCTGCGCGGCGGCGGGGGCGATCATCCTGCCGCCCAACAGCCGCTGGCTGTGGCGCCGCCTGGAGCAAGACCTGCGCGAGCAGGTGGTGTATGCCATCAGTGGCAAGCTCAAGGGGTTGGCGTCGAGCTTTGAAAGCCGCACCCGCGATTTGCTGCACCAAGCCTACGGCCTTGCCGCGGGCCAGCCACAAGTACAGCGCGACCTGCTGCGCTGGATGTTCGTGGTGCTGGAAGTCGGCCACGCGATCATCGAACTGCGCAAGGAACAGGCGATCTTGCCGGTGCACCCGGCGTACGCCGAATCCCAACCGTGGCGCCAAGCGATCCGCGTGATGGGGCGCTCGCTGGTGCGGCTGTTCCTGCAACCCAGCGCGAGCAACCTGGAGCGCGGCCTGATCGCCGTCGACCATGCCATCAGCCGCGTGCAGGCCACCGACGAACCCTTCGCCCCGCACTTCGACACCTCGGCCCTGCGCCGGGTGAAAAGCTACCTGCACTTTATCCGCACTTCGTTGCTGGACCCGCAATCGCCACTCGCTGCCTTCAAAGGAGCTGCGCATGCCCCGTGAAATCGCGTTCCACGGCATCTACATGCCGACCATGACCCTGATGTTCCTGATCGCGGCGGGGCTGGCCTGGGGCGTGGACCGCTTCCTGGCCGGGTTCGACCTGTACCGTTTTTTCTGGCACCCGGCGTTGCTGCGCCTGAGCCTGTTCGTTTGCCTGTTCGGCGCCCTGGCGCTGACCGTCTACCGTTGAGAATGCCCCGATGAAAAAGTTTTTCAGCCTGCTCGCCACCTTGTTGGTACTGGCCTTGGCGATCTGGATTGGCCGCACGTTGTGGGTGCATTACATGGAAACCCCGTGGACCCGCGACGGGCGTGTGCGCGCCGACATCATCAACGTCGCCGCCGACGTGACCGGGGAAGTGGTCGACGTGCCGGTGCGTGACAACCAGTTGGTTAAAAAAGGCGACCTGCTGATGCAGATCGACCCTGAGCACTACCGCATCGCGGTCAAGCAGGCGCAATCGCTGGTGGCTTCACGCAAAGCCACCTGGGAGATGCGCAAGGTCAACGCGCATCGCCGGGCTGACCTGGATGCGCTGGTGATCTCCAAGGAAAACCGTGACGACGCCAGCAACATCGCTGACTCGGCGTTGGCGGATTACCAACACGCGCTGGCGCAATTGGAAGCGGCTGAACTGAATCTGAAACGCACGCAAGTGGTCGCGGCAGTCGACGGTTATGTCACCAACCTCAATGTGCATCGCGGCGACTACGCACGCATCGGCGAAGCCAAGATGGCCGTGGTGGATATGAACTCGTTCTGGGTGTATGGCTTCTTCGAAGAAACCAAGCTGCCCCACGTCAAAGTCGGTGACAAAGCCGATATGCAGTTGATGAGTGGCGAGACGCTCAAGGGCCACGTGGAAAGCATCTCGCGGGGCATCTATGACCGTGACAACCCCGAAAGTCGCGAGTTGATTGCCGATGTGAATCCGACCTTCAACTGGGTGCGTTTGGCCCAGCGGGTGCCGGTGCGGATTCATATTGATGAAGTACCGGAAGGGGTGTTGCTGGCAGCGGGGATTACTTGCACGGTAATCGTCGACCCAACACACCACTAGGAATGTGCAAGCCGCGCTGCCTGTTCATGAGATAGACCTAAGGCCCGAACCGCACCAGCATGCGTTGACCCACCCGCAGTGACTCCGGCGGTGGTTGATCGAAAGCCAATATGCATTCAACTGTGCGCATGTTGGCCCTGACCAATGCATCCTCTTCAAGGGTGCTGTTGCCCAATACCGAGCTGATGCGTACAACGTGGCCCGACAGGGGGGCTGAACCATTGCCGCTGTCATCCGTAATTTCAGCCTTCATGCCAGGGAGTACCGCGCCGGTGAACGATTCATTCAGCTCGGCCCGCACGATACGTGCCTGGTTCGGCAGCAAGACAAAGGCCGGCCCGGACTGTGAAGAGACCGTGGCGCCAGGTTGGATCAGGCGACGGACCACCTCGGCGTCTATCGGCGCCCGCAGACTGCGCTTCGCCAGTTCGTAGCGAGCAGCCGTCAGTTTTCTCGCTGCAACGTCGGCCTCTCCTTTATTTCTTTCAATATCGTCGCGTAACCGTTCGGCGATTTCATGAGCCTCATCGGCACTTTGCCTGTCGCCCGCGCCTGCAGTGGCTGCCGTTGTCAGGCGACTGGCCTTCTGCTCGGCAAACTTAAGCTGTCTTGCGAGTTGTTTGGCTTGAACCTGAACCTGTTGTTGCTCGGTCTGTGCGGCGCTGACGGCCAGTTGCGCCAGTTCGCTGTCCAGGGTGGCGAGCAGTTGGCCCTTTTTGACATGCTCACCTTCACTGACTTTGATCTCGGCAACGACGCCGTCGCGAGTGATGCCGAGCTTGAGCAAACCGCCTTCCACATCAATACGGCCGCGAGCCACCGCGAGGTAAGTCGGGGTTGATGCCGCCGGCTTCGAAGGTGGGTCTTCACGGGAGCAGCCGGTCAGCAGCAAAAGTGCGGTACTTAGAACCAGCCATGGGCGAAGCGAACGCGCGTTCATACGGAGTGTTCCTGGGCTCCGGCCGCAGTGGCCGGTTGGAAGGGGATGGGGTGATCGCTCAAGATGCGGCCGTCTTCTATGGTCAATACCCGGTCGGAGTTGCTGATCAGGCGGGGGTCGTGACTGACACACAGCACCGTGGTCCCACGCGTGCGTGCGATCCTGTGCAAAATGTCGATCACGATTTGGCCGTTAGCGGCATCGAGGGCACTGGTGGGCTCGTCAGCGAATAACAACTGCGGGGCCTTGGCCACGGCGCGGGCAATGGCGACGCGCTGTTTTTCGCCGCCCGATAATTCGGCCGGGCGCAGTTTCATGCGCGGGCCCAGCCCGACGTCTTCCAGGGCTTCGATGGCGCGTTGTCGTATTTGCCTTGCCGGTAGCCCGAGGTAGCTCAACGGCAACTCGACCTGTTGCAGCGCAGTCAAGGCTGGAAACAGGTTGAAGCCTTGGAAGACGAAGCCGGTGTGCTGCAGGCGAAAGTGCTCCAGCGCCCGAGTATCCAGGCTGGCCAGGTCTTGCCCAAGCGCTGTCGCGCTACCCTGGTCCGGTCGCTGCAAGCCGCTGAGAATGGCCAACAGTGTACTTTTACCGCAGCCGGACGGACCTGAGATCAGGGTGAGTTCGCCGGGATGTATCGTCAGGCTAATATCATGCAGCACTGGGGTTACGACTCGACCTGAGGTAAACGATTTGCTGATACCGCTGGCTTGAAGCGTGACGGGTGTGGCTGAAGTCAGGAGGCTCATGGGCGGTCTATCTCAAAAGGCTTGCTGGGTCGGCGTGGCGTAAGGTACGGATGGCCGCCAGGCCCGACACAAGTGCCAGGATCATGCTCAGGAACAGGCAAGCCAGGGCCGCGACGGGCGAGAGTTCCACCGGCACGTTGTAGTGCCCCGCCAGTACGAAGAAGAGGCCGGCCAGGACCGAACTGCCAAGCAGCCCCAGTGCCCCGACCCAGAACGCCTGCTCCATCACCACTTTGCGCAAGGCATTCACGCCGACGCCAAGGGCGTTCAAGGTTGCGTATTCGCGGATTGAACCCACGATGGCGGCGACCAGCGTCTGACTGGTAATCACCGCGCCCACGAGGAAGACAATCGCCGCCAGAAATAGCACGCCGGCGCCGGCACCCGTGTCGAACATCCAATACATCTGCGAGCGCTGGGCGAACTCTTTTGCTGTCCATACGGCGTAGCTGCCGAACGCGGAACCGGTGCCCAGGCGCGTGGCAACCGCATCCGCCTGGGCGGGATCGCGCAGCTTCGCCACCAGGTAGGTAATGCCGTCAGTCGTGGCCGTGGTGTCGAGTTGCCGAGCGCTGGACAGCGACGCCAGCACATTCACCCCGCCCAGCGCACGCAAGCCGCTGGTGACGCCGACCACGCGGACACGATGACCGTTGATGGTCGCGGTATCCCCCAGGTTGACGCCCAGGCTGTCCAGGTCGGCCCGATCAACGATCACCGCACCGGGTTCGTCCAGGCGGGCACGCAGCTCCGGCGACAGTACGCGACCAAACATCATGCCGTGTGGCCCGGCATCGATACCGGAGACAAAGACCGACACGCCACCGGTGTCTCGTGTACCGCGCCAGTCGGCGTCTACCCAGCGGTACGATTCCACCTTGAGTATGTCGGCATCCATGCGCAAGCGCATTTCTACCCCTGGGTCGATCGGCCTTCCGAGGTTGACACTTTGGGTGCCGGGATAGCCGACCCAAAGGTCAGCCGTGGAGCCGGTGATATAGAGGCTGGCACTGCCGAAGATCCCCAGTACCAGGGCGGCCTGGAGCAATTGCAGCAAGCCTGCGAAACCCACCGCAATCATCGCGGGTAGGAAGCGGCGCCACTCATGGATCAGTGTCAGGCGGGCAAGCGCTACCATCAGTCAGCATCCTTCAACGTCGTCGCCGGCAATGGCGCTCCGCCGAGCGCCTTGTAGAGCGCTATATAGGCGATACCTCGTTCAGTACTCGCGCTGTCGGCCTGTTGCATGGCATGCAGCGCTTCCACCCGGGCCGTCGCCAGATCCAGTGTGCTCATCAGCCCCAGGGTAGCCCGCTGTTGCAACGCATCCAGACGGGTTTGCGTCTCGGCATAGACCTGGCGGGACGCTTGTTCGCGTAGACGCATTTGTTCGAGATCACCCATGGCGATCTCGGCTTCTGCGACGCCTTGCAAGACGGCCTGCCGATAAGCCAGGACCGCCGCTTGCATCTGATGGTCCTTGGCTTGCGCCGTCGCGGCACGTTGGCCCCAGTCGAGCAATGGGATATTAATCCCGGGTCCAGCCGAGAAAATGCTGTTGCCGCTGGGTGTGTGCTTGCGATTGCTGGCAATGTTCAGCGACCACTGCAACGAGGCGCCCAAGCTGAGGTGCGGGTACATATCGGCTCGGCTCATCCCCAGTTCCCCGGCGGCCATCAGGACCTCGGCTTCAGCGCTGGCAATTTCCGGACGAGTACGCAAAAGGTCCGCCGGTACACCGTTGAGTTGCCATTGGCCAAGCGTGGGTGGCGGGCCGGGCTGCAGCCAGAGAGCGTCGGGTTCAGGTTTGCCGGACAGTAGTGCCAACTGTTGTGCGTTGCGGTTAATCAGTTGTCGCGGCCCGGTCAGCATCATCTCGGCACGCGCCAGATCAGCCTGCGCGCCAACCACGTCAGAGTGGGGTGCCAGTGCGAGTTGTTCGCGCACCTGCAACAGCCGCAGTTTTTCACGCTGAGTGTCACGGATGGCCGTCAGCGCACGTTCTGCCTGCTGCGCCGAACGCAGTTCAATCCAATGCCGTGTGACCTCCGCGACCAATGAGACCTGGATGCTGCGCAAGTCGGCTTGTACCAATGCTTCGTTGCCCTGGGCCAGGCGATCGGCGCTTTGCTTGGCTCCAAACAATGGAAGCTCCCACTGCGAGTCGAAGCCGATCAGGAAGTACGAAGTGCTGGTGTCAGGGCTTATGGCATCGTGGGTCTTTATCGCCAGCGAGGGTAAATAGGGGGACTGTGAATGTTGGGTCAGGACACGCGTGGCACGCAGGCGCTCGATTGCCGCTGCGACATTCAGATTGTTTTGCAAGGCCCGATCCACCAGGGTATCGAGTTCGGGGTCATTGAATGCACGCCACCACTGAGTCAGGTCAGGTTTGAGCGGCGACAGAGGAGACGACGCGTTACGCCATGCCTCTGGCGTGGGTGGCTTTAACGCCGGTAGAGGAGCTACTGAACAGCCAGTCACTGCTACCAACACCAGTGATAGTGTGCAAAGCGTGCGGCAAGAGCGCGATCTGTTAAAAGGCTTGATAGGGTTCACCCAAGAGAGACCAGGACTGCTTTAGTAGAGCTGTGCGGACTGCGATCAATGATAAACGGGATAGGGGCGAGGTGATTATTTGTAACTTCGAGTGTGCAATCAGGGCGCCACTTTACGCGTGGCCCCCGTTCAGTTCTGTAGCGAAATTGTATTGAAGCGTAATGAATGTCTTGTAGAGGCTTAGGATAGTTGTCTGATTCAAGCCTTGATAAAGGTTTCATGCAGGTGACGCCATAGCAGTACACCGCTGGCCTGTTTTTCGAACACCACCGTGGCCCGCCGATCTGTCTGGGTGCCGCTGTCATCCACCTGATGCTCGCGGTAGGTCACGGTTGCCCCGCGAGCATGCCGGTCAATACCGGCCATCTCGCTCAAGGTGATCTTCAGTCCAGGACGCATGCCGCCCAGACGGGTGAATAGGGCATTGACCCCGGCTGCATTCACGCGGGCTCCGGTGGCCGGGGCGACCATGCTGAACTCCGGGGAGAAGCGCGCGAGCAGGCTTTGCAAGGTGCCTTCAGGCGCGACTCCGGCAAACCATTGCTCGATTTCGACGTGGGTCTGGATCACTTCTTCAAAAAAGTCACTGTAATCAATCATCGGTGAGGCTCGCTGGCAAGGTGAAGCAGTGTGCGTACTCTGGATGCATCCAGGCGCAGCACTGCAAAAAGAGGCAGCAGGGTCATGGCTGCCGCCATCGTGAAGGTAATGGCGAAGGAATCCAAGGCCGACAACATCGCACTCATCGCTGCGGCGCCCAGACAGAAGCTTAACTGTCGATTGATGTTCCACAAGGCGCTGGCGTGGCCCATACGTTCGGCGGGGATATCCAGAAAGGCCAGGGTCTGTGCGGTGCTGCTGCACAAGCTACCGCCCAAGCCCATCAAAAGGTAGGCAGGAATGATCAGGGCTGGCCCATTGAGCAACAGGATGCCGATGCATTGCAGGGCCATGCCCGCCAACAATAACGGCTTCGGGCCGCAGCGGTTGAACAGCTTTTTGCTGAGGTAAATGGCCAGTGCCGAGGCCAGCGCCCACGGCAACATCAGCGCGCCGGTTCGCGTTGCGTCATAGCCCAGGCCGCGCAGATAAAGGATGGCGATCAGGCTGGTGCCAATAAATATGCCGGGGATGCACAGGTACACCAGCATTGCCACGCGCAACATGGGGCTACGGGCCTGCTTGAAAATGCTGACTAGGTCCAGAGGCGGGCGGATGCTCGCAGGTGCGTCCGGTTTTATCCACAGCAACGCCAGCAGTAGGGTGATCAATGCCAGCGGCAGGTTGGCGTAGAAAATCCAGCGCCACGACACACTGTCGACGATCAGCCCGCCCAATGCCGGGGACAGCGCCGGCACCAACAGGGCCACCGACATGACCCGAGCGGTGAGCTGACTACGCTCTGCGGGTGGAAAGTGTCGGTAAGCCAACGCTTGCCCCACCGGGATTAGCAGGCCGCCGCCCCAGCCTTGCAGCAAGCGCCAAGCGATCAGCGCTTCAATGGAGCCTGCCTGGCTCACCATCACCGAGGCCCCGGCGAACAGCAGCAGGCTGGCAGCAATCAAGTTACGTTCTCCCAACAGGGCTGCCAGCCAGACACTGAACGGAATGATCACGGTCAGGCCGAGCATGTAGGCGTTACTGATCCACGCCAGTTGCGTCACCGAGGCGTGCAATTCTTGGGCGATATCCGGGTAGGCGACCGTGGCGACAAACATGTTCACCAGGTCCAGGGCAAAGCCCAGCAAAAAGATCCAGGCGACTTTCGAGCGGTAGGTCATGGACGCGATCCTGCGAGTGAAGCGGGCAGGGTAAGGGTGATGCCATGTTTGGGATACGCCGGTTTGCCTGTTAGTTTGTCAAAAATATTTTGACAAAGGAGTGCCTGGCCCATGGTCAGCCTGGATCGATTCGACACTTTCAAAGCCGTGGTCGAGGCCGGCTCACTCACTGCCGCAGCCGATCTGCTGGGCCAGACCCGCGCGGTGGTCAGCTTCAACCTCAAGCGCCTGGAGGCCGAGCTAGGCGTCACGCTGCTGACCCGCAACACCCGCCAACTGGCGTTGACCGATGCCGGGGAGCGCTTCTACCTGCGTTGCACGAGGATGTTGGACGAAGCGCGATTGGCGGTGGAAGAAGCCCGTTCGGAACATGATCAGCTCAAAGGCACGTTGCGCATCACCACCACCGTGGAATATGCGCTGGCGGTGGTTGCCCCGGCGGTGGAAGCATTCCGCCGCTTGCACCCGGACCTGAATATCCATTTATCCACATCCTCCACCCACGCCGATTTGATTTCAGAGCGCTTTGACGTGGCGATTCGATTGGGGCGCCTGCTGGACTCCAGCCACCGCGCGCTACAGTTGTCGACATTCGAGGTGTTCGCGGTGGCCGCCCCGGCATTTGTCGGCGTCCATACGCTGGATGAGTTGGAGCAGTTGCCCAAGCTGGGCCATGGCCGACTGACCGAGTTGAGCCTGACTGATCCGTCAGGTGGCGAGCATCAATATCGGCCAGGGCATTCTTCACTGGTGGCCGACAGTGCCGCTGTTCTTCAAGCATTTGCCGTACGCGGCCATGGTGTAGCGGTGCTGCCGCAATGGCTGGTGCAGGATGATCTGGACGCCGGAAGGCTGGTGCGGCTGGTGCCGGACCATCGCTTCGCCCCACAGGGGGTTTATGCGATGTATCCGGATACGCGGCATTTGCCGATGAAGGTGCGGGCGTTTATTGATTTTATGAAAAGTTAGAGCGTTTTCGTCAGCCCGAAGCGTTTCATCAAGACTTTCTCCAGCAGCCCTTTGGGCAAGAGTGCGGCCATCAACGGCAACGCCCGGCTGCCATTACCGGAACGCAACAGGCGCGGCGGCTGATTTTGTTGCACTGCGTTGAGTACATCTGCCGCAAACACGTTGGCCGGGGTCGGTTTGTCCTGGGAAGCCTGGCTGCGCGCCCGGATGCCATCCCGCAGTGGCCACCACGGCGATTGTTCATTGATCAACAGTTCAGCCTGGGCGCCGGCGTTTTTGGCAAAGCTTGTGTTGATCGCCCCCGGTTGGACCTCCATCACCCGCACCCCAAACGGCGCCAGTTCCATGCGCAGTGCATCGCTCAAGGCATGGACGGCGGCTTTCGAGGCGCAGTACGCGCCGGCAAACGGCGTGACCAGCACACCCGACACGCTGCCGATATTCACCACCAGACCTTTGCTGCGGCGCAGGGCGGGGAACAGTGCCTGGGTCACGCCGACAATGGAGAACACGTTGGTTTCGAACTGGCGCTGCATCGCGTCGGTGCCGCCGTCGAGCAGCGGGCCCATGGCACCGTAGCCGGCATTGTTGATCAGCACGTCCAGCACGTCCAGCTCATCCACCTGGGTGGCCAGGGTTTGCAGGGCGGCGCTGTCATTCACGTCCAGTAGCACGGCATGGAAGCCGGCGTCGTTGAGGGCGATCACGTCTTCTTCGCGACGGGCGCTGGTCAGCACGTGATAACCGGACGTCTTGAAGGCCTCGGCCAGGGCGCGACCGATGCCGCTGGAGCAACCGGTGATGAGTACGTTAGGCATGGGTCAATCCTTTGTCAGTCCGAGAAACTGCCTTGCAGGTGCTCGGCGCGAAATTCCAGGGTTTGCGGGCGGTAGCCGGGGCGCAGTGATGGTGTGGGCAGGCAGTCTTCCCAGGTTTCACCGGCCTGCAGTTCACCGGGGCCGCGATAGCGTGGAGCGGCGTAGACGTTGTCGGCCAGGTTGACCGTGTCGCCCGGCGCATAGGCTGCCACACGCCAGCGCAGCTCGGTCAAGGGCACGTCATTGGTGTTCTTCAAGGTCAGCTTCAGTGGCCGGTCGGCCTGGCAGTCTTGTGGCGCATAGGTGATGCGCAGTTCCAGGCGTGCCAGCTGTGAGGCTTCACGGTTATCCAGCCACACCACCCAGATCGCCACGAAACCCAGGCCGACCGCAGCGGCCAACGACACTGGCAAGGCTTTGGCCGGGTAGCGCAGCAGCAGGACCAGCCAGGTGATGATGAGCAGGACGCCGAAGAACATGATGACAACCTCATACGCAGATAAAACATCCTACTCGCGGGTTGGGCGTGATGCCTATCGTGGGGATCAGTTTTCGTTTACGAGGGAACCTGATAACTCATTTTTTCCACAGAGTCAGCATAGGGAAATGCGGATTATCCAGGAGGGTACTTACCTCGGTTACTTGAGTGAGACGAACTATGATTGCTTCAGCCCTTATTACACCGGCTGCCATCTCCGCAATTGGGTCAGTGGCCACCTCTCTCCTTACGCCTCAACCTGCGCCAGCGCGTAGCACTGCTGGAGCATCCAATCCAGCGACAGACCGCGACGCCCATGTATCGCCTCGTATGCAAAATCAAAGGCTTACCAACCTGGGACAGACACTGCTGCAAGGGACTTCTGCGCTTTTTCCCACCGCACTCTATAACCAGGGTACGGACACTGAGAAGGCGAAGGGAGCTGGTTATATGGTGGGCGGTGCCGCCGCAGAGGGTATTGGGAAAAGACTTGGCTCGAGTGGCGGTATGTTCAGTAAAGTCCTGGGCGCCGCCATGGTCTATGGGGGCAGGACTGCCCAGGAATATGGCAAGGATAGATTCGACAGCGCGGGTAGCACCACTAACAGTACCGGCAATTACAACGCCTACTCCCCCTCGAACTGGGGAGGCCAGAGCACGTCATAACAGGATGCGGTTCAAATAAAAAAGCCCCCGCCCAACCGGCTGCGGATAGGGGACGCAGTCGGCTGGACGGGGGCTTCTTGTACGACAGTGTTACTGTGCGATGGTTTTCACCGACACACCACGTTCAACCGGCGTCGATCGCCCGTAGATATCTTCAAAGCGCTCGATATCGTCCTCGCCCAAGTAGCTGCCCGACTGCACTTCAATGATCTCCAGCGGAATCTTGCCCGGGTTGCGCAAACGGTGCACCGAGGCAATCGGGATATAAGTGGACTGGTTCTCGCACAGCAGGAACACATTCTCGTCACAGGTGACTTCGGCGGTGCCGCTGACCACGATCCAGTGTTCGGCGCGGTGGTGGTGCATCTGCAGTGACAGGCACGCGCCCGGCTTGACCGAGATGTGCTTGACCTGGAAGCGGCCACCCATGTCCACCGAGTCGTAGGAGCCCCATGGGCGATAGACTTCGCAGTGGTTCTGGGTTTCGCTGCGGCCCTGATCGTTGAGGGTGTTGACCATCTGCTTGACGCCCTGGACCTTGTCCTTGTGGGCAATCATCATCGCGTCCTTGGTTTCCACCACCACGATATTGTCCAGGCCGATCACCGACACCAGCTTGCCGTTGCCGTGGATCATGCAGTTGCGGCTGTCCTGGATCACCACGTCGCCTTTGCTCACGTTGCCGTGCACGTCTTTATCATTGACCGCCCACAGTGAGGCCCAGCAGCCCACGTCGCTCCAACCGGCACTCAGCGGCACCACGCAGGCGCGTTGGGTCTTTTCCATCACGGCGTAGTCGATGGAGTTGTCCGGGCAGCAGGCGAAGGTGGCTTCGTCGAACGTCACGGTGTCAGCATCCTGCGCACTGCGCTCGAGGGTCAATACGCAGGTGTCATAGATGTCCGGGTCGTGCTTTTTCAGCTCTTCGAGGAAGCGGCTGGCGCGGAACAGGAACATGCCGCTGTTCCAGAAGTAACCGCCGCTTTTGACGAATTCCACCGCACGTTTTTCATCGGGCTTTTCCACGAACTGTTGCACGCGGCTCACGCCTTCGGGCAGCAGCGAATCGTTGGCGGACTTGATATAGCCGTAGCCGGTTTCCGGGCGGGTCGCCGGCACGCCAAACAGCACCATCTCGCCACGCTCGGCGGCCACGGTGGCCAGGGCCAGGGCACGTTGCAGAGCTTTTTGGTCGTCGATCACGTGGTCGGCGGGCAGCACCAGCATCAGCTCGTCGCGGCCTTCATTGACCAGCATCATCGCCGTCAGGGCCACGGCTGGTGCGGTGTTGCGGCCGAAGGGTTCCATGAGGATGCGCTGACAGTCTAGGTTACGCGTGTTCAGCTGTTCGTTGACGATAAAACGGTGGTCTTTGTTACAGACCACGATAGGTGAGTCCATGCCTTCGAACACCAGGCGTTCCAGGGTTTGCTGGAACAACGTGTGCTCGCCGGTCAGGGCCAGGAATTGCTTGGGGAACTGTTTGCGCGAAAGCGGCCAAAGACGTGAGCCGCTACCACCGGAAAGGATTACTGGGATCATGGGTGTTTCTCCTTGAATCGATTTGGGTCAGAGCTACGAGGGTTTGTCGTTTCACTCTTGTTTTTGTCTCGGTCCGAATGGACACCTCGGTCCCTGTGAGAGCTGGCTTGCCTGCGATAGCGGTGTTGGATTCACCACCGCCATCGTGGGCAAGCCCGGCTCCCACAGGGGGGATGTGTCAATCCGAAAAAATCATTAGCGGGCCGACACTGGGCGTTTCACCCAGACTGACGAGATGCTCGAACCGGAGCCCGTCACATACAGCACCGCCGCTTCACCACGTTCCAACGCAACCGGCTTCACATCGCCGACTTTCTTGTCTCCGTCATACAACGCCAGGCTCACCTTCACCGGGTTGATTTCACGCTCGCCACGGCCCTTGGCCGCCACCGACTGGACCACATCGGTCTTGCCGTCGGCGGTCTTCAGCGTCAGGGCCTTGTCACTGAGGTTCTGCACGCGCACCAAGGATTTCTGCTTGTTCTTGAACGGCGGTTCTTCGATCAGTTGCGGTTGGCCGCTGCCGCTGTTGACCAGGGTGTAGTAGTGGTCGGCGACAAGTTTGACCGGCACGGTCTGGCTGCCAACCTTGGCGCTGTAGTCGCCGCCCGGCATGAAGCTGAAGTCACTGCTGGCCAGCGGGGCGACGTCGCTCAGGTTGGTGGCGCCGACGGTGGCGCTGACTTCCTGGTTGCTGGCGTTGTAGACGCGCACGAAGCTGGAGCCTTTTGGTGCGGTGGGACCGTAGAGCGCAGCGTCACCGCCGGCGAAAACGGACATCGACACGAAGCTCAGGCCGGCAGCGATAGCCAGGGTCTTGGCGAGACGACGCGGAGTAGTAGTGAAAGTCATGTGAGTTACCTCTCTTTCAGTTTTGCGCCCGGTCGGGCGTCTCGGATTTTTGGTTATTGACTGGGGTGTTCAGTGCCATGTGCTGTTGGCGCGTACCGGCTTGTTTAAGTTGCGCGACCCACTGTGGGTCGGCATCGCCGATTTCGTTGTTCACGGGCAGATAACGTTCGGGAAATTCCCAGATCAGCACCTGGGGCGGGCTGTTCTTGAAGTCGTCGCTTTTCAAGTAGCTGAGCATCGGCTGGATCGGGCCGTGGCCGTCTTCGGCATAGTTGATGACGTCGCTGTGCAAGGCCTGCTTGAGCGCGCCGACGAAGTTCCAGTTGGGGTTGGCGCTGTAGCTGGTGCCGACCAGGGCGACTGGGGTTTCGCTGTCGTTGAACAGGGCGTCGTCGCCTTTGTTTTCGGCCAGGTGGGTGACGCGTTTTTCCAGCGGCTCCTTGGGTGGCATCAGGTTTTCGAACAGTGGGTCCAGGGGCAGGAACAGGCGCAGGTCGCCTGTATGGGGCGCGGTCTTTTCAGCTTCGGTGACAAAGCGCTGTGGCTCGCCGCTCAGGGGAGTCTTGTCGGCAATCACCTTGGCCAGTTGCTTGGCGGCAATTTCCGCACCGTCCGGGGTCCAGTGGGTGTCGGTACGCAGGAACACTTGCTTGCCGCCCAGCTTGCCCTGTTGCAACGGGCCAAGCAGATCCGGCGCGATGATCTTGTCGGCCGCCACGCGGGCGTGGAAGTCCTGGTACAGATTGGCGTGGATGCTCGCCGGTTTCACGTCGCCCAAGTGCTCCGGGTACAGGCGCACCTTGGCCGGAACGATCGCCATCACCAATTGAACGCCCTGGGCCTTGAGCTTCTGACGCACGCCTTCGACCAGCGCGTAGTTGCCTTGCAGGTTCTGGTCTTCGTTGACGATGGGGTTGAACTCCTCGTCGCTGTACAACCAGTGATCGCGGCCAAGCACCACGCCCTTGCGGCCTTCATTGAAGAGCTTGTAGTCCAGCGCCGCCCAGAGGTTGGTGCCCAGGCGCTTGATCGGGAACTCGTCGTCGTAGTGGGTCTCGACGGCCTTGGTCCAGCGGCCGTTGAGCACGGTGGCATCGGCGTTGGTGCTGAAACCGAAGAAGCTGCGCATCGACCACAGGCCCAGCACCAGCAGCATGGCCAGGAACAGGGCGATATAGAGCACGCGGAATGAACGGGTCATGTCGGCTCCCTCAGAATTGGAAGTAAAGGAACGGCGAGAAGCTCTGCGCCGAGAGTTTCAGGATCGACGCCGCGAACAGCAGCAGCACACAGGCGCGCATGGCATAGCCCGGTACGCTGCGAGCCGGGTTCGGCGTGGCTGGATGGTCGCGATAGAAATCGCGCAGGCCGAAGAACGCCAGTGTCGCGTACGCCACCACCAGGGTTGCCACTTGCAGGCTGGTGAGGTTGGCGCGGTTGAGTTCCGACAGCGACCACTCGTTGAAGCTGAACATCGCGCCGTACATACGGCCCGCGACGTGCAGGTTTTCGGCCCGGAAGATCACCCAACCAATCACCACCAGCAAGAAGGTAAAGGCCCAGCGCACCACGTTGAAGCTGCGTGGCGAGGTGTTCAGGCCAATGGCTTTTTCAATCGCCAGCCACATGCCGTGCCACGCGCCCCACACGATGTAGGTGATGTTCGCACCGTGCCACAGGCCACCGAGCAGCATGGTCAGGAACAGGTTGCGGTAAGTGGTCAGCGTGCCTTTGCGGTTGCCGCCCAAGGTGATGTAGAGGTAGTCGCGCAGCCAGGTAGAGAGGCTGATGTGCCAGCGCCGCCAGAACTCGGTGATCGATTGGCTGATGTACGGCTGCTTGAAGTTTTCCATGAAGCGGAAACCCATCATCAAGCCCAGGCCGATGGCCATGTCGCTGTAGCCGGAGAAGTCGAAGTACAACTGCGCGGTGTAGGCCAGCGCGCCGAGCCAGGCATCCCCGGTAGTCGGGTCTTGCAGGGCGAAGCAATGGTCGGCCACCACCGCCAGGGTGTCGGCGATGAAGACCTTCTTGATGAAACCCTGCATGAACCGCGTACAGCCTTCGGAGAACTTGTCGAGGGTGTGGGTGCGGTTGTTGAACTGGTCGGCCAGGTCGCGAAAACGCAACACGGGGCCGGCAATCAAGTGCGGGAAGATCGCCACGAATGCAGCGAAATCGATCAAGTTGCGCGTGGCCGGCGTGTCGCCACGGTACACGTCGATGATGTAGCTGATGGACTCGAAGATGTAGAACGAGATACCGATCGGCAGCAGCACGTGGGTAAGGATGAACGGCTCCAGGCCCGCCGACTTCATCATCACATTGATGCTATCGACACCGAAGTTGGCGTACTTGAAGTAGCCGAGGATGCACAGGTCAACGGCCACGCCGAGCAGCAGCCAGCGCTGGGCCGGCTTGGTGCGCACGCCCGCTGCACCGACCTTGAGGCCGATCCAGTAGTTCCACAGCGTCACGGCGGCGAACAGCGCCAGGAAGTCCACTCGCCACCAGGCGTAGAACACATAGCTGGCAATCAGCAGCAGCAGGTTGCGATAGCGTTGCCCGCTCAAATAGTACAAGCCGAGAAAAATCGGCAAGAACAGAAACAGGAACACATTGGACGAGAAAACCATCCCGATCTCTCCATGTTTAGCCAACATTCAAGGGCCAAAGCCCCCCCAAACCCCCCACGAAAATTCGAGGAGGGCTGTACAACATTCCTACTGTCAAAACTGGCTCTAAATGTGGGAGGGGGCTTGCCCCCGATTGCTGTGCAACAGTCGCCATCTGTGTTGAATGACACACTGCTATCGGGGGCAAGCCCCCTCCCACATTTGAATTCAGTTCAGTCAGTCAGCTATTCAGGAACCTTTGTTGCCTTTTTCATGCGTCGGGTCGTAGACCTTGGTCAGGTCACCCCCCAGGCGGAACGTCTTGAACGGCTGCATCCCGTGCTTGCGCTCCAGCACATCCGGCGCGCAGGTGTAGAGGGTGCAGAAGGGTTCAAGCCAGGCATATTTCATGTCTTCCTTGAGGTCCTTCATGTCTTGTTCCTTGCCGTTCTTCTGTTCGAAGATCGCTGGGTCTTTCACTCCGGCCAGTACCTTATCGCCCAGGCGCTTGAGCGCGCCGTGGTTTTCCTGACGCAGGTCCACACCGTTGACCAGGGCAAAACTGGCGATCATCGACAGTGGCGGCAGGGCGTAGTTGTGGTACGCCAAAGCCCGTTGCTGGCGCTTCAATTCATTCGGCAGGAAGCCTTGGTCGTCGACCTGGTTCACGCCGACCTTGTATTCCTTCACCGCCCAATCAAACAGGTCGCGACGGTTGGTCGCGATGGAGGTCGCCATCACCGACCAGGCGGCCCAGTAGGAATGGTTGTTGGTTTTTTCCAGCGGCAGGTTGTCCCAGTCGCTGACCACTTGATCGGCCAGCTTGTTGAACCACGCCTCGATCAGCTGTGATTCCTGCTGATGGCTGGCCAGCGGATGGGAATCGGAAAACTTCAGGCGTACATAGGCCGAGGCCATGCTGCCCAGCGCCCATTTGCGCATGGACTTGCCGGTGTGGTTGAAGTCCTTGGACATCAAGGCATTTGCCCGAGCCCACGACGCAAGCCAGTTCAGCGTGCACTCCAGTTGTTCAGGGCGACCGTCACGCATGAACTGCATCACGTGTTTGCTGGTGTCTTTCTCCAGCTTGGTGATGTCGGCGGTGCTGTCGCGAAAGGCTTTTTCGGATTGCACGTTCAGGGTGGCGCGGGCCTTGTCCGAGCCTTCGTACTTGCTGCGAAATTGCAGTGAGCCGGTGTACGGCGCTGGCATGGCGTCGCAGTCATTCTTGAAGTCGCCGGTCTTGAGCGCCTCGATCGGGGCGAAGTAGCCCTGGGGTGGACGCAGTGGGGCGGCGGCGTTGACCACGCCTGCAAACATCGCAAGGCCGAGTAACGTGGGGATCAATAACTTCTGCATAGGTAACCTCATTGCCCAAGTTGAGCGGTGCGTTGACCGCCGCTTGGGAATACGTTGCGTGTGCAAATTTTCGCTTCAACCTTCTGCGCGGCCTGGCCTGCTTCGGGGCCTTGGACTTCCACGGCCAGCAAGTTCTGCGAGGCCCAGTCTTCATCGGTGCGCAGTTCAAAGGCGAAACGCCCGTCTGTATCGGATGTCTCGGGTTTCTCGATCTTGATGTCCTCATGGCGGCCGTTCATGTACCAGAGGGTGGCTTGCAGGGTTTTCACCGATGGATCGGCGAAGCGGATATCAACCTGATGGTTGGCATTGCGCAGGTCTTTGTTCGAGCTGTTGACCAGCAGCTCGTTCTTGCCGGGTTTGAGTGTGGTGCTGGCGGACATCTGCGCGGTCTTGCCTTCGCAGCCGTTATCGAGGAGTGCCATCATCTGGCGGTAGATGGTCTCCTGGTCCAGGCGGTACAGCGGCGAGAATTCCCAGATGAGAATTTTCGGCGGCGTCTTCTGGAACTCATCGCTGCCCAGGTACTGGATCATCGAACCTTCCAGACCACCGCCAGGGAAGGCGACGTTGAGGATGTCGGCACCGATTTCCTGCTCCAGGAAGCCCGCGAAGTTGTAGTTCTTGCCGCTGTGGCTGGTGCCCACCAGGGTGATCTGCGGGTTGCCCGAATCGCCGAACAGATCGCCGTCACCCGCTTCGCCCTTGGGCTCGGTGGTGAACTGGTCCATGTACTGGATCGCGTAGCTGGTGCCGCACAGTTGTCCGGCCATGTTGTGCAGGGTGCCAGTCTTGCCCATGCGTCCGGAGCGCTTGGTTTCGAATTCACGCTTTGGAATATCGGCGAACTCAGGCATCGCGCGCACTTTGGCACCGACGATTTTCGCCGTGCGCTGGGCGCCGTACGGGGTCCAGTGCTGATCGCCACGGAAGTAGAAATCGTGGGCCGGCAATTCATCGGGCAACTGCTCATTGGTCAACGGCGACAAGTCCGGCACCACATAGCCCATCTTGGCAAAACGGCCGAGCATGGTCTTGTAGTTGCCCAGTGCCTTGTCGAAATCGAACTTGGCTTTTTCCTCGGGGTTGAGCTTGTTGCGGTTCACCAGGCCACGGGTCGGCTGGTAGACCACCACCAGTTCCACACCCTTGGCCTTGAACGCATCGTGCAGTTGCTGCATGCGTTTGTAGCCGGCGGGGCTGGTGTCGAATTCGGTGCGCAAGTCTTCCTGGGTCCGGAACAGCCAGTCGCCCTGGGCTTGCACCAGGGTGGTGAAGTTCTGCTGGTAGCGCGTGGTGTAGTTCTTCGCGTCGTGGGCGGCCGGGCACAGGCTGCAGCACGGTTCGGCGGTAAAGGACGGGGCCTTCACTTCATCGGCGCGTACGCCCTGGCTGGCCGCCAGCAGGCCGAAGGTCAGACCCGAGAGGCTCAACAGTTTGATCATGTGTGGGTGCATAAGGGTCATCCTCAGTCCTGCATTTCGGTCTGGCGTTCGACAGGGTCGATCAACACGGCTTTCTGCTGGCGTACCAGCAGGTCGAGAATTTCTTCCTGGCGGTCGCCCAGCACGCCGTTGAAGCTGATGCCGCTGGACTTGGTCGGCGCCAACATCGCCACGCGGTACAGCTCGACACTCAACGGCGAGTCAATGGACAGCGGCCCGCTGCCGTTACCCGCCAGTTCACCACCGACCAGGATCAGCGAGACCTTGGTGTCGAACGGGTCGAGGGCGATGTCGCGGTCGGTGTCGGTCAAGTCCTTGATGTGGCCGTACACGCCGGTCAGGCCGTTGGCCATGGCGGTGTTCTCGTACAGCTTGATGTTCACGCTGTTGCGCACGCGGATGCCGTGGCGACGGTTGCTGATGACCTTGTTGCCCCACAGCAGGTTGTCGCCGCTCTCATAGAGGGTGATGCCGTCGGTGTGGTTGCGGTAGATCTCGTTGTCGGCGATCAGGTTGTTCACGCTGTTACGGTCGATCACCAGGCCCGAGAGTTTGTTGTCGTAGCTGCGATTGTTGAAGATGAAGCTGTCGTTCACTTCCCGGGAAATGATGATGCCGTGCTTCTTCTTGGTGCCGTACACGGTGTTGTCGGCGATGATCAGGCCGTGGGAACGGTCGTGGGGGTCGATGCCGTAGACGATGTTGTCTTTGTAGGTATTGCCCTTGATCACAAAACCCGTGGTCTCGTAGCAGTAGAAGCCGTACCACATGTCCGAGAACTCGGAGTCGATGATCCAGCCGGTGGGTTCGGGGCGCTTGAGCACCTTGGCCATGTTCGGCGTGTACTGGGAAATACTCACCCCGTACGACTTACTGTTGGCGTAGCCGAAGCTGGCCATCTTGCTGTTGGCGACGTAGGTCTCGGTACCACCCCAGGCCAACAGGAACGGGCGAAATTCCTTGGGCGACTTGAACAGCGCCGGGCCGTTGGCCTTTTCGCTCCAACCGGTGATCCTGGTATCACGCACAAACAGCTGGCCGTCGTTGATCAGGAACGAACCCGACTCTTGGGACAGGCGCAGTTCCTGGGTCCTCTTGTCGATCTCCAGGATGCCCTTGCGCCCGACCACAATCGGCAGCTTGGCCAGGAACACGCCCGGCGACATTTCGCTGAGGTACTGTTTGGGTACCTTGCCGAGCAGGTCCTTGAGGTTCATGTAGCCGTCGTCGACAAAGATCGCCTGGGGAATGCCGTGTTGGCGGACCACCCATTCGGCCATCTTGTTGTCACCGCCGATGAAGTCCTTGAGCGCGTCTTCCTGCATCATTCGACGGATGCTGATCTTGCCTGGCTGGGCTCGTACGATTTTCTTTTCCATCGCCGCAGCGGTGTAGCCGCTCAGGTCAGGCAAGGCTGGCTTGGCCATTTCCAGCGGCGCGGTGGGCGGGCTGGAAATGGTGTAGGTCTTGGCCTGTTGCAGTCCTTTGGCGATGGTTGGCGCCTTGGCCACCGGGTCGGCAGAGGCCGTGGCACTGGCCAGCAGGATTGCTGCGACGAGTAGGCTTTGAGCATTCATTGCGCAGGTTCCCATCAGAATCGCCAGATCACGTCGACAAAGGCGCGGTGCATGTACGAGTCGACTTGGCTGCCATAGGCGTCACCCGGTTTGAACACGCCGGCACGAAAGCGCACCAGGGCCGAGGGCTCATCGATCGACTGGCTCAACGCGGCCGGCAACAGACCTTTTTTGAAGTATTTGGTGACCACCAGGTCCATCTCCTGGCCGAGGTCTTTTTTGCCGTCCTCAAGGGGCAGGGAGGTGCTGGAGAGGATCGCGCCGGTCACGTCATCGGTGTTGTTCTGTACCGCATCGATACCGTTGCTACCCACCGGCTTGTTGCCGTCGACGCGCCAGAACTTGTGGTACACCAGGCTGGCGTCATAGTCCTCGCGCAACTGCCAGGAACCGAACAGGCTCATGGACTGCATATTGTTCATCTCGCCGCGGAACGCTTCGCCGAAGCGGTGCACGCGGGACTGGGTGCCGGTCCAGTTCGAGCGGTTGCTCTGCAGGCCGTTCTGTTCGTACTCGGCGCTGGCGCGGGAGTAGGCCGCACCGACTTGCCATTGCGGATCGAGGCGCAGGCGCACACCGATATCGGTGGCCCAGCCATTCACGTCATCACTGCGCTTGGCATTGCTTGGGCGAGTGCCGTCGGCATTCAAGGCATTGACCGTGTCGCGGTTGCCCTGCATGCCGGTGATGCTCGCCCAGTAGTTGACAGTGTTGGTGTTGCGCCAGTTATAGGCGTCGCTGTTGGCTTCGAGGCCGAGCCAGGTCAGGTCGCCATTTTCGCGTTTGTCCAACGGGTCTGTGGCGACACCCGGTTCGGCGTAGTCGAGCTTGCCGTCGTCGTGAGTGTGGTGGCCGCGCAGGCCGATCCACTGGCCCGGCATCCACTGGTAGGACGCATCGGCGTAGAAGTGCTGGCGGTCCTTGTCCTTGGGCGACAGTTCCTTGAGGTCGGTGCGGTATTCGCTGAAGCGTTCGGCGGCGCCGACGTTGGCCTTGAGCAAGGAGGTGTCGAAGGTCCAGTTCAGTGCTTCGATATTGGTGTCGCGCCATTGGCCGTCGTCGTTGCGCAGGCGTTGGCGGCCCAGCTTGAGGATCTCGCCGGGGTAGGGGGTGAAGCCGCTGTAGCCGACCCAGAATTCGCGCAGGGCCAGGTAGTTTTTCTTGGTTTTGCGGTCGTCGTTGCTTGACTGCTGGGTGGCGTCATCGGCGGACTGTTGCAGGGTATCGGTCTCGATGATGTCACTGGACGTCACGGCCTGGCCCATGGCGTAGGCACTCCACGCGCCGCTTTCGCCATAGACCCACGGGCGCAGGTCGAGGCCGATACCGTTGACGTCGCCGCCGGGCTTGGTGCCCAGGTCGCGGTCGTCTTCGGACTGGCCGGTGATTTTCACTTCCAGGCCAAAGTTCTTGGCTTCGGTCAGCGCGGCCAGGGTCGGGCACGACCATAGCAGGGCGAAGGTCAGGCCGATGCCGGCCTTGACGAATGGGTTGAGCTTCATAGGGATTCCTCGCCGTCTTCTTCTTGCAGGGCGTGCAGTTGCAGCGTGCTCTGGGCCAGGGTGCCGCGGGTGGCCAGCTCCTGTTGCACCAGGCGTTGGCCTTGGGTGCGTTGTTCAGGCGTCAGCGGAGCTTCGAGCTGCGTCGCCAACTCATTGGCCTCCGGGGTGTCCTGGGCCTTGGCCAATTGGCTGAAGACATAAGCGTTCAATGGGTCGGGTTTGGTGCCCTTGCCTTGGGAAAACAATTGGGCAATGGCGAAGTCGGCGCTGTTCTGGCCGTTGCGCGCAGCGGTCAGCAGATGGTCCAGGGCTCTTTGCGGATAGACCTTGCCCAGGTAGCCACGGCGGTAGATCTGGCCGAGGTAGTAATCGGCGGCGACTTCACGGCCTACGGCTTTTTCGAAGTGGGCTTCGGCGGCCTTGGCGTCAGCCGGCACCCACTTGCCTTCGTAGTAGAGCTTGCCCAGCAGCAGCTCGGCGCGCGGCTGGTCGGCGGCGCGGCCGTTGTCGAGGTACTTCATCATCTGGTCGACGTCGCCCAACTCGGGAAAGTCGTAGAGCAGTTGCGCCAGGCTGACCCAGGATGCCGGGTAGCCGGGGGCGATTTTTTCCAGCAGGGCCTGGGCGGTTTTTTCATCCGGCTGGCCGAGAGTCGCATCGCCAAGTACGCGCGCAACACTGTCGACACGCTGCGCAGTGACGGTGCCACGGCTGTAGCCGGCCTCCATCTGCTTGAGCAGTTCGGCTTGTTTCTCCGGTTCGGCTTTTTTCTGGTAGACCGTGGCCAACTCGACGTAGCAGATATCGGTGGTGTTCAGCGCAACCTTGCAGATGCGCTCCACATCATCCAGATGCTGGTCGTAGGTGTCCTGGGTGCGATACAGCAGCACCTGGGCCAGACCGGCTTCCGGATAGCCCGCGGCCTGCCATTGACTGATTTGCTGCTGGGCATTCACGTTCGGGAAACTGTGCGGGTATTGCAGGTACAGCATCGCCAGCGGAATCAGGGTGTTGCCTTCGCCATTGGCGAAGGCCTTTTTCAATAGGCCCTCGGCTTCGTGCTGCTCGGCCTCGGTAGCGCCGGGCTTGGCTACCAGTAGGCGACCGAGACGGGCCTGGGCGCGGGGCGATGTATCCGCCGCCGCACGGTAGGTGGCTTCAGCCTGTTTGATTTGCGCCGGGTCGCGGGTGCCGACCTGGATGTCGGCCAGACCCACTTGGGCCTCGCTGTAACCCAGGTCTGCCAGTTGCTGGTAATTCTGTTGCGCGGTGACGGTGTCGCCACGCTTGAGCGCTTCATTGGCCAGGCGTTGGTCGGGCAGGCCGGCGCAACCGGCGAGGCTCACGGCGAGTGCCAGTGCGCAATACCCCAAAGCGAAGTGGGATCTGCTCTGTGTGGGAGCTGGCTTGCCTACGATGGCGGTGTTGGATTCACCACCGCCATCGCGGGCAAGCCCGGCTCCCACAGAGGTCAACGGCGTATTCGGAAGAGTCATCACAGGCATGTCCTCGCTTACAGACCGTGAGCCATGGCTTTATCGATCAGCCAGTTCAACGATGGGCCGCGGTCGCTGGTCACTTCCACCGGGCGACCGGCGTAAGTGCTGTCCAGCGGGGCGTCAGGCTTGATCTGCACGCGGATGTCGGAGGACAAATCGGCGCTGTTCAGGCTGGTGCTGCTGATGATGGTGCCGGTGCGTACCTGTTCTTCGTCGGCCACCTGGAAGTTCACTGGCGTGCCTGGGCGAACGTCGGCGAACTGGCGATAGGTGAAGCGGGCTTCCACGTTGGCCAGGCTGCCGCGCGGCACCAGTTGGAAAATCACGTCGCCCTTGCTGGCGTACTGGCCGTCGGCGACCAGTTGCTGGGCCACCACGCAATCGCAGGGCGAAGTCAGGGTGCCGGTCATTTGCTTGCCGAACAGCTCTTCGACCTTGGCCGGTTGCAGTTGATCTTCGTCCAGGTGGCCCTTGAGCACATCCAGCATGCTGGTGCTGAAGGTGGCGAGCGGCGCGCCCTTGGCGGCAACGGCGTCGCCTTTGAGCAGGCTCTGCACGGTACCGTCGCGCGGCATGGTCACGTTCATGCCGGGCACGCTCACAAGACCGGCCTGGGCGTGGCTGACGAAGTACATGCCGTACACCGATTTGAAGACGAAACCGAACGCGGCCAGACCGACGATGAAGATTCCCGCGCTGAACGTCACCGCCCGCAGGCGACCGAATGCCGTCATGCCACTGCCGCTGTCCTTGACCTTGCGCGCCTTGGTGAAGTTGTCGCGTTGCAGGGTGGCGAGCACGTCGCCCATGGTCACGATGTCGCCGGACAGGTGCGAGGTGATCAGGTGGCGCAAGGTGGAGATGTCTTGCGGCTCCAGGTTCTGGAACTGGCAACCGGTGCGGCCGCTCTGGCGGTCGTAGGAGCGGATCTGCAGCTCCACGTCCATCGCCAGGCCCAGGTTATCGATCACAAATTGCAGGCGGCCCTTGTGCACTTCGCCGACGGTCAGCGGCTGGGTGGAGGTGAAGGCCAGGCCACCGGCGGACAGGTCGATCACCCGTGCTTCGGTCGGTGTGCGGTCAGTGTTGAAGAAGCGCAGTTTGGCCGGGATCTTGACCCGGGCGTGTTGACGCTGGGCTTCGGATTCGTGGACTACGTTGGCGTTTACTTGGCTGTTCATCAGGGCAATTTCCTAGAGTTAATTCAGGCTTGGTAGGGTCAGACCATCATCAGCAACACGGCGACGAAAATGCTGCCGGCGGAGAAGGTCATGGTCCGAGACGACCAGGTGTTGAACCAACGTTGAAAGCTGGCCAAATCGCGGGTCAGTTTGGTGTCCTGGCGGGTCCAGGACTGTTGATCGAGGCGGAAGAACACGTAGATCTTCACCAGCGCGCCCATGATCTGGTTGTAATAGAGAATCACCGGGTAAGCCGGGCCGATGCTGTGTCCGGAGCACGACAGCAACAGGGTGAGAATCAGACGGGTGATGCCGATCCACAGCAGGTACGCGAGGATGAACGCGCCGCCGTATTTGACGGTGGCGATGATTGCCACGGTCAGGCCGAGCAGGGAGGTCCACATCGACACACGTTGGTCGAACAGCACGATGCTGGTGAACAGGCCGAGTCGCTTCACACCCAGGCCAAGGGCGCGGGAATTCTGGCGCAGGTTGTTGCCGTACCAGCGGAACATCAGCTTGCGACTGGCCTTGATAAAGCTCTTTTCCGGTGGGTGTTCCACCGTATTGATCGCGGCATCCGGCACGTAGAAGGTGTCGTAGCCCAGGCGCATCAGGCTGAACCAGCTGGACTTGTCATCCCCGGTCAGAAACTTGAAGCGGCCCAGGCGCCAGTGTTGCAGCGAGTCGCTTTCCACATCGGCGATAAAGCCTGGGTCGGTGACCACGCTGGCGCGGAACACCGACATGCGCCCGGTCATGGTCAGCACGCGCTTGGACAGGGCCATGGAGCACATGTTGATGTGGCGCTGGGCAAAGCGCAGCTTGTGCCACTCGCTCATGATGTAGCCGCCGCGCACTTCGCAGAACTCGTTGGTGGTCAGGCCGCCGACATTGCCGAACAGTTGGAACCACGGCACGGTCTTGCGTACCACACCCTCGGCGAGCACGGTGTCGCCGTCGATCACGGCCACCACGGCGCGGTCGTCCGGCAGGTGACGGGAGATGGCGCGGAAACCGAAGGCCAGGCCGTCACGCTTGCCGGTGCCGGCGATGCGCACGAAGTCGAGCTTCACGTGTGCCGGTGGGTTCATGCGCTCCCACAGGCTCTTCACCAACAGCTCATCGGACATTTCCACCAGCGAGCAGACCACCGTGGTGGGGAAGCCGCATTCGATGGCTTCGCGAATCACCGAGCTGTACACCTGCGCCGTGGTCAGCGCATCAATACGAAAGCTGGTGACCATCAGGAACACATGGGACGGGTCCGCCGCCTTGCCCAGCTTGCGCACTTTGCGGCGCAGGTGCGGGTAGACCACATACAGGAACAGCATGCCGCGAAAGAAATGCGTGATGCCCATCGAGTAGCGCCAGATACCCACGGCGCCAATCAGGAAAATAAAATTCTTCGACTGCGAGTCGAACGTACTCGCCGGCAGCAGCAGGGCGAGTCCCATCAGCAGGCTGAGAAAGAACAGCCAGCCGGCCGATTGGAGCAGTACGTGTTTTAACTTGGACATAAGCGTCATCCGAAGGTGAAGAAGGCTCCCGGCTGCAAGCGCTGGGGACAGTGACGCTTGCAGCCTGGAACTTGCCGTTGCTGTTACCAGCAAATGCCTTCGGTACGGCCGCTGACGCTGGTGGCCTTGGACATGAAGCCCACCAGGTCGACCACTTGTTTGCCGTGCGGTGCGTTGTGCGCCAGGGCACGGAATTTCTCGTCGCGGTTGCCGAGGATGATCACGTCGGAATTGTTGATCACATCATCGAAGTCCGAGTTGAGCAGGGACGACACGTGGGGGATCTTGCCTTCGATGTAGTCCTTGTTCGCGCCGTGTACTCGGGCGTACTCGACGTTGCTGTCGTAGATGCTCAGGTCGTAGCCCTTGCCGATCAGCATTTCCGCCAGTTCCACCAATGGGCTTTCACGCAGATCGTCGGTGCCGGCCTTGAAGCTCAGGCCCAGCAGGGCGACTTTGCGTTTGTCGTGGCTGGAAACGATGTCGAAGGCGTTCTGTACCTGGGACTCGTTGCTGCGCATCAGCGAGTTGAGCAGCGGCGCTTGCACATCGAGGGAACCGGCGCGATAGGTCAGGGCGCGCACATCCTTGGGCAGGCACGAGCCACCGAAGGCGAAACCGGGACGCATGTAGTACTGGGACAGGTTGAGCGTCTTGTCCTGGCACACCACTTCCATCACTTCGCGACCGTCGACGCCGACGGCCTTGGCGATGTTGCCGATCTCGTTGGCGAAGGTGACCTTGGTGGCGTGCCATACGTTACAGGTGTACTTGATCATCTCGGCGACGGCGATGTCCTTGCGGATGATCGGCGCGTCGAGCTCTTCGTACAGCGACTGCAGGACATCGCCGGAAGCCTTGTCAAACTCGCCGATGACGGTCATCGGTGGCTGGTCGTAGTCGGCGATGGCGGTGGACTCACGCAGGAACTCCGGGTTGACCGCGACGCCGAAGTCGACACCGGCTTTCTTGCCGGAGCAGTCTTCGAGGATTGGGATCACCACATTGGCCACGGTGCCCGGCAACACGGTGCTGCGCACCACGATGGTGTGGCGGGTGGTCTTGTCACGCAGGACGAAACCGATTTCACGGCACACCGATTCGATGAAGTTGAGTTCCAGGTCGCCGTTCTTCTTGCTCGGCGTACCAACGCAGATCATCGACAGGTCGGTGTCACGGATCGCTTCGGCGAAGTTGGTGGTGCCGCGCAGCCGGCCGTTTGCGATGCCCTGGCTCAACAGTTCGCCCAGACCCGGTTCAACGATGGGCGATTTGCCTGCGTTGATCAGGTCGATCTTGTCCTTGGAGATGTCTACGCCAACCACTTCGTGGCCACGTGCAGACAGGCAACCGGCACAGACTGCGCCAACGTAACCCAAACCAAATATGCTGATGCGCATCGCAATTACCTCTTTGTTTAAATCATGCCATTAGATGGCTGGAGTTCATGTTTGCAAACGTCACGGATGCCGCGAAAGTTGGGCGAATAGACGCCGACTTACCGCAGATAGGCATGTTGAATAACGAGTGACTAACTATTGCACTCAAGTTGTGCGCAACTTGGCCTTGTTATTGGGGCTTGCCCCGAAATGCAGCCAGGCTTCCTGGTGGAGTGAGCCTGGCGCCAGTGCCTCAAGGATTTGATCGTGGCTTTTAGGCCTTGAAAATCAATGTCTTGGGTTTTGTCACTGACACATTTAGGTAAGCGTTGCCTTGGCCTGTAGGGGGTGGCAACTCATCCTTATCGCCGCCCTCAACTCAATCAGTTGATGATGTGACCTCGCCTTATAAGTTGTTATGACAACTTAATTACTGCTCGAGCCGTTATGTAAGTTATCTCTTACAGAAACAGAGAATTTCGTTACCGGTGGTATGAGCCGCGTGTTTGGGTGAAGTTCCGAGCCGCTCATCCTGTTTCCTGAAATTTCTTGAATTATTAGGAAAGATGGCACTGGTACTATATTGATAGCACTTGCTACTTGGGCCAGTAGTTGTAGGGAGTTACAGAGAGGGGATAGTTTTGTGCCACTACCGTTTGAAAAAAGTGGTGCCACTACGAAAAAAAATGACGAATGTCGAGTGAAAGATTCGTTAGGAGTGCGTCAATATATTTTTTGACGTCAAATAAATGTCATTTCTTGGGCTGAAATGCGAATGAAATTGTGGGAGGGGGCAAGCCCCTCCCACATTTGGATTTAATTGCCTGGAAGAAGCAGGTTCGGCTTTATTCCGGGGCGTGATCGCGCAGGAACACCAGGTTATCCGGCTTGGACTGCTCCGCATTGAAGCGATAACCCTGCACATCGAACTGCTTGAGCTTGGCTGGATCGTTGATGCGTTCTTCGATCACAAAGCGGCTCATCATGCCCCGGGCCTTCTTGGCATAGAAGCTGATGATCTTGTACTGGCCGTTCTTCAGGTCCTTGAACTCGGTATTGATGATGCGCGCGTTCAGGGCTGTGCGCTTGACCGCCGAGAAGTACTCGTTGGAGGCCAGGTTGAGCAGAACATCGTCGCCTTGTTCGGCCAGGGCTTCATTGAGCCACTCGCTGATGCGCGTGCCCCAGAACGCGTAGAGGTCCTTGCCACGGGCATTGGCCAGTTTGGTACCCATCTCCAGGCGGTACGGCATCATCAAGTCCAGGGGGCGCAGCAGGCCGTAGAGGCCAGAGAGCATGCGCAGGTGGTCCTGGGCGTAGCTGAAATCGGCGTCGGTGAAGGTTTCGGCGTTCAGGCCGGTGTACACATCACCCTTGAAGGCCAGCAGTGCCTGCTTGGCGTTGGCCGGGGTGAAGGCGGGCGTCCAGCTGCCGAAGCGGGCGGCGTTAAGGCCACCGATCTTGTCAGAGACGTGCATCAACTCGCTGATTTGCGCTGGGCTCAGTTCGCGCAATTGTTCGATCAGCTCCTGGGAGTGGTCGAGGTATTGCGGCTGGGTGAAGCGCGGGGTGACCGGCTTGGACTCGAAATCGAGGGTTTTGGCGGGGGAAATCACCATCAGCATGAGTTTGGCTCCTGTAATCGTGGGGGGATTCTAGGGGCTGGGGCGTTTTGACTCCACCTATGATGGTGATAGAGGGGTGTGGTTTTTTGTTCGCTGCTTTTCTGTGGGAGCTGGCTTGCCTGCGATAAAAGCACCTCGGTACATCAGGCATACCCAGTAGAGGCCATCGCAGGCAAGCCAGCTCCCACATTTGACCGTTTTTGCCATCACCCAAACACCGGATATACACACCAACCCAAGAGCCTGCGTAGGCGATCGGCTATAGTGCCCGACAACTCTGGAGAGGGAGACCCTGTGTGCGAATCGCGCTTTTAATCTCGGCTTGTTTGTTATGCCTGAACGTCCAGGCCGCGCCGGTGGATGTGGCGAGCCTGGACCGTGGCACTTGGCCCGAAAAGCTCAGCAGCCCGGCGCTGTTCGATGTGGCTTCGCGCGCGGAAATCCTGATGTTCGCCCACAGCCTGCTGGCCAGTGAGGCCCAGGATGACATGGCGCTCAAGCAGCGCCTGGGCTTGAAGATCATCAACCTGGCGTCCATCAACGACGTGCGGCGCCAACTCTGGCAGCGTCTGTTGGAGAATTACACCTTCGCCCAACAGAGCTGCGAGGAGGATGCGTCGTTCTGCTATCTGGTCGAGAACATGGATGACCTGCGCGAGCAGGCCGGCAAGTTCGAGGTCAGTGAAAACTCCTTCTATATAGGTTGGGCTGGCCCGAGCCACCGCTTCCATGAGCGTTACCTTGATGAGCTGCTGCGCAAGGCTGCGCTGTTCCCGCAGATCAGCAGTGAAGTGGCGCGCTTCGGCGACCATGAGCGCAATGGCGACGAACTCAATGACCGCATGTTCCTGCTGACCTTCGAAGGCGGCCCGGCACCGCTCAACGGCAACACGGATTGGCTTGCCGACTACCTGCGCAAACAGAAGATGAGCGCCACGTTCTTCATCCTTGGCAGCAGCCTGCAAACCCGGGTAGAGCGCAGCTCCGCCAGTGATGTGCAGGCGCTGTACCAAGATCAGTGCGTGGGCATCCAGGGTTGGCAGTATCGTTCCCACAGCCATTGGGTCGACTGGCAAAGCTCCATCACGCGCAGTGCATCGCTGACGCAAAACCTGATGCCGGAAAACTACGTGCCGTTGTTTCGCCCGCCTTACGGCCAGCGTCGTGGGGACAGCCAGGGTTTCTTCCAGGCCCAAGGTCTGCAAGTGGCGTTGTGGGACATCGATTCCCAGGATGACCCAGGCCAGCTCAAGGCCGATGAGTCGGCGCAGCGGGTGCTGACGCTGATGCTGTTGTGGCGCAAAGGGGTGATTGTGTTTCACGACACCCAGGACAAGGCACGGCTCGCTTTGCCTATGTTGTTGCAGGCGACGGCGCAGAGTGGGTTGGGCTGGCAGGACTGCCGGGAAGCATTTCGTTAAAAAGATGAAGTGCCCGGCCCTGTTGGGGATGAGGCATTCTGGGGGCGATTTTGTGCGACAAATCGATGCAGGCGGACTTCCGACTTTAACGGGGTGGCCAGCACTCGGCTAGTGCTATTCGTCATCCTGAAAAATAAACTTCAAAAAAGCGTCAAAGTGCTTTTTCCTGTCATGGTTTTTGCGGTATTACGAAGTCAGATCGCCGAAACCTGCAGCACAGGTGGCGTCTTCCAAGACTCCTCATGTGGGCACTGCACTTGATGTCACTCAGGTGCGGTCGGTGGTCGAATCGAGGCGCAGCACCGCCCAGGTATTGCGTCGACTGGCTCCCACAAAGGTGACCGAGTATGGATGATCATGGACGTAACCCTTCTTCCGACCAGCCAATCCTTTATGTGCTTGATACCAACGTATTGATCCACGATCCAAACGCACTGCTTAACTTCGAAGAACACCACGTCGCCATCCCGATGATCGTGCTTGAGGAGCTCGACAAACTCAAAAGCGGGCACCACAGCGTGGCCGCCGAATGCCGCCAGGCCATCCGCCTGATCGACAAGACCCTGGGCGAGGCCTCGCCCGAGGATGTCGAAGTCGGCGTGCCGATCCAGCGTGGCAAAGGCGGGCCCAAGGGCTTGCTGTCGATTCTGATGAGCAGGCGCAGCGAGCCCAACAGCCTGCTGCCGGAGAATCTGAACGACAACAAAATCATCAACCAATTGATCGACCTGCATGCACGCGACAAGGACCTGCGCGTCGTGCTGGTGACCAAAGACATCAATATGCGCCTCAAGGCACGAGCGTGTGGGATCGCTGCCGAGGACTACAGTACCGACCAACTGGTCGACGACGTGTCGATGCTGTCCCGTGGTTATCACATGATTACCGGCTCGTTCTGGGACCGCGTCAGCAAGGTCGAAACCCGTCAGGACCATGGCCGCACCTGGCACCAGGTACAGCTGATCGAAAACCTGCCGGCCGTGCATATCAATGAGTTCATCGTCGACGAACAGGGCTTTGTGGGCTGGATCAAAGAGATCCAGGTCGACAAGCTGCTGATCCTCGACCTGCATCAGGAACCCCTGTTGCACCAGGAAGCCTGGGGCCTGAAACCGCGTGACATCTACCAGAGCCTGGCGCTGTATGCGCTGCTTGATCCGGACATTCACCTGGTCAACCTGACCGGTGCCGCAGGTTCGGGGAAAACCATCCTTGCCCTGGCCGCCGCCATCGAACAGACCATGGTGACCAAGCGCTATCGCCGCATCATCGCCACCCGCAGTGTGCAGGGCCTGGACCAGGAGATCGGTTTCCTGCCCGGCACCGAGGCGGAAAAAATGGAACCGTGGCTGGGGGCGATCACCGACAACCTCGAAGCCTTGCACATGGATGACGAAAACACCCATGGCAGCGTCGACTACATCCTCAGCAAAGTGCCGTTGCAGTTCAAATCCCTCAACTACATCCGAGGTCGCAGCTTCCAGCAAAGCCTGATTTTGATCGATGAATGCCAGAACCTCACACCGCACCAGATGAAAACCATCATCACCCGTGCCGGTGCCGGTTCCAAAGTGGTGTGCCTGGGCAACCTGGCACAGATCGACACCCCTTACCTGTCCGCGACCAGCTCCGGGCTGACCTACCTGACGGAACGCTTCAAGGATTTCCCGAACGGCGTGCACATCGCGCTGCAAGGGGTGCCTCGTTCGATCCTGGCTGAATACGCCGAGTCGCACCTGTAAAAACACACCTGTAATAGTTGGTGGCTAAATGCCACGAACCACCCCGGATTTTTCACGAAATCCGGGGTTTTTGTTGTGGGCGACATTTGTCTTCGTTAATGCGCCTAGGGTGCTTGTAGTATTTGTAATTATTTTGTTACATTTTTTGCCGCTACCAAAACAATAAGAACGCTGCGTGACCCCGTCGGAAAACCACCGCATTCATTCGACGAAACCTTGAAAACCCTCATGGGTTTTTCGCGTGATCCTGCCTATTACAAAAAGCCCGATACATCGCTCATTGACGACGCACATATCCAAAGGGAAAGGAAAATGGACGTAGCAGGTAATGGCTTCATTTTGTCTCAACGCAAGCGCTTCAAATCGATACCACTCACCCCTATCGCACTCGGGCTGGCTTTATGGCTGGGCCAAGGCCCAATGGCCTGGGCGGATGACAGCAACCCCTACACGGCTCAAGTGCTGGAGTCGGCCTTCCGCAAAGCGGTCGCCTCGTTCGGCCCCAACACCGATGTGTACAAGAACCTGCGGTTCGCATTTCCGGATATCGTCGATCTCGCCGCAAAGGATTTTGCAGCCCAGTCCGCCAAGTTTGATTCAGCCCTCAAGCAAAACTACGAGCTGCAACCGGAAAACCTGACCATCGGCGCCATGCTCGGCGACACCAAGCGTCCGCTGGACTACGCCTCGCGGCTGGATTACTACCGCAGCCGGCTGTTCAGCAACAGCGGCCGCTACACCACCAATATTCTCGATTTCTCCAAGGCCATCATCGCCAACCTGCCGGCTGCCAAGCCCTACACCTATGTAGAACCGGGCGTCAGCAGCAACCTGAACGGGCAACTCAACGCCGGCCAGTCCTGGGCCGTCGCCACCCGTGACTGGAGCGCCAACGCACAAACCTGGAAGACTCCCGAAGCCGAGGTCAACTCCGGTCTGGACCGCACCAACGCCTATTACGCCTATGCCTTGGGCATGACCGGCAAGGGCGTGAATGTTGGCGTGCTCGACTCAGGCATCCTCACAGAACACTTCGAATTCCAGGGCAAGAATGCCCAGGGCCAGGACCGGGTGCAGGCGGTGACGGCGACCGGTGAGTACTACGCTACCCATCCGCGTTATATCCACGACACCCCGGACGGCGAGTTTCAAAAGGGTGAGCACTTCAGTATTTCCGGCGAGTATGACCCCACCATCAACGACGGTCACGGTACGGAAATGTCCGGTGTGCTGGGCGCCAGTCGTAACGGCACTGGCATGCATGGCATTGCCTTTGACGCGAACATTTTCGTCGCCAATACCGGCGGCACCGACGACAACCGTTTTCAGGGCTCCAACGACCTGGACTACAACGCGTTCATGGCCAGCTACAATGCCCTCGCCGCGAAGAACGTGTCGATCGTCAACCAGAGCTGGGGGCAGAACTCGCGCAATGACGTGGAAAACCACTTCGGTAATGTCGGCGACAGCGCGGCGGATAACCTGCGTGACATGAAGGCCGCCTACCGCCCATTCTGGGACAAGGCTCACGCCGGGCAGAAAACCTGGATGGACGCGATGGCCGACGCCGCTCGGCAAAACACCTTTATCCAGATCATCTCGGCAGGCAACGACAGCCACGGCGCCAACCCGGACACCAACGCCAACCTGCCGTTTTTCAAGCCGGATATCGAAACCAAGTTCCTCTCGATCACTGGTTATGACGAGACCAGTGCCCAGGTCTACAACCGCTGCGGCACCTCGAAATGGTGGTGCGTGATGGGCGTTTCAGGGATTCCGTCCACCGGGCCCGAAGGGGAAATCATCCCCAACGCCAACGGCACATCGGCCGCTGCACCGAGCGTCTCCGGCGCCCTGGCGCTGGTGATCCAGCGCTTCCCCTACATGACCGCGAGCCAGGCCCGGGATGTGTTGCTGACCACCTCCAGCCTGCAAGCACCGGATGGCCCGGACACCCCGGTGGGCAACCTGACTGGTGGCCGCACCTACGACAACCTGCAACCGGTGCACGATGCCGCGCCGGGCACGCCGCAAGTGCCGGGAGTGGTCAGTGGCTGGGGCCTGCCCAACCTGCAGAAAGCCATGCAAGGGCCGGGGCAGTTCCTGGGTTCGGTGGCGGTGGCCTTGCCTTCGGCTACGCGTGACATCTGGGCCAACCCTATTTCCGATGAAGCCATTCGCGCTCGCCGTGTAGAAGACGCCACCGAGCAGGCGACCTGGGCGGCGACCAAACAGCAAAAAGGCTGGATCAATGGCCTGCCCACCAATGCCTCGGCGGATGATCAGTTCGAGTACGAGATCGGCAGCGCACGGGAGCAAGCTACCCTGGCTCGGGGCAAGGATTTGCTCACTGGCAACACCTATGTTGGCAGCCTGGCCAAGTCCGGAGATGGCGAGCTGGTACTGGAAGGCCAGAACACGTACTCGGGCAGCACCTGGGTGCGTGGCGGCAAGCTGTCGGTGGACGGCTCGCTGACCTCCGCCGTGACAGTCGACGGCAGTGCCGTGGGTACACGGAATACGGATAACGGCGTGGCGACCACGTTGGGTGGCACACTGGCCGGCAACGGCACGGTGGGTGCCTTGACCGTCAACAGTGGCGGCCGCGTGGCGCCGGGGCATTCGATTGGCACGCTGCACACGGGTAACGTGACCTTCAACCCAGGCTCGGTGTACGCCGTCGAAGTGGGCCCCAATGGGCGCAGCGACCAGATCCAGAGCAGCGGTGTCGCGACCCTCAACGGCGGTGTGGTGACCGTGTCCCTGGAGAACAGCCCCAACCTGCTGTCCGCCAGCGAAGCACGCAGCCTGCTGGGCCAGCAGTTCAACATCCTCAGCGCCAGCCAGGGCATCAACGGCCAGTTTGCCGCGATCACCCCCAACTACCTGTTTATCGGCACTCAGCTTAACTATCAGCCGAATCAACTGAGCCTGGCGGTGGCGCGTAACCAGACGACCTTCGCCAGTGTTGCGCAAACCCGCAACGAGCGTGCGGTAGCGACGGCGGCCGAGGCCTTGGGTGCCGGCAGCCCTGTGTATGAAAGCCTGTTGGCTTCCGACTCGGCGGTGCAGGCGCGAGAGGCGTTCAAGCAACTGTCCGGGCAATTGCACTCGGACGTGGCAGCGGCGCACATGGCCGACAGCCGTTACCTGCGTGAAGCGGTCAACGGCCGCCTGCAACAGGCTCAGGCACTGGATTCCAGCGCGCAGATCCAGGCCAGCGACAACGGCGGCTGGGTGCAGTTGCTGGGCGGTCGCAACAACGTCAGTGGTGACAACAACGCCAGCGGTTATTCGTCGTCCACCAGCGGTGTGCTGCTAGGCCTGGACACCGAGGTTGGTGACGGCTGGCGTGTGGGTGCCGCTACCGGCTATACCCAGAGTCACCTCAATGGCGCATCGGCTTCGGCGGACAGCGACAACTATCACCTGTCGATCTACGGTGGTAAACGCTTCGACACGATTGCCCTGCGCCTGGGCGGCGGCACCACGTGGCACCGTATCGACGCCTCGCGCCGTGTGGCCTACGCCAACCAGTCGGATTACGACAAAGCCGACTACAACGCCCGTACCGACCAAGTGTTCGGCGAGATCGGCTACACCCAATGGAGCCAGTTCGAACCCTTTGCCAACCTCACTTACCTGAACTATCAGAGCGACTCGTTCAAGGAAAAAGGCGGTGCCGCAGCCTTGCATGCCAGCAAGCAAAGCCAGGATGCCACGCTCTCCACACTGGGCCTGCGCGCGCATACCCAATTGCCGGTCAGCTCGACTTCGGCGGTGACGTTGCGCGGTGAGTTGGGTTGGGAGCATCAGTTCGGTGATACCGATCGCGAAGCCTCTTTGAAGTTCGCCGGCAGCGACACGGCATTTGCGGTCAACAGCGTGCCCGTAGCCCGCGATGGTGCGGTGATCAAGGCCAGTGCGGAAATGGCCTTGACCCCGGACACACTGGTGTCCTTGAGCTACAGCGGTTTGCTGTCCAACCGGGGTAACAACAACGGGATCAATGCCGGGTTTACCTTCCGCTTCTGACCCTGCTTGTTGTGCATGAAGGGGCGCATTGCGCCCCTTTTTGTATGGGATAAACAGCCCTGCGCAAATTGACCCACGGGTTTACAATTGCCGCTCCTGATCAGGAGTATCCCTGTGCTGACTCATCTCGATTCCCAAGGTCGCGCCCATATGGTCGACGTCACCGAAAAAGCCGTGACGTTCCGTGAGGCCGTGGCCGAAGCGCGGGTGCGCATGCTGCCCGAAACCCTGCAAATGATTGTCGACGGCGCCCACCCCAAGGGCGACGTATTTGCCGTGGCCCGTATCGCCGGCATCCAGGCCGCGAAAAAAACCAGTGATCTGATCCCGCTGTGCCATCCGCTGATGCTCACTGGCGTCAAGGTCGAACTGCGCGCCGATGGCGTGGACGCGGTGCATATCCTGGCGCGGTGCAAACTCTCCGGCCAGACCGGCGTGGAGATGGAAGCCCTGACCGCCGCCAGCGTCGCGGCACTGACGATCTACGACATGTGTAAGGCGGTTGACCGCGGCATGACCATCGAAAACATTCGCCTGCTGGAAAAGCTCGGCGGCAAAAGCGGGCATTTCAAGGCGGACCAGGCATGAGTATCAACGTACTGTTTTTTGCGCGTTACGCGGAGGCGGTGGGCTTTGATTCGCTGGAGATGGAGGGTGATTTCGCCACTGTCGATGCTGTACGTCTGGCGTTGGCCAGTGACCCGGAGTTTGCCGTACTCAACGAGACCAGCCTGATGTGTGCCCGCAACGAGGAACTGTGCGGCCTCGATGAGCCGGTGCAGGCAGGTGACGAAGTGGCGTTCTTTCCTCCTGTGACCGGAGGCTGAACATGGCCATTCGTGTGCAAGTCGAGGCGTTTGATCCAGGCTTTGAAGTCAACGCGATGCACGCCGCCAATGTCGGCGTAGGCGCGGTGGTGAGTTTTGTCGGTTATGTGCGCGACTTCAACGATGGCCGTGAAGTGTCGGGGATGTTCCTGGAGCACTACCCCGGTATGACCGAAAAAGCCCTGGCCAAGATCGCCGTGGAGGCCGAGCAGCGTTGGCCGTTGCTCAAGCTTGAGGTGCTGCATCGCATCGGCGCGCTTGAGCCGGGTGAGCCGATCGTTTTCGTCGCGGCGGCCAGCGCCCACCGCGAGGCTGCGTTCGATGCGTGTGCGTTTGTGATGGATTACCTGAAGACCCGTGCGCCGTTCTGGAAGAAAGAGAACACCGCCGAAGGCCCGCGCTGGGTGGAAGGGCGCAGCAGCGATCACGCGGCGGCGGATCGCTGGAAGTGATCAGCCAAGCCGCTTGGGCGACAGCATCGTTTCGGTCAGGCCCAAACCGCTGAGCGCTTCGGGCAATGGCTCGCCCCGCACTAGCGCCGCGCTGGCCTGGCCCATGGCGGGCGAGGTCTGGATGCCATAGCCACCTTGGGCAGCAATCCAGAAAAAGCCTTCCACCCGGGGATCAAACCCGCACACCAGATCACCGTCGCTGACGAAACTGCGCAGCCCCGCCCAGGTACGGGTAGGGCGGCGGATAGTCAGGTGAGTGGCTTCTTCGATCTGGTAAATGCCCATGGCGATGTCCAGTTCCTCAGGCTGCACGTCGTGGGGCTCTACCGGATCGGCATTGGCGGGAGAGCCGAGGAACATGCCTGCATCCGGCTTCATGTAGAACGAGCCGTCCAGTGCCGCCAGCTCTGGCCATGCATGGATATCCGTGTCCGGTGGTGGGGCGAAGATGAAGGCGCTGCGGCGCTTGGGTTGCAGGCCGATTTTTTGCGCGCCGGCCAGTTCGCCAATCGCATCGGCCCAGGCACCTGCTGCGTTGAGGATGATGGGCGCGCAGAAGTGCCCGCTCGAGGTCTGTACTTGCCACTGGCCCTGGCTGTCACGCTCCAGGTGCTGCACGTCGCTGTGGGTATGAATCTCGCCGCCATTGCGCCGTATGCCGCGCAAATAACCTTGGTACAGCGCGTCGGTATCGATGTCACACACGGTGGGGTCGTAGATCGCACCATGGATTTTTTCTGCGCGCAGGATCGGCACCAGTTCCAGGGCCTCATCGGCGTCCAGCAGGCGAGTGGCTGACACCAGGGCTTTGGCACGTTGGTAGTGGCGCTGCAATTCTTGCTCATCGCCGAGCAAATCCACCAGAAGTTCGCCACGGGGTGTCAGCAGAGGGTGTTCGGTAAAACCGGCGGGTGGGTGGTCGAAAAATGGGCGGCTGCCCAGCGTCAGGGCACGTACCTGGGGTGTGCCGTAGGCGGCGATATACAACGCGGCGGAGCGTCCGGTGGAGTGATAACCCGGCATCGACTCACGTTCCAGCACGATGACTCGGGCATGCTGCGACAGCCAGTAACCGGCAGATGCACCGGCAATGCCGCCGCCGATGATGATGTAGTCGGCGTGGTTCATGGTTCCTCCTGGAATACTTACTTGAAAGCACCGCCAAACAAATGTGGGAGCTGGCTTGTGTGGGAGCCGGGCTTGCCCGCGATACAGGCACCGAGATGTGTCAGTCACACCTCGGTGATGCTATCGCAGGCAAGCCAGCTCCCACACAAGCCAGCTCCCACATTTCTTACTGCGTCCCAGCCTAGGGGCGCTTGCGCTCCACCGCCCGCAACAGATGCGTCGGCGGTGTTTCACAGCTGATCTTGCGGCCCAGCAGCGCCTCGATCGACGGCAACTGATACGAGTCATCTTCACCGGCAAAACTGATCGACACACCCGCCGCGCCGGCACGACCGGTACGGCCAATGCGGTGCACGTAGTCGTCCGGTACTTCCGGCAGGGTGAAGTTGATCACGTGGCTGATGCCGTCGATGTGAATCCCGCGACCTGCCACGTCGGTGGCCACCAGCACACGGATCTTGCCTTCGCGGAAGCCTTCCAGGGTCTTGATGCGTTTGTGCTGCGGCACGTCGCCCGACAACTGCGCGGCGTTGACGCCGTCACGCACCAGGCGTTCTTCGATGCGGCGTACTTCGTCCTTGCGGTTGGCAAAGACCATCACGCGCTCCCAACCGTTATCGTTGACCAGGTTGTAGAGCAGCTTGTACTTGTCGGCCCCGGCGACGGCGTAGATGTGTTGCTCGACGTTTTCACTGGCGACGTTTTCCGCTTCGATCTCGACGATGGACGGGTCGGTGGTCCATTGCTTGGCGAGGTTCATCACGTCGTCGGTAAAGGTCGCGGAGAACAGCAGGGTCTGGCGCTCGGTTTTCGGTGGCGTCTGGCGAATGATCTGGCGTACTTGTGGGATAAAGCCCATATCGAGCATGCGGTCGGCTTCGTCCAGCACCATCACTTCGACCATGTCCAAATGCACGTCGCCACGCTGGTTGAAGTCCAGCAGGCGGCCCGGCGTGGCCACCAGGATGTCGCAGTGACGGGCTTCAAGGTGCTTGAGCTGCTTGTCGAAGTCCATGCCGCCCACGAACGTCATCACGTTGAGACCGGTGTACTTGGTCAGGTCGGCGGCGTCCTTGGCGATCTGCACCACCAGCTCCCGGGTGGGGGCGATGATCAGGGCGCGCGGTTCACCCATGTAGCGCTCTTTCGGCGGCGGCGTCTGCAGCAATTGGGTGATGATCGAGATCAGGAACGCGGCAGTCTTGCCGGTACCGGTCTGGGCACGGCCGATGGCGTCTTTGCCGGCCAGGGTAAAGCCCAGTACCTGCGCCTGGATCGGCGTGCAGTACGGGAAACCCAGGTCCTGGATGGCGTGCATCAGTTCCGGGGCGAGCTTGAAATCATGGAAGCGGGTCTTGCCTTCCTGGGGCTCGACGACGAAGTCTTCGAGTTTCCACGGAATGACCGGCGGTTTTGGCGCACGTTCGCGGCGTGGCTTTGGCGCGACTGGCGCGGGTGTGGCCTCGGCCGGTTTTGCCTGTTCGGGTGGTGTCACCGTTGGCTTCTTCGGCTGGGCGGCAGGTGCGGTCCGGGCGGGCTGTTGACCGTCATTGCGGCTGCCGGGCGTCGGAACGGGAGCACTGGGAACTGGCGCGAGCGGCTCAGCCTCGCTTTTGCCGAACATCTTCTTAAGTGCTTTGAGCACGGTGATCTCATTAATTGGTTAAGGAATGTACGCCGGCCAGTGTAATGCAAGAATCGGGCGCGGCGTAGTGCGTCTGTCATACGGCTACATAAACGCTGGTTTTCAGCCCAGGCGAGCGCTCAACCAGGCACCGATATCACGGATCTCTTCGGGTAACACTTCGTGGCCCATTGGGTATTCCTGCCATGTCACGGTGACACCACGGGTCTTCAAATGCTCATAGGCACTGCGGCCCATGGCGTTCTGTACCACGTCGTCGTAGTGGCCGTGCAGGCACAGGGCTGGAATGCGCTGTTGGCTGGCGGACAATTCCAGCTCATCACCGAACGTCGGTGCGTAGGTGGAGAGGGCGATCACACCACCGAGGGCGCCCTGCCATTTCATGAAAGCGGTGTGGAACACCACGGCGCCACCTTGGGAAAAACCGGCGAGGAAAATCCGCGAAGCGTCTATCCCGGTGCTTTTTTGTTCCTTGATCAAATCGGTGACCATTTTCGCCGATGCTTCCAGCTCTTCCAGGCTGATGGAACGCGCCGGGCTCATGGCCTTGATGTCGTACCAACTGGGCATCTCATAACCACCGTTGATCGTCACTGGACGGGTCGGTGCCTGGGGCAAAACGAAACGGGTTGTCAGTAAATTTTCCTGCAACGCTTCGGCCACCGGCAGGAAGTCGTAGCGATCGGCACCCAGGCCATGCAACCAGATTACGCAGGCGTCTGCGGGCTTGGCGGGCTGAAGAATCAAGGGTTCGGTCATGTCTGCTCCATCTATGTGCGTGCGCTCCGATTGGGTGCGTCGGAACGGTGCGTGAAAGGTTGATCTGTTAAGAGAATGTCGCAAGGTTGAATCTTTTTCTATTGAACAGGGGCTGAAGCGACTCCGCCGGCACTCTGGTACGCGCCTTGCTATGTGTAGGTCGATGTCAGAACTGTTCGCTGACGGTAACACTATCAGTGAGTGCCGTTGGTGGGATAGCAACTGGAATTACCGCGACGACTTCATGCCGCTTGACCCTATAAAAAGCCAACACGGGTCGATATCGCCTCATAAGGGTGCGCTGAGGTTCGAGCTCCGACACAACAAGAGCAACTGGAGGTTTGAATGAAGGTATTGAAATCCACCCTGGCCATCGTCACCGCGGCCGCTGTATTGGGTGTCAGTGGGTTCGCCCAAGCCGGCGCCACCCTGGACGCCGTACAGAAGAAAGGCTTTGTGCAATGTGGCGTGAGTGACGGCCTGCCGGGTTTCTCGGTGCCGGATGCCAGCGGCAAGATCCTCGGGATCGACGCTGACGTGTGCCGTGCCGTTGCCGCTGCCGTCTTCGGTGATGCGACCAAGGTCAAATTCAGCCAGTTGAACGCCAAGGAGCGTTTCACCGCGCTGCAGTCTGGCGAAGTCGACATCCTGTCGCGTAACACCACCATGACCAGCTCCCGCGATGCGGGCATGGGCTTGAAATTCCCGGGTTTCATCACCTACTACGACGGTGTTGGCTTCCTGGTGAACAACAAGCTGGGCGTGAAGAGTGCCAAGGAACTGGACGGTGCAACCATCTGCATCCAGGCCGGTACCACCACAGAACTGAACGTCTCCGACTACTTCCGCGCCAACAACCTCAAATACACCCCGATCACCTTCGACACCTCCGATGAAAGCGCCAAGTCGCTGGAATCCGGGCGTTGCGACGTGCTGACCTCCGACAAGTCCCAGCTGTTCGCCCAGCGCAGCAAGCTGGCCTCGCCGAAAGACTACTCGGTGCTGCCGGAAACCATTTCCAAAGAGCCTCTGGGCCCGGTGGTCCGTAACGGTGACGACGAGTGGCTGGCCATCGTGCGCTGGGTGGGCTACGCCCTGCTCAACGCTGAAGAAGCCGGTATCACTTCGAAAAACGTCGAAGCAGAAGCCAAGTCCACCAAGAACCCGGACGTTGCACGTCTGCTCGGTGCTGACGGCGAATACGGCAAAGACCTGAAACTGAAAAAAGACTGGGTTGTGCAGATCGTCAAGCAAGTCGGTAACTACGGCGAAATCTTCGAGAAAAACCTCGGCAAGAGCACCCCGCTGGAAATCGACCGTGGCCTGAACGCGCTGTGGAACAACGGCGGCATTCAATACGCACCCCCTGTGCGCTGATCGCTGATGGTTCTGTCACCCGGTGGGCCAACCGCCGGGTGATGTTCTGTTCCATTCTCTTCGGGGCACTTCATGCAAAATCAAATCGGCGCACCCAAGCAGAAGCTCAGCTTCAGCGATCCCAAAGTGCGTGCGTGGCTCTTCCAGATCATCACGATTGTGGCGGTGGTCTCGCTGGGCTGGTACCTCTTCAACAACACCCAGACCAACCTTCAACACCGGGGCATTACCTCGGGGTTCGACTTTCTTGAGCGCAGTGCTGGCTTCGGCATCGCGCAGCACTTGATCGACTACACCGAATCGGACAGCTACGCCCGCGTCTTTGTGATCGGTTTGCTCAACACCCTGCTGGTGACTGTGATCGGCGTGGTGCTGGCGACGATCCTGGGGTTTATCGTCGGCGTGGCACGCTTGTCGCCGAACTGGATGATCAACAAGCTGGCGACGGTGTATGTGGAAGTCTTCCGCAACATTCCGCCGCTGCTGCAAATCCTGTTCTGGTACTTCGCGGTATTCCTGACCATGCCGGGGCCGCGTAACAGCCACAACTTCGGCGACACCTTCTTTGTCAGCAGCCGCGGCCTGAATATGCCGGCAGCGATCGCCGCTGACGGTTTCTGGCCGTTCGTGGCAAGCATCGTGGTTGCCATCGTGGCAATCGTGTTCATGGCGCGTTGGGCCAACAAGCGTTTCGAAGCGACTGGCGTACCGTTCCACAAATTCTGGGTGGGCCTGGCGTTGCTCATCGTGATCCCGGCGTTGTGCGCCTTGATCTTCGGCGCGCCACTGCACTGGGAAATGCCGAAGCTGCAAGGTTTCAACTTCGTCGGCGGCTGGGTACTGATCCCAGAGCTGCTGGCACTGACCCTGGCGCTGACCGTCTACACGGCAGCGTTTATCGCCGAGATCGTGCGTTCGGGCATCAAGTCGGTCAGCCACGGCCAGACCGAAGCCGCGCGCTCCCTGGGCCTGCGCCCTGGGCCGACCTTGCGTAAGGTCATCATCCCGCAGGCCCTGCGGGTGATCATTCCGCCGCTGACCAGCCAATACCTGAACCTGGCGAAGAACTCGTCGTTGGCCGCTGGTATCGGTTACCCGGAAATGGTTTCGCTGTTTGCTGGCACGGTGCTCAACCAGACCGGCCAGGCCATCGAAGTCATTGCCATCACCATGAGCGTGTACCTGGCGATCAGCATCAGCATTTCCCTGCTGATGAACTGGTACAACAAGCGCATTGCGCTGATCGAGCGGTGAGGACACCAGCATGACTACGCATACTTTCAAACCTGACATGCCGCCGCCGAGCAAAGTCTTCGGCCCGGTGGCCTGGATGCGCGCCAACCTGTTCTCCAGCTGGCTCAACACCCTGCTGACCTTGCTGGCGATTTACCTGGTGTACCTGGTGGTGCCGCCGATCCTGCATTGGGCCATCCTGGATGCCAACTGGGTCGGCACGACACGCGCTGATTGCACGAAGGAGGGCGCCTGCTGGGTGTTTATCCAACAGCGCTTCGGGCAGTTCATGTACGGCTATTACCCAGCCGATCTGCGCTGGCGTGTGGACCTGACCGTGTGGCTGGCCATCGTCGGCGTGGCGCCGCTGTTCATCTCGCGCTTTCAACGCAAGGCGATATACGGCCTGGGCTTCCTGGTGCTGTACCCGATCATTGCCTACTTCTTGCTGCACGGCGGTGTGTTCGGCCTGACCAACGTGGCGACCAGCCAATGGGGCGGCCTGATGCTGACCCTGGTGATCGCTACCGTCGGTATCGCCGGAGCCTTGCCGTTGGGCATCGTGTTGGCGTTGGGGCGACGTTCGAACATGCCGGCGATTCGAGTGGTCTGCGTGACCTTCATCGAGTTCTGGCGCGGCGTGCCGTTGATCACGGTGCTGTTCATGTCCTCGGTGATGCTGCCGTTGTTCCTGCCCGAAGGCATGAACTTCGACAAGCTGCTGCGGGCGTTGATCGGCGTGATCCTGTTCCAGTCGGCCTACGTGGCCGAGGTGGTGCGCGGCGGTCTGCAGGCGATCCCCAAGGGGCAATACGAGGCGGCTGCGGCGATGGGCCTGGGTTACTGGCGCAGCATGGGCCTGGTGATTCTGCCCCAAGCCTTGAAGCTGGTGATCCCGGGCATCGTCAACACGTTTATCGCGTTGTTCAAGGACACCAGCCTGGTGATCATCATCGGCCTGTTCGACCTGCTCAACAGCGTCAAGCAAGCCGCCGCCGACCCGAAATGGTTGGGCATGGCCACCGAAGGCTACGTGTTCGCGGCCCTGGTGTTCTGGATTTTCTGTTTTGGTATGTCGCGCTATTCCATGCATCTGGAACGCAAGCTCGACACAGGCCACAAGCGTTAGGAGTTCTTTTATGAGCGAAGCAATCAAAAAGCCTGTGGGCCCTGAAGGCATTATCCAGATGCAGGGCGTCAACAAGTGGTACGGCCAGTTCCACGTGTTGAAAGACATCAACCTCAACGTCAAGCAGGGCGAGCGTATCGTGCTGTGCGGGCCGTCGGGTTCGGGCAAGTCCACCACCATTCGCTGCCTCAACCGTCTGGAAGAGCACCAGCAGGGCCGCATCGTGGTCGATGGCGTGGAACTGACCAACGACCTCAAGCAGATCGAAGCGATCCGCCGTGAAGTCGGCATGGTGTTCCAGCACTTCAACCTGTTCCCGCACCTGACCATCCTGCAGAACTGCACGCTGGCGCCGATGTGGGTGCGCAAGATGCCCAAGCGCAAGGCCGAGGAAATCGCCATGCACTACCTGGAGCGCGTGCGTATTCCGGAGCAGGCCCACAAGTTTCCCGGGCAGTTGTCCGGTGGTCAGCAGCAGCGTGTGGCGATTGCCCGTGCTCTGTGCATGAAACCGAAAATCATGCTGTTCGACGAGCCGACTTCGGCACTCGACCCCGAAATGGTGAAAGAGGTTCTGGACACCATGATTGGCCTGGCCGAAGACGGCATGACCATGTTGTGCGTCACCCACGAAATGGGCTTTGCGCGCACCGTGGCCAACCGCGTGATCTTCATGGACAAGGGCGAGATCGTGGAACAGGCGGCACCGAATGACTTCTTCGACAACCCGCAGAATGACCGGACCAAGTTGTTCTTGAGCCAGATTTTGCATTGATCGAGGTTTGAATAAATAAACCCGGCCTGGTGCCGGGTTTATTTTTTGGTGCTAGGACGCTTTGAGTGCTTCAGTGTCGTTGTTCACGGTGTAGGTGAAGGCGCCACGCATGTCAGCGCCTTCGGCTAAGACTTCTGCATCCGCCAGCAAATGCGGGTGACGATCCAATAACCGCATCAGTAATACCAGCGGCTTGGGAGGAAGAAGCTCGCCACGTTCGTAGCGAGAGAAGGCGTTGTGGCCGCCACCGGACAGCAATTTCACCGCCTCTTTTTGGGTAAGGTGCAATTTGCGGCGGATACGTTTCATCTCCGCGCCAATCATCTTTTGGGCAGCTATGACGAGTTCATCGCCTGCTTCTCCATAACGATCCGCACTATCGGTATCTGGGTCCCAAAAGCCGTCGCCGCATACGTGACATTCCCAGCCGGAAAGATTGTCTACCCGGCGCTCCATACCTTTGACCCTGATGGTTTCACTGCGGCCCTCAAAATAATGCAATGCTTCGGGGGCGCCACAGATGTAGCAATTTTTTACCTTCATAGGTTCTTCTCCTTGAAGGAGATCACCGGAGGGTCACCGTCCGGGGAGTAAGTGACCTTGATGTAAATCTCCCTATCTTTTGAGTGCGTGTGATACACGTCCTGCCAAATTCGATGGTCCCTATGAGTGGTCATCGACTTGTACAACATCCAGTTTTGTAACTCATAGATGGCATGCTGCATCTCCTTGATACTGAAGTGGAGTTCCCTGCCGCACCGTTGTGCTGTCTGGGTAAACGCTCTCCTGCCAAGCCGCCTCACATCCGCCTTTATCACCGCCAAATCATAGTGAGGTGTGTACTTTTCCATAAGACACCTGAGTCCAATAATTACCCTCAGAGGGTAATTTTACCAATCGAAAATACTGCTCCTTTCCCTGCCTAAGAACCCTAGTGCGTTGCCTTTGTAGGCAACTCCTAATAGGCTGTAGGAAAATTCATCCTATGATTGGACGAAAGTACAAAGCCCATGACAGACATCACCCCCCTGATCAAACGCTCTCTGGTGGACCAGGCCTTGGAGCAACTGCGCTTGCGCATCAGCCAGGGCGTGTGGGCCATTGACGAGCGCTTGCCCACCGAGCCGGAGCTGTCCGCCGAACTCGGCATCAGCCGCAATACCGTGCGTGAGGCCATGCGTGTGTTAGCGTTTTCCGGATTGATCGAGATACGCCAGGGCGACGGCAGTTACCTGCGCTCGATGACCGACCCGATGGGGGCCATGCGCGCGCTTTCCCATTGCACGCTGGAGCAGGCGCAGGAGACGCGGCAGATTTTGGAAGTGGAGGCCATTGGTCTTGCAGCGCTTCGCCGCACCGAGGAAGACCTCATGGTGCTACGCGAGGCCCTTGATGTCAGCGCGGCGCTGTACCACGGTGACCTGGAGGCCTACATCAGCGCTGACCTGACCTTCCACAAACACTTGGTGGACGCCGCCCACAACCCGGCACTGAGCGAGCTGTACCAATACTTCTCGGCCATCGTCGCCGCCCAGTTGCGTCAGACCTTGAACATCTCACCGCGTCGCCAGGCGGTGTTCGACCTGCATATCGCCTTGCTCGACGCCGTGGAAAACCAAGACCCGGAACGCGCCAAATCCCTCTGCCGGCAGTTGATCAATGAACCCTGAAACCAAGCTTGAAGAACTGTTGATTGACGCCGAAGCCGATGATGAAGTGGTGCAACACACTCACCCGGTGGTGAGTCGCCCCTGGCTGTTGCTGCTGGGCCTGATCCTGGTGGCGCTGAACCTGCGCCCGGCGCTGTCGAGCTTGTCGCCCTTGCTCAGTGAGGTCTCCGCCAGCCTCGGGTTGTCGGCGGCCAAGGCGGGGTTGCTGACCACCTTGCCGGTGTTGTGCCTGGGCCTGTTCGCGCCGACGGCACCGATCCTCGCCCGGCGTTTCTGTGCCGAGCGGGTGGTGCTGGGCATCCTGCTGACACTGGCCGCCGGGATCATCCTGCGCAGTGCTTTTGGCGAAGTCGGTTTGTTTGCCGGCAGCCTGATCGCTGGTGCGAGCATCGGCATCATCGGCGTGTTGCTGCCGGGCATCGTCAAGCGTGATTTCGCCAAGCAGGCGGGCACCATGACCGGTGTCTACACCATGGCGTTGTGCCTGGGCGCGGCGCTGGCCGCGGGAGCCACGGTGCCCCTCAGCCAATACTTCGGCGATAGCTGGGCCTTAGGCCTGGGTTTTTGGATTGTTCCCGCATTGGTGGCGGCGCTGTTCTGGTTGCCGCAAGTGGGGCAGAAACACGGCGCGCACCGGGTGGCCTATCGCGTGAAGGGGTTATTGCGTGATCCATTGGCGTGGCAAGTGACCTTGTACATGGGGTTGCAATCGTCCCTGGCATACATCGTGTTTGGTTGGCTGCCATCGATCCTGATCGGCCGTGGCTTGAGTGCCACCGAGGCAGGATTGGCGTTGTCGGGTTCCATCATCGTGCAATTGGTCAGCTCCCTTGCCGCGCCGTGGCTGGCCACCCGTGGCAAGGACCAGCGCCTGGCAATCGTGGTGGTGATGGTGTTGACCCTTGGCGGTCTGTTCGGCTGCCTATATGCGCCGATTGATGGCTTGTGGGGATGGGCAATCCTGTTGGGCCTGGGGCAGGGTGGTACGTTCAGCCTGGCGCTGACGTTGATTGTGCTGCGCTCGAGGGATTCCCATGTGGCGGCCAACCTGTCGAGCATGGCCCAGGGTATCGGCTACACGCTGGCATCGATGGGGCCGCTGGCGGTGGGTGTACTGCATGATTGGACCGGTGGCTGGGGCGCCACCGGTTGGGTGTTCGGAGTGATCGGCGTGGGGGCTATCATTACCGGTTGCGGCGCAGGTCGCGCGCGGTACGTCGAAGTCACCAGCGAGAAGGCCTGATTACAGGTACACCACTTCCAGTGTGGCGGAGCCGTCCATCGGCGTTTCCACACTCAGGTCCAGGTTCTGCTTGGCGTTGATCACCGCCTCCAGGCTCAGGGTGCTGGTCAGGTTCTGGATCGCCGAAGGGCCAGCCGTGCTGCCGGCCACATCGGTGAAGCCCAGCAAGCTGCGCGAACCGATGTCGATGGGGTTGGTGTTGGATGTGCGCCAGGCCAGACCACCGGTGGTCGATTCGGTGCCGTAGGTCACGGGCAGGTCATCGGCCACGGTCTGCTTGGGGTCGAATTTCACCGAGTACACGCCAATCTTGTTGCTTGCGCTGTCCAGGCCCAGGCCGTAGTAGATTTCACTGTTGACATGGGCGCTGCCGTCACGGTTATCGCGCATGCGCAAGGCATAGCGGCCAGGCGCGTTGCAGCTCACCGTCAACGTCAGTGATTTGAGCGGCAGCCGAGTGCCGGTGGTTTGGTTGAGGTCTTGTTGGGAGATCTTGCCGAAGTCGATCAACCCGCCTCCTGAGAGCACCGGTGTGCAGGCCATAGGTGTGATCAGCCCGCCGACGGTCAGTTCGACGGTGGAGGCGGCTTGGGCTGTTCCTATGCAAGACAACCATGCGCAGGCCGTCAGAGGAATCAGTAACGTTTTCATGGTCAAGCTCCTACAGGTAGTTCATGGACAGGGTCACGGAACCGTCGATGGGGACTTCTTCGGTCAAAGGCAGCGTGTTGCTCGGAGCGATGGTGGGCGTGATCAGCACACCGGCGGTGACTTGTTGCACCGGTGCCGGCACTGTTGGATTTGGGGTAAGTGAAAACGAGGAGAGAAAGTAATGGGACAGCAGGCTTATTGGTGCCCAGGTAGAGGTGCCGCTGGAGCCGATGGGGTACATACCGACGCCGTCGGCTACGATCGAGTTGAGGTTCAGAGACATATAGCCAAGCGGTACGGTGCCGTTGACCATCCCCAGGCCGAACCGCGTCGTTCCCACTTCACTGTTGGAGCCGAGGCGGTTATCCCTGGGCTCCAGCGCCAATAATGTTGGCGCCTCGCAACTGATCGACAATTGCAGGTTGTGCGTCGGCAATTTGGTGGGTTGATCGACGTTCAGCTCTTTGGCGGCAATCTTGCCCAGGTCATACACGCCGCCATTGGATAGGCTCGGTGTGCAGGCGCTGGGGGTGATCAGGCCGGTGACGTTCAAGTCAACGGCGGAGGCGGCATGGGCCGACATCGTTGTGGTCAGCCCTGCTAGGAAGGCCAGGGGGGCCAGGAATAATTTCACGGTGTGCTCCTATAAATAATGAATTTCGAGGGTGCCCGAACCGTCGAGCCGCACCTCATTGCCTAAGTCCAAGGAGCCCAGGGGGGCAATGATTGCCTCCAGGCTCAGAGTGGTGTTGAGGTTCTGAATGGCGTCGGGTCCACCGTTACTGCCGGAGGTGGCGCTGAACCCCAGGTAACGACTGGCACCGATGGGCGCAATGCGCAGGCTGGCACTGCTCCAGGGCAGGCCGCCCGTGGCGGAATCGGTGCTGAAGACCTGAGTGACGCTGTCGGCTGTGATATGGGTGGGATCGAACAGCAACCGATAGCGCCCGATTTTCTGCTGGCGGGCGTCCAGGCCCAGTCCGTAGGTGCTTTCGTCGCCCGCGCCGGTTGCCGAACCCTGGCGGTTGTCCTGCATGCGCAGGGCATAGGCCGTGGGGGCGTCGCAGGTCACGCTGAACGACACGGTGCGTGGTGCCAAGACAGTGTCCTTGTCGACATTCAGGTCGCTGACCGACAACTTGCCCAGCTCCACATGCCCGCCGTTGGACAGGGTGGGTGTGCAAGCTGCCGGCGCAAATCGCGCTTGCAGGTGCAGCTCCCGCGAACGCCCGGCAGCGAGGGCGTCGAATAATCCGGCGACGTCCCAGGTGACGGCGTCGCGTACTCGCGTTGCGTTCTCGTTGGCCCAGGCGCTGGCATCGATCTGCAGCGACAAGTTGCGCCCGGTCACCGCCACGCCACCGCGCATCGGTACTATGCCGTGGTCCGGTTGCCAGGGCAGTTGCGTGCTGACAGCGGACGGCGCCTGCCCCTGGCCAGCAATCAAACCCAGCTCCACCGCCTGACCGTCGAGGACCGCGTCGCTGATGCGCAGGCCGTAGCTGCCGCGCTCGGTAAAACGAAAGCGTTCGGGCCCCGCGCCCGGACCGCGATAAAACACGCTCATGTCGGTGGGCTGCGCACAGTTCAGCGTGAGGGTGATACGCCGCTCTCCCAGCAACCGCTCAGGCGCGGGGACCAACGCCACGGCGCGGTTCATCAAGCCGAAGTCCACGTGCGTCTGGCTGAGGTTGAGCTGGCATTCTTCAGTGGCCAGGGCGTGATGGCTTAGCAGAATGCCCAGAACGTACAAAGCAGGTTTCAGGTCCATGATCAAAGTCCTCATGGCTGGTGGCACCGGGCCGGTGCGGTTTCGAAATACACCTCGGGGTCAGCCTCTTTCGGCAGTTCGAAGCTCAGGCGACAGCGCGCGTGGCCGGGGGCCTTGACCCACAAGGGGCGCGTATCCAGCACGTCGGGCAGGAATACTTGGCTGCCTTCTTGTACCAGGGTGATGAACTCACCCTCGGCAGTGCTCACGGTGGCGCCACGCGGTAGCGGTTGGCCGTTGTCGGTGGTTACGTTGAGCAGCGCACGACGGGTGAGGGCTACGCCGAATTGCACCTTGTCCACGGCTCCGCGCCCGGCAGAAATCACCGCCAGGCCATTGTGGATATCGGCATTGCGCGGCAGCGAGCGGGTCTGTACTTCCACCGGGCTACGGCCATAGGCGCTGACTTGCGGCACCACCGCCCGGCCTTGCCAATCGGTCCAGACTGGGCCGCTTGGGGTGCTGACCTTGATCCCTGCCATTTCGCCCACTGACATCACGGCAAAGGTGTCGCGCACCGGGTACGGCGAGAACGTCACACCGTCGCCATGCAGTACCACGCCGCCGCGGGCGCCGCCCTGATAACTGGTGCGCTCGTCGTCGCTGCGGGTGTAGTTGAAATCCAGTTGGCTGTACCACGGCAGTGCGGACACACCAATCGACGACTCCACTTCGCGGTCACGGCTATCGTGTTCCACGCCCACCCGGTAGCTCAGTTGGTCGTTGAGTTGTTCGCTCAAGCCCGCGCCGAGTCGGTGCTCACTCCCGGTCCTGCGCGCCCAGGTGCGCACTCGGCGGTTTTCACCCAGCGGCATGCTGATGTTCAGGTAGAGGCTGTCATCGTTCTGCTGACGGCCGCCCACTTGCCATTCGGCACTGGCGGACACCGACACCCGGCCAAAACTGGTGCCCCAGGACGCGAGCGCACGGCTGCTGCTTTCACCGTTATAGGACGCTGTTCGCGAGACGCCTGCGCTGAATGCACCCAGTTGCGGATGTGCCCAGGACGCCGTGAGGCTTTGCTGGTCGCGATAGCGCGAACGCTGTTGGTCACGGCTGTTGCCGACGAAGGTCGAGTCTTCGAGGTCGCGATAGCCTTGTGAGCGCCACGAGCTGGCGGTGCTCACCGACCAGTTTTCGCTGAAGCGCTGGGACCACGACAGGTCGGTCTGAACGCCCCGTTCACGCCCCTGATGATTGGCTTGGGCTGCTTGTGCCGAAAACTGCAATTGGCTGTCCTGCCAGGGCAGCCACCCCAGGTTCATACCCGCCGAGCGATAGGCGTCGGCCACCAGCACGCCGCCGCCCAGGTTGACTTGCGGGTGCACGGCACCGCTCCAGCCCGCGCTGACTACCCAGGGTTCGGTGCCGTCGCTGTCGCCGATCTGCCGCACGCGCCCGGCGGCCACGGAATAGCCCGGAGCTGGCAAGCCCAGGCCCAGCATGGCGGCAGGCACGGTAAAGCGGCGCTCTTCGCCGCTGGTTTCCTTGACCGTCACTTCCACGTCGGAGCGGCTGTTCAAACGACGTACATCGGTCAGCGCAAACGGCCCTGCCGGCACTACCGTGGAGTGAATCAACGCACCGTTCTGACGTACCTCCACCTGGGCCGGGCTGTTGGCGATACCGGTAATGGTCGCGCCTTGGTTCTGGTCTTGCAGGGCGGTTTCGGTCAGCACTTGGGCGCCGGTGATTTGCGTACCCGCCAGCACCGGGTTGTAGAGGCTGATCTGTCCGGCTTGCAACACCGCCTGCTGTTCGGCAAAGGTACGCTGGGCATAAGCATCCAGGTGGGTGGTGCGCGAGCGGCTGTCTTGCCAGGTCTTGACCTGACGGCTGCGCACGATCCAGTCACCGGCATTGAAACCCACTTCGGTGTTGGCTGAGCCGAAGCGACTGGTGTTGTCACCGAACTCGTTGTAGAGACCGGTGAGGTCGTAGTTGAGCAGGCCGGCGAACCCACCGGTCTGGTAGCCGGAGATATCTTGTTGGGCAGGACGCAGGGCATCGGTGGGCACGACCAGGGTCAGGCTCAAGCTGGCCGGGTCTTGCTCGACCACGGTTTGCGGGTAGCGTTCTATAAAACGATGGCAGGTTGGGTTGCCTGTGTCGTCAGGCACAGTCAGGTTGGCCGCATCCAGTAGCGGCCGGCTGAAACAGAGCCCCCCTTGGCGATCAAACTCGATATCCACCCGACCCCGGCGTTGGCCGTTGACGCTCAGGTTGACGGCATGTCGGCCCGCGGCAAAGCGCGGAGCTTCCAGTAGCAGGTTGGCCAGATCCGGGTCGATGCCTCTACGGGACAAGGTTTGGGGGTCGAAAGAACCGGCAATCAGGTTGTCACTCGCCAGTGGTGCCTCGGACGGCAGCGTGCCGCCCAGCGTCAGCGCCAGCCCTGCCAGTAATTTGCGTGCGCGGCGCGGTGAAACGCCAGGCACGGCTGTGCCGTCGCGATCAGTTATTGCTGTGCTCACAAGGTCATACTCATGTGGTTGCCTGCTGACTCTGCGGTGCAGTCAGGCTGGTGGGTGGCGTTGGCAGGCCACTCTTTTTCTAAAGGGAGAACGGTGCTTCATAGGGCGCAACAGCGAAGCCATACACGGTGGCTGGCTGCAGTTGTACGCGGTTGGCACCGACGCCGCTGGCTGTCACTTTCAGGGTTTCGCCGGGCAACACATAGGTGCGTGGCAACAGGGCAGAACCATTGCCGGGTAGCAGCCGAAGCTCCTGGGCCAGGCGTACTACATACGGTGTCGGGTTGCTCACACTTAATTGATCGCTGTTCAAACGCCACTCAAGTCCCGTCCAAGGCGTGCGATTGGGCGCGAGCCCCTTGGGATGCAGGATCACTGGCAGGTTCTGACGGACCGTCACACCGACGCGCGCATGCCCGGCCTGGGCCGTTGAGCGGCCTTGGGGCATACCCTCGAAAATCACCCGCTTGAGGCGTTGTGTCGTCAAGGGTTCAGGCGATTGCAGAATGAAGCGGATGAGCTGGCTCTTGGCCGGCTCGACCCGGGCCAGGGGCGGGGTCACGAACAACAGAGAGGCTTTGTCCTCGGGAATGTCTTCGAGGGTCACATGCAGCAGCGCCAGCTTGTTATCGGTGTTGGTCACGGTGACTGAGGCTTCGCCATCGGCCTCATTGACGATCACCACCGAGGTGTCCGGCACCATGCCGTCGGCTAGAACCCACGCGGGGGTACCGAACGCCAGGGCCAGCGCACCGAGGTAGAGGCCGGTGAAGCGAGCAACGAGGAACGTTCTGGTTAAACAAGGTAGGGGGGGCATGATTACAAATACCTCAGGTCAAGCACGATGGAGCCGTCCAGCGGCACCTCCTGCTTGAGGGTCAAATAGGCGGCCGCGTTGATGGACGTGTTGACTTGCAAGGTGGCCGTGATCAGACGGTGGGGTTCTGGCACCAACGTTCCCGGTTGGGCAAAGCCCATGTAGTTGTTGGGGTAGGCATTGGTTTCCGGGAACCAGGTCAGGCCTTGGTTGCTGGATGCCAGGACCAGCACGCGCTTGCCATCGCCCATCACTTCGCGAAAGGCGACGGATACCGTGCCGAGTCGTTCCGCGGGCGCATGGATGTTATTGCCCAGGCCATAGTAAAAACCTGGGCCCAGGGATGAATCGGCGCGATTGTCCATTCCCACCAATACGTACAGCACCAACTCGTTGCAGCTCACATTCAGGTCCAGGGTCTGGGGCGGCAAGGCACTGAATTCGTACTGGTTGAGGCTGCGTGCGGGCACCATGCCGTGGTCGACGATGCCATCGGCCGACAATGTAGGTGTGCAGGCACTGGGTGTGATCAGCCCGGTAACGTTCAATTCGGTACTGGATGCCGCCAGCGCCATGGGGCCAGCACTCAACAGGTAAAACATGGCAAGAAGGCGTGAAGAGGTGTGCTTCATGGGGGAGGTTCACCGGTTGCCTGGTTCATCGTTTCGATAGGGGGTAACGACAGGTTTCGAGACCTGCCGTTGCTCGCTTCAAGGTGTGTTTACAAGTAGCGCACAGTGACGGTCACCGAGCCGTCAATGGCGGCTTCGTTGGTCAGCGTCAATTGGCTGGACGGAGCGATTTTTGGACTGACGACCAGGTCCGAGGTGAGCACCTGAACCGGGATGGGGGCGTCGACAGTGGCGTCGGCCACCGAGATCAGGTTGTAAGGCATCAGGTTTGGCTCATTGAACCAAGTCACGCCGCCGTCTACGGAGCCGATGGCCCTGGCTGCCACGCCATCGGCGACCGGTGAGAGCAAGCGCAGGGTCATGGCGCCAAGTTTTTCCGTGCCATTGATCAGGCCCAGGCCGAACTCCATCATGTCGTTGCCGTAGTTCGAACCGGCGCGGTTATCGTCGGCGTCCAAAGCCATCAGGGTTGCGGCGTCACAGGTGACGGTCAGTTGCACGGTTTGCTCGCCGAGCTGGGTTACTTGGTCGACATTCAGGTCCTTGGCCGAAATTTTGCCGTAGTCCACCAGACCGCCACTGGACATGGCTGGGGTGCAGGCGCTTGGAGTGATCAAGCCTTTGACAGTCAAGTCGACGCTGGACGCGGCGAAGGCACTGGTGCTGCAGGCGAGCAACAGGGCGGCGGTAAGGGATTTGAAAGCGGTGTTCATGGTGTGGCTCCTGAGTAGAGGCAGAGGGGAGAGGTGGCTTACCAGTATTTGATTTGCAGCGTGGCTTGGCCGTCGATCGGTACTTCGTCGAGCAACGTCAGGTCGGTAGCAGGCACGAGGATGGTGAAGGCACGCAGGCGTGCGCTCAGGTCTTGCAGAGCAATGGGTGTGGTGGGATCGCTCGGTGCGGCGAACGAGGTCAAGCCGGCGTGCCCCAAGTACGACGACGTACGCCAGCTGGCCCCGCCATCGCTAGAAAAAATAGCCTGCACTGGCACGCTGTCGGCCATTGGGTCGAATACCCCGAAGGCCACGCTACCTAGCTTCTGGCTCTCGTTGATCATGCCCAGCCCGTGGTGCATCGGGTTGATCGCCGAGGTTCCCGCGCGGTTATCGACGGTGGTCAGGGTGAAAAATGTTTCGCCTTCGCAATGCACTTGCAGGTTCATTTCTCCGGGTTTCAAGCTGGTCGGCGCTTCCAGATGCAAGTCCTTGGCGGTCAGCTTGCCGTGGTCGATAACACCTCCACCGGACAGGCTGGGGGTGCAGGACGCCGGGGTGATGATCCCGGTGACGCTCAAGTCCGTATTGCTGGAAGCAAATGCACTGGGTGCGCACGTCACCAGCAGGATGGCAAGCGCAGCAGAGGGGGTTTTATCCATGGGCACAGGTCCTTGTGAGTGGCGTTTGAGTTGCGGGGTCAGAGATACAGAAGATCCAACGAAGCACTACCGTCCAGGGGCGCTTCTCCCTTCAAGGTCAGGCTATTGGTGGGCGCAATAAAGGTGATGACCTGAAGGTCGGCGGTTACCGTTTTCAGCGCTTTGGGGAAGTAAGGGCCACCGGTGCCCGGGGTATCGCTAAATGAGTTCCAGTAGGTATGTCTCATATCGCCGCCCCACTTCAACCAACTCTGGCCTTGATTGAATGAACTGATCGTGAATACGGCGGAGTCAGAGACAGGGTTAAGCAGTTCCAGGGAGTAGCTGCCTAATTTCTCATCACCATTGATATAGCCCAGGCCGTAATACCAGCTCAGGCTAGGGAAGATTGACGAGCCAAAGCGATTGTCCTTTGCGTTAAGGGCAAACAGGGTCGGGGTCTCACAGTGGATACTCAGCTGGAGGGTGGCGGGGGGGAATTCGGTTGGGGTGTCGACAGACAGATCCTTGGCCGGGATCTTGCCGTAATCCACCGTGCCACCCTGGGAAAGGCTGGGAACGCACGCGCTGGGGGTGATACTTCCCTTGACGGTCAAATCCACACTACTGGCGGCCAGTACACCTGATGTAGCACCAAACAGTGTGGCAGCCACCAGCGTGGCAAATGAGGCTTTCATCGAATCGGGCTCCTAGTAACGAATGGGACTCAGGGAGCTCTGGCGGTGCGCGGATGGGGGTTGGCAGTGTGCTTATGGTTTTTAGCCCCATCGCGCCTTCTTTAGCCTGAGCGACGGCAACTTTATCGATGGGGCTTCAGCGGTTGAATGCAACTATTACGATAGTGGTCGACTGTGCCGGTGTTCTCTGGAAAATGAGGTTGTGCCTGTAGGAAAAACTGAATTGTCGTAGTTGTTGTATCGCCTTGATTTGCTCATTCGGATATTTTTCGCGCCATCAAAGAGCCTTTATTCGAGTGAGGTCGACCGTCAGGTCGGCACCCGTCAGCCACTTGCAGGGCCGACGCGCTGATCGTTTTGCGTGAGGTCGTTATGCAGCATACGAGTGCCGGTCGTAGTCCTGGCAGTGCAATGCCCCAGTCGCCGCATTGGCAAGCGATCCGGGTGTTGCTGGCAGATGACCACGGCGCGTATCGCTTGTTGATCGGCTCATTTCTGCACACGCTGGGAGTGGCTCATGAAACGGTCGAGGATGGGCAGCAGGCGCTTGATGTGTTGGCTGTACGCCCATTTCATCTGGTTATCAGCGACTGTCGTATGCCGGTGATGGATGGCTATGCCATGACCCGCGAACTGCGCCACCGCGAAAGTGAAACAGGGGCGGCGCGTATTCCTGTGATTGCCTTGACTGCCTGCCTGGATATGGCACAGATCCAGCGTTGCGTGGCGTGCGGCATGGATGACTGGATGCTCAAACCCATCACCCTTGGGCAATTGCGCGAGGTGCTGTTGTATTGGTTGCCTGACCCCGCAACGTATTGGCGGCAGGCCAGGCGCCCCGCCAATTTGGCGCGTCTACACGGCAGGTACCCCACGCGTGCCAGCCTGATCGCCACCTTCGGTTTCTGGGAGATCGTGGAGCCGCTGTTGTTTTGCCTGATTCAGGAAGCCCACGATGATCTGGCCGCGCTGGATCAAGCGCGTAACGACCTTGACGTCACCCTGACCACCCAGCACTTGCACCGGCTGGTCGGTGGCGTAGCGTTTTTGGGCGATACCGGTCTTGAGCAGCGTGCGATACACCTGATCGAACGGGTGAATCGCACAGGGGTCACGGCGAACCGTTCACTGCTTGAGCGCTTTAACGGAGACATCGAGCGTTACCTGTTGTATTTGGCGAGTCTGTGATTGTTTATATGAATATGTAGGAATTTTTAATTTTGTTTGTAGGTTGTTTCTGTCGTCTAATTCTTTTTATTTTGTAGGTGTAAGTTGGTGCTTCATAAGTACTGGCTACCTGCGGGGAGTTTGTCCGAGAACGCTGGTTGTTGTGTAAGACTTGTCGATGTATTTTGAAAGAATTCAACTTGCCATCATGGAAAATACGATGCTTCGGATAATTATTGCCGACGATCACCCGATTGTTCGTGTTGGGCAGAAAGTAGTGATCGAGGCCAGTGGTTTATGCAAAGTCGTCGGTGAGGCCAATGGCCCCGACCAACTGCTGGCGCTGGTTGCCAGTATGCCGTGCGATGCAATCGTCACGGATTTCGCCATGCCGGGTGACCAGCAGGCTGACGGTTATGGGTTGCTGGGTTTGCTCCAGCGCCAGTACCCGTCGCTGCCGGTGATTCTGGTGACCATGTTTGCCAATGTCACCACACTGAGGGCCGCGTTCAACCATGGTGCTCGGGCCATTGTGGCCAAGAGCGCTTCAGCGAGGGAACTGCCGTTGGCCTTGAAGACGGTGATCAATGGGCGAACTTTCGTCAGTGAATGCCTTCGTGCCCAGATGGATCTTGCGGGCACTTCGAGTACAAGGGAGTTACCTCAACTTTCTGGCAAGGAGCGCGAAGTGGTGCGAATGCTGGCCAGTGGCATGACCGTCAGCCAGATCGCCGCTCAGGTCAATCGCAGTATTTCCACCATCAGTAAGCAAAAGAGTACGGCGATGTTGCGGTTGTGTATTTCGACCGACGTCGATTTGTACGCGTATGCCAGGGAAAGTGGCATGGTGCCTAAAATTTAAAATTATTTCCTGTGATGGTTTGGGTTTTATTTGTGGTTAGTTGTGAGAGGGTATTCGTAATACTTGTATTTGGACGGGTTTGTGAATCTATTACATTGGTTGGGTGCTGCCGTCTTGTTAGAAGGTGGCATTAAAACCCTAGTCTGATAATTGAATCGTTTACTTAGATTCTAAGTATGAGTGCAACCCTTATGAAACAGTCGTTGACTTTAATGGCTGCTGCCTTCGTATTGGCAGCAGTGTCCCCTGTGTATGCCGCTTCCAGCGTGGACTTGAATGTCACAGGAACCATTACCCCATCAGCCTGTACACCGACGCTGTCGGCCGGCGGGGTGGTGGACCATGGGAAAATATCGGTTCAGGACCTTGGCAACTCAGCTACCCCATTACCCGAAGCTACCCTGCAATTGATAGTCAATTGTGACGCTGCGACCTTGATCGCTCTCAAGGGGACGGATAACCGAGCAGGAACTTCTGCGGAGCCGGATCATGGAATGCCCAATTACGGTTTGGGACTGGCCACGGGCAACAAGAAAATCGGCTGGTATAGATTGAAAATGCTTAACGCTACCGCTGACGATATTCCGAAGGCCGTCATTGAGTCCGTGAATGGTCAAACCTGGATGGATGCTTCTGATGGTACTATCTGGCAGCCAAACTGGATGCGTTCCCTCACGAGCGCCGGGGGGATAGGTGCCGTACCACTTCCCATGCAGGTGTTTAAAACCGATGTGGTCATTGCAACGACGATCACGGACAAGCGCCAACTACCGGTGACAGAGGAAATCCTGATCGACGGCAGCGCGACCTTGGATATTGTCTACCTGTAACGACAAGTGCATCACTCATTCGGCTGGCGAATGCCCATGGCTTTCCCCTACGCTGCGGATTATCGTGCAGCTCACCTGTCCATAATCGAAGAGCCTGCCCATGAGTGATGCCCACACTGCCCTGATCACCCGTTTCTACGAGGCATTCCAGCGTCTGGACGCCGAAGCCATGGCTGCCTGCTACACCGACGACGTGGTCTTCAGCGACCCGGCCTTCGGCGAACTGCGTGGGCGTGATGTTGGCGATATGTGGCGCATGCTCACCACTCGCGCCAAGGATTTCTCCCTGACCTTCGACAACGTGCGCAGCGATGAACGCAGCGGCAGTGCGCATTGGGTCGCCAGCTACCTGTTCAGCGCCACCGGCAACACCGTGGTCAATGATATCCAGGCACGCTTTGTATTCCGGGACGGCAAGATCTGCGAACACCACGACAGCTTCGACCTGTGGCGCTGGTCGCGTCAGGCACTGGGTGCCAAGGGGCTGCTGTTGGGCTGGACACCGTTGGTGAAAAACGCCGTGCGTACCCAGGCACTGCGCGGTTTGAAGGCATTCCAGGCCAGTCGTTGATAAGCTTGGCGCTTCTTTCCCTTGCCGACGCCATCTGTGAACACGCCTGACCCCAAACCCTGGTTCGTTTATCTGGTGCGCGCCGCCAATGGCGCGCTGTATTGCGGCATCAGCAATGATCCGGTGCGTCGGTTTGCCATGCACCAGAGTGGCAAGGGGGCGCGGTTCTTTCTTTCCAGTCCGGCAGTTGCGTTGGTGTACACCGAAGCGTGTGCCAGCAAAGCCGATGCCCTGCGCCAGGAGCGGCTGATCAAGAAACTCAGGAAAAGCGCCAAGGAATGCCTGGCGGCGAGTGGTTCATCAGCCTGACTGATAGGTTCCCATCTGACGCACTGCTGGTCTGGCAGGCTAAGCTAGCGGCTCACCTATTCGAGCGGAGCCTGGTATGTCTGAGTTGATTCTCCATCACTACCCGCAGTCCCCATTCGCTGAAAAAGCCCGTCTGCTGCTGGGCTTCAAGGGGTTGTCCTGGCGCTCGGTGATGATCTCGCCGGTGATGCCCAAGCCGGACCTCACCGCGCTCACCGGTGGCTATCGCAAGACACCGGTGTTGCAGGTTGGCGCCGATATCTACTGTGACACCGCATTGATCGCACGACGCCTGGAACAGGAAAAAACCTCGCCGGCACTGTTCCCCCTTGGCTTGGAACTGGTGACCCAAGGCTTCGCCGCCTGGGCCGACTCGGTGGTGTTCTCCCATGCCGTGGCGCTGGTGTTCCAGCCGGAATCCCTGGCGGTTAAATTCGCCAAGGTGCCACCGCAGATGATCGAAGTGCTGGTGGCCGACCGCGCCAAACTGTTCAGCGGCGGTGCGATGACCCGCCTACAGTTGGATCAGGCCAAGCACCAATGGCCGGCGATCATCAGCCGTATCGACCAGCAATTGCGCCACGAGGCGGGGGATTTCCTGTTCGGCGAGCCTTCGATTGCCGACTTTGCCCTGGCCCACCCGTTGTGGTTCCTCAAAGGCTCGTCGGTGACGGCGCCGCTCGTTGATGCCTATCCCACCGTCAGCGCCTGGCTGGCGCGGGTGCTGAGTTTCGGTCATGGCACCGCCAGTGAGATGAGCGCCGCGCAAGCCTTGGAGGTGGCGCGTCATGCCGCTCCAGCCGTGCTGCCCGATGAGGTGTTCGAGGATTTGAACGGCTTCAAGGCGGGCCAGCAGGTGACCATTTCGGCCACCGACTACGGCACCGACCCAGTGGCGGGTGAGCTGCTGTTCGCAGGCCGCGAAGAGCTGATCCTGCGCCGCACCGATGACCGCGCCGGCACCGTGCATGTGCACTTCCCGCGCATGGGTTTTCGCATTCAGGCGCAATAAACAAAAATATTTGCAAACAAAGGTGAGGTAAATCGCCAGCCCATCCGTGTAGTGCTTGAAACTGCGATCTATTCGCATTAACAGCGTTTTCTACACGGGTTCTCACAGCATGAAGTCGACGGCGGGCGGTTTGGTTAAACAGTGGCTGGGAGCCTCGGTATTGGCGGTGTCGGGGCTGGCGTTGCTGCCCCTGGCCGTGGCACAGGCGCAGGAGCAGCAAAGCGCCCAGTTCAACTTTGCCCTGGCAGCCAAGCCGCTGCCCCAGGCCTTGAGCGATTTCAGCCGGGTCACCGGGATCAGCGTGATCTACACCGACGAAGCCCCCTACGGTCTCAACGCCCCGGCGGTCAGTGGCCAGATGAGCGCGACCCAGGCCTTGCAGCGTCTGCTGAGCCAATCCGGTTTCACCTTCCGCCAGATCGACGCCCGGACCCTGGCCCTGGAACCTGCGCTCACCGAAGGTGCGGTCAACCTCGGTGCGACGACCATCAGCGGTGCCAGCCCATCCCAGGACACCACCAGCTACCAGCCGCCACCCACCAGTTCGGTGATGCGCTCCCAGGGGCTGCTGCTGGAAACCCCGCAAACCGTCAACGTGGTGCCTGCCCAAGTGCTGCGTGATCAACAACCGCGCAACCTGGATGACGCGCTGAGTAACATCAGCGGCATCACCCAGGCCAACACCCTCGGCAGCACCCAGGACGCGGTCATGTTGCGCGGCTTTGGCGACAACCGTAACGGCTCGATCATGCAAGACGGCATGCCCTTGGTGCAGGGCCGCGCGTTGAATTCCACCGCCGAGCGCGTCGAAGTGCTCAAAGGCCCGTCGTCGTTGCTGTACGGCATCCAGGACCCGGGCGGCGTGGTCAATATCGTCAGTAAAAAGCCCGAGTTGGTGCAGTCCACCTCCCTGACGGTCCGTGGCTCGACCTTCGGCGACGGCAAGAACGGCAGCGGCGGCAACCTCGACACCACCGGCCCGGTTGGTGACAGCGGCTTGGCTTATCGCCTGATCGTTGACCATGAAGACGAAGACTACTGGCGCAATTTCGGCACCCACCGCGAGACGCTGGTGGCGCCATCCCTGGCCTGGTACGGCGACACCACCAAGGTGGTCTTCGCCTATGAACACCGCGAATTCCTCTCGCCGTTCGACCGTGGCACCGCCATCGATCCCAAGACCAACCATCCATTGAACATCCCCTCGACCCGCCGCCTGGACGAGCCGTTCAACAATATGGAAGGCCGCTCCGACCTGTACCGCCTGGAAGTCGACCACGACTTGAACGAAGACTGGAAAGCCCACTTCGGCTACAGCTGGAACCGCGAGACCTACGACGCCAGCCAGGTACGCGTGGTCAAGGTCAACACCAACGGCACCCTGACCCGCAGCATGGACGGCACTCAAGGTGCACTGACCACCGACCGCTTCGCCACCGCTAGCCTCGAAGGCAAGGTCAACGTCGCCGGCATGCAGCACGACCTGGTGTTCGGCCTGGACGATGAGTACCGCAAGATCTACCGCGCCGACCTGATCCGCCAGTCGCCGCGTGGCGTTTTTAACTACAACAATCCGGTGTACGGTAACGAAGTCGCCGGCACCACCGTCAGTGCTCCGGACAGCAACCAGACGGACCTGCTGCGCAGCGACTCGCTGTTCTTCCAGGATGCCATCCACCTGACTGACCAGTGGATCCTGGTGGGCGGCGCGCGCTACCAGATGTACGACCAATACGCCGGCAAAGGCGTGCCGTTCACCGCCAACACCGATGGCAATGGTCAGAAGTGGGTGCCACGTGCCGGCCTGGTGTACCGCTACACCGACCAGCTGTCGTTCTATGGCAGCTACACCGAGTCGTTCAAACCCAACTCCACCATCGCGCCGCTGGCCAACAAAACCGTACTGGACGGCAGCCTTGAACCGGAGCAATCCAAAGCCTGGGAGCTGGGCACCAAGTTCGACATGCCGGGGCGCATTACCGCGAGTGCGGCGCTGTTCAACATCGAAAAACGCAACGTGCTGGTGCAAGTGGGCGATGGGCTGGCCTCGGTGTACAGCGTCGCCGGCAAGGTGCGTTCCCGTGGCCTGGAACTGGATGCCAGCGGGCAGTTGACCGACAACTGGAGCCTGATCGGCAGCTACGCCTATACCGATGCGGTGGTGGTCGAGGACAGCAAATACAAAGGCAACGACCTGCAAAACGTGGCGAAGAACACCGCCTCGCTGTCGGCAGTGTATGACTTCGGCAGTATCCTCGGCGGCGATCAACTGCGGGTCGGTGCCGGTGCGCGTTATGTGGGCGAGCGGGCAGGGGATGCGGCCAACAGCTTCGAACTGCCGAGCTACACCGTCGCCGACGCGTTTGCCACCTATGACACCAAGATTGATGGGCAGAAGGTCAAGTTCCAGCTCAACGTGAAGAACCTGTTCGACCGCACCTACTACACCTCTTCGGTGAACACGCAGTTCGTATCTGTCGGCGATGCCCGGCAGGTGTCGATTTCCAGCACGTTGACCTTCTGATGAAAAAGTACGCCTGGTTACTGGCCCTGTTTATCAGCACCTCAGCGGCAGCAGACACTGCCGCCATTCACCGCGAACACCGGGTGACCTTGCCCGGCTCTGGGCACAGCTGGGGTTTCGTCGGCCTCGATCCTACGCGCCCCTATCTGTTCCTGGCCCGCCGCGAGAACGGCCTGACGGTGTTTGACGTACAGCATCAGCGAGTGGTCAAGACCGTCGCGCAGTCCGACGGCGCCAACGGTGTGGTGTTCGTGCCTGAGTTGGACCGCGTGTTCGTGCTCAACACCGATGGCAGCTTGAGTGTGGTGCAGTTATCCACACTCAAATCGCTCAAGCGCATTGCCGTGGCGCAAAGCAACCTCAACAGCGCGGTGTACGAGCCGTCGACCGGCAAGGTGATCATCGTCAGTGGGCGCCGGGCGGATCGCTCGACGCTGTTTGAGTTCGATCCCAAGCAGGAGCGCATTACAGGCGCCCATGAGTTGGCGGTGAAGAAGATTGATCCGCTGCTGCTCAAGGGCGATGGCAGTTTCTTCCTGCCAATGCGTGATGAAGGCAAGGTCGCCCGATATGCGGCCGACACCTTTGCCGTGCTCGACACCTGGCAATTCACTGACTGCCCCAGACCCAGTGCATTGGCCCAGGATGTCGAACGCCAGCGTTTGTTCGTAGCATGCCGAGGTGACGCGCCGGTACTGATCGTTGCGGATCGTGAAACCGGTGAGGTCAAGGCCAAGCTGCCGATTGGGCGCGATGTGAACGCGCTGGCCTATGACGCGCAACATCGTCGTTTGCTGATTCCCAGCGGCGTGGACGCGAACCTGATGGTGATCGATCAGCAGGATGCCGATCATTACGCCCTGGCAGCCACCGTCAGCACCGTGCCGATGGCCTACAACATGGCCTTCGACGCGCAACGCCAGCGGGTTTACCTGCCGGCGATGGATTTCAACCAGCCCGCACCGAGCCAGGCCGAACCCAAGCCCGACCCGCAGTTTCAGGCTGGTACATTCTCTGTCACCACCCTGGCACTTGATTGAGCGCGGTTAATTAACCAAGCTGCGCACTCTCGACGATTCAGGAATGCCAGGTTTATGCAGTGGGGACGATGGATACACGCCGGCGCAATGGCGCTGGGTTTTGGGCTGTTGCTCAGTGGTTGCGCCACGCCGTCGAAGACGGCGGGCGGGCATAACCTGGACCAACTGCTGGCCGACCCGGCACTGCACGGCGCCAGCGTTTCCTTGATGGTGCGTGATACCAATACGGGTGCCACGCTCTATCAGCACAACCCGCGTACACGGCTGGTGCCGGCTTCCAACCTCAAGCTGTTGACCACTGCGGCGGCGATGGACGTGTTGGGCCCGCAATACCGTTTCTCGACACAGCTGTTGAGCAATGGCCTACGCCAGGGTGATCGCCTCACCGGCAACCTCTACCTACGCGGCTTGGGCGATCCGACCATCCAGTTTGCCGACTACCAGGCACTGGCGGCGCAGTTGGCCAGCCAGGGCATCCGCCAGGTACAGGGCGACCTGGTGTTTGATGACACCTGGTTCGATGCCGAGCGCTTGGGTGTGGATTGGTCCCATGATGATGAAACCACCTACTACGGCGCGCAGATTTCGGCGCTGACCGTATCACCCAATACCGATTTTGATGCAGGCAGTGTGTTGGTCACGGCCAAGGCACCGGTGCGCGTCGGTTTGCCGGTGACGGTCGATATTTTTCCGCCGACCAACTACCTGCAACTGAGCAACCACGCCACCAGCGGCCCGGGCAACACCTACGGGATCAACCGCCGTCATGGCACCAACCTGTTGCAGCTCAGCGGCGCTGTCGCCCCGGGCAAGCAGAGCGAGCAATTGGTCAGCGTGTGGGAGCCGACGCAGTTGGTGGCCAACCTGTTTGAGCAAGCGCTGGCACAGCAGGGCATCAGCGTGTCGGGGCGTCGAGTGATGGGCGGGACGAGCCCGGCCACGGCGACCGTGCTGGCTGAGCACCAATCAGCGCCGCTGCAGGAGTTGATCACTCCGTTGCTCAAGCTCTCGAACAACAATATGTCCGAAGCCTTGCTCAAGGCCATGGGCCGCAAGACTGCCAACAGCGGCACGGCGGCGGCGGGCGCGGTGGCGGTGGCCGGGTTTCTCAAGCGTCAGGGGCTGGATACGGCGACGCTGAACCAGGTGGATGGCTCGGGTCTGTCGCGGCGTAACCTGGTGTCGTCGCAAAACCTTACGGATGTGCTGCTGGCCGCCAGCAAGCAGCCGTGGTTCAACGCCTGGTACAACGCGCTGCCGGTGGCCGGCAATATCGACCGCATGACCGGCGGCAGCCTGCGTTATCGCCTGAAGGGCACGCCAGCGGAAAACAACCTGCATGCCAAGACCGGCTCCATGGGCGGTGTGTCGTCCTTGAGCGGCTACATCACCGACGCCCACGGACGCCGGTTGGTGTTCTCCATGATCAGCAACAACTATGTGGTGGCGGGCGCGCAGGTCAAGGGCGTGGAAAACCGTGTGGCAGAGGCGCTGTCACGCTGGAACGATTGATTCAGGGCTGATAGCCCATGCGCCAGCTCACGGCCCGGGTCGCCGCCAGCAAGTGCTGCGCCGCCGGGCCATCTTCATCGGCGTGGAACAAGGAGGTGGGGCCAACCACGGTCATCACCGCCACCACTTGTCCGACCGCGTTGAACACGGGGGCCGACAACGCGTCCACGCCAGGCATCAGCAAACCGTGCACAAAGTGCAGGCCGCGCTTGCGGATCTGTTCACAGGCGCTGGCGTAAGCCTGGTCGTCGGCCAGGGTGTGGGCGCTACCGGCCTGGATCTCACGCTCGCGCAATTCAACCGTTTCCCGCGACGGCAGGTAGGCGCTGAACACCAGCCCGGTGGACGAACTGAGCAGCGGCAACACCGAACCCAATTGCGTCACCACGGTGACGGCGCGTACGGCCGGCTCGATCTGCACCACGGTCGCGCCCTGGTTGCCCCACACCGCCAGGAAGCAGGTTTCGTTCAACTCGTCGCGCAGTTCCGCCAGGGGCATCGCACCGACTTTCAATACGTCCATGCTGCCCAGCGCGGCCAGGCCCACACGCAAGGCTTCACGGCCCAGGCCGTAATGGTTGGTGGCGGTATTCTGTTCGGCAAAGCCCGAGGCGATCAGCGCCTGTAAATAGCGATGGACCTTGCTCGCCGGCATTTGCACATGTTCGGCCAGGCGCGACAGTGAGGTGGCCGGCGATAGTTCGGCGAGGGCCTTGAGGATATCGGTGCCCACTTCGGCCGAGCGGACTTTCTGTTTACCGGTGTCGCGGGGCTTTTCCATGGAAGGGCGAGAATCCGAGAGATGAATGGGCGTCTTTATAGCTTGACGGTCGATAGTGTTCAAATTACGTTATGCGTAACTGGATTACGATAAAAACAACTTCCATACAGAGGATGATCCATGAACCTCGAATACCAATCGGGTTTTGGCAATGAATTCGCCAGCGAAGCCCTGCCTGGCGCGCTGCCCGTCGGCCAGAACTCCCCGCAAAAAGCGCCCTACGGCCTCTACACCGAACTGTTTTCCGGCACGGCTTTCACCATGGCGCGCAGCGAAGCCCGCCGCACCTGGCTGTACCGTATTCAGCCGTCGGCCAATCACCCGGCGTTCGTAAAATTGGATCGTCAACTGGCGGGTGGGCCACTGGGCGCAGTGACGCCGAATCGCTTGCGTTGGAACCCGTTGGATATTCCCAGCGAACCGACGGACTTTATCGATGGGCTCGTCGGCATGGTTGCCAATTCGGGGTCGGAAAAACCCTCGGGCATCAGTATCTACAACTACCGCGCCAACCGCTCGATGGAGCGCGTGTTCTTCAACGCCGACGGCGAGCTGCTGATCGTGCCCGAGCAGGGCCGCCTGCGCATTGCCACTGAACTGGGCGTGCTGGATGTCGAACCGTTGGAAATCGTGGTGCTGCCGCGAGGATTGAAATTCCGCATCGAGCTGTTGGACGCCGAAGCCCGCGGCTACGTTGCCGAAAACCACGGCGCGCCGCTGCGCCTGCCGGATCTCGGGCCTATCGGCAGCAACGGCTTGGCGAACCCGCGTGACTTTCTGACGCCGGTCGCGCATTACGAAGACCTCAAGCAACCGACCACGCTGGTACAGAAATTCCTCGGCGAGCTGTGGGCCTGCGAGTTGGACCATTCGCCGTTGAACGTCGTGGCCTGGCACGGCAACAACGTGCCGTACAAATACGACCTGCGTCGCTTCAACACCATCGGCACCGTGAGTTTCGATCACCCGGACCCGTCGATTTTCACCGTATTGACCTCACCCACCAGCACTCACGGCCTGGCCAACCTCGACTTCGTGATCTTCCCGCCGCGTTGGATGGTGGCCGAGAACACCTTCCGTCCGCCTTGGTTCCACCGCAACCTGATGAACGAGTACATGGGCCTGATCCAGGGCGTCTACGACGCCAAGGCCGAAGGCTTCCTGCCCGGTGGCGCGTCGCTGCACAGTTGCATGAGCGCCCACGGCCCGGACGGCGAGACCTGCACCAAGGCCATCAACGTGGAGCTGGCGCCGCACAGGATCGATAACACCATGGCTTTCATGTTCGAGACCAGCCAAGTGCTGCGTCCCACGCAGTTCGCTCTGGACTGCCCGCAGTTGCAAAACACTTACGACGCGTGCTGGGCTTCGCTGCCCGCCACCTTCAACCCGAACCGGAGATAACCCATGACCCAACCAACGCTAACCCGCAGCTGGGTGGCCTCCGCCAACGGTCACCGCGATTTTCCCCTGCAAAACCTGCCGCTGGGGGTGTTCAGCATCAATGGCTCGGCCCCGCGTAGCGGCGTGGCGATTGGCGACGCAATCTTCGATCTGCACGCCGCCCTGAACGAGTTCGAGGGTGAAGCCCGGCGTGCCATCGAGGCAACGGCTGGCGGCCAGTTGAATGGTTTTTTCGAACTGGGCCGTGGCCCACGTGTTGCCCTGCGCGAGCGCCTGTTGGAGCTGCTGGCCGAAGGCAGCCCATTGCAAACCCGCGAGGCCCAGGTGCTGCACCGCGCCGTGGATTGCCAGATGCACTTGCCGGCGAAGATCAGCGACTACACCGATTTCTATGTCGGTATCGAACACGCGCAGAACGTCGGCAAACTGTTCCGTCCCGACAACCCCTTGCTGCCGAACTACAAATACGTGCCGATTGGCTATCACGGCCGTGCCTCGACCATTCGTCCATCGGGCACGGACGTGCGCCGTCCCAAGGGCCAGACCCTGCCAGCAGGCCAGACCGAGCCGACCTTCGGCCCGTGCGCGCGCCTGGATTACGAGTTGGAACTGGGTATCTGGATCGGCCAGGGCAATGCCATGGGGGACTCGATTGCCATTGGCGACGCGGCTGAACACATCGCCGGTTTCTGCCTGCTCAACGACTGGTCGGCGCGGGATATCCAAGCCTGGGAATACCAGCCGCTGGGGCCGTTTTTGTCCAAGAGCTTTATCACCAGCATCTCGCCATGGGTGGTGACGGCCGAAGCACTGGAGCCGTTCCGCAAAGCGCAGCCGGCACGCCCTGCAGGCGACCCGCAACCGCTGCCGTACCTGCTGGATAACCGTGACCAGAAAGCGGGCGCTTTCGATATCGAACTGGAGGTGCTGCTGACCACCGCTTCGATGCGCGAGCAGAACCTGCCGGCCCATCGCCTGACCTTGAGCAACACCCAGCACATGTACTGGACCGTGGCGCAAATGGTGGCACACCACAGCGTCAATGGTTGCCAGTTGCAGGCCGGTGACCTGTTTGGTTCGGGCACCTTGTCCGGGCCGCAGCCGGGGCAGTTCGGCAGCCTGCTGGAAATCACTGAAGGTGGTAAAAAGCCGATTGAACTGGCCTCCGGCGAGGTGCGCAAGTTCCTCGAAGACGGCGACGAAATCATCCTGCGCGCCCGTTGCAGCCGCGAAGGGTTTACCTCCATTGGCTTCGGCGAATGCCGGGGTACCGTGGTTGCGGCGCGCTAAGGGGGCAGGGCGATGGAACTCTATACCTACTACCGTTCCACCTCGTCGTACCGGGTGCGTATCGCCCTGGCACTGAAGGGGCTGGATTTCACCGCCGTGCCGGTCAACTTGCTGGTGCCGGCCGGTGGTGCGAACCGTCAGCCGGAATACCTGGCGATCAACCCCCAGGGCCGTGTACCGGCCTTGCGGACTGATGAGGGCGAGCTGTTGATTCAGTCGCCAGCGATCATCGAGTACCTGGAGGAGCGTTATCCACAGGCACCGCTGCTCTCCAAGGACCTGGCGACCCGCGCCCATGAGCGTGCGGTGGCGTCGATCATCGGCTGCGATATTCACCCGCTGCACAACTCCAGTACCCAGAACCTGCTACGCAAGTGGGGGCATGACGAGGCGCAGTTGCTGGAATGGATCGGCCATTGGATCAGCCAGGGCTTGGGCGCCGTGGAGCAGTTGATTGGCGACAAAGGGTTTTGCTTTGGCGAGCAGCCGGGGATGGCGGATGTGTTTCTGATTCCTCAGCTGTATGCGGCCGAGCGTTTCAAGGTGTCGTTGGCGGCGTATCCGCGTATCGGGCGGGTAGCGGTGTTGGCGGCGCAGCATCCGGCGTTCATTCAAGCCCACCCTGCCAATCAACCAGACACACCCTAACCCCCAACACTTGCACAAAACCAATGTGGGAGGGGGCTTGCCCCCGATTGCGGTACATCAGTGACCAAAAGTGTGGCTGACCCACTGCCATCGGGGGCAAGCCCCCTCCCACATTTAGGTCGGCGTCATCCATAGAACAATAATAGGTACCTTGCGATGCACAATCAGATTGCCAGCTTTCGCGCGGCACTCGATGCCCGTCCGGTGTCGCGCTATCAGTGGTTGATTCTCCTGTTGCTGGCGCTGCTGCTGGTGACCGATGGCTACGATGCCCAGGTGCTGGGCTATGTGGTGCCGGCGTTGGCCAAGGATTGGGGCCTGGAAAAAGCCGCGTTCGGCCCGGTATTCAGTGCCAACCTGCTGGGCCTGACGCTGGGCTCGTTGCTGGTGACGCCCCTGGCCGACCGGTTTGGCGTGCGGCGCATCCTGCTGGGCTGCGTGCTGATCTACGCCAGCCTCACGGTACTGATGGTCTTCGCCAACTCCCTGACCACACTGATGGCCGCGCGCTTTATCTGTGGCATTGGCATGGGCGGTGCGATGCCGAGCGCCATGGCATTGATGTCGGAGTATTCCCCGCCCCGTTTGCGCACCTTGATGGTGACGTTGGCCGCGTGCGGCTTCTCGTTCGGCGGCGCAGCGGGTGGCTTTGTCGCAGCGGGGTTTATCGAAAACTACGGTTGGCAGGCGGTATTCCTGGCGGGTGGTGTGACGCCGTTGCTGCTCTTCCCATTCCTGGTGTGGCTGCTACCGGAGTCCCTGCCGCGTTTGCTGCGTGATTCGCCGCCCTATTTACGGCTGCAAAAGGTCACGGCGCGCATGCTGCCCAACTGGCAGCCACCACTGGCCACCGAGGCCGAAAACCAGCAGGAGCAGGGCAGCAAACTGACGGTGGTGGAGTTATTCCGTAATGGCTACGCACGCCCGACCGTACTGATCTGGGCGACCTTTTTTGTCAGCCTGATCCTGCTGTATTTCATGATCAGTTGGCTGCCGTCGCTGCTGCTGGAAAGTGGCCTGGCCTTGAAAGAAGCCAACCTGGTGACGTCGATGTTCCTGTTCGCCGGCACCCTGGGCGCCATTGGCATGGCCTGGTTCGCCGACCGTCTGAAAAGCAAAGTGCGCTTGTTGTCCGCAGTGTTGGCGGCAGCGGCGCTGTGCACCCTTCTGTTGGGGCTGAACCATGACAACCCACGGTATCTGGTGGCCTGCGTGTTCGCCGCCGGCTTCTGCATCATTGGCGGCCAGTTGACTCTCAATGCCTTCGCCAGCAACTTCTACCCGGCACACGTGCGCGCGACCGGCACGGGTTGGGCCTTGGGTGTGGGACGATTCGGTTCAATCCTGGGGCCGCTGTTTGGCAGCATGCTGTTGGCGATGCACATTCCGGTGCAGCAGATTTTCTTCTTCTGCGCGATTCCGGCGGTGATTGCGACGTTGTTGATTATTCAGGTGCGTTCGCCCGCCGTGAGCGAACCGAAGAGCCCGTTGCATACCGATATCCTTAAGGAACCGCAGGTTTAATGCACCACGGTGTTGGGCGGTAGATGCCCCAACCGTTCGGCCAGACGCAGGCGCTGGATCGGGTCTTCGCTGAGCAGCAGCGCGTGTTCCAGGTCAAAACGCTCCGCGTTTGGGCAGTCCAGGCGTTGATACAGGCTGGCTCGGGCGAGGTAGTCGGCGGCGCTGGCATTGCCCAGTTCCAGCACGCGCTCGGCATCGACCAATGCGTCGAGCGGGGCGTCATTGGAGAGATGCAGTTGGCGCAGGTTACGTGACAGCCGTTGCAAGATCGCGCGTGGCTCGGCGGTGTGCAGGTGGTCGGCCTGCAACTTGAGGTTCGGCCCGTACTGGCGGTGCAGCAATTCACGGCAGTCATTGGGGTACAGGCGTCGACCGCCGCAAGGGTCTAGCAGATGGTCGGCGCCGGGCACCCGCAGCAGAAAGTGCCCGGGAAAATTCACGCCCACCATGGGGATGTCCAAGCGACGTGCCATCTCCAAGGCAATCAGCCCCATGGCCAAGGGCTGCCCGCGCTTGCGTTGCAGGACCTTGTCCAGCAGGGCGGCGGCGGGGCGTAGCGGGGTGAAATCATCCTGGGCAAACCCCAGGTCGTTCAAACGCCGCAACAGTGGCTGGCCCAGTTCGTCCGCCGGCAACATGGGCATACCCTGCGCGACCTGTTGTTGCAGCAAGGTAAAATCTTGCAGGATCAGCAACGGCTGCACGGCGGGGTCGTGCTCGGCGGCAATCCACAGCGCCGCTTCAAACAGCGCAGGGGGTGAACGTTCCAGGCAGGCGAAAAAGGCTTGGCGGGGATTCATTGCGTTCTCCGGCGGATGCCCCGTTTTAGCCTTGCTGTGTATTTTCGTCCAGCGTCTTGAGAAATATCCCGCTGCCTTATGTCTTACGGCCTACAAAACCGGGAGTCTTATTCCAGTGCAGTCCAGCAGTTTTTTACCGCAAGCCTATACTTGGGCCACTACCAGAAGTGATTCGGGAGCTCATTGATGTTTGCGCTCATGCACAGCACCCGCCTTGAATCGCTGCACCTGAGCGTCGACCCTGTGACCGGGCTGAAGGCGATCATCGCCATCCACAACAGTCGCCTGGGGCCTGCCTTGGGCGGCTGTCGTTACCTCGCTTACCCCGACGATCAAAGTGCCGTGGCGGACGCTGCGCGCCTAGCCCAAGGCATGAGCTACAAAGCCGCCCTGGCTGGCCTGCCGGTAGGCGGCGGTACGGCGGTGATCATCCGCCCCGTGCATGTGGAAAACCGTGCCGCCTTGTTCGAAGCCTTCGGCCGCTGCATCGAAAAACTCGACGGCCGTTTCATCACGGCCATCGACAGTGGCACCTCGGTCGCGGATATGGATTGCATCGCCCAGCACACCCGTTTCGTCACTAGCACCACCGCCGCTGGCGATCCAGCGCCCCACGCCGCCATGGGGGTGTTCACCGGCATCCGCACCACCGCCATGGCCCGCCTGGGCAGCGACAACCTTGAAGGCTTGCGCGTGGCAGTCCAGGGCCTGGGCAATGTGGGGTATGCCCTGGCTGAGCAACTGCACGCGGCGGGTGCCGAGCTGTTGGTCAGCGACATCGACCATGGCAAGGTACAACTGGCCATGGAGCAACTCGGCGCGCACCCCATCGCCAACGACGCCTTGCTCAGCACCCCCTGCGACATCCTCGCGCCCTGCGGGGTTGGCGCGGTATTCAACCGTCACACTGTCGGCCAACTGCGCTGCGCCGCCGTGGCCGGTTCTGCCAGTGCGCAACTGACCAACCTGGACATTGCCGATCAACTGGAAGGGCGCGGCATCCTTTATGCGCCGGACTACGTGATCAACTCCGGAGGCCTGATCTACGTCGCCCTCAAGCACGGTGGCGCCGAGCTGCCGAGCATCACTGCCCACCTGTCGAACATCGGCACGCGCCTGACCGAAATCTTTGCCCATGCCCAAGCCGAAAAGCGCTCCCCCGCCCGTGTCGCGGATGAGCTGGCCGAGCGCCTGCTGTACAAATAACCCAGGTATTAAAAAGGCCCTGAGTCAGTGACTCAGGGCCTGTTCAATTCGGGCTTTATTCCGCCGCAGGGTTCAGCAACTCGGACAGCGCGTCCGGTTGGCTCTTGAACGCCTTGGCAAACACATCGCGATTCTTCGCCATGTAGATCCCGGCCTCTTCCACCTGCTGTTCGCTCAGGGACGGCACGGCTTTTTGCAACACTTCTGCCAGCAACTCAGCGAGTTCAAGCATCTTGTCATGACGGTCAGCTTCGGCTTTATCCATGAACAAACGCTCCAGATCTCGGCTGCTGCGGTATACCACTTCGACGGCCATTCACCACCTCACATGCCTTCACGATAGTTGTCTTTTGCGACTACTGTATTTATATACAGCTAAAAGGGTAAGCCAAACCGTGGGGTTTGGGTAGCAGTTTTTTAATGTAGTCGGGAAATGCAGGTTTGGCGTGCCTCATATCACGCAGCCATCATCTTATTTCCTAGCCGCTGGCCTTTTTTCTGCATGCAGAACAACCGTCACGTCCAACCCGCATTATCCGGTCGAGCTGACCTAAGGAAGTATCATCGTGAAAATCAACTGGGCCGAAAGGCTGCGCCAGAACGTGCATGGGCTGGCCGAGTCGCTGGGTAACCTGTTTGTCGAGTCGTTCCATTACCTGGCGCTGTTCGCCATTGGCGCGGTGACGGCCTGGGCGGCGGTGATGGAATTCCTGGGGATGCTGGAGAACGGTCACATCAAGATCGACGACATCTTGCTGCTGTTCATCTACCTGGAATTGGGCGCGATGGTCGGGATTTACTTCAAGACCAACCACATGCCGGTGCGCTTCCTGATCTACGTGGCGATCACCGCACTGACGCGGCTGCTGATCTCCAACGTGTCCCACCACAACCCGCCGGACATCGGCATCATCTACCTGTGCGGCGGCATTCTGCTGTTGGCCTTCTCGATTCTGGTGGTGCGTTACGCTTCGTCGGCGTTCCCCTCGGTGAAGGTTGAAGGCCCGCGTCGCAAGGGCGAGGCGAGCCAGGACACCGAGAAGGGCGAGCTTTAAAGTCCGACGCTGAAGGGCAGGGGGCGAGAAGGTGGCGGCTGCAGGAGTTTGTGGCTGTCGCCGTCCGTCATCACTGCCAGGATTTCCATGGCGCTGTGGCCCTGTTCGATGGCGATACCGAATTGGATGCTTTGCACCAGCCGTCTGAGCCGTTGCGGGTCGTTGCGTTGCGCGGCGCTGATCATGCGCTTGGCCACCACGCCTGTTTCATTCGAGAGGGTGAGCATGATGCTGCCATCAAGCCTTTGGATACTCAGGTTGACGCGGTAGTGGGGGGTGAAAGTGTCCGTGATGATCTGAAATGGATTGTCCATGGTGCGTTACCGCCTGATAGGAACATGCAGTCATTGACGGCCGGTGTCGGGAATAGTTCGCGTTGCCTGACCACCGGCCACTCCGTCGCTGAGGTTTCACAAAATCCGTTTGCCTCATAGGCTGTACAGCAAGGGGCGTGCCGTATAGCGACTTGTCAGACGTTGAGGTCCCAATGTGGGAGGGGGCTTGCCCCCGATAGCGGTGTGTCAGCCAATGAATACTCGGCTGGAGGATCGCTATCGGGGGCAAGCCCCCTCCCACATTTGTTCTGTGTTGTTTTTTAGGTAGGTGACCCGTTTCAGGGCAACACGGAAAAAACGATCGCAGACAGCGCAATCAGCCCGATCACTACCACAAACACATTCGACAACTGGCCCGAGTACTGGCGTAGAGATGGCACGCGGCGGATGGCGTACATCGGCATCAGGAACAGCAGGCACGCGATGATCGGCCCGCCCATCGTCTCGATCATGCCCAGGATGCTTGGGTTGAACGTGGCGACGGCCCAGCAGGTCAGCACCATGAAGAGTGCGGTGCAGCGTTCCAGCGCTTTGGACGACATCGAACGGTTACGCCCGCGCAGGGATTTGACGATCAAGCCCTGGAAGCCTTCGCTGGCGCCGATGTAGTGGCCCAGGAACGATTTGGTAATCGCCACCAGCGCAATCAACGGTGCGGCGTAAGCAATGACCGGTGTTTGGAAGTGGTTGGCCAGGTACGACAGGATCGAAATGTTCTGCGCCTTGGCGGCCGCCAGGTCTGCGGGTGACAGGGCCAGCACGCAACTGAAGCAGAAGAACATCACCGTCAGCACCATCATGCCGTGGGCGGTGGCGAGGATGCCGCTGCTTTTGCGTTCGGCCTGGGCGCCATAGACACGTTTCTGGTCGACGGCGAACGCGGAGATGATCGGCGAGTGGTTGAAGGAAAACACCATCACCGGAATCGCCAGCCACAGGGTCTTGAAGAACAGCGACAGCGGCATGCCTTCACCTGCCGAGGCGAAGAAGGCGCCGTTCCAGTTGGGGATCAGGCTGAAGGCCAGCAGCAGCAGGGCGGCGACGAACGGGTACACCAGCACACTCATGGCCTTGACGATCACGCCCTGGCCGCAACGTACGATGGCCATCAAACCGAGGATCAGCACCAGCGACAGGATCGCCCGGGGTGGCGGTGCCATGTGCAACTGGTGTTCCATGAAACTGCCCAGGGTGTTGGTCAGCGCCACGCTGTACACCAGCAGGATCGGGAAAATCGCAAAGAAGTACAGCAGGGTGATCAGTTTGCCCGCACCGACGCCGAAGTGCTCTTCGACCACTTCGGTGATATCGCCGGATTTGCCTGACAGCACAAAGCGCGTCAGCCCACGGTGGGCGAAGAAGGTCATCGGAAAGGCCAGCAACGCCAGCACGATCAGTGGCCAGAAGCCGCCGACACCGGCATTGATCGGCAGGAACAAGGTGCCGGCGCCGATGGCGGTGCCGTAGAGGCCGAGCATCCAGGTGGTGTCGTGTTTGGTCCAGCCTTTGCTCACGGTTGTAGTGCTGGTAGCGGGACTTTCGGCAGCGGGTGTACGTACATCAGTCATCGATATTGCCTCGTTATTATTTTTGCGCGGGCTCACGTTGGGGCGGGTAGCAGTGCTCCGATCAGCACTCCACCCAGCTGACCGCCAGGCCGCCCCGTGAAGTTTCTTTGTATTTGTCATGCATATCGGCGCCGGTATCGCGCATGGTGCGGATCACCCGGTCGAGGGAAATGAAGTGTTTGCCATCACCGCGCAGGGCCATTTGCGTGGCGTTGATCGCCTTCACGGCGGCGATGGCGTTGCGCTCGATGCACGGCACCTGCACCAGGCCGCCGACTGGGTCGCAGGTCAGGCCGAGGTTGTGCTCCAGGCCGATTTCGGCAGCGTTTTCCAGTTGCTCAGGGGTGGCGCCGAGAATATCGGCCAGCCCGGCAGCGGCCATGGCGCAGGCCGAGCCGACTTCGCCCTGGCAACCGACTTCGGCGCCGGAGATCGAGGCGTTTTTCTTGCACAGGATGCCGACGGCAGCGGCCGCCAGGAAGAAATTGACCACATCGTCGTCGGACGCATCGGCGTTGAACTTCATGTAGTAGTGCAGTACCGCCGGGATGATCCCTGCTGCGCCATTGGTCGGTGCCGTCACCATGCGCCCACCGGCAGCGTTCTCTTCGTTGACGGCGAGGGCGAACAGATTGACCCACTCCATCGCGGAGAGGGTTGAGGTGATGACATTCGGCTTGCCGATTTCCAGCAGGCTACGGTGCAATTTTGCCGCGCGGCGCGGCACATTCAGACCACCGGGCAAGATGCCTTCGTCGCGCAGGCCTTGTTCCACGCATTCGCGCATCACCGACCAGATATGCAACAGGCCGCTGCGGATGTCTTCGTCGCTGCGCCACGCCCGTTCGTTGGCCATCATCAGTTCGGAAACCCGCAAGCCGTGCTTATTGCACAAGGCCAGCAATTCGACCGCGCTGGAAAAGTCGTAGGGCAATTCAACATCGCTGGTCGGAGCAACGCCTGAGGCCGCTTCAGCCGCTTCGATGATGAAACCGCCCCCCACCGAGTAATAGGTTTGCTCGCTCAGCAGACCGTTTTCACCGTAGGCGTGCAGCGACATGGCGTTGGGGTGGTAGGGCAGGCTTTCGTCCAGCAGCAGGAGGTCGGTGTGCCAGTTAAAGGCAATGTCCTGGGTGCCGGCGAGCAACAGCCGGCCGGACTCACGCAGTTGCTGGATACGGGTGTTGATCGAGGTCGGGTCGACCTGATCCGGCCACTCGCCCATCAAGCCCATGACGCAGGCGCGGTCGGTGGCGTGGCCGACGCCGGTGGCGGACAGCGAGCCATACAGGCGCACTTCGACCCGGCGCGTGTCGCTCAGCAAATGTTGGTCGGTCAGTGCCTGGGCAAAGCTCGCTGCCGCCCGCATGGGGCCGACGGTATGGGAGCTGGACGGGCCGATGCCCACTTTGAATAGATCGAAAACACTGATAGCCATGCTAAAGCCTTACAAGCAATGGAGTAGAAATCGCTGCCATTTTTGTAGGACGAGCGCAATTGGCGCGATACTGATCCTCTGGATCGGCACTGACCAACGAATTATCCTAAGACACCCTTTAGCAGGACTAAACCCTATGGCTCGCCCTCTCCACGGTCAGACCTACGTCTGGTTGCACGTTTTTTCCTGTGCGGCACGGCACCTGTCGTTCACCCGTTGCGCCGAAGAACTGCACATCACACCGGGGGCGGTGAGCCAGCAAATTCGCCAGTTGGAAGAGCGCCTGGGGTTTCGGCTGTTCCATCGCCGGGCGCGTGGGGTTGAGCTGAGTGCCGAGGGCCAGCGTTTGGCGGCAACGGTGGGGGAGGCCTACGGCAGCATCGATGCCGAATTGCAGCGGTTGGACGCGGGTATGATCAGTGGCACTTTGCGCCTGCGCTCCATCCCGTCGTTTCTGGGCAAGTGGCTGACTCCGCGTTTACCGCGTTTGCAGCAACGTTTCCCGGATATCCAGCTGCGCATGGTGGCCGAAGACAGCAGTATCGCCCTGCATGAGGGCGACTTTGACCTGGCGATTGACCTCAACGACGGCAGCTATCCCGGTTTGTTATCCACAGCCCTGCTGGACGAGCAGATATTCCCGGTGTGCGCTCCCAGCCTGCTGCGCGGCCGGCCACCGCTGCACGGCCCGGCGGATCTGGTGCATTTCCCGTTGTTGCACGACATCACCGCCTGGCGTGGGAGTTACGAGTACGCCGAGTGGGAGTTCTACCTGAATGCCATCGGCTATCACGATGCCGATGTGCGGCGCGGGCACACCTTCAACCGTAATCACCTGACCATTGAAGCCGCGATCGCCGGCATGGGCGTCGCGATCGCCCGGCGTACCTTGCTCAACGATGAACTGGAGCGCGGCACCTTGATCGTGCCATTCGGCGTGGCCGTGCCCAACCACAAGCGTTACGTGCTGCTGTATGCGCCGGGCGCGCTGAACCATCCGGGCGTGCGTGCGGTGCATGACTGGCTGGTGGAAGAAGCGGGGATTTTTCGTGGATTGCACCCGTTGGGAGAGGGGCAATTGTAAGGTTTGCAGGGGATAGGAAGATGCAACTAACTCCCCACCCTAACAGCGTTTTTGCTCGTAGTCAGACTTAATTTGTAATGTGGGATTTATCTTTGCAAAGGGGTTGAATTGTTTCTCTGACTGCTCAATTGTGTAATCAAGAGGTCATGGTTTCACCACATCGGTGTTGCAGTTGTGACCTCCCGCGAGCTAGCTGAAATAAGGGAAGAACTATGCAAATCCAAGTCAATAGCGATAACCATATTGAAAGCAGCATCCGACTGGAGGAGTGGGTACGTACTACCATTGAGAGCACGCTCGAACGTTATGAAGAGCACCTGACCCGCGTTGAGGTCTACCTGCGGGATGAGAACGGCGACAAGCCCGGTCCCCATGATTTGAGTTGCCGTCTGGAAGCACGGCCAAAGGGCCATCAACCGGTCTCGGTCTGCGATAAAGCCGATACGCTGGAACAGGCGATTGACGGTGCGGCCATCAAGCTGGAGCACGCGCTGGAACATTTGTTCGGCAAACTGCAGGGCAAGCCACGCGCTGCCGGGAAAGGCCTGCCAGCCAACAAAGTGAACGAGGGTGCGCTTGAAGCGGAGTTTGAAGAAAACCTGCAGGCAGCGATTAACAGCTGACAGCGCTTTCATCCCTACCCAAACGGGCCTGCATACGCAGGCCCGTTTTCGTTTAGTGGCTGCGGAAAAAATACCGGCTCAATAGCGCCAACCCGCCAGCGCCGATACCGGCAAAGAGCATCGCCCAACCGGCGCCATGGCGCAGTGCCGCCTGGGCGTCCTGGGTGGTCAGGCCCGACACGTCCAGTTTGCCCGCCGCAATGTGTTGGCTGATGGCGGGCCAATCCATTGCAGTGGTTGCGGGTAGCACATTGGCCAGTTGATGGCTGATCCCGAGCAACAGCACCAGACCCATCAGCGCGATATTCAGCGCTAGCGTAATCAACCGTGCGCTGAGGTCGATGCCCGACGCCATGCCAGCACGGTCAGCCGAGACCGAGCCGGTGGTGGTGTTGGTGGTCGGTGAGTTGGTCAGTGCCAACCCTACGCCCGCGATCACGCAACTGAACAGCACCAGCACGATGCTCGGCTGTTGCACGGCATTGACGACGGCCATGGCGATGAAACCAGTGCCCATTGAACCCAGGCCCACGGGGATGATGCGCTCGGCGCCATAGCGCAGGGCCAGGCGTTCAGCCAACGGCGGGACCAACAGGGTGGGCAAGGTGTAGGCGAGCAAGGCACCGCCGGTGGTCAGGGTGTCGTAGCCCAGGCCCGCCTGGAAGTAGAGCGGCAGGTAGATCATGAACGGCCAGAAGCTGAAGTTCATGCCGACCGAGCCCATCAGTGCCCCGTTGAAACGCCGGATACGAAACACCGAGAAATCGAACATCGGGTGGGCACTGCGTTGCTCGATAACGATGAATAGCAGTAACCCGACCAGGGACAAAACCGCCCAGCCGAGCATGGCCGGTGTGCCGAAGCCGTGCTCGCTGCCCTGCGTAATGAAGTACACCAGCGCGAACACCGACAGCGTCAAGGTGAGCATGCCGGCAATATCGAGGCGATGGCCGGCCGGGTCGCGGGATTCCTGCACGCTGACCCGCAGCAACACCAAGGTCAGCAAGGTGAGAGGTACATGCACCAGGAACACCCAGCGCCAATCCGCCACCGCCAGGATCAACGCCCCGACCATCGGCCCGAAGCCCAGGCCCACACCGGCAATCACGCCCCATACCGCGAACGCTCGTGCACGCGCTGCCGGTTCCCGGAACTGGTGCGACAGTATCGCGAACTGGCAGATCATCATCGCCCCGGCGCCCACGCCCTGGACGAAGCGCGCCACGATCAACGTAGGCGCCGTGTCGGCCAGCCCGCAGGCCAGCGAGGCCAGGCCGAACAGCCACAAACACAACACCAGCATGCGCCGTCGACCAAAACGATCAGCCAGCGTGCCCGCCGCCATCAGCACACTGGTGCAGGCCAGGGTATAGGCGTTCATGATCCATTGGGCATCCTGGAAGCCGGTGCCCAGTTGTTGTTCGAGGGTGGGCAGGATGACCGGCACGCTGGAAATTTCCAGGCCGAACATCAGGGCAACAAGGCACACGGCGGTGAGCGCGAGCCCATCTCTGGCGGTACGTGGGGCGCTGACGGCCGATACAGCGGCGGCGGGCGGCATGGGATGTTCCTTTCGGTTGAATGAGGGCTTTATTCTCACGGGAACATGATTCGTTATTCGTGATAAGTTTTCCTCTGATAGGGGAATCAAGAGCGACAATTGAGCCATGGCCACTCCACGTTTTGACGGCGTTGAACTGTTTCTGCAAATCGTCGAAAGCGGCAACCTGACCGAAGCCGCCGAGCGCCTGAACCTCACACGCTCCGCCGTGGGCAAGGGGTTGGCGCGATTGGAAGCGCGCTTGGGCACCTGCTTGTTGCAGCGCTCCACCCGCCGCCAGCGCCTGACCGAAGATGGACAGGCCTATTACGAACATTGCCTGCGCGCACTGGCCGAGCTGGAAGCCGCCGAGTCGGTGCTCGAAAGTGGCAGGCAGCAGCCACGCGGGCGTTTACGAGCAAGCTTGCCTTTGGCGTTCGGCCACCACTACGCGGCGCCAGCCTTGTGGGGCTTGATGGACCGTTATCCGGAATTGGAGGTCGAGATTTCATTCTCGGACCGGTTGACGGACTTGGTGCAGGAAGGCTTCGACGTTGCCGTGCGCATCGGCCCGCTGCCGGACACCGACCGCCTGAGCGCGCGTCGCCTGGGCGAACAATCGGTAGGCTTGGCCGCTTCACCGGCCTACTTGCAGCGTGTCGGGAAGATTGAGTGCCTCGATGACCTCGTCGGTCACCGAGGCATTGCCTACCGTTGCAATATGTCCCAGCGCTCGGGTGTGACATCGCCGTTGATGCTTGACGACCTCCAGGCAGTGGCCGATGCCGCGATTGCGGGCGTCGGTCTGGCCTGGTTGCCGAGCTGGTTGATTGCGCATTACGTACTGCGTGGGCAACTGGAGGCGGTACTGCCAGGCCACCGCGACCAACCGGCGCCGATCCATGTGATCTGGCCGACGGCACCGCACATGCCAGCCAAGGTACGCTGCGCCATCGATGCCTTGGTGGCTGGCACGCCCAGTTGCCTGGCAGGCAGTTGAACCCTTTCGACAAAGCCGACCTCTGTGAGAGCTGTCGAGCTTCAGCGAGGCTGCGAAGGCGGCGGCACAGGCGAACTATTCATCGGCAGTACCACCGCTTTCGCAGGCAAGCCAGCTCCC
>NZ_JBWKUX010000005.1:125870-483251 GCF_059421065.1 Pseudomonas sp. GW821-FHT03A09 | reverse complement strand
GATTCAAGCGTCGGCACGGCACTTCTCATATTGAAATGCGAGAAGCCAACGACCCCAACAGAACCTGGTGTGTTGACTACAAAGGGCAATTCAAGATGCTCAACGCGCAGCTGTGCTTCCCACTGACCGTGACAGACCATGCATTCCGTTTGATTCTGGCTTGCAGGGCCCATCCTAAAATCAAGACCCAGCCTGTAAAGCAAACCTTTGAGCGGCTTTTTCAGGAGTACGGCATGCCGGAAGTCATTCGCTCTGACAACGGTGTCCCCTTCGCTTCTCCTGGTCTGGCAAGAATGTCCACGCTGGCCGTTTGGTGGATCCGTTTAGGTATTTATCCCGAGCGAACCATGCCAGGAAGGCCCGCCCAGAATGGTCGCCACGAACGAATGCACCGCAGCCTGAAACTTGAGCTACCGCTAGGGAGTAATTTGGTTGAGCAGCAGCTTTTGCTGGAGCATTTCAAGCATGAGTTCAATTACGTACGCCCTCATGAAGCGCTTGGTATGAAACGTCCGGGAGATGTGTATGTGCCGTCTACCCGACTTTACCCAGGATGCTTACCCGATGTGGAGTATCCGGCAGAAATGCGGGTTCGAAGCGTCAGGCAGGATGGATCGATCAAATGGAACGGCAAGTTGGTATTTGTCAGCGAGGCCCTATCCGGGGAAAGGATAGGGCTCAAAGAAGCTGAGGATGATGTCTGGGATTTGTACCTGTGTGATTATCCCTTGGGGAGGCTTGGACGAGGTATGACCCGCGTCCAAGCCTCAAATGTGTAAACGATGTCCCCGGTTTCAGATGTAAACGATGTCTACGGTTCTACACCCCGATTGCGGAGTATCAGCTAATGAATACTTAGCTGAATGACCGCTATCGGGGGCAAGCCCCCTCCCACATTTGGATCTGTGTTGTTCAGGCAGGGGACCGCTGGTCAAATAACTCCGTGCCCTGGCGGTCCATCCCCCCTAAAATGCCCGGCATTCCCAGCCCGAGGCGTTTTTGTTCATGTCCGTCACCGCTCAACCTGCCCGCCCTGCGCCGGATCATCACGCCCAGTTCATTGAACTGCTGAGCACAAGCCTGGCGCAGCATGCATTCATCAAGCTGGTGCTGGCCAAGTACGTGGGTGAAGAAGCCGAGTTGCAGCGGCTGATCATCAAGCCGGTAACGGTCAAGGAACAGCCGTGCCTGTCCTTCGTCTACCGCTACAAGACCCGCGACATCACCAAGAACTTGCCCCTGGCCGATGGCGTGGCGGCGATTGCCGAGTTGCTGCCGGCCTCGTTCAAGAACGCACACTTGCTGTCGCTGACCGACGAAGCCCAGCTGGAATACAGCAAGAAGAACAAAAGCTCGCTGTTCAAGAGCAAGCCGCAGCAGCTGCGCGAAGCGCCATCGGCCGAGCACAACCGCGAGAAAAATCGCTTCCTCGACCTGAGCCGGCCGTTCCTGGCTGACCTGGGCGTGACCGACGCCAAGCAGGCGCTGATCCCATCGATGTCGCGCAAGTGGAAGCAGATCAACAAGTTCATCGAAGTGTTCAGCCATGCGTTGACCTCGTCACCGTTGAAGCTGGATCGGCCGGTGCGCGTCGCCGATTTCGGCTCGGGCAAGGGCTACCTGACCTTCGCTATCCACGATTACCTGCGCAACACCCTCAAGGCCGAGGGTGAAGTGACCGGCGTCGAGCTGCGTGAGGACATGGTCACCCTGTGCAACAGTGCCGCCGCTCGCCTGGAACACCCGGGGCTGGTGTTCAAATGCGGGGATGTACGCAGCGTGGCGCCCAGCGAGCTGGACGTGATGATCGCCCTGCATGCCTGCGATATCGCTACCGACTACGCGATTCACACCGGTATCCGCTCCGGTGCCTCGATCATCATGTGCTCGCCGTGCTGCCACAAGCAGATCCGCCTGCAGATCCAGAGCCCGGTGCTATTGAAGCCGATGCTGCAATACGGCCTGCACCTTGGCCAGCAGGCAGAAATGGTTACCGACAGCTTGCGTGCACTGTTCCTTGAAGCCTGTGGCTACGAGACCAAAGTGTTCGAGTTCATCTCGTTGGAACACACCAACAAGAACAAGATGATCCTCGCGGTCAAGCGCGCCGAGCCGTTGGATAACGTGCAATTGCTGGAGAAAATCCAGGAACTGAAGGCGTTCTACCACATCACCGAGCACTGCCTGGAAACCCTGCTGCGTGCGGATGGTTACCTGAACTGACACCGGGTAAATGTGGGAGGGAGCAAGCCCCCTCCCACATTTTAAGCAGCGCTCGGCTTTGAAACGGGGGCTGGGTGTACAGCGGTCTTGCGCCCGAGCATCACCGTGACGATCACGCCACAGGCAAACAGCCAGGTAACCGGCTCGATCTGTTCACCGAAGAACATGGCCGAAAACGCGATGGTGAAGAAGATCTGCAACAGCTGAATCTGGCTGACCCGGGCTATACCGCCCATGGCCAGCCCGGCGTACCAGGCGAAGAACCCGAGGAACTGCGAGAACAGCGACACATAACCGAACGCCCACCAGGTGCGCATGGAAATCGCGCCTTGATGTTGCGCCGCCAGGTACCACACCGGGCCGATCAATACGGGTGTCGACAGCACCAGCGCCCAGCAGATCACCTGCCAGCCACCCATCTCCTTGGCCAAGCGGCCACCTTCGGCATAACCCAAGCCGCCTACGGCAATCGCGCCGAGCATCAACAGATCGCCCGCCTGAATACTGCCGGCGCCGGTGATCAATGCGTAACTCAGTACCAATGCGCTGCCCAGCGCCGCACAGGCCCAGAAGGCTTTCGATGGCCGCTCATGGGACAACCACGCCGCGTACAGTGCGACGCACAGCGGTTGCAGACCATTGACCAGTGCGCCATGGGACGCCGGCAAGGTTTGCATGGCCCAGGCCGACAGCACCGGGAAACCCAGGATCACGCCGGCAATGACCAGGCATAAACCGCGTACCTGACGCCAGGTCGGCCAGCGCTCACGACGCCACAGCAACAGTGCCGCCGCCGGGATCGCCGCAAACAAGGCGCGGCCCAGGCCATTGAGTAGCGGGTGGATTTCCTGCACCACGATACGGGTGAAGGGCAGGGTCAGGCTGAAGATGATGACGCCCAACAGGCCGAGGGCCATGCCGGTATTTTCGCGCGAGCTCATGGGAGGATCCGAAATGAAGAGGGCTTCCAGGGAGGCTCATATAGCCACAACCCTCGTCGATCATGGGCCTACAGCTGCGTGTGGATTTATCCGTACAGTTTCGCCAGACACTGAAGATCAAATGTGGGAGCTGGCTTGCCTGCGATACAGGCACCTCGGTTCGTTAGTGAAACCGAGGTGATCCCATCGCAGGCAAGCCAGCTCCCACCCTGACCCGTGCGAGCCTTAGAAAAATCGTGTGATGCTGATCTTCGCATCGCGGCCTTTGGTGTAGGCGCGGTCGCCGCTCAAGGCCGGGCGGAAGTTGCTGTTGAACAGGTTGTCCACGGTGAAGTTCACCTCGGTGCCTTTGAGGTAAGCCTGTTGCGGTTTCCATTTGGCAAACAGGCCCTGGGTGTTGTAGCGCTTGTTACCGTACTGGTCGTAGAACAAATCGCCGAGACCGCTGCCAGGGCCGCCAGCGTATTTGTCGCTGGGCAGGCGATCGGTCGCGCCGATGAACTGGCCCATCCAACCCACCTGGGCATCCCAGGCCGGAATGTTGGTGCCCAATACCAATACCCATTTGGTCGGTGGAATATCACGTGCCGGCACGTCCGGGCCCCACGGGTTGGTGTACGCGCCTTCGTGGTCACCCTTGGCATAGGCGAACGACACCGAGCCGAACAGGTAGGTGGAGTTGTAGAACGATTCCAGCTCAAAGCCCTTGATGGTCAGGCCGCCGATGTTGCGATAGTTGGACATCGCGCCCGGTGGGCAGGCGCTGGAAATGCTACCGCCGTTGATGGCTTGGTTCTGGCAACCCACGCCCGTGGCCTTGAAGATTTCGTCTTCGACCTTGTTGTGGAACAGCGTGGTACGCAGTTGCAGGTTGTCGTCCTGGGTGATGATGTTGTCGAAGCTGGTCACGCTGCCCACGCTGATCGAGGTGATGCGCTCCGGGTCGAGGTCGACGCTGGTGGCCGTGCGGCTGCCCAGGCCTTGGACTTCATACTGCTCGTCGATGACTGGCGCGCGCCAGGTCTTGCTCCAGTTGGCGAACAGTCCCAAGTGTGGGTTGACGTTCCAAAACAGCGCCAGGCGTGGCGACCAGCCGGTGTAGGTGCGATCGCTGTAGTCGTGTCCGTAGGACGGGTCCGGGTTGTTGTAGTACGGCGCATCGTTGCCTTCGCCACGGTTGCGCACATGGTCGTAGCGCAGCGAAGGGGTGATGGTCAGGTCGCCGACGGTGACTGCATCTTGCACAAAGAAACTGTTGGTATCGACCTTGCCATGGGGCATGAAGCCCGGTTGGAAATGTCCGTAGTTGTAGCGTGCGGTGTTGTAGGTGGCGCCGGGCATCCACATCTCGGTTTCGCGAATGTGCTTGCGGATCTGCCCACCCACTGTCAGCGCGTGTTTCAACGGCCCGGTGTCGAACAGGCTGATGTTGCGCACGTCGAGGTTCTTGTCGGTGTAGGACGTGTCCATCTTGCGTCCGCCGGTGGCCAGCTGGAAAAACGCGGTGGCGTCGCGCTCATCGGTCTGGTCGGTGTTGGACTGGGAGTACTTGATGGTCAGGTCTACCAGCGGGTTGTCCTGCGGCGTGTATTCATACTTGCCCGACCAGGTGGTGTCGGTAGTGTCACGGTGGGCTAAGAAACGTTTCAGTGCGTTTTCGTAGCCGTAGCGGTCGATGTTGAACTGGGACGGTGGCGTCGGGTAGCTGGCGGCGGAGAAGGGTGTCCAACGATTGCTGTGGGAGCGCGAGTAGGACAACCCTACGCTGTGCTCGTCGGTGAAGTGCGCGTTGACCTTGAACAACTTGCCGTCCACGTCCTGGGCCGAGTTGGGCAGGCGCTGGGGGTTGATCGGGTACTGGTTGTTCTCGTTGGGCAGTTTGGCGGCCACTTTCATGTCGCCGCCGTCACGTTGGGTGAGGTAGGCCAGGGCGTCGAAACGACCGTCGTCGGTGCGGCCATATACGGCGCTGCTGTAGACCTGTTCGTGGTCGTTGCTGGAGTAACCGTATTTGAGCATGGCGCCGCTGTTGCGGCCATCCTGGAGCAGGTCGGGGGCATCCTTGGTGGTCATGTTGACCGTACCGCCAAAACCGCCGTTGCCGGTGAACGGCGAGTTGGGACCTTTCTCCACCTCGATGCTTTTGATCAGCTCGGGCTCGATAAATACCGTGCCTTGCTGGTAACGCTCGAAGCCACTCTTGGTGGCACCGTCGACGGTCATCGGCACGTCTTCGGCATCGCCGAAACCACGGATGTTGATGGTTTGGCCCCCGGGTTTGAGCGAGCCGCCCTGGCTGACGCCGGGCAACGTCTGCAACAGGCTGGGGATGTTGTTGGACTGGTAGCGGTCGATATCGGCCTGGGTCAGGGTGGAGCGGTTGACGGTGCTAGAGTCGACTTCGTTACCGGTGCCGATCACGCTGAGGGCGTCCAGTTGGATCGCACCACTGTTTGTGGTCTTGCCTTCATCGGGACGCACCACGTAGGTAGTACCGACCTTGATCAGGGTGAACTCGCCGTTTTTCAGCAGGCTGCGAATCGCCACTTCCGGAGTGAAATCGCCGCTGAGCGCCGGTGCCTGCACATTCTTGAGCAGCGCTTCATCGAACAACAGCTGGATTTTCGCCTGCTGCGCCACTTGGCTCAGGGACGTTGCCAGCGGTTGGGCGGGCAGTTGCAGCTTGAACGACTCGGCCTGGGCACTGAGGCTGAACGCCAGGCAGGTGGCAATAAGGGTCGGTCGAAGAAACAGGTGCGAAGCGTGGCAAGGCGCGCGAAACATGAAATCCCCCGGTGCGGCTAAATAGCCAAAAAGGTGTGCTTATCAAACACAGTCGGGAGGAAGACGGGACAGGCAAAAAAATCCACACATGCAAATGCAAAATATTCTCAAGTGTGAATTCTGCGGCCCTACTTACGCGGTTCGATTCTGACGATGCCATCGGCCGAGGCCACGGTTTTTACCGGCAGCAGGGCAGGCAAAGCATTGAGCAGGGCGTCCGGGTCATTCACATCCAGATTGCCCGAAACCTTCAACTGCGCCACGGCACGACTGACCTGCAACGGGGCCTGAGGGCGGTAGAGGCTCAGTTCATCGATCAGGCTGGCCAACTCGCGATTGCGAAAGGACAGGTGCCCGCTGCGCCAGTCGGCCACCTCTTCAGCGGTGAGGGTTTGCTGCTGCACGGAGCCTTTGGCGTAGCTGTAGATGGCGCGTTGCTGGGCGCCGAGCAGGGCCACCGGGCTTTTTGCATCCGGCTCGAAGGCCACTTGGCCATGGGCGACGCTGACCACCAGTTGCTGCTGGCTGCGGCGTATGTCAAAACCGGTGCCGACCACCCGTACATTTGCCTCGCCGGCTTGCACGTACAGCGGCCGTTCTTTATCGGCGGCGACTTCGATGTACAGCTGACCTTTTTCCAAGTGCAGGATGCGCTGGCGGGCCGTGAAATCCACGCGCAGGCGTGTGTTGGCATTCACATACAAGGTGCTGCCGTCGGGTAGGTGCAGGGTGCGCATGCCTTTGGCGTGGGCGGCGATTTGGCTGTGGTAAAGCTCGCGGGGCGCGCCGATATGACTGGTCATCAAGGCGCAGACCAAGGCAGCGGCCACGGCCAGGGCAGGGCGCCACGCTGAGGGTTTGCGTTTGGGCAGTGGAACGGGCTTGTTGTGTTGCTGCAATTGGGCGAGGTCGGCCCACAATTGCTCGAACTCGGCATAGGCGCGGGCGTGGGCCGGCTCCGCTTGCCAGGCGGCAAAGGCCTTGCGGTCGGCTCGCCCCGACTCGCTGCGGTTGCGCGCAAACCAACTGGCGGCTTGGGCATCGATCGAGTCGCTCGTTTCGATGTCCAGGGCGTCGTTGTCGCTCAGGCGGTTCATTCTGGCTGCTCCGTGCCGGGTGCGTGTTGAAGGCGTCGCTTGCAATGCAGCAGGGCAAAAGCGATGTGCTTTTCCACCATGCTGGTCGAAATGCCCATGCGCTCGGCGATCTGCGCCTGGCTCAAGCCTTCGAAGCGGTGCAGCATAAGGGCTTCTCGCCTGCGGGGCGAGAGTTCGGCGAGGACTTCTTTCAACTGTTCCAGGCGTTGCAGGCGAAGTGCGGCGGCCATGGGGTCGTTTTGCTCGTCGGTGACCGGCTCGGCGTCCATGTCGCTCGGTCCTGCGTGGGCGGTGTGCCGTACCTTCTGTTTGCGCCAGTGATCACGCAGCAGATTGCGCGCCATCTGGAACAGAAACGCCCGTGGCTGCTCGACCTTGGCGCGGTCGCGGTAGTCCAGCCATTGGGTGAAGACATCCTGGGTCATGTCCGCGGCGTCGCTGGCGTTGTCCGTGCGTTTGCGCAGGAAATGCAGGATATCTGCATAAAACCCGCGAAAGACATCGGCCGACAACGGGTCGGGCTTGGGACGAGACATGGATACCCTTCTTGACGAAGCACGACTTAGAAAAGTCGCGAATGATATCGAGAACTATTGTCATTTGTCTCTATTTAAGAAATCTACTCGACCAAAATGTGGGAGCTAACGCCTGTGGGAGCCGGGCTTGCCCGCGATGGCATCGTCTCGGTTCAACTGAAAGACCGAGGTGTTGCTATCGCAGGCAAGCCAGCTCCCACAGGGACTACGGCATTAACGCAGGAGTGTTTTCAGCTGTTCGATGCCGGCGTCACTTAATGGGAACACCGGCAACCGCGGATCACCCACTTCCAACCCGGTCAAACGCAACCCGGCCTTGATCGTCGCCGGCAACCCACCTTTGAGGATGAATTCCAGCAGCGGCAACTGGCGATAGAACAGCTCCCGCGCCAGGGACAGGTCATTGGCCAATACCGCGTTATACAAATCCAGGTTCAGCTGTGGGATCAAGTTGGGCGCTGCCGTGCACCAGCCCTTGGCTCCTGCGGCGAAGGCCTCCAGGGCCAGCGGGTTGCAGCCGTTGTAGAACGGCACGTCGCTGTGGCGGCGTAACTGGTGCATGCGCTGAATATCGCCGGTGCTTTCCTTGACCATGGTCACGTTGGCCACCTGCTTGACGATACGCAGGATCAAGTCCACCGACATGTCCGTGCCGCTGGTGGCCGGGTTGTTATAGAGCATGATCGGCACGCCGACGCTGTCGCCGATCGCGGCGTAGTGGGCGAGGATCTCCGCCTCGCTGAGTTTCCAATACGAGGCCGGCAGCACCATCACCACATCGGCGCCATTGGCCTCGGCGTAACGGGCGCGGCGTACGGCTTTGGCGGTGGTCAGGTCGGACACGCTGACGACGGTCGGCACACGCCTGGCAATTTTTGCCAGGCTGTAGGCGCTGACTTCGTCCCACTCGGCATCGCTCAAGTAGGCGCCTTCGCCGGTGCTGCCCAAGGGGGCGATGGCGTGCACGCCGCTGTCGATCAAACGGTCGATGGAACGGCCCAGAGCGTCGAGGTCAATGCGTTGGCCGTCGGCGCTGAACGGGGTGATGGTGTAGCCGATGATGCCGTGGATAGTTGGGGTGGACATGGGAAAGTCTCCGCTCGAAAAAAGGGCAATCAGTTCAGGCAATCGGCGTGTTGACGCAGGTTCTGCCGGGCGTAGTAGTTGAAGGCGGCGCCATGGCGCTTGGGCTTGGAGATCCAGTCATGGGCCTCGCGACCAAGCTCCGGCAGGATCGGTTTGATCGTGCCGGCCGACATCGCCAGCAACTGCAACTTGGCCGCCCGCTCGATCAACTGTGCGATCACGCAGGCTTCCTCGATGCTCGCCCCGGTAGAGAGTTGGCCGTGGTGCGAGAGCAGAATCGCGCGTTTGTCGCCCAGCGCCGAGGTGATGATTTCCCCTTCTTCATTGCCCACCGGCACGCCCGGCCAGGCTTCCAGAAACGCGCAGTCTTCGTACAGCGGGCACAGGTCCATATGGGACACCTGCAACGGCACCTCCAGCATCGACAGCGCGGCGATGTGCGTCGGGTGAGTGTGGATGATGCAGTTCACATCCGGCCGTCCACGGTACACCCACGTGTGAAAACGGTTGGCCGGATTGGGGATGCCATGACCTTCCAACACTTCAAGGTCTTCGTTGACCAGCAGCAAATTGCTGGCCGTGATCTCATCAAAGCCCAGGCCCAGTTGTTGAGTGTAATAGGTGCCGGGCGTGGGGCCGCGTGCGGTGATCTGCCCGGCCAGCCCGGAGTCGTGACCGTGCTCGAATAGGATGCGGCAAGTGAGCGCCAGCTTTTGCCGGTCGGTCCACGTATTATCCGCCAGGGTGTTTTGCATCTGGATCAGCGCTTGCTTGACCAGTTGGTCTTTGGGGAGTGCTAATGTCTTGGCCATATCGGGTGCCCTCGGTGGCTGCAAATGACACTAACGATGCTATATGACACTTTGTGTCATTGGCAAGCATAGCTCATCGCTTTCTGCATGGATTAACCGCAGCACATGTCTATCCGTTTGAAATTATTGAGAAAAAAACTTGGCGTAACCCTTGAGGCCCTGGCTGAAAAATCCGGGATGACCAAGAGTTACCTGTCCAAGGTCGAGCGTGGGCTGAATACACCGTCCATCGCGGCCGCGCTGAAACTGGCCAAGGCGTTGAACGTGAAGGTCGAAGAGTTGTTCAGCGAAGACAACGTGAGCCTCGACAGCTACAGCCTGGTGCGCAGCCACGAGCGACCAGACACTTCGCCGGGATATGCGGTGCTGGCCCATCAGGTCAGCGAGCGCAGTTTGCTGCCGTTCATCATCTACCCGCCGACGGAGTTCACCGACAAGACCTTCAAGGAGCACCTGGGGGAAGAGTTTCTGTTCGTGCATGAAGGTCAGGTGGAAGTGGACTTCATGAACGAGCGGGTGATTCTGGAACGGGGCGATGCGCTGCACTTCAATGCACAGAAGCCCCATCGGTTGCGCTCGGTAGGCGATGTGCAGGCGCAGTTGTTGGTCGTTGTTCACAGCACCGAAGAGTGACAACGACGGTGACTTGAAATGCACTCCACTGTGGGAGGGAGCAAGCCCCCTCCCACAGTGGATCGCCTTTGTTCTGGATATCAGCGTTCGACTGGGACGGACAGTGTTGGGTTGCCCAACGGGTGCGTACGCGCCGCGAAGAACTTCAGCGCCACTCCCGTGCCCTCGAACAACTCCGAATACCGGCGCTTCTGCTGGCGGATAAACCCGTCACTGCGGCCCGATACCGAGATCGCCAGCGTCGTGAGCTTCGCCTGGCGAATCGCATCCACCAGGTGTTTATCCTGCGGCCCCAGCTCATGCCCGAAGATGCACAGCGCCCCTTCATGGCTGAGCAACTGCTCATAGCAGAACGACAGATAGTCTGAACTGCGGATGGTCTTGAGCTTCTCTTCTACCTTTCCTTCGTTGACGAACAACGGCACGTCGTCGAGGGTCTTGATCGTGTTGTTGATCGCGAAACTGCTGAGCAAGGTGCTGTCGGTGGAGGCCAGCTTGCGCGCCGTGCCATCGAGGTTGCGCACCAGGTGCAGGCCACCGTGCAGATAGAGGATGCGCGTGGCGGCGGTGTGGGTGTTGCGCAGGTCGAAGCTGGCGTCGGCACTGCGGAACAGATCATCGATGCCCGGCGTGTGCAGGATCGCCCAATAGTTGAGCAGGTCGTAGTTGCTGGTGAATACGGTAGGGTAGCTGGCCAACTCTGTGTTGATCGTCGCCAGCGTCGATGGCTGCACCAGGCGCCATGGGATGTGCACGGCGTGGATGGTGTTGATCAGCGCTTCCTTGATCGCGTAATAGCGATTACGCGGCGCCGCCGAGCTGACGGCCAGGGCCTTGTTGACCCGGCTGGTGGTTTTCAGCGCGCCCAGGGTCTGCTCGAAACTGCGGGTTTGCAGGGCATCGAACACGCTGAGTTCGGATTGGCTCAAGGGTTTTTCTTCGACCGTACGGGCGTTTTCGAACAGCGAGTCGTAGGCGAAGTCTTCCCAGATCGTGCGGCTGGCGCCGTTACCGATCAGAATCGCGCTGAAGTCGATGGCGCTGCGCAACGCGCTCCAGTCTTCGAGGTGGGCGTCAATATCCTGGAAATCCTTCATTGCGGCGGGTCTACTCAAAATCGGCGGGTGCGTGACTTTATCACGAGCCGGCGTTGATCCTGATCAAGATGCCGCAGGCCACTGAGGTTGATTCTGTAGGCATAACGCCTCTGAGGATTCGCCATGAGCAGTACTTTCTTCATTCCCGCCGTCAACATCATGGGCATCGACTGTCTCGACGAAGCCATGACTGCCATCCGCAACTACGGCTTTCGCAAGGCGCTGATCGTCACCGACGCCGGCCTGGCCAAGGCGGGCGTCGCGAGCATGATCGCCGAGAAACTGGCGATGCAGGACATCGACTCGGTGATCTACGACGGCGCCAAGCCCAACCCCAATGTGGAAAACGTCGAGAAAGGCCTGGCGCTGCTGGAGGCCAATGCCTGCGATTTCGTGGTGTCCCTGGGCGGCGGTTCGCCCCATGACTGTGCCAAGGGCATCGCCCTGTGCGCCACCAACGGCGGGCATATCGGTGATTACGAAGGCGTCGACCAATCGAGCAAGCCGCAACTGCCGCTGGTGGCCATCAACACCACCGCCGGCACCGCCAGCGAGATGACCCGCTTCTGCATCATCACCGACGAAACCCGCCACGTGAAAATGGCCATCGTCGACCGTAATGTCACGCCGCTGCTGTCGGTCAACGATCCGGCGCTGATGGTTGGCATGCCCAAGGGACTCACCGCCGCCACCGGCATGGACGCCTTGACTCACGCCATCGAAGCCTACGTATCCACCGCCGCCAACCCGATCACCGATGCCTGTGCGATCAAGGCCATCGAGTTGATCAGCGCCAACCTGCGTCTGGCCGTCGGTGACGGCAGCGACAAGGCCGCACGGGAAAACATGGCCTATGCCCAGTTCCTCGCCGGCATGGCCTTCAACAACGCATCCCTGGGATTCGTGCATGCCATGGCGCACCAACTGGGCGGCTTGTATGACCTGCCTCACGGCGTGTGCAATGCGGTGTTGTTGCCCCATGTGCAGAGCTTTAATGCGAGTGTCAGTGCCAAACGCTTGAGTGACGTGGCACGCGCCTTGGGCGCCGACATCAAAGGCAACTCGCCGGAAGAGGGCGCCCAGGCGGCAATCGCAGCCATCCGCACCCTGGCTCAGGACGTGGAAATCCCGGCAGGCCTGCGCGAGTTGGGCGCCAAGTTGCAGGACATTCCGCTGCTGGCCGCCAATGCATTGAAAGACGCCTGCGGGCTGACCAACCCACGACGGGCCGATCAGCGTCAGATTGAGGAGATTTTCCGCAGCGCGTTCTGATCCCTTCGGCACCGGACGGCGCACGCCAATGCGCCGCCTGCCAACGCCACGCACAACAGCGCCATCGGCCACGCCTGCTGACTCACCAGCAGGCTAGCCGCACCGCCGATCAATGCGGCCATCAGTTGATGCATAAAACCACTCAACGCCATGGCATAGGAACCGCTGACCGGTGACTCATCATTGGCTAGGGACAGGCTGATGGGGTAACTCATCGACTGCCCGAAAACCGCCAGGCAATACGGCAGCCACAACAATACGGCCAATGTCGTGGCAAACACACTGCCGAACAGCATCACCGCCGTGCCCAGCACTACCAAGGCCACGCCCCAGCCCATCATCGTCAGCCTTCCTGTGTGCGCAACGAAGCGGTTGACCATCAATGCGCCTGCCAGATAGGCCGCGCTGATCGGCCAACCCAGCCAGCCATACTGCGCCGGGCTCCACTCGAAATGGCCCTGCAGAATCAGTGGGGCGCAGGTATTGAACGCGATGATCACGCCATAACCCAACCCACCGGCCAGCGCTGCGTACAGAAAAGGTGGATGACGCACAATCGTGCTGTAGATGCGCCAGGCCGAGGCTGACGAATCGGTTTTTAATACAGTAGGAAACTCAACCCGCAATAACACGATTATCAAGGCGGAGGCGCCGATTGCCAGCCCGTAGAAAATTGCTTGCCAACCAAACGCCACCTGCAACAGGGAACCCGCAAACTGCCCGATGCCCAAGGCGACGACGAAGGTCATCCCCAGCCACGACAACCCCTTGGCCAATAAGGCTCCGCTGAAACTGTCCCGTACCAACACCCGTGCCATCACGGACACTCCGCCCGCACCCAGGCCTTGGACCAGGCGTAACGCCAGAAACGATTCGATATTGAATGCCGAAGGTATCGCCGCACTTGCCAGCCCATACACCACCAACGCGGCGAGTAGTACTGGCTTTCTGCCGAAGCGTTCCCCCAGGCTGCCCCACAGCAGCATGGGCAATGCCATGCCAATCAGATATACCGCCAGGGCCAGCGCCACCTGATCTTCAGACGCAGGCAGGGACTGGGCGATGGCGGGGACGGCGGGCAGGTAGCTGCTGATGCCGACTTGACCGAGGAATGCGGCACAGCACGCGAGAGCGAGAGTGGTGGTATTTTTCACGGGCGGACTTATCCTTTTTCAGCGGTAAGCTACAAGCTGATAGTGTGTTTGTCTCTAACGTGCGGCTTAGCGTTTGTAACCAAGGAAGCAACCCATGAGAGTTCTGCTATTCGGCGCCACCGGCATGGTCGGCCAAGGCGTGCTGCGCGAGTGTCTGCTGGCGCCTGACGTTCAGGAAGTTGTCGCCGTGGGTCGTACGCCGTTGACTCAGGAACACGACAAGCTGCACCAGGTGTTGCACAGCGATATGTTGGATTTCCAACCGCTGGAAAACCTGTTGCAAGGCTTTGATGCGTGTTTCTTTTGCCTCGGCGTCTCGTCGGCAGGGATGAATGAAACCAAGTACACCCATCTCACGTATGACCTGACGCTGGTCGCCGCGAGCACGCTGGCGCGGCTCAACCCGCAGATGACGTTTATCTATGTCTCCGGTGCCGGTACGGACAGCTCCGAGGCGGGCAAGTCGATGTGGGCGCGGGTCAAGGGGAAGACTGAAAATGCCTTGCTGCGTTTGCCGTTCAAGGCGGTGTACCTGTTCCGGCCGGGGGTGATCCAGCCATTGTATGGCGTGCGTTCGAAAACGCCGCTGTATCAATCCTTCTACACCATGCTTGGCCCTTTGCTGTCGTTCTTTCGCCGGGTCAAACCCAGCTGGGTGGTGAGTACCGAAACGGTCGGCCAGGCGATGCTCGCAGCGGTGCGTCATGGCGCGCCACATGCCGTGGTGGAGCAGGCCGACATTAACCGCCTGGCCACTGAGCGTCACTGATGTTGCACAAGAGCCTGGTTCGTCGCCTGGACTTGATCACCCTGCAATTGTTCGTCGCGGTGTTTGAAGAGGGGACGTTGACCCGCGCTGCCGCCCGGGAAGCCATTGCTGTGTCGGCGGCCAGCAAGCGCTTGATGGAATTGGAGCAGGTGCTGGGCGTGAGCCTGTTCGTGCGTCGGGCCAAGGGCATGGACCTGACGGCTGCGGGTGAGACGTTGCTGCACCATGCGCGGCAAATGTTGTTCAACGTGGAAAAAATGGGTTTGGAACTGGGAGAGCACAGCCACGGTGTGCGGGGTTATGTGCGGATGCTGGCCAACCTGTCGGCGATCATTCAGTTCCTTCCTGAAGATCTGCGGGACTTTTCCGAGTTGCATCCAGAAGTCAAAACCGACCTTGAAGAACGCCCTAGCAACGGGGTGGTGCAGGGCGTGCTGGATGGCGTGGCGGACCTGGGCATCTGCTCCAGCGATACCGACACCAAGGGCCTGCCCAGCGTGACCTATCGTCTCGACAAGCTGGTGGTGCTGATGCCGGCGGATCATCCGTTGGCAGCCCGTGAAACCCTGGCCTTCGCCGAAACCCTGGGCAGCGATTACGTTGGCCTGCATTCCGCCAGCTCGATCAATATGCGCACCCACGCCGCTGCAAGGGAGGCGGGCAAGATGCTGCGCCTGCGGATTCATGTGCCGGGGTTTGATGCGATGTGCCGGATGGTCCAGGCGAACATGGGCATCGGCATCCTGCCACTGAAGGCGTACGAATTATTCGGGCGCGCACTGGGTTTGCATGCGGTGCCATTGACCGATGCCTGGTCGGATCGCAGCTTGATTCTGGTGGTGCGGGATGAAGCGCAGTTGTCGCCGGTGAGTCGTTTGTTGTTCGAGTATCTGCGAGGCAGTTCCTACAGATAATTCCCGTTTCGTTCGCGTTTTGCGAACGCTCCTTGCCAACTGACGGTTGGATTTCCCCTGAGTCTGTCCTCTAGCCTTGGCCGCACATTCCAAGAACAAGAGGTACACCCCATGACGGCTCCCCTGAGCGGTATCAAGGTGATCGAGATCGGCACCCTGATTGCCGCGCCGTTTGCCGCGCGGTTGATGGCCGAGTTTGGTGCCGAGGTGATCAAGATCGAAGCCATGGGGCAGGGCGACCCGCTTCGCAAATGGCGAAAGCTGCATGAAGGCACCTCGCTATGGTGGTACCTGCAATCGCGCAATAAGAAGTCGTTGGCGTTGGACCTCAAGTCCGTAGAAGGCTTGAGCCTGATCAAACAACTGCTCGGCGACGCCGATGTGCTCATCGAAAATCTGCGCCCCGGCGGCCTGGAAAAACTCGGCCTGGGTTGGGATGTATTGCACGCCCTCAACCCCAAGCTGACCCTGGTGCGCATCTCCGGCTATGGCCAGACCGGCCCGTACCGCGACCGCCCGGGTTTCGGCGCCATCGGCGAGGCCATGGGCGGCATCCGCTACACCACCGGCAACCCGGACTCGCCACCGGCACGGGTGGGCGTGAGCCTGGGGGATTCCCTGGCATCGTTGCACGGCGTGATCGGCGCGCTGATGTCGCTGTTGCGGGTCAAGACCGGACAGGGTGATGGCCAGATCGTCGATGTGTCCCTGGCCGAAAGTGTGTTCAACCTGATGGAAAGCCTGGTGCCCGAATACGACATGCTTGGCCATGTGCGTGAACGCAGCGGTGGCGCCTTGCCCGGCATCGCACCGTCCAACACTTACCTCACGGCTGACGGTGCCTATGTGGTGATTGCCGGCAACAGCGACCCGATCTACAAGCGGCTGATGACCACCATTGGCCGCGCTGATCTGGCCGACGCGCCGGAGTTTGCCCACAACGATGGCCGCGCGGCGAAAAGCGGCTTGCTGGATGCCGCGATCACCCACTGGACCAGCAGCCTGCCGATCGAGCAGGTGCTCAGTGCCCTGGAAGCCGCCGAAGTGCCGGCCGGGCGCATCTACTCGGTGGCCGATATCATCAGCGACCCGCATTACCAGGCGCGCGACATGCTGCTCAATGCCGAATTGCCTGGCGGTGTGTCGGTGAAGATGCCCGGCATCGTGCCCAAGCTTTCCGAAACCCCCGGTGCGGTGAACTGGCAAGGTCCGACCCTGGGCCAACATACAGACGACATCCTCGGCAACCTGGGCCTGACGATTGCCGATATCCAACGTCTGAAAACCTCGGGAGTGGTGCAATGATCACTGACTATTCAGATCGACTGATCGTGCAGGAAGTGTCCCCGCGCGACGGCCTGCAAATCGAGCCGACCTGGGTGGAAACGGCCGACAAAATCGCACTGATCGACCAGCTTTCCCTGGCCGGCTTTTCACGGATCGAAGCCGGTTCATTCGTGTCGCCCAAAGCCATTCCTGCGTTGCGCGATGGTGAGCAGGTGTTCCAAGGCATTGCACGCAGAGCCGGAGTTATCTACGTCGCGCTGATCCCCAATCTCAAGGGCGCCCAGCGCGCCATCGAGTCCCGTGCTGACGAATTGAACCTGGTGATGTCCGCCAGCCAGACCCACAACCTGGCGAACATGCGCATGCGGTGTGAGGCGTCGTTGGCCGCGTTTGCCGATATTGTGAGTTTCGCTGCCGACCACCCGATACGCCTCAACGGCAGCATCGCCACTACTTTTGGCTGCCCATTCGAAGGCAAGATCGATGAAGACCGCGTACTGGAAATGGTCGACGCTTATCAAGCACTCGGCATCCAGGGCATCAGCCTCGCCGACACCACGGGCATGGCCAACCCGCGCCAAGTAGAACGCCTGGTCAAACGTGTCTTGAAGCAAGTCCCCGCCAGCGACCTGACGCTGCATTTCCACAACACCCGTGGCCTGGGTTTGTGCAATGTGCTGGCGGCCTACGAGGCCGGTGCCCGGCGTTTTGACGCCGCCCTGGGTGGTCTCGGCGGCTGTCCATTTGCTCCGGGAGCGTCGGGCAATATCTGCACCGAAGACCTGGTCAATCTGTGTGAAGAGGTCGGCATTCGTACCGGCATCGACCTACCACATCTGTTGGATATGTCACGCCGCCTGCCGTCGCTGCTCGGCCATGAATTGCCTGGCCAGGTGGCCAAGGCTGGGCGTAATTGCGACCTGCACCCACCACCGGCTTACATCACCACGCTGTAACGCCGCACCAGACAACAAAAACAATCGGACGCCTGTGAGCCGTCCGCTGGAGAGAAACCATGAGCACCCAAACGCTGGAGGCTGGCGCGCGCCTGGCCGCTGAAATCGATGCCGAAAAGGAACTGGTCAGCAAGGTCGCCTGGCGCCTGATGCCGCTGATCATGGTGTGTTACCTGTTCGCGTTTTTTGATCGTATCAACATCAGCTTCGCCAAATTCCAGTTGCAAGCCGACCTGAGCCTGAGCGACACCGCCTATGGCCTGGGAGCCGGGTTGTTCGTGGTGGGTTATGTGATCTTCGAAGTGCCGAGCAACATGATGCTGTACAAGGTCGGTGCCCGTCGCTGGATTGCGCGGATCATGATGTCATGGGGTTTGGCGACGGCGGCGATGGTGTTCGTCACTGCCGAGTGGCAGTTCTATGTGCTGCGATTTTTGATCGGCGCGATGGAAGCAGGGTTCGCGCCTGGCGTGCTGTATTACCTGACGTTGTGGTTCCTGCAGCACTTCCGTGGCCGTATCACGTCGATGCTGTTCCTGGCGTCGGCCTTCGCTGGGTTGGTCGGCGCGCCGTTCTCTGGCCTGGTGTTGGAGCACCTTGATGGCGTCCTGCAAATGCGTGGCTGGCACTGGCTGTTTTTGCTCGGCGGCTTGCCCTGCATCGGCCTGGGCTTCATGGTGCTGACGATGCTCAAGGACCGTATTGAAGACGCCCATTGGCTCACCCCGTCGGAGAAGACGCTGCTGGCCAGCCGCATTGCCAAGCATGAGCCGAACCCGCATGGTGGGTCATTGCTGTCGGCGATCCGTATTCCAGGGTTCTTGATGCTCGGCTTCATCTACTTCTTGATCCAGGTAGCTTCCTACGGTCTCAACTTCTGGGCACCGCAGTTGATCCGCAGCGCCGGCACCCAGAGCCCGGTGATGATCGGCCTGCTCACGGCGATTCCTTATGTATGCGGTGCGATCAGTATGGTGGTGATCGGGCGATTGTCGGACGCCACTGGCGAGCGCCGCAAGTTCGTCTGTGGCTTGGTCGTGCTGGGGGCGGTTGGTTTTTTCAGCGCCGGGATCTTCGCCGATCACACCACCTTTCTGATCGTCTCCCTGGGCATGTTGGGTGCGGGCATCATTGCCTCGATCCCGACCTTTTGGACCCTGCCGCCCAAGTTGCTGGCCGGAGCCGGTGCCGGTGCGGCCGGTGGAATTGCGGTGATCAACACCCTCGGCCAGTTCGGCGGGATTGTCAGCCCGGTGATGGTCGGACGGATCAAAGACCTCACCGGCAGCACCACCCCGGCGCTGTATGTGATCGGTGTATGCGCGCTGTTGGCCGCAGCGCTGTTGTTGTGGGGCTTGCCGCAAAAGCTGCGTACGCTGGACAAAAGCTGATCAGCTCGCGGCTGCCAGTGCGCGGGCCGGTGTGGCGCTGAACTGAATCAACGCCACCCCGCCAATCAACAACAGTGCTCCCAGCATGCGGGGCGTTGTCAGTGGGCGCTCCACCAGGCCGAACAGGCCGAAGTGATCGAGCAGCAGCGAGGCGAGAATCTGCCCGGCCATGGCCAGCGCGATAAACCCCGAGGCGCCCAACTTGGGCAGCAGCATCAAGGCCAGTGAAATAAAACACACACCAAACGCCCCACCGGCCCACACCCACAGCGGTGCCTTGCTGACAAATGCCAGGCTCGGCAGCGGCAGGCGCAGCGCCAAGATCACCGGCAGCAATACGATGATGCTCACCAGCAGCGACGCGAGGGTGGCCCACAGCGGGTGCCCGAGCCCGCGCCCCAGGTTGGCGTTGATCGCACTCTGAAACGGCACCACGGCGCCAGCGATTACCGCCAGTGCCAATAATCCTACCCAGTGCAACGTCGACATCTTCATTCTCCCAGAGGTTTTGCTGGACTCTAGGCTATTCGTCGCGCAAATTTAAATTCCAAGTTCTTATGTAGAGCATGCAGCTGATGAATGAGCTGAGGCGCATTGACCTCAACCTGCTGGTGGTCCTCGACGCTTTGCTCAGCGAGCAACACGTCACCCGTGCGGCTGAGCGTCTGCACCTGAGTCAACCGGCGGTCAGCCATGCGCTGGCGCGCTTGCGCGATGTGCTGAGTGACCCGTTGCTGGTGCGCCAGGGCGGCATCCTGGTGCCGACCGCTCGAGCCTTGGAGCTCGCGACGCCGTTGGCCGAAGTGTTGGCCCAGGTGCAGGCGCTGCTGGCGCCGAATCGGTTTGACCCTGCATCCGCCAAGCGCCGGTTTCGCGTTGCAATGTCGGACTACAGCGCGGCGATTTTCCTGCCGCAATTAGCGCGTGTCCTACGCCATGGCGCCCCTGGCATCGACCTGCAAATCATCCAGGCCAGCCGCGAAGGCATGGTGGATGGCGTGCTCAACGGTGACATCGACCTGGCTGCCGGCGTATTCCCTGATATGCCTGCTGAGCTGCGCACCACGCCTTTGTTCGAGGAGCATTACACCTGCCTGGTGGACCGTAACAGCCTGTCGGAAGGTGGCGCGTTGGACCTGCCAACCTACCTGTCGCGTCCCCATGTGCTACTGGAAATGCGCGGCAGCGGCACGCCGGAAATCGAGCGGGCGTTGACGGCGATTCGCCAACGTCGGCACGTGGCAATCAGCCTGCCGCATTGGGGGGTGGCACCGCAGTTGATCCAGGGCACGGATTTGATTCTGACGGTCTCGTCCCGAGGCGTGCTGAACATCGATCATCAGCATTTGCTGACCGTACCGCCGCCGTTCCATATTCCCTCGTTTGCTTTTGAGCTGGCGTGGCATGCGCGACGAGGTGGGGATTCGGGATTGCAGTGGTTAGTTGGGCAGGTGCAGGATGTATTGTCCGAAGGACATCGATAACAGGAAAAACAAAAATGCTCTCAGGCCTCAACCACCTGACCCTTGCCGTTACCGACCTGAACCGCAGCGTCAGTTTCTACCATGAGCTGTTGCAGCTTCGACTCGACGCCACCTGGGATAATGGTGCCTACCTCTCGCTGCCCGGCTTATGGGTGTGTTTGTCGCTAGACCCGTCGCGTCTCTCGGTGCCGACGGCTGAATACACTCACTACGCGTTTACCGTGCCCGTTCATGACTTCAGTGAGGTCGTGACGCGCCTGCGGGCTGCGGGGGTGCAAGAGTGGCGCGATAACCGCAGCGAAGGTGCTTCGTTTTACTTTCTCGACCCCGACGGCCATAAGCTCGAAGCCCACGTTGGCGACTTGGCGTCTCGTCTGCAAGCCTGTCGCGCCAAGCCTTATGCAGGAATGAAGTTTTACCCGTAGCACCAGAACGTGCAGAATCCGTCCACTCTCAACCGTCTGTCAGAGTCGCGTCCATGACCCCATCCTTGCTGCTCGCCGTCGTCGCTTCGGGTTTTATCTACGGTATTACGCCTGGCCCGGGCGTCCTGGCCGTGTTCGGCATTGGTGCCGCCCGTGGCCGCCGTGCCGGGGCGGGATTTTTGTGCGGGCATTTGCTTGGGGATGTGGTGTGGTGCAGCACCGCGCTGATCGCCATCGTGGGCGCGCGGGAAGTCGGTAGCAGTGCATTCGATGTGTTGGGCGTGCTCAGCGGCCTGTATCTGTTCTGGCTCGGCTGGCGTGCCATTCGTACCCAGCGTCGCAGCAGCGATGCGCCTCAAGGTGCCGCACGGCATCCGTTCTGGCACGGTATTCTGTTCGGTTTGACCAACCCCAAGGCGTACCCGGTGGCGGTTGCAACCTTTACTGCGTTGTTGTCCAGCCGTGCTGAATTGCTCACGTGGTCGATGCTGCCGGCATTGATTGTCCTGAGCTTCCTCGGCGGCCTGCTGGCCTACGCGATCCTGATTGGGGTGGTCGGCGCCCAGCGCGTGCGCACGGTGTATCAGCGTCATGAAGTGCTGATCACCAAGCTCTGCGGCGTGATGTTTATCGGCTTTGCCATCAATGCCCTGGCGCATGCGTTGCCGGGGCTGTTTGGCAGCAAACCGGCCTGAGGTGACGAAGACCGTTCGTCGCGCTGGTCAGTTTTTTCTAAACCTTTACCGCCATGAAAATTCGAATTGAGGGTGGGGACTTATTGCCCCGCCCTTATTTTTGCCCTGGAGGACCCCATCATGAGCCGCATGGCTATCCGGTTACGCACCGCCAGTTTCGCGATGCTGCTGGGCCTCGGCGCCAGCAATGCTTTCGCCCAGTCGCCTGCTGAATTCATCGAGCAGGCTTCGGCCAAAGGGATGGCCGATATCGAAACCAGTCGCATGGCCCACGCCAAGACCTCGTCACAGGAAATCAAGGATTACACCATCGAAGTGATCAACGAACGCACCCTGGCCAACCAGCACCTGGCAGCGATTGCCAAGAAGCTCGACTTGCCAGTGGCACCGCGGGAGAAGATCGTCGATAAAGCCGAAACCCTGATGCCGGAACTCAAGGACGGCGACTCCTTTGACGCCGCCTACACCGCGCAGCAGGTCAAGGAAAACGAAGACGCCATTGCGCTGTTCAAGCAGGAAGGCGCGGTGTCGGATGTACCGGAAATAAAAGCCCTGGTAGATGAGACTCTGCCCAAGTTGGAGGAGCGTCTGCAGAAAGCCCGGGCCCTGGCGTCAACCTACGGTAAAGGTCATCAAGGCGACGGTTGAGTCCGTCACTGGCAATGAAGAACGGCGGTTGGATCATCTCCAACCGCCGTTTTTTGTGCCTGGGCCGTCCAGGCCTCTCAGAACGCAAGCTCTGCCTGGCCTGCTCCTTCGAGTGCGAGCAGATATTGCTTGGCTTCCAGCCCTCCAGCGAAACCGGTCAGCCCGCCAGAGGCACCAATGACCCGATGACATGGCGCGATGATCGAAATCGGATTACGCCCATTGGCGGCACCCACCGCGCGTACGGCCTTTGGATTGCCGATCTGCCGGGCGATCTGGCTGTAGCTGCGGGTTTCACCAAAGGGAATGGTCAGCAGTGCCTGCCAGACCTGCTTCTGAAAGTCGGTGCCATCGAAGTCCAGCTCCAGTTCGAAGTGGTTGCGGGTGCCGGCGAAGTACTCCTTCAACTGGCGTTCGGCTTCCTGCAGCACCGGGCTGTCGTTCACTTCGTACAGCTCGCCTAGGCGTACGCGGTTGGCGCGCTCTTTTTCCCACAGGATGGCGCTGAGTTTGCCATTGCGTGCTACCAGGGTGAGCTGGCCGACGGGAGAGGGCATGAGCTTGTATTCGTAAGACATGATCGGGCTCCTGAGGAGGAAAGGTACGAGGCTACTGTAAGTTCATTTGCCCGAGTGGAAACTACGATTCTTGCGGTCGAATTTTTCGGTTGTCTAGAAATTCCAGTAAATCCAATTGGAGTAGTACGGGTACCAGTAGAGCCAGGAAAGTCTATAGAGCCCCATGAGTGCGGAGACTTCACCTATCGCAAATGTAGAAATCACATTGAGCAACGTGACGATTAGAGCGAACAAGGTCACTCGTTGGCTGGCGTGGTACCTGGCAAAACGTACGCCATAAGCCGACGCGACAAGTGTGCCTAGCACTAGAAACAATCCAAACGGAAACGGCAGCCTCACAAATGAAACCAATAGTGGCAATACCACCACCCAGCCCACCACTTGGCGCAGTATGGGTTTGGGGGTGGGTTGTCCAGGTTCAAGCATTGCGCGGGTCCTTCTTTCTGAGCTGACGAGCAGGCATCATCATAGGGTTGGTCCGTCACGTCATTCAGATATTTCTGAGCGGCGGTCAACGTTCCTGTTGCAACACCTTGAGTGCCGCCGACGCAAGAAATCCTGAGCGGCTTTTTTCTTCAGGGTGGTGCAGTACGTATTCATCGATACGGTTCAGCAGATACCCCGGCAACGTGATATTGAGCTTCTGTGCCTTGCCCAGGTACTTGGTGACGTCAATGTCCACCACCGCCCAGGTGCAGCCGGCATACTGTGGGTTGGCGGCGTGCACGGTGACTTTCTGCGCGTTGGGGATCGGCGCGCCGTCTTCCGCGAGGATCTCGAAGTGCCCTTCGATAGCTTCGCGGGCCATGGTCATGGCGTCGTCCAGGTCGTCACCCGCCGAGTAGCAGCCAGGAATATCTGGAACCTCCACGCCCCAGGCGTGATCGTCGTCGCCGGTTGAAATTGCGATGGGGTAAAGCATGTCTGTAATCCTCCAGGGACGTTAACTCAGCAGAGCTTGTTTCAAGATGCTCTTGGCGGTCTTGTCCAACAGGTCTTTTTTGGGGTGAGGAATCGTCACCAGCCCTGGTTTCACAGGGTGCTTGAAGTGGTGATGGCTGCCTCTGATGCGCACTAGATACCAGCCGTCCGCAACGATGTGACCTATCAAATATCGGCTATCCACATCACCTCCTTGTGGTGTGTGTTGGTGGTGACTATAACTACTGAAATTAAATTATCAACACTCTACCTACCGACGGTCGACGACCGGCGTTTCACTAGGCATTGAGTGAATTGTATGAGCGCGCAGGAACGGCGCCGGAGAGAGGTATTACGAGGTTTTGCGCAGATGTTAGTTGGTGTGTAGGGCCGCTGTGATAACGCTGAGAAAGGCTTCAACCAGCACACTTCTTGTTTCACTCGGGGTCAGCACCAACAACTGTGCACACGCATCCACCTCTGCCAACGGCCTGTACGTCACGCCCTTGTTCGTCAGGCTCTGTGTACATTCCGGCACCAACGCCACACCTTGCCCGGCTGCCACCAGGGCAATGATCGAGGTGATCTGCCGCCCGGTCGGGCCGGTACGCAAGGGAACGCCGTGGTGGCGGTAAAGCTGCTCGATGGACTGGTTCAACCCCGATCCGTAATCCGGCGGGAACAGGATCAACGGGTAAGCACTCAGTTGCGTCAGGCTGACCTGAGGTTGGAGCGCCAGGGGGCTTTCGTTGGAGACCGCTGCCACCAATCGTTCTTCTCCCAATGACAAGGCTTGTACGGCTTTGTCCTGTGGCAGCAGGCGGCTCAGCCCGATATCCAGCCGCCCATCCGCCACCTGCGCGCCGAGGCTGCCGGAGGCGCATTCCACTAGGGTCAGTTGCACATCGGGAAAACGCTGGGTGAACGCCTGGATGGCCTTGCTGAACAGATCCGACAAGGCGATAGAGCTGACATAACCCAATGCCATCTGCCCGGCGGTGCCGGCGACCAGTTTGCTGGCGATGACTTGCGCCAATTCGACTTGCTCCAATACGCCGCGGGCATAGGGCAGGAATGAACGGCCTTGGGCGGTGAGGGTCACCGTGCGGCTGGTGCGATCAAACAGCTTGAAGCCCAGCTCCGCCTCCAGGGCCGAGATCTGCCGGGTCAGCGGTGGCTGGGCCAGGTGCAGGCGCAGCGCGGCGCGGCCGAAATGCAGTTCTTCGGCGACCGTCAGAAAGTAACGCAGCTTGCGTAAGTCGAGCATCCGGGTCCTTGGGTATTGATCGGTCGGAAATCGGTATTGGTCACGATCCTGCCGCCCATTTTATAAAGGCGCTACAAAATAAAACGAGAGGTTTCATGAAACCGCGCCTGCATTGTGCCCGCCTGGCCCTGTTTTTGTGTGGCTGCGCGGCGTTTCTCAACCTCTATGCGACCCAGAGCATTCTCCAGACTTTTGCCGCGCAGTTTCAGATCAGCGCCAAGGCGGCGGGGTGGAGCATCACCGTCACCACCTTGGCGGTGGCCATCACTGCGCCCTTCGTCAGCCGCCTGACCGGGCGTTTCGAGCAACGCACAGTGATCGTCGTGGCCGCGTTGTTGCTGGTGGTGCCGGCGTTGATGACGGCGTATGCCGGGAGCTTCGCCGAAGTGCTGGTGTGGCGATTCGTCGAAGGCATGTTGATCCCAGTGGTGTTTGCCACCAGCGTGGCTTACATCGGCGATCGCTGGAGTGGCGGCACGGTGACTGAAGTCACCAGCCTCTATGTGGCTGGAACTGTGTTGGGCGGGTTTGCCGGGCGCTTCGTGACGGGGGTGATGACTGAATATGTGGGCTGGCGCGAAGCCTTTGAAGGGTTGGCGGTGCTGAGCCTGATGGTGGGCGGGTTTATCCAGTTTCTATTACCCGCCAATCGGCCACGGGCGGTGCCGGTGAAAGTGGTCTCATCGGGCATCTTTCGCAAGCCGTTGTTGGCAGCCTACGCTGTAGGTTTCTGCGTGTTGTTTTCTCAGGTTGCAGCGTTTACCTACGCTGGTTTGTACCTTGGCCTACCGCCTTACAACCTTGGACCTGCAGCCTTGGGGACGCTCTATATGGTGTTCCTGCTGGCCTTGATCGTGATCCCCATCGCCGGTCGCCTCAGCAAGGCCCGGCCCCATGCCGAGCTGCTAAGCATTGCCGCCGTGCTCGGCGTCACAGGTTCGGCGCTGACCCTGTTGCCGCCCTTGTGGTGCATCGTGGTGGGCCTGGCCCTCAGTTCCACTGGCGTATTTCTCGCCCAGGCCGCCGCGAATGCCTTTACCACGGCTACCGCCCGGGACAACAAGGCCGCTGCCGTTGGTGTCTACCTCACCTGCTATTACCTGGGCGGTAGTTGCGGTGCCATCGTCCCGGCGTTGATCTGGGAGCACTGGGGTTGGGTTGGCTGCGTGAGCCTGATTATCGGCTTCCAACTGTTCACCCTGCTGATCGCCCTGACCGGTTGGAAACCTGTTAAGCCTGAACGTGTACCGACACCATGAACGATACCCTCGCTTTGTCTGTCACCGAGAAATCCACCCGCCGCCGCTCACTGATCGCCGGTTGTGGCGCCCATGCGGTGCACGATGGCCTGACTGATGTCATCTACGTGTTGTTGCCGATCTGGCAAACCCAGTTCGCGTTGTCCTACGCCCAGATAGGCCTGTTGCGAGGTGCCTATTCCGGGATGATGGCGGTGTTCCAACTTATGGCCAGTCGCGCGGCCAAGCGCTGGGGGCGCATGCCGATGCTGGTGGGGGGCACCGCACTGGCGGGCGCGGCATACTTGTTGGTCGGGCAAGCCAGCGGCCTGGCCATGTTACTGCTGGCACTGCTGCTCGGTGGCCTGGGCGCCAGCACCCAGCATCCGCTGGCATCCTCGATGATCACTGACGCTTACGAGGAGGGAGGTGGTGTCAAGCAAGCTCTGTCCCAGTACAACTTTTCTGGTGACATTGGCAAAACCTTGATTCCGGGGTTGGTCGGCCTGCTGCTTACCGTTGTCAGCTGGCGTGCCAGTGCCACACTGCTGGGATTGATAGGATTGGCAGCGGCGCTGGCCCTATGGTGGTTGGTGCCTACGCAAATCTTCGAATCCACCGCCACAAAAAAGGCCAAGCCGCTCAGCAGAACGGGCTCGACCACTGGCCTGCGCGCATTGATTCTCACCGGTACCCTCGACAGCGCCGTACGCATGGGGTTTCTGACCTTCCTGCCGTTCCTGATACAGGCCAAAGGTGCCGGTACTGCCGGTATCGGCTTGGCGCTGACGATGCTGTTTATCGGCGGCGCATTCGGCAAGTTGCTCTGCGGCTACCTCGGTGCGCGTATCGGCATGATGAAAACCGTGTGGCTGACGGAGACCAGCACCGCGCTCCTGATTGTCACGGCTGTGTACCTGCCGCTGACCGGGTTGATGGTGATACTGCCGGTGCTGGGCCTGGTCCTTAATGGCACGTCATCGGTGCTGTACGGCGCAGTACCGGACTTGGCCGGTGCGGGCAGGCGGGAACAGGCGTTTGCGCTGTTTTACACCGGCACTATTGGTGGTGGGGCGCTGGCGCCGGTGATGTTTGGTGGGGTTGGGGATGTATTGGGTGTGCCGATGGCGGTGATGGTGTTGGCGGGACTGTTGTTGGTGACGTTGCCGTTGGCGTGGGTGGTGCAACGGGATGCCAAATTTGAGGTATAAAAAAACCGGTCGCCAAGGACCGGTTTTCATGTGTCTCCCGTCATGAGTCACCTCGACGTGAGAGCAAAATCTGAGTGGAGCGGGTAGAGGGAATCGAACCCTCGTCGGAAGCTTGGGAAGCTACTGTTCTACCATTAAACTATACCCGCTCAGAGCGGCTGACTTTGTACCAGATGTTCGCCGGGATTTGAAGTTTTTCTTCAAAAATGTGGGTGTGGGAGCTGGCTTGCCTGCGATAGCATCACTGAAGTGTGACGGACACTCCGAGGTGTCGATATCGCAGGCAAGCCAGCTCCCACACCCGCTTGCACCTCAGATCGCAAAGGCATGCTGCGTCTGGCCCTGGTGGAAGCGCAATCGACTGGCCTTACGCTGTGGTTTCAAGAAACCCACCACCGCATCACGGCTGTCTCGGCATGCCACCTTGTGCTCCATATCCAGGAAATGCCCGGTGGCCTGAATGGTGCTGAAGCTGCTGTTGGCTACGTGCTGGCCGAACAGCTTGGCGTCCTGGGCGCTGGTGTACTCGTCCCATTCGCCATTCAGAAACAGCACCGGGATGTTGATCTGTTTGGCCGCCTTGAGGTAGCACAGCCGATCGCCGTTCAGCACATGGTTGATGTGAAAGTGCATCTGTCCATATTCGTGCTCGGCCAGGCTGCTCACGTGCTTGTAGTTGAAGCGCTTGAACAGCGATGGCAGGTGCTTGCCGATGGTGCTGTTGACCAGGTGGCCGACGCTGTGACGATCGAGGTTGCCGAGGTAGTCGACGCCGCGCTCAAGGTAATCGCGCATGGGTGCGTTGATCACTGGGGAGAACGAGCTGATCACGGCTTTTTCCACGCGGCGGGGCCGCTGGGCAAGGGCGATCAGGGTGGCGGCGCCACCCCACGAGAACGACAACACATGCTCGGCGGCGAAGTGGTCGATGAGCTCCAGGAGGATCTGGCCTTCGACTTCCTTGGTCAGCATCTGCTCATGACGGTTATGGATTTTGGAGCGGCCAGCGTAGGGCTGGTCATACAAAACCACATTGAATTGCGGGTACAGGCTTTTCACGGTTTGGGCGAAAGATGCCGTGGTGGCCATGGAGCCGTTGACCAGGATGATGGTCTTGTCAGCAGCTTCCGCGCGATAGAACTCCGTGTAAACCCGATACTGACCCTGTATATCCAACACAGCGATTTCTGGCCTCATGTCGTAAGACTCCTGGCAAGCGGGTAGGGCGCGCAGATGACTCTGCACGAGCTTTGTGACAGGTAGGCATACGCCTGGAAAAATGAGGGCCCATGTCGATCCGATGACGGCTGGCCGACGGGTGTTGTTATGGCGGGCTGTTTGCCGGGGAGGCCCGTAGATCAAGCGCGGGCGGGGCAAAGTGTTTCTTGGAGGTTATAGGCGACTCATCAGTCATATTTTGGCCGACGGTTTGATTCAAGCAGCAGACGTTGGAAGTCGCAAGTCACAGAAATAGGTTTTTGCGATCACCGGCCGAATGGTCGTCAGATCTGTTGGATTTCGTCGATGGTCAGTTCCCGATACTCGCCCGGCGCAAGGGCTGCATCCAGCACCAGAGGGCCCATCCGCTCACGATGCAAGCGGATCACTTTATTATCAAAATGGCCGAACATGCGTTTTACCTGGTGATAGCGGCCTTCAATGATGGCCAGCCGCGCCGTCCTCGGTCCCAATATTTGCAGATGCGCAGGTTGGGTGGTGAGGTCCTCGAAGGCGAAATACAAGCCCTGCGCAAACGTCGCCGCGTACTCATCACCGATAGCCTGTTCGGTCTCCACCAGATAGACCTTGGGCAGTTTGGTCTGAGGTTGCGTGAGGCGCCGCGACCACTGGCCGTCATTGGTGATCAGCATCAGGCCGGTGGTATTGAAATCCAGACGGCCAGCGATATGCAGCTCGCCCTTGTCCGGTTCGTCGAGTAAATCGAGGACCGTCGGGTGTTGCGGGTCTGAGGTGGCGCTCACGCAGCCTTGCGGTTTATGCAACATGAAATAGCGCGCCGTTTTACCCGCTTGCAGGACTTCATCGTCAACACATACACGATGGAATAGGCGCACATCATGGTGCGGGTCGCTGATTGCCACACCATCGACCGTGACCCGCCGTTCAACCAACAGCCCTCGGACTTGCTTGCGATTGAAGCGAGGCAAGTTACTGAGAAAGCGATCAACCCGCATTACTCCGGCTCAGCCGTGCGTAGTTGCGCGTCTACCTGGGCACAGCGCGGGCACAGGCAAGCTTTATTGCGCAGCTCGTCAGGCAGCGCTTCGAGCACTGACGGGTCGATAGTGGCGCCGTAGCACCAGCATGGCTGATCGACAGTGCGTGGGTCGGCCAGCGTGCAGTCATTACGGGCGCCACAGGCAGGGCAAAGAGTTGGCGTGGTCATCACTCGATTCAGAGGGTAGGGGTAGTGTCTCGGGAAGTCCCGGCACGATACAGCGCCAGCCAGCTTGGTTCCAGTACGACAGGCGTTGGGCTGCCAGGCAGGCTCTGTTCGTCCGAAACAGGTGTTTCAGGTTGTGACAAAAACGCACCAGATTCGGTTTTTGATGTCAGATATTTCGTCATTCAGTGAAATCTGAATGCCGCCCCCCAGCGTCGCTGGAGGCGCTCTTTCGCGGTCCAGGAGGCCGCCATGTATCGACGACTGCTGCTCACCGCTTTTCTCGGCCTGACCCTGTCAGCTTGCGTGCCTTACTACGATGGAGGCGGCACTTACTACCGCTCGGAAGTCTACACGGCGCCGGCGCCGGCTTATTACTACGGCGGTCCTGCCTATTACCCGTACGGGCGTAGCTATTATGCCCCGTCACCTCGCTACTACTCGGCACCCCGGTATTACCAAGCGGCGCCGCGTTATTACCCACGACCCGGTTACCGGCCTTATCAAAACCAGGGCTGGGGGAATCGTTGGGGCAATGGTGGCCAGGGGCGTGGGTCCGATCATGGAGGTGGACACGGAGGTCATCGTTAAAGAGTCAAAAAAGCGGCGCAGGATGCGCCGCTTTTTTATACGTGTCATTTATTAGAACTGTCAGATTTAACAGCTATCTTTAGGGTTCAAATCATATTTCACTGCTGAAAAAACCATAGTGCTTGTTCAGTGGAGCGGCTATTAAATGAACCTCCCAATGTTCAAACAATTGATGGGCCTGCTTATATTGATGATCAGCGTCGTTGGCCAAGCGCGGGCCGAGCAAGGTTGCCCGTATCCATCGACGATCAAATACATCGATGGGCATTTCAAGATATCGGACAAGAAACTGTTGTGGCAAAGCCCCAAGGTCGAAACCAGCGATTTTATCGATCTGTTTGTCGGCGCAATCTTTATGCCTGGCAAGGGGCAAGAGCGGGAAAACGGCTACATGGACAAGTGCCTCTATCGCACCGGCAGTGGTCAACTTGCAGTATTGAGGCCTGTCACGGGAGACTTCGCCACCAATATGTCATTAACCAGTACGTTGTATTGGCAGCTCGGCACAGACTCATTCAATCAGCCGGTTTATCTGTGCCAGGACAGCCAGCCTGACAACTGCGCTTTCAGAGTCAACAGCCAACTGTAGTGAATGGTCAGTAGTCAGATAAATCCGCCAGTGGGTGGCGACCTTCCCAGGCCTTGTTGAAGTGCGCTTGCACCACCGCTTCCGGGACCGTGTTGACATCCGCCCAGTGCCAATGGGGCGTCTGGCCCTTATCGATCAATCGCGCCCGTACGCCTTCGGCAAATTCCGGGTGACGGCAGCAGTTCAGGCTCAAGGTGTACTCCACCTGGAATACCTCGGCCAACGACAGATGACGGGCACGCCGCAGATGCTCCCAGACCAGGTGTGCGGTCAGCGGGCAACCTTCGCTGAGGGTTTTGCCGGCGCGGCTCAACAGTGGGTCAGAGTGATCGCGCAGCAGGCTCAAGGCACGCCAGGCACCGCGCACATCTCCCACGTCCAACCACTCGTCGATCTGCGCACGGCGCGGCAACCATTGCGCTTCGGGTTGCTGGCTAAGCGCTTCCTGGCTGAGGGCCTTGAGCAAGCTGTTGAGCTGTTTCGCGGTCTGCTCCTGCCAGTTCAGGCGCAACAGGCCGTCGATCAGTTCCTCTTGTTGATCATCGCGCAGGAAACGGTCGGCCAGTCCCATGTCCAAGGCATCCCTACCGTTGATATGGGCGCCGGTAAGACCGAGGAACAAACCCAATTTGCCGGGCAGGCGCGAGAGAAACCAGCCAGCGCCTACATCCGGGTACAGGCCGATGCTGATTTCGGGCATCGCCAGGCGGCTGCTTGGCGTCACGATGCGCACCGCTGCGCTTTGCAGCAAGCCCATGCCGCCGCCCAGCACGTAGCCGTGGCCCCAGCAGATCAGCGGCTTGGGGTAAGTGTGCAAGCGATAGTCGAGGCGATACTCCGCCGCAAAAAACTGTGCAGCCAGGGCGGGCACCGCGCCGGGTTGTTCACGACAGGCTTGGGCCAGGCTGCGTACTTCGCCACCAGCACAAAACGCTTTGGAGCCGTTACCGCGCAGCAGTACGCAGACGATGTTCGGATCCTTGGCCCAGGCGTCCAGGCGTTCGCTCAGGGCCAGGATCATCGGCAGGGAAAGGGCGTTCAGGGATTTTTCTGCGTCGAGGCTGGCGATGCCGAGGCGGGCACCGTCGCTGCCGGTCAGCTCTTCGAAGTGCAGGTTCATCATGACCTCAATCGATACGTTGAAGGATCAGTATGATCGCTTGGTAGGAAAGTGCCGGTGGTGTGTCAGATCAATTGACAAGCGGGGTCGGCTTTCCTAGGGTTCGCCTCATTCTTTTTTACAAGACAATTCAACCATGACCGAAGACGACCGTATCAAACTCGAACCCAGCTGGAAACACGCCCTGCGGGATCAGTTCGAGCTGCCGTACATGGCTCAGTTGCGCGAGTTCCTGCGCCAGGAACATGCCGCAGGCAAAGAGATTTATCCGCCCGGACCGCTGATTTTCAATGCGCTCAATTCCACGCCGTTGGACAAGGTCAAGGTGGTGATCCTCGGCCAGGACCCGTATCACGGCCCTGGCCAGGCACATGGGTTGTGCTTTTCGGTGCAACCGGGCGTGCCGGCGCCACCGTCCCTGGTCAATATCTACAAAGAACTCAAGCGCGACCTGAACATCGACATCCCCAACCACGGCTACCTGCAAAGCTGGGCCGAGCAGGGCGTGTTGCTGCTCAACACCACCATGACCGTCGAGCGCGCCAATGCCAACGCCCATGCGGGCAAGGGCTGGCAGTTCTTTACTGATCGGATTATCGAGGTCGTCAGCCAGCATCAGCCGAACTTGGTGTTCCTGCTGTGGGGCGCCCATGCTCAGAGCAAGCAGAAGCTGATCGATGCGACCAAGCACTTGGTACTGACGTCAGTGCACCCGTCGCCGTTGTCGGCGTATCGCGGGTTCTTGGGGTGTGGGCATTTCAGTCGCACCAACAAGTTTCTTGAGCAGAATGGCGAGACGCCGATCGAGTGGCGGTTGCCGCCTCTTTGATGTAGGGAGCCCAACCGCTACAAGCGGACCTCGGATATTGTTGCGTTGCCGATATTTGCCACGTACGCAATGCGTCCGTTGGGTGTCACAGCGATACCGCGCGGTTTATTGAAGCCAGGGATTGTGCCGGTCACGTTTTGGGTGCTGGTATTGATGACGCTGACTTGGTTGCCATCGGTTTCGGTGACGTAAGCGCGCTCCAGCATCGTGTGAAAGGCCACCTGGAAGGGCCCGAGCAAACTGCCGAGTATCGAGCTGACCTGTGCAGTGGCGGTGTCACCGATATACATCTCGCCACGGTCCCGGTAGGTGATGTAGACGCGAGCGGCGAAACGAGCATGAGCAATGCTGGTGGGGTCCCCTACAACTGTGTTGGCCTGGAACACGACTCTGTTGGTACCCAGGTTGATGCCGGTCCAACCATCGATAATCGATGCAATATGCGAGCGAGCGTTGCCGGGCGCCACACTGATGTCTTTAGGGTAGGCCACCGGAGTGGTGGTGATGCGCTGATCGTTGGTGGTGTTGATCGTAACGACTTCTGAAGCGCCGTTGTCAGCGACATACAAACGTGCTCCGGTCGAATTCAATGCCATGCCGTTTACGGTCGTGAACCCCCCGATTTGATTGATGACGGTGTCGGTCGAGGTATCGATTACGGTGATGGGGGTATCGCTTGCCTGGCTGTTGTCGCTGGCATAAAGGCGCTGGGCCGTAGGATGCATGGCGAGCCAGATAGGCGATCCCACATTGACGATCATCGTGAGGATGCTGAAGCTTGCTGTGTCAATTACGGTGATGCCCTGTGGGAGTGTGGCACTGGCGACGTAAAGGCGTGTTCCGTCCTGGTTTAGCACAAGACGGTTGGGGGAACCTTGGACGGCAACCGTCCTGACAATGGCGGCAGGAAGGTCCTCGTCATCTTCGATATCTGAAAAGTACGCCATGATTGGAGTCCTCAAGCAGGCCTTTGGACCTTCTTGTTAACGCCGTCGCTCGGTCCCGTCCAGCTGTGAAAGTTCACAGTTCAGACCAGTGGCATTGAGTAATCAAATCAAGGCAAGCGGTTCCAATGCTTGAACAACGGCTCCGCCAGAAACAACACAAACAACAAGCGCATCACCTGCATCGCTGTCACCAACGGCACCGACAGTTGCAGGGTCTCGGCTGTAAGACTCATCTCGGCAATACCGCCGGGCATCATGCCCAAGGTCAGTGAGCGCAGATCAAGGCCAGTCAAGGCGCCCAACCCCACTGCAGCAAAAGTCGCCAGCGCCATGGTCAACGCTGTGCCAATCAGGGTGCGGCCCATGAACGACGGCGCCCGACGAAAGAACTGACGATTGAAGTGGCAACCCAGGCCGCTGCCGATCAGCCATTGACCGATTTGGCTGCCGCCGTCGGGCAGGCCGAGATGCAAGTCCCAGATAACACTCGCGGTAGCACTCACCAGCAGCGGCCCGAACAACCACGGGTTCGGCTGACGCAAGCGTTGCCACCCCCAGGCCACCAGTGCTCCAATCGGAAACAGCGCTAACAGCCAAGGCCAACTCACTGGCGCCGGATGAAACTGCGGCGCGCCGCCCTCCAGCACATACTTGAAGATCGCCGGCACACACAGCACCACCACCAACACTCGCAAACTCTGCCCCGCCGCGACCCGGCTGAGCACCGCGCCATTGCGTGCGCCGAGGTTGACCATTTCACCGGAGCCGCCCGGCATGCTCGAGAAAAACGCCGTGGCACGGTCTTCACCGCTGCGGCGCATCAACCACACGCCGACGATGCTCGACAGGCTGGTGACCAGTGCACCGAAGAAGATCAGGCCGAAGTGGCTCATCACCTGTTCGATCACCACCGGGGTGAAGTGCAAGCCAATGCCGATGCCCACCACCCATTGACCGCATTTGCGCCCGCCAGGAATCTCCGCCAACTGCCACGGCGTGAGGCAACGCACCAGGATGATCGCCAGCAACGAGCCAACCATATACGGCAAAGGCCAGCCGACCAGGCTGGCCAGGTAACCGCCGGCCAGGCCGACCAGCGGTGTTCCCCACCATTGTTTAAAGGTGGCCTCAGACATCGGCCACGGCACGACGCTGCAGGGCACGTTTGCGGTAGATACGTACTAGCGGGAAGGCCAGCATCAGTGCCGTCAGCACCCACACACCAAAGGTGATCGGGCTCGACCAGAGGATGTCCAACGCACCGTTGGAAATCGACAGCGCACGGCGCAGGTTCTGCTCCATCAGGCCGCCGAGGATAAAGCCCAGCAGCACCGGCGACAGTGGGAAGTCCAGCTTGCGCAGGATGTAGCCGAAGATACCAATGCCGATCATCAGGAACAGGTCAAAGGTGGTGGCGTGCACTGCGTACACACCGATCGCAGTGATGATGGCGATCACCGGCACCAGCGCCCAGTTCGGCACGGCGAGGATACGCGTGAAGATGCGGATCATCGGGATGTTGAGGATCACCAGCATGATGTTGGCGATAAACAACGACGCGATCAGGCCCCAGACGATGTCGGGTTGCTGTTGGAACAGCAACGGGCCGGGTGTGATGTTGTACAGCGACAGCGCGCCGATCATCACCGCCGTGGTGCCCGAACCGGGTACGCCGAGGGTCAGCATCGGCACCAGCGCGCCGCAGGCGGATGCACCGATGGCGGTTTCCGGCGCAGCGAGGCCACGCATGTCGCCCTGGCCGAATTTACCGCTGGCACCGGCCAGCCGTTTTTCGGTCATGTAGGCCACGGCCGAGGCCAATGTGGCACCGGCGCCAGGCAATACGCCCATGATGAAGCCGAGCAAACCGCAGCGGATGTTGACGACGAAGACCGCGCCCGCTTCCTTGAGGTTAAACATCATGCGCCCGGTGGCCTTCACGGCTTCCTGGCCCCGGTGGGTTTTTTCCAGCAGCAACAGGATCTCGCTGATGGAAAACAGGCCCAGCACCAACACCACGAACTGAATGCCGTCGGTGAGGTGGATGTTGTCGCCGGTAAAGCGGTATACGCCGCTGTTAGCGTCGATGCCCACTGCCGAAAGGAACAGGCCGATCAGCGCCGCCACGAAGGTCTTCAATGGTTTGTCACCGGCCATGCCGCCAAGGCAGACAATCGCGAACACCATCAGGACGAAATATTCCGCCGGCCCGAAGGCAATCGCCCATTTGGCCAGCAGCGGCGCAAACAGCACCATGCCGCAGGTGGCGATGAATGCACCGATGAACGAACTCCACGCTGACAGCGACAGCGCCACACCGGCCAGGCCTTTACGGGCCATCGGGTAGCCGTCGAGGGTGGTCATCACGGTAGAGGCTTCGCCCGGGATGTTGAGCAGGATCGAGCTGATACGCCCGCCGTATTCGCAACCCAGGTATACGGCGGCCAGCAGGATCAGCGCCGACTCAGGCGGCAGGCCCAGGGCAAAGGCGATGGGGATCAATAGCGCCACGCCGTTGATTGGACCCAGTCCTGGCAACAGGCCGACCACGGTGCCGATCAAGGTGCCACACAGTGCGGTCACCAGGTTGTAAGGGGACAGTGCAACGCCGAAGCCCTGGCCCAAATAGCCGAAAGTATCCATATCAGTTCTCCAGAACGTCGAGCAGGCCGAGGGGCAGCGGTACGTCCATGGCTTTATCGAACAGCAGATAAAGACCGACGCTCATCAAGGTGATGATCACCGCACCGGGCAACCAGCGGCCGCCATACAGCCGTGCCATCGGAATACCGATCAACATGCTGCTGAGGATGAAACCCAGGGACTCGAAGGTGCCGGCAAAGACCAGCAGCAGTACCACGCAGATGCCGATCTTGATCAGGGTTTCGCGGTCCAGTGCCGGTTCTTCCTCGGTGTGCTTGGTTGGCTGTGGGCGAAACAGCATGTACAGCAGGCCCAGGCTCATCAGCCCGAGCATCAGCAGCGGGTAGGCGCGAGGCCCGACCGGCTCGTAGGAAAACGACGCCTGATACGGCCAGGCCATCAGCGCGAGACCCGCGCAGACCAGCAGCATCACCGAGGCAAAAATGCGTTGTAAGAGCATGTAGAACTCCTGGGCCGCGCCGCCCGCTGAGGAGGGCGCAGCCAAGCAAAAGAGGGGCGTTTACTGGATCAGGCCGAACTCTTTGGCCAGCACTTTGTAATCAGCCACCTGTTTCTTCACATAGGTGTCCAGCTCTGGGCCGGTCATGGCGAACGGGAACAGCTCACGCTGGTCACGCAGCTTGGCGAACTCTTCGGAGGCCAGCAGTTTGTCGAACGCGTCTTTCCACCAGGCGTAGTCGGCATCGCTGACTTTTGGCCCAAGGTAGAAACCACGGACTACTGGCCAGACGATGTCGTAGCCTTGCTCCTTGGCGGTCGGAATGTTCTTCATTTCCGGTTCGTCCAGGCGCTCTTCGGCGAACACCGCTAGCAGGCGCATGTCACCGCTCAAGATGTGTGGCATGGAGTCGGAGATGTCGGTACTGCCCACCTGGATATGCCCGCCGAGCAGGGCGGTGGCGATTTCACCGCCGCCTTCGAGGGCCACGTAGCGCAGTTCACGCGGGTTGATCCCGGCGGCCTTGGCGATCAATGCGGTTTGCATCCAGTCCTGGCTGCCGACGGTGCCGCCGGAACCGATCACGACGCTGCCTGGATCTTTCTTCAGGGCTTTGACCAGGTCGTCGAGGGTCTTGTAGGGCGAATCGCTTTTCACCGCGATGGCACCGTAGCTGGTGCCTACCGCCGCCAACCAACGTACGGCGCTTTCATCAAAGCGACCGAACTTGCCCTGGGCCAGGTTCAGCAGCGAACCGCTGGACCAGGCAACCAGCGTGCCGGCATCGGCAGGCCGCTGGGCCACCACGGCGTTATAGGCCACCGCGCCCACGCCGCCGGGCATGTAGGTCACGCGCATCGGCTTGCTCAGCAGTTTTTCGTTGACCAGCGCGCTTTGCGCCAGTTTGCAGGTCAGGTCAAACCCACCGCCAGGGGAGGCCGGGGCGATACACTCCGGGCGCTTGGGCTCGTCAGCCAGCAGTTGGCCGGCGAACAGCATGCAGCCGGCAGCAAGGGCCAATTTACGCAGTGAAAAGGTCATGGTGTCTCTCCGTCTTTGTTGTTATGAGGTGGCTGACTACCAAAGCGCCACGCTGTAGCTGACCAACAGGCGCACTTCGTCCGCATCACGGGCCGAATAGTTGGAGCGGTACGTGGCGTTACGCAGGCGCACGGCCACGTCCTTGAAGGTGCCGCTTTGCACCACATAGCGGATCTCGCTGTTGCGCTCCCACTCTTTGCCGGTCTCGCCGTTCTTGAGCTTGATATTGTCACCCGACAGGTAACGGCTCATGAAACTCAGGCCGGGAATTCCCAGCTTGGCGAAGTCGTAGTCATAGCGTGCCTGCCAGGAGCGTTCTTCGGCTCCGGCGAAATCATTGATCTGCACGAAGTTGACCAGGTACGGGTCGCTGCCATCCACATAGGGAAAGGCGCTGTCGCCGGACATGTGCTGGTAGCCGGCGCTGAGCTTATGGCCATTGAGGGCATAGCTGAACAGGCCGTTGAGAGATTTGTTATCGATGTTGCCACCGCGGGCGGCCCCGGTGTCATCGCTGATCGCCAGGCGCAGGTCGGCGCCAAAGGTGCCGGGGCCCATAGGGCGCGAAGCCACTAGGCCGAGGAAGTGCTGACGGTACACGTCGTCGAGCTGGGCGAAGTGGTAGCTGCCGGTGATCTTGTCGGCGAACTTGTAGTCGACGCCGCCGAAGTTGAAGTGCCTGCCGGTGGCACCACCGACGAAACGGCTGTTCTTGTTGTTGAGGGCGATGTCTTCGTAGTCGGTGGAGTCGCGGTCTTTGGCTTTGTCCAGGCGACCACCGGTGAACACAAGGTTTTTGAATTCTTTCGACGTCAGCAGGCCGCCGTTGAAGGTCTGCGGCAGGATACGGCCGTCGTTGGGCTTGAGGGTCGGCAGTTCGGGGATCAATGCGCCGATTTTCAACTCGGTGGCGGAGATCTTCACTTTGCCGGTCAGGCCCAGCTTGGAGTACTCGTCGACCGCACGACCGTCGTCCGTGGGCAGCAGGCCGGTACCGGTGCGGTCGGGGCTGGAGTCGAGCTTGACCCCGAGCATGCCCAATGCGTCCACGCCGAAGCCGACGGTGCCGTCGGTGTAGCCCGATTGCAGGTTGAGCATGAAGCCCTGGGCCCATTCGTCACGCTTGGATTGTTGGGCACTGGTGCCGTCGCGGAAGTCGCGGTTGAAGTACATGTTGCGGGTTTCCAGGGTCGCGCTGCTGTCTTCGAAGAAAGCGGCCTGGCTGAGCGGCGAAAAGCCGGCGAGGGCGGCGGCACTGGCGAGGGCGGTCTGGGTCAGGCGGGAAAAACGAACAGGCGGGCAAGCCTGGGGCTGTGTCGACAGCATCGTGGTGTACTCCGTTATTGTTCTTATTTTGGCGAAAACGCTTCGAGGCGTTTTTCGGGTGTTGCGGATCAGGCAACGGGGTGGGCATAGACCACCGACGTTGGATGCTAAAGGGCGAACCTTTCACTAACCTTTCAGTTGTCTTTCAATGTTTTCGGGCTTCACAGGGCAGGTGGCGCCTGTAAACTGCCTCGCAAAGCGTGGCGCCGACCATGCCCGAATAAGGTGGAAATCCATGCGTGTCCTCTTGGTTGAAGACCATTTGCAACTCGCCGAAAGTGTCGCCCAGGCGCTCAAGAGCACGGGGTTGACCGTTGACGTGCTGCACGATGGCGTGGCTGCGGACCTGGCCTTGAGCAGCGAGGAATACGCGGTGGTGGTCCTCGATGTCGGGCTGCCGCGCATGGATGGTTTCGAGGTGCTGGCACGTTTGCGGGCGCGTGGGAAAAACCTGCCGGTATTGATGCTGACCGCACGCAGTGACGTGAAGGATCGCGTACATGGCCTGAACCTGGGCGCCGATGATTACCTCGCCAAGCCCTTTGAACTGACGGAGCTGGAAGCACGGGTCAAGGCGCTGCTGCGCCGCAGCGTACTTGGCGGCGAGCGCCAGCAGACCTGTGGTGTGCTGGTCTATGACCTGGATACGCGGCGGTTCACGGTGGGGGGCGAACTGATGACGCTGACCTCCCGCGAACAGGCGGTACTGGAAGCCTTGATCGCCCGCCCGGGCCGCGTGATGAGCAAGGAGCAACTGGCCTCCCAGGTATTCGGCCTGGACGAAGAAGCCAGCCCCGATGCCATCGAAATCTACGTGCACCGGCTGCGTAAGAAGCTCGATGGCCAACCCATTGCCATCGTGACGTTCCGTGGCCTGGGTTACTTGCTGGAAGCGCGTGATGCATAAGCCCAGCAGCCTGCGCTGGCGGCTGCTGTGGAACCTGGCGCTGCTGTTGGTGGTGTTGATGCTCGCCAGTGGCATGAGTGCTTACTGGAATGGTCGCGAAGCTGCCGACACCGCCTACGACCGTACGCTGCTGGCCTCGGCGCGGACGATCGCCGCCGGGTTGACCCAGGTAGATGGCACCCTCAGCGCCAATGTGCCGTATGTGGCCCTGGACACCTTCGCCTATGACAGCGCAGGGCGAATTTATTATCAGGTCAATGACATTGATCAGAAGCTGATCTCCGGCTACGAACATCTTCCCGGCCCACCACCCGGTACGCCGCGCACGGATGATTATCCCGCCTTGGCGCGCTTCTACGATGCCAAGTATCAGGGCCAGCCCGTGCGGGTGGTGAGCCTGCTCAAGGCCGTTTCCGAGCCGAACATGAACGGCATGGCGGAAATCCGTGTGGCTGAAACCGATGAAGCTCGCGTTGCCATGGCGCGTAGCCTGATGGCCGACACCTTGCTGCGCTTGGGCATGCTGGCTATCGGCGCGTTGCTGCTGGTGTGGTTTGCCGTGAGCGCGGCACTGCGCCCGCTGGAGCGCCTGCGCACGGCGGTTGAGGAGCGTCAGCCCGACGACTTGCGGCCGCTGCCACTGGTAGAGGTGCAGCACGAGTTCGGCCCGCTGGTACGCTCCATCAATCACTTCACCGAACGCCTGCGCGGTCAGTTTGAGCGGCAGGCGCAGTTCATTGCTGACGCCTCCCACGAGCTACGAACCCCGCTGGCCGCGTTGAAGGCCCGACTGGAACTGGGCTTGCGCGCAGAAGATCCCGGCACCTGGCGCAGTACCTTGGAGACCGCTGCCCAGGGCACCGACCGCCTGACTCACCTGGCCAATCAATTGTTGTCCCTGGCGCGCATCGAAAACGGTGCCCGGGCGATTGCCGAAGGGGGCGCGCAATTGCTCGATCTCAGCCAATTGGCGCGGGAGTTGGGGATGGCCATGGCGCCGCTGGCTCATGCGCGGGGTGTCGCCTTGGCCCTGGAGGCCGACGAGCCGGTGTGGCTGCGCGGCGAGCCGACGTTGTTGAACGAACTGCTGAGTAACTTAGTGGACAACGCACTCGCCCACACTCCACCGGGTGGCAATGTGATCCTTCGGGTCACGGCCCCGGCAGTGCTTGAGGTGGAGGATGATGGGCCGGGTATCCCGCTGGATGAGCGGGACCGGGTCTTCGAGCGTTTCTACCGCCGCAGTCAGCAGGGTGTGGGGTCCGGCCTGGGCTTGGCGATTGTCGGGGAAATCTGCCGGGCGCACTTGGCGCAAATCAGTTTGCACGACGGTGAGTCAGCGGGGTTGAAAGTGCGGGTGAGTTTTATCGCGGGTTGATCAGTAAAACATCGAGCGTGCTTCATCCAGTTCTGCACGCAGGGCGTCGCTGTAGGGATCCAGGCGCAGCTTCTTGATGGCCGGCAACGTTGAAACAGGCACACTCGCCAAGGGATGGTCGGTGCCTCGGTGGCAATACAACGTGGCGATTTGCACCAAATCGATGTAGTCCAGGCGCGGTGACTCGCGTTCCAGGTCCAGGTATTGCCCCGGCAGGCTGGCCAGCATCTCCGGGAAGTCCCAGACACGCAGCAGTTTGTCCCCCAACACCGGGTGAATGCTGTCGATCACGTGGTTGAGGCTGACCGGGTCCGAGAGCAGCTCGTAGTGGTCTTCGGCGTAGGTGAGGATCGGCAGCACGCCAATCTGATGCACCAGGCCGCCGAGGGCTGCCTGGTCCGGCTTGAGTTGGCTGTGGCTGCGGCACAGGGCATAGCTGACGCCAGCCACTTCCAGGCTGCGCCGCCACACTTCGCGCATTTTCAGCTCGACCACCTCGGAGCGGGCGTGAAAGATCTGCTCCATCACCAGGCCAATGGCCAGGTTGCTGCTGTAGTTGGTGCCCAGCCGGGTGATGGCGGTATGTAGGTCGGTGACTTCCTGGGTGGCGCGCAACAGCGGGCTGTTGACCACTTTGATCAGCCGCGCCGACAGGGCGGTATCGCGACCGATCACTTTGCTCAAATGGCTGATGCTGATATCCGGGTCTTCGGCGGCTTGGCGAATCTTCAGGGCCACTTCCGGTAATGTCGGCAGAACCAGGTCATCGTTGTCGATGGCCTTCACCAAAGCCTGTTGGACTTTTTCCGCCAGCTTGTTCATTCATGCTCTCTAGGGTGCTGCAAAAAGGTACGACGATTAACGCTGGATCTCTTTATCGCGATCCAGTGGGTAAGGCAGGTCAAGCAATTGCAAGCGTGGGCCTTCCAGGGTGCCTAAGTGCACATCGCCGCTGTCGGCAGCTTCGGCTTGCAATACGGCTAGAAGTTCAATGGTTTGGTCGGCTTTTGCGGCGATCACCACTTCGCCGATCGAACTGTTATGGCTGGGCGAGAATAGCGCAGTGCCAGGCTCAGGCAGTTCGGCGGCATTGAGGCTCAAACGATACAGGCGACGCTTGAGCTTACCGAGGTACTGCATGCGCGCGACGATTTCCTGGCCGGTGTAGCAGCCTTTCTTGAAGCTGACGCCGCCTACGGCCTGCAGGTTGAGCATCTGCGGGATGAACAGTTCGCGGGTTTGTGGCATGACCTGGCCGATGCCTGCGCGGATCTGGCCGAGCAGCCATTCATTCAATTCAGCTGCTTCAAGCTGTGCTGCCAATTGCGTACGTACGGCTTCGCCCTGGTCGGCAGGCGTCCAGAGTTCGGCGCGGCCGGGGGAGACCCGAATAGCGATCAGTGAGTCTGTACGCACGACGCTGTCGGTCTCGACAGGCAATTCCAGGCCCAGGCCGGCCAAGGCCTGATCCGCATTCGCCAGGCCAAAACGCGCCCAGGCGGCGCTTTCGTCGGTGAGCTTGGACTTGGAGAACACGGCGTACTTCTTCAGGTCCGCCAGTTGCGGTTCGAGCAGTTCGGTGGCCATCGCCAGGAGTACGCCGTCACCTTGCAACAGGATGCGAAAGCTCGACTGCATGCGCCCTTTTTGTGTGCAGCGCGCACCGAGGCTGGCCTGGGTGTCACTCAGGTAATTGAGGTTGCAGGTCAGTTGCCCTTGCAAGAACTTGGCAGCGTCGGCGCCGCGGACGGCGAGAACGCCTTCGTGGGACAGGGGGCAGAAAAAAGCAGAGTCAGCCATGGGTCATCGCAGGTCAAAAAGTCATGGGTGCATCATAGAGGGGCGCCCGGCAAATGGATAGTTTCCGTAAGGGCCGACCAAAGCCGAGTGTTCCACTGCCGTCGGGCCTGTATACTTGCCGCCTATTTGAGGAGCGCTCCATGGTCGAAGATGTAGAAATCAATCGCCTCTACTGGCACAGCCGCCGAGGCATGCTGGAGTTGGATGTGTTGCTGGTACCTTTCACCAAGGAGGTGTATGCGACGCTCAATCAGGTGGATCGTGACCTCTACGTCAGGCTGCTGACCTGCGAAGACCAGGACATGTTCGGCTGGTTCATGGAGCGTGCCGAATCGGAAGACCCTGAGCTGCAGCGCATGGTTCGGATGATCCTGGATCGTGTCCAGCCCAAGTAATCGCTTCGAATGCCGCTGGCAGGCCTCTCGGCTGCTGCTGGCGGCGTATCTCCTTGCCCAGTCGTTTGCGCTGGGTAGCTTGTTGGTTCTCGATTTACCCTATTCAAGCCTTGGCATGCTGGTGTGCCTGGCTCATGTCGCCTGGATAGTGCCGCGACATGTCCTGTTGACTCACCGTTCGTCGGTTCGTGGTTTGCGCCGTGACGAGGACGGCTGGCAGTTATTCAGTGATGAGCGCGGCTGGCACGCTGTGCAACTGCGCCCCGATAGCCTGGCATTGCCGCTGGTCGTGGTGCTGCGTTACCGAGTACAGGGCGAATGGCGCGTGCGCTCGCTGTGCGTGCCGAGGGATTCGCAGGTCGCCGATGTGCATCGGCGCCTGCGGGTTCGCCTGAAGTTCAGTCGTCGTAGGTGGCTGGCACCAGGATAGTGTCGCGGGCTTCGGGCAGCATTTGCGGGTAGTCGAGGGTGTAGTGCAGGCCCCGGCTTTCTTTGCGTTCCATGGCGGAGCGGATCATCAGCTCCGCGACTTGGGCCAGGTTGCGCAATTCGATCAGGTCGCGGCTGACTTTATAGTTGCTGTAGAACTCGTCGATCTCGTCCAGCAGCAGTCGCACCCGGTGCTGGGCGCGTTGCAGGCGTTTGTTGGTGCGCACGATCCCTACGTAGTCCCACATGAAGCGGCGTAGCTCGTCCCAGTTGTGGGCGATGATCACGTCTTCGTCGGAATCGGTGACCTGGCTGGCGTCCCAGCGGGGCAGGGCGGCGGGCACTGCGATATGGGGCAATTGTTCCAATATGTCCGCCGCCGCCGAGCGTGCGTAGACGAAGCATTCGAGCAGTGAATTGCTGGCCATGCGATTGGCGCCGTGCAGGCCGGTGAAGCTGGTTTCGCCAATCGCATACAGGCCCGGTACATCGGTGCGACCGTGCTGGTCGACCATCACGCCGCCGCAGGTGTAGTGCGCGGCCGGCACCACCGGGATCGGGCCTTTGGTGATGTCGATGTTGAAGGTCAGGCAGCGTTCGTAGACCGTCGGGAAGTGGGTCTTGATGAAGGCTTCGGGCTTATGGCTGATATCGAGATAGACGCAGTCGATGCCCAGGCGCTTCATTTCGTGGTCGATGGCACGGGCGACGATATCCCGAGGGGCCAGTTCGGCACGCGGGTCGAAGCGCTGCATGAAGCGCTCGCCGTTCGGCAGCTTCAAATGCGCACCTTCACCACGCAGGGCCTCGGTGATCAGGAAGCTTTTGGCCTGCGGGTGGTATAGGCATGTCGGGTGGAACTGGTTGAACTCCAGGTTGGCCACCCGGCAGCCCGAACGCCAAGCCATGGCGATGCCATCACCGCAGGCGCCGTCGGGGTTGCTGGTATAGAGATAGACCTTGGCCGCGCCGCCCGATGCGAGGATGGTGAAGCGCGCACCATAGGTGTCGACTTCGCCGCTGGCACGGTTGAGCACGTAGGCGCCGAGGCAGCGTTCGCCTTCCAGGCCCAGGCGTTTCTCAGTGATCAGGTCAACGGCGACGCGTTGCTCCAGCAGTTCGATGTTGGGGCGTTGGCGGGCCTGGTCGAGCAACGTCTTGAAGATCGCGGCACCGGTGGCATCGGCGGCGTGGATGATGCGGCGATGGCTGTGACCGCCTTCGCGGGTCAGATGGAACTCGAATCCACCGTCATCGTTGCCGCCCTGTTCGTCGCGAGTGAACGGTACGCCCTGGTCGATCAGCCATTGGATGGCTTCGCGACTATGCTCGACGGTAAAGCGCACCGCCTCTTCGTTGCACAGGCCGCCTCCGGCGTTGAGGGTGTCTTCAACGTGGGACTGGACCGTGTCGGTGTCGTCCAGCACGGCGGCGACACCACCCTGGGCCCAGAACGTCGAACCGTTGGCCAGGTCGCCCTTGCTCAGTACTGCAATGCGCAGGTGGCTGGGAAGGGTCAGCGCAAGGCTCAACCCGGCCGCGCCGCTGCCGATCACCAAAACATCGTGTTGAAACTGTTGGCTCATTGGAAGGATTCCGCAAAAAGCGATCCGAAGGGGAGGCGCAAACAGGACGCCTGGATCGGCGAATCAAAGGGTCACACGGGCCACTAGTATATAGAGGGGGGGAGCGGCACAATAGCCGGACATTCGTGGCAATGTGAGATTAGTGTGCACGAATCGGGCGCAGTGAGCCGGTTATTGACGTGGGAACTTTTTGCATGAGCCCCGACTCAATAGCAGGTTGCCCGAAAGCTGGGAAAACGTTGAGTTTATTGGCCCGTCGGGAGCATTGGACGCGTCAGGAAGCCGACGACAAGATTATTCGCGCAGCCGGCATCGCCCGTGCTGCGTTTTTCGTGTGTGCCAAATCAGTGCGCACCGGAAACTTGCTTGAAGGGGGAGAACTTTTGCGAAAAGCCCGAGTCTATGTTTGCAAGCCTGATCGTTTAGTTATGCAAGCCTCCTTCAAGTACAACGAGGAGTGTTCATGCTAACCCAGGAAGAGGATCAGCAGCTGGTCGAACGCGTTCAGCGCGGCGACAAGCGAGCATTTGATCTGCTAGTGCTGAAATACCAGCACAAAATTCTCGGGTTGATCGTGCGATTTGTGCACGACACCCATGAAGCGCAGGACGTAGCACAGGAAGCCTTTATCAAGGCATACCGGGCGCTAGGCAATTTTCGCGGTGACAGTGCGTTTTACACGTGGCTATACCGCATCGCCATCAACACGGCGAAGAACTATCTGGTGTCTCGCGGGCGCCGCCCACCTGATAGCGATGTAAGTTCAGAAGATGCAGAATTTTACGATGGTGATCACGGCCTCAAGGATCTCGAGTCGCCGGAGCGAGCACTGCTGCGCGACGAGATCGAAGGCACCGTTCATCGCACAATTCAGCAACTTCCGGAAGATTTGCGTACGGCGTTAACTTTACGTGAATTCGACGGTCTGAGTTACGAAGACATTGCGAGCGTCATGCAGTGTCCGGTGGGGACTGTAAGGTCACGGATTTTCCGGGCCCGGGAAGCCATCGATAAAGCCTTGCAACCGTTGTTGCAGGAAAACTAAAGACAGCGGCGACAGCCAAGAGAGGAACCGCCATGAGTCGTGATGCCCTGCAGGAATCGCTGTCCGCAGTGATGGATAACGAAGCGGATGAACTGGAACTTCGTCGAGTGCTCAATGCATTCGATGATGCCGAAACCCGTGATACCTGGTCTCGTTACCAAGTCGCTCGGGCGGTGATGCACAAGGATCTATTAGTCCCTCGTCTGGATATTGCTGCGGCCGTTTCTGCTGCGCTGGCCGATGAAACCGTTCCGGCCAAAGCTTCTCGAGGTCCATGGCGCAGTCTGGGCCGCTTGGCGGTTGCTGCTTCGGTGACTGTTGCCGTATTGGCGGGTGTTCGCTTGTACAACCAGGATGAGATCGCCGGTAACGAGTTGGCCCAACAGACTCAGCAACCCGTCATGGCCGGCCCGCAAGTTAAAGGCCCGGCAGTGCTGGCCGGCTACAAGGAAAGCTCTGATACCACCGGCCCTATGGCCAACGGTGTACTTCAAGGGCAATCCGGTTGGCAGGATCAGCGCCTTCCAGGTTACCTGCGCCAACACGCACAGGAATCGGCCTTGAAAGGCACTGAAAGCGCTTTGCCTTATGCCCGTGCTGCAAGCCTGGAAAACCGCTGAACCGCTAAGGGGCCCTATGCGCGCCATACCGCTCCTTACGCTTTTGCTCAGTAGTTGGTTTGCACTATCCGCCCATGCCGACGAAGCCCAAGACTGGCTGACTCGACTTGGGCGTGCAGAGCAGCAGCAAAGCTTCGAAGGTACGTTCGTCTACGAGCGTAATGGCAGTTTTTCTACCCATGACATCTGGCATCGTGTCCAGGATGGTCAGGTTCGCGAGCGATTATTACAACTCGACGGATCTGCCCAGGAAGTCGTGCGGATAGATGGTCGTACTCAATGCGTCAGCGGCACACTCGTCGCCGGCCTTGGTAACTCAAGTGATGCATCGTCTCCGCGTGCCCTTGATCCACAAAAGCTCACTCAGTTTTATGACCTGGCCGTTATTGGCAAATCCCGCGTGGCCGGCCGTAATGCGGTAATTGTCTCGATCACCCCGCGCGACCAATATCGGTATGGCTTTGAGCTGCATGTGGATCGCGAAACGGCGTTACCACTCAAATCGTTGTTGCTCAACGATCAAGGGCAGTTGCTGGAGCGCTTCCAGTTCACTCGCCTGAACACGTCAGTCGCGCCCTCTGATCGAGATTTGCAACCCAGCAGCGAATGTACGCCCGTCACGGTTTCCAATAACAAAGCACCAGAAGTGCCGGCCAGTCAGGCATGGCACCTGGATTGGTTGCCGCCTGGTTTTCAGCTCACCAGCAGTACCGCACGTCAAGACACCCAAACCAAATCCACGATCGACAGCTTGATGTATGACGATGGGCTTGCGCGATTCTCGGTTTTCCTTGAGTCGACAGACGGTGCGAGCGTGACGGAGGCCCGTACTCAGCTTGGCCCTACGGTGGCCGTGTCACGGCGCCTGAACACCGTGGACGGTGAGGTGATGGTGACGGTTGTCGGCGAAATCCCCATCGGCACTGCCGAGCGCATCGCTCTATCGGTACGTAGTGAAAAGGCTGCCTCCCAGCCGTGAGTTGTTAATCCTATGTTCATCCAGACCTTTCAATGTAAACCTATGCTTGTTTGGGGGCTGAGAGCATGAAATGTCCGGATCAGTATTTTCACTTGCAAAAAATCCCCATGTTTTTTATAGGTCAGGGCTTGTCGGCTCTGGCCTTGTTTTGTTCGCGGAACAAAGATGTCGGTCGCAGTTTTCGGCGTTTCTTGAACCCTGTCGCTCAACCCTGCTCGTCGTAACGGGAGCTGTATGTCGATACCACGTTTGAAGTCTTACTTATCCATAGTCGCCACGGTGCTGGTGTTGGGTCAGGCTGTGTCCGCGCAAGCGGCCGAGCTGCCCGACTTCACCCAACTGGTAGAGCAGGCCTCGCCTGCCGTGGTGAACATCAGTACCACGCAAAAGCTGCCGGAACGCAAAGTCTCCAACCAGCAGATGCCGGACCTGGAAGGCCTGCCGCCGATGCTGCGCGAGTTCTTCGAACGTGGCATGCCGCAACAACGCTCCCCGCGTGGCGGCGGTGGTGGTCAGCGTGAAGCGCAGTCCCTGGGCTCGGGCTTCATCATTTCGCCTGATGGCTACATCCTCACCAATAACCATGTGATTGCCGATGCTGACGAGATCCTCGTGCGCCTGGCCGACCGCAGTGAGCTGAAAGCCAAGCTGATCGGAACTGACCCACGTTCCGACGTGGCCCTGCTGAAAATCGATGGCAAGGATCTACCGGTGCTGAAGCTGGGTAAATCCCAGGATTTGAAGGCCGGGCAGTGGGTCGTGGCAATCGGTTCGCCGTTTGGCTTTGACCATACCGTTACACAGGGCATCGTCAGCGCCATCGGCCGCAGCCTGCCGAACGAAAACTACGTGCCGTTCATCCAGACCGACGTGCCGATCAACCCGGGTAACTCGGGTGGTCCGCTGTTCAACCTGGCGGGTGAAGTGGTGGGTATCAACTCGCAGATCTACACCCGTTCCGGTGGCTTCATGGGCGTGTCCTTCGCGATTCCGATCGACGTGGCCATGGATGTTTCCAACCAGTTGAAAAGCGGTGGCAAAGTCAGCCGTGGCTGGTTGGGCGTAGTCATCCAGGAAGTGAATAAAGACCTGGCTGAATCCTTTGGCCTCGACAAGCCGGCCGGTGCCTTGGTCGCGCAGATTCAGGACGACGGTCCGGCTGCCAAAGGCGGCCTGCAAGTCGGCGATGTGATCCTGAGCATGAATGGCCAGCCGATCATCATGTCCGCCGATTTGCCGCACTTGGTCGGTGCTCTGAAGGCGGGCAGCAAAGCCAAGCTGGAAGTGATCCGTGAGGGCAAGCGCCAGACCGTTGAGCTGACCGTCGGTGCGATCCCCGAAGAAGGCGCGACTCTGGATGCGCTGGGTAATGCCAAGCCAGGTGCCGAGCGCAGCAGCAACCGTCTGGGCATTGCTGTCGTTGAGCTGACCGCCGAGCAGAAGAAGAGCTTCGACCTCAAGAGCGGCGTGGTGATCAAGGAAGTCCAGGACGGTCCTGCCGCCTTGATCGGCCTGCAGCCGGGCGATGTGATTACCCACCTGAACAATCAGGCGATCAACTCCACCAAGGAATTCACCGACATCGCCAAGGCGTTGCCGAAGAATCGTTCGGTGTCGATGCGTGTCCTGCGTCAGGGGCGTGCCAGCTTCATCACCTTCAAGCTGGCTGAGTAATTCTCTAGCCCAATAAAAAGCCCCGCTTTCGTTTGACGAAGGCGGGGCTTTTTTGTGGGCGATGGGTTTAGCTCATCATTCCTTTTACCAAGCGTTCCTGTTCGATCAATTCACGCTGGCGTGCGTCGATACGTGAAGACAGCGGGAAGTTGTTGCCGGCCCGACGCTTGGCGAAGTCCAGTTGTTGAATGGCCTGTTTGAAGTCACCGACCAAGGCAAAGTATTCGGCCCGGGCCTGATGCAGGCCGATGATGTTGCCGGACAAACCGCGTGTTTCTGCGACCTGGTACCACACATCTGGATCGTCGGGGCGGGATTTGAGTAACCCATCCAGCGCCTTTTCGGCATCAGCGGTGCGGTTTTGCTTGAGCAGCAAGTCCACTCGCGCCTGGTTCAATGGATAGTTTCCAGGGTATTGGGTGAGCATCCGGTCAGTACGCTGCTGGGCGTCCGGCAGACGATTGTTGGTGATGTCCAGCTCGATCTGCGCCAGGTTGTAGGTAATGTCGTTGGGCGCCTTGGCCAGCAGCGGTGCCAGGCTTTCCCGCGCTTCCTTGAGTTTGATGCCCTTGATTTGGGCGATGGCCAGGCCATAGCGCGCCACGTCGTTCTTCGGATTTTCGTCCAGCTGTGCCTGGAAGCGCTTGGCGGCCAGGCCCGGGGTGTCTTCATATTGCAGTTGCACGCGTGCGCGGATCAGTTGATAGCGCAGGCTGTCTTCCTTGCCGCCGGGCTTGGCTTGTTCGGCGCGGTTGCGCGTGTCGGCGATCCGCGACTCGGTCACCGGGTGAGTCAACAGGAATTCTGGTGGCTTGGCGTCGAAGCGGTATTGGCGCATGAGCCGTTCGAACATGGTGGGCATGGAGCGCGGGTCGTAACCGGCTTTTTCCAGGTTGAGGATGCCAATACGGTCAGCCTCCTGCTCGTTCTGGCGCGAGAACCGGCGTTGCTCCTGGATAGCCGCTGCCTGGCTGCCGGCAATGGCAGCAATACCGGCGTCACCCGCACCTGCCGCCGCCGCGATGATGCCGCCGAGCAGGGCGGCCATCATCGGGATCTGCATGCGCGACTGCGCTTCTACGCCCCGTGCAAAGTGACGTTGGGACAAGTGCGCCAATTCGTGGGCCAGTACCGAAGCGTATTCACCTTCAGTCTGGGCATTGAGGAACAGACCACCGTTGACCCCGACAATCCCCCCAGGCGCGGCAAAGGCGTTGAGTTGCGGGCTGTTGATCAGGATGAACTCCAGGCGCCGGTCGTTGACCTGGCTGGTCTCCACCAGTTTATACACGCTGGTTTCGACATAATCCTTGAGCTGTGGGTCATTGAGCTGCGAGACCTGACCGCGCAAGTAAGCGAGCCAGGCGCGGCCCAGTTGAAACTCCTGTTGTGGCGAGACAATGGCAGAACTGGCGTCGCCAAGTGACGGCAGGTCGTCAGCGAAGCCCGGAGAGGCCAGCAGGCAAGCCAGCGTCAGCAGGGTAGGGCGCAAAAAAGTCATGCACAAAGCCTTTCGACAAAGAGCTTACTGTAGCCGGACACTGAGCTTCGGACCAGATATTCTAAGCAGCCCAAACGCTTGTCCGGAGTAAACCCATGACCGACGCTGTAGCCTTTGATGCCGAGCTCGACGCCAGCGGCCTCAATTGCCCGTTGCCCCTGCTCAAGGCCAAGCTGGAACTCAATCGATTGGCCAGTGGTGCAGTACTCAAGGTGACCGCCACTGATGCTGGCTCCCAGCGCGATTTCCGGACTTTTGCCAAACTGGCTGGTCATACTCTGCTACACGAAGAAGACGCTGCCGGCGTGTACCGTTATTGGTTGCGCAAAGCCTGAATCGTTCACCCCACCACCCGAGGTTGATTGATGTTCAAAGTGTTACGAGACTGGATTCAGCGCTACTTTTCCGATGAAGAGGCCGTGGTGCTGGCCGTCCTGCTGTTCCTGGCTTTTACGGCCGTACTCACTTTGGGTGGAATGCTGGCGCCGGTGCTGGCAGGGATGGTGCTGGCCTACCTGATGCAGGGGTTGGTCACTACCCTGGAGCGCTTGCGTTTACCGGGCGGTGTGGCGGTGGGGTTGGTATTTGCCTTGTTCATGGGCGTGCTGGTGGTGTTCATTGTGGTGGTGCTGCCGTTGCTATGGCATCAGTTGATCACTCTGTTCAATGAATTGCCGGGCATGCTTGCCAAGTGGCAATCACTCTTGCTCTTGCTGCCCGAGCGCTATCCGCATTTGGTGTCGGATGAGCAGGTGTTGCAGGCCATTGAAGTGGCGCGCGGTGAGATCGGAAAATTCGGGCAGTGGGCGCTGACCTTTTCTCTGTCCAGCCTGCCGTTGGTGGTCAACATCATGATCTATCTGGTACTGGTGCCGATCCTGGTGTTTTTCTTCCTCAAGGACCGCGCGATGATCGGCCGCTGGGTACGTGGCTACCTGCCGCGTGAGCGCGCGTTGATTACGCGGGTGGCCGAAGAGATGAACCGCCAGATCGCCAACTACATTCGTGGCAAAGGGATTGAGATCGTTATTTGCGGAGGCGTCACCTACATCGCCTTTGTCGCACTTGGGCTGAACTACGCGGCGCTGCTGGCGTTGCTGGTAGGTGTTTCAGTGGTGGTGCCGTATGTCGGCGCCGTGGTGGTGACGGTGCCGGTGATGTTGATCGCTTTGTTCCAGTGGGGCTGGAGTGACCAGTTCATCTACCTGATGGCGGTGTACGGCATTATCCAGACCCTGGATGGCAACGTGCTGGTGCCGCTGCTTTTCTCCGAAGCCGTCAACCTGCACCCGGTGGCAATCATCTGTGCAGTGCTTTTGTTTGGCGGGCTTTGGGGATTTTGGGGGGTGTTCTTTGCGATTCCCCTGGCGACGCTGTTCAAGGCGGTGCTGGATGCGTGGCCTCGACAGGAACCGGTGGTTGCACCGCTGTTGTAGTGAGCGGGGCAAGCCCGCTCACTACAGGGTCACGCTTTGTTCAAGGCTTGAGCGGCCGCCAGTACGGCATCTACATGGCCCGGCACTTTCACGCCGCGCCACTCTTGACGCAGCACGCCATCCTTGTCGATCAAGAAGGTGCTGCGATCAACACCCAGGTATTCCTTGCCATACAGCTTCTTCAGCTTGATCACATCAAACAGCTGGCAAACCGCTTCGTCCTTGTCGCTGATCAGCTCGAAGGGGAATTCCTGCTTGCCCTTGAAGTTCTCGTGGGACTTCACGCTGTCGCGTGACACGCCAAACACCTCGGTGTTGGCGGCCTTGAACGCCGTGTACTGGTCACGAAAGCCCTGGCCTTCAGTCGTGCAGCCCGGGGTGCTGTCCTTCGGATAGAAGTAGATCACCACTTGCTTGCCCTTGAGGGCGGCGAGGCTGAAGGTCTGGCCGCTGGTGGCCTGGGCTTCGAAATCGGCCACGGGGGTGTCGATGGCTACCGGCATGGTGTCTTCCTTACATAGGGTTCTGTGGGCGCCATGGCTCGATCAGGGCGTCGAGGTTCAGGGCATCGGCGAAATCCAGGAACTGGTCGCGCAGCCAACTGATCTGCACGCCGGCCGGCAAGGTCACGGTGAACGTGGCGTTGAGCATGGTGCCGCCGGTCTGTGGTGCCTGGTAGGTGTCGCAGGTCAGGTTCTCCAGCTCGACGTTGTGGTCGATGAAGAACTGGCACAGCTCATTGACGATGTCCGAGCGGTACGCCGAGCTGACATACGCCACATAAGGCAGTGCCTGTGGGCGGTTTTCCAGCGCGGCACTGCGTACCACGTTGACGGTGAAGTCGTGCTTCTTGGCCAGGCCCGGCAGGCCGGTTTCCAGGCGCGCCAGGGCATCCCAGCTGCCGGAAATCTGCAGGACCAGCGCGCTGCACTCGCCATGGCGGGTCAGGCGGGAGGTCACGACGGCGCAGCGGTTCTCATGGCTGGCGCGGCACAGGACGTTGGTCAGCTCCATGGGGTTGGCGCCGAGGGCACTGATAACAAGGAATTGTTCGCGAACTGTGGGGGTGGACATGCAGCCTTCCTAAAGCGATGAGCGGTCGATACCGTGTGGGCTGTATCGATCAAAGGATGAAGGGTAGCGAAAAGCGTCGCCAAGGGCTAGGAGGTGGCGTTTTCATTGCGTGATAGGTCTGATTTCATCGTGCTACGGGCCAGGCTTTGGCCCAATGATGGCATTGCCCGTCGTTTAGTTGATCCAGAACGCATCCTCAGGCGGTACTTCGCTTGTGCAAGCATCTTGGCGCCAGTACCATTACGGCTCTCTTTTTCCGGCAGGAGCGGTTGCATGATTGCGGGCAGTATGGTGGCACTGGTCACACCCATGGATGCACAAGGTCATCTCGACTGGGACAGCCTGGGCAAACTGGTGGACTTCCACCTGCAAGAAGGCACCAACGCCATCGTTGCGGTCGGCACCACCGGTGAGTCGGCGACCCTCGATGTGGAAGAACACATCCAGGTGATCGAGTTCGTGGTCAAGCGTGTCGCGGGTCGCATTGCCGTGATCGCCGGTACGGGCGCCAACTCGACGCGCGAAGCGATCGAACTGACCAAGAACGCCAAGAAGGCGGGTGCGGACGCTTGCCTGCTGGTGACCCCGTACTACAACAAGCCAACCCAGGAAGGCCTGTATCAGCACTTCCGCGCCATCGCCGAAGCGGTTGAAATCCCGCAGATCCTCTACAACGTTCCGGGCCGCACCGCCTGCGACATGAAGGCCGAGACCGTGATCCGCCTGTCCACTGTGCCGAACATCATCGGCATCAAGGAAGCGACCGGCGACCTGCAGCGTGCCAAGGACATCCTGGCCGGCGTGAGCAGCGACTTCCTGGTGTATTCCGGTGACGACGCCACCGCTGTCGAGCTGATCCTGCTGGGTGGCAAGGGCAACATCTCCGTGACCGCCAACGTGGCCCCGCGTGCCATGAGCGAAATGTGCGCCGCCGCCATCGCCGGTGATGCCGTGACCGCCCGCGCGATCCACGAGAAGCTGATGCCGCTCAACAAGACACTGTTTATCGAATCCAACCCTATTCCCGTGAAATGGGCACTGACTGAAATGGGCATGATGCCGGACGGTATCCGTCTGCCGCTCACCCGTCTCAGCGAAGCCTGTCACGAACCGCTGCGACAGGCCCTGCGCCAGTCCGGCGTCCTGGTTTAATTGAGGAAGCACTACGCATGAAGCGATTGGCCGGACTTTCCGCACTTGCCTTGATTATCTCCAGCACCAGTGGTTGCGGTTGGATTTGGGGCCCGGAAGGCTACTTCCGTGACCGCGGCAGCGATTACCTGGACGCGCAAGCGACCAAACCGATGCAACTGCCGCCTGATGTCAATGTCGCCAAGCGCCTTGACCCTCTGTTGCCGATTCCACGCAACGTAGCCGACGACACCGTCAAAGGTGAATTCGTGGTGCCGCGTCCACAGCCAATCACGGCCGTGGCGGATGCCAGCGACTACAGCCTGCAGAAGAGCGGCGACAACCGCTGGATCGTGGCCCAGCGCCCGCCAGCCGAAGTCTGGCCGGTGGCGGTGCAGTTCTTCCAGGACAATGGTTTCCGCCTCGACCAGCAGCGCCCGCAAACCGGTGAGTTCACCACTACATGGCAGCGTGGCAGCGAACTGTCCGCCAACATGGCCCAGCGCCTGCTGGCCGGTGGCGTAGCGGCTGACAGCGAAGCCCGTGTGCGTGTGCGCATCGAGCCTGGCGTGCAGCGCAATACCAGTGAAGTCTATGTGGTCAGCGCCGAGCGTCCTAGCGGCAGCACCACCAACGTTGACTTCACCAACCGCTCGGTCAACACCGGTGTCGATGCCGCTCTGGTCGACGAGATGCTGGCCAGCATGAGCCGTATCTCCGAGAAGGGTGGCTCGGTTTCCCTGCTTGCCGCCCGCGACTACGACACGCCTAACCGCGTCAGTCTCAGTGAAGACGGTAGTGGCAACGTGGTACTGAACCTGGGTGAAGACCTGGATCGTGCCTGGGCCAGTGTAGGTCGCGCGTTGGAGAAAGGCCCTTGGCGTGTTGAGGACATCAACCGCAGCCTGGGCCTTTACTACATCAACGTGGCTGAAAAGGCCGAGAAGAAAGACGACGAGCCAGGCTTCTTCGGCAAATTGTTCGGCAGCAAGCCGACCAAGGAAGAGATCGAAACCCGCGCCGAGCGTTATCAGGTTCGTTTGAGCAAGGTTGGCGACAGCGTGCAAGTCACCGTCGAGAAGAACATCAACACCGTTGCGCCGGCTGAAACAGCACGCAAAGTGTTGGGCGTGATTCAGGACAACCTGGGCTGATTCGATGCGTTTTGCCGTTCTCGGCAGCGGTAGCCAAGGGAACGGCACGCTGGTCGCACATGACGACACGTATGTGCTGGTGGATTGTGGTTTCTCGTTAAAAGAAACCGAGCGGCGCCTGCTGCGACTGGGGGTTCACCCCTCGCAGCTGAGCGCGATTCTGGTGACCCACGAACATGCCGACCACGTGCATGGCGTGGGTTTACTGTCTCGGCGCTACAATCTTCCGGTGTACCTCAGTCGCGGCACCTTGCGCGGGATGCGCAAACCCATTGAACCTGCAGGCTTCCTGGCCGGTGGTGAGCAACTGCAAATCGGTGCGTTGGGCATCGATGTGATTGCCGTCGCACACGACGCCCAGGAACCGACGCAATATGTATTCAGTGGCGGTGAGCGACGTTTCGGCGTGCTTACCGACCTGGGTTCCTACTGCGCGAAGGTGCTGGACGGTTACCGCGACCTCGATGCCTTGATGATCGAGTCCAACCACTGCCGAGACCTGCTGGCTCGTGGTCATTACCCGTACTTTCTCAAGCAACGGGTGGGCGGCGAACTGGGACATTTGAACAACCACCAGGCGGCATACCTGGTGTACGAGTTGGGCTGGCAAGACCTGCAACACCTGGTCCTGGCCCACCTGAGCAGCAAGAACAACCTGCCGACGCTTGCCCGGCAATGTTTTGTCGACACCCTCGGGTGCGACCCGGACTGGCTGCAACTGGCCGATCAAGATTCAGGGCTCGACTGGCGACATATCGCCTAGCCCACCTCACTCAAATCGGAGCCCATCATGGAAAAACGTGAAGAACTCTACCGCGGCAAAGCCAAGTCGGTTTACAAGACCGACGACGCCAACCGCCTGATCCTGCTGTTTCGCAACGACACTTCGGCGTTCGACGGCAAGCGTATCGAACAACTTGACCGCAAAGGCATGGTGAACAACAAGTTCAACGCCTTCATCATGCAGAAGCTCGAAGCGGCCGGCATTCCGACCCAATTCGACAAGCTGCTGGGCGACAACGAGTGCCTGGTGAAGACGCTGGACATGATCCCGGTCGAGTGCGTTGTGCGTAACTACGCTGCCGGCAGCCTGGTCAAGCGTCTGGGCGTGGAGGAGGGCCTCAAGCTCAATCCTTACACCTTCGAATTGTTCCTGAAGGACGACGCCAAGGGCGACCCGTTCATCAACGAATCCCACGTCGTGGCGTTCGGTTGGGGTACCGCTGAGCAATTGGCGCGCATGAAGGAGTTGTCCCTCAAGGTCAACGACGTGCTGAGCAAACTGTTCGACGACGCCGGCCTGCTGCTGGTGGACTTCAAACTGGAATTCGGTGTGTTCCACGACGGCTCCATCGTCCTGGGCGACGAATTCAGCCCGGACGGCTGCCGCCTGTGGGACAAGGACACCAAGAAGAAGATGGACAAAGACCGCTTCCGCCAGGGCCTCGGTGACGTGATCGAAGCCTACGAAGAAGTCGCCAATCGTCTCGGCGTACCGCTTTAATCGACGCAAGCATCTGATAGCACGGAAAAAAATCTCTTTTGGGGTTTGCTTCCACGAAACACACTGTTATGATGCGCGCCGTTGGAGAGATGCCAGAGTGGCCGAATGGGACGGATTCGAAATCCGTTGTACCTTCACCGGTACCTAGGGTTCGAATCCCTATCTCTCCGCCATTACATAGAAAAGCCCCGCAGATCAAAGTCTCGGGGCTTTTTGCATTTCAGGACTCTACGTAAAATACATCGCCTTTAGCGCTCCTTGTCGCTCTTCTCTACGTCGATTGGCATTATTCGCGAACCCAAGCGCTTCGACCGTCATTCCTCTTGAGCAGTGTCCTACGCATCCTGAAGCCAAGCCATAGCTACGGGTGTGCTCGGACCTTAGCCTTTACGCTCTCTTCTTGAAAGATCCGGACAGTGATGTGTGATGTATACAGCGCTGGTTTTAGTACTCAGTAGAGGTTTGCCGTGATGCCGACGGTGCCTAGGCGGAAATTTGATCTTTGAGATAGGGACCAAGGACGAAATCAACTCGATCAAAAACCAGACCTAGGGATTGATGTGCTGATGCATAGCTCTCTTCGTCCCACGTCGACCATACAAGGCTATCTGGCAAGCGATTGGGGCAGAGCGAATCCGAGTCACTGAAAAGCACTTCGCTGTGTACGCGGCAAACCAATTTCCTGATTGAACGCACAGTACAGGCCATGCACTTAAGCGAAGGGCGATAGCAATATTGTCGCTGATATCCATCTGGGGCCATTCTCCCAGAGGTGTATTTATCCTCGACAATTACAAAAGGTTGTCGTGACAGAAACGTCTGCATGACGCACCCTAAGTATGTTGAAGTCCTTGAGCGCAGGCGGGCCCGCGGTGCAAGGGTTGCCGGGCTGTTTCCAGTCGATGCTCTGCGTCGTCAGGAAGACCAGCAGTACCGCGCTAAGGCATCCCGCATCATCCTTGGCGTTCCGGTCTGAGCCCGACCGGCACTTGCCCTGAGGCGGTAGCTGAACTTGCATGGGGTCAGCCCTTGCAGTCGATCAGTACCAGCCCTGGAGTTGTACGGCCATCGTATTTCTTATGGGTGTATAGAAGTGCGAAGAACAGTGCCATTTTCAGTGTCAGGATGGGGCGGGTATCCATGGGGACCAAACGCACATCCAGGCCCTTGAGCTTCTGGGCGCGCTGCCATTGGTCTAGGGGAAAGGCAATTTCTTCCTTGTTCAGCGAATAAAAAAGTACGATATCCAGATCACCTGGAGTGCTTTTCAAGGTCAGGAAGCTGCCTCCGACCAGTGCGATATCAGCGCTCAATCCTGCATCGTTCAATTCGCTAATCGACAGTTTCAACTGAGCCGCAAGTCCCTGTCTGGGAGGGCTCGGGTAAGCCTCGCAGAAGTGCGAGAGCGAGGTGACGTAAGGTGCGGAGTTCAATGGTGTGCTGGTGATGTCAGAGTCGAGAAAGGCCGGAAATGCACGTTTGCTCGCCTGGTTGTAGTAGCACGAAAGCAAAGTGTCTAATTCGTCTGCAGGCATGTTGCATTCTCCGCTGCTGGTTGTGATCTGGGGTGAAAGAGCCGAATAGGTATTGAGGTGGGGTGGTAACGGTTCTAGTTGATTGCGCCTTGATTAAAGTTGCGCTGGCTCGGGGGGTACAATAGATCTTTTATTCTTGAGTCAAACTCGTCAGTTTTGGAGTTGTGCGGATTTTTTTCAGTCTTGGTGGAAGGGGAAAAAATATTCGGAACATGCTCCGTCAGGGGGTGCAACGGTCCCGAATGATTCTTTGAGGGATCTGTGTCGGATGGGACCGAATAAGCTGAGTATTCCTTTATACAGTTCTCTTTCTCGATGCCTTCTGGTGCATATTGGCAGGCTTGTCGGGCATTGCGTTTGAAACACGCTGCTCGTTCCGTTTCCAATAATCGGTTTTGGCAAGTGCTCACTGAAAGTAAGACTTGCGCAAGTTTTCCCCAACCAGTACCGCCAGAAAATGAGTCGGCATTTAGCGTGTTGGATATTAAGATGCAGACAACTAAAGCTATCTTTTGATGCAAGGGTAGGGTGAGCATATAAGTTGTCCATATTATGGATATTTCGGGCTATATAGCACGATTTCTTGTTGCCTGCAAACGTTGTTCATGGGTTTTATTTAGTTTGCCGCCTGTAAGAAAAGTGCAATCTCCAGCTGTTACAACGGCTGTCAGGCAATAGTTCCTCAAAGGTTTATCGTCGCTATGGAAGGCAATGTAGTTGAAAGGAAGCTCCTGCTCTATCCGGACCTGAAGTTACTCGCGGTCGAAACGCTGCGGTATGTCGGCAGAACGAATAAACAGCTCGTTGTCCATGGCCATCGAAACAGAGCTGAGCAGCTGCAAATCATTCACAGTGATGACTCGTTGGCAGTACTGCGACATTCATTGAGTCCGTACTACATGCAGAGAAATCCGCCGGCCCATGTAGCGAGTCGTTCACTCAGTGAAGTTGAGGCGATGAGCCAGCTCGCCGAGGCCTTTGCAAGTTGCATGGAGCAATACCGACCTCTGCAGTTCTACAGGTTCATCGAGGCGCTGGGTTGCCTGTTACTGGAAAAGCCAACCTCGCTTCGCAAGGGCTCGGTTTTTACCACGGCGGATCGACAGGGCAGTCGGGTCAAGTATCCTGATGCAGATCATATAGAGCCTGCGTTGAATGAAATGCACAGGTTCATTCTCTCTCGTAAGGATTCACTTCCTGATGTCGTCACTGCTGTTGTTGTGTCTACAGTATTGTTGAATTGCCATCCTCTGGTGGACGGAAATGGGCGAGCAGCGAGGATATTGTTGAATTTTTTGCTATTGCGTAGTCCACAAAATTACTTGCACTTATACGACGCTTATTCGGCAGCTCAGGGCGGTTATCAGATTCGTGTGCGAATGGCCGAGACTTTGGGTGAGTGGGATGAGTTGCTGGGTTTCTATTGTTCTTTGATCAGCCGGCTATGTGCGGCTTGATACAGCGCCTCAAAGGAACTTGATGCGTGCGTTAATGGCCAGGGAAGGAAAACCAGGGAATGATATTTACTTCATTGAGCGAGGTTTGCAATGCGTGAACTAACGGCTGCAGAGTTGCTGCTTGTTTCCGGCGGGAGTCCTACAGATCCTACTTCGGATTGGAATGATGAAAATGGAGTTCATGACAGCATAAGTAGCAGCGGCGGCGGTGGGCATAGCTTTACCTTTACCACCCCCAATGGAGTACAAGTTACTGTCGGTAGTATGAATGGCAATTCGATAACAGAAACCCATGGCACCAATCAACCGTCTACGCCGAGTGGCTTCCAGGGCGCGACTAACAGTTCTGTCGATCCCAATGGCGGGGCTGGAGGTGGCGTGACGGTCACAATACCAATTCACTAACGCTGTAAAGGTACGACTACTTTTAGTTCGTACCTTTTTTTGAAGAGTTGCAGTCGTTGCGAGTCCAATGATGAAAGTGCGTGGCTTGAGCAATATTGTTCTTATGCTTGTCATGTTGTTGTGGGGGGGGGGAGGCGCCTTTGCGGCGCCCAGTGAACTGCCGGGTATTGAGCAAGCGGCTTTTCTGCCGAAGGCACCGGCCCTTTCAAGGCTTCTGGAAAGACACAATGAGCAGAGTGTGATCGCCGCGATCATTCTGAGGCGCTCGTTACAGTCGGTTGCAGGGGCTGGAACAGACAGCCTTGCATGCGCTCAAATTGTCTCCGAGGAAAGGCGATTGGCCTGCCAGTTATTGCTGCTGGGCGAAGCATTCAATCAAAAGAACTATCAAGAAATGCTTCGGCTTTATCGGCTGCTGGACACGGACAGTAGAGCGATCTGGTCAGCCAAGGTGCCAGGGCTCAATGATCAGAGCCTGGCGGCCATCAAGGAATTCCCCGCTTTCGAACAAGGCCCCGGCCCCGGCGCAACAGCGATCGGGTGGCAGACGGTGGACAACGGTTTTCTGATGTTGCGGGCCAAGCCGTATCTGACTGTTGAAATAAATGGCGTTGCGCTCAAGGCCAAGCTGGATACCGGAGCCAGCGTCAGCCATGTATCAGCCGCCGATGCTCGACGTCTGAACCTGCAGGTCAGTCCTTGGGCGTTCGATCTGGCGACCTATTACCAGGGTTCGACCGCGAAGTCGAAGATGACGCTCTTGAAGACCCTCGATGTTGGAGGACAAAGGTTGAAAAACGTGGCGGTTCTGATGGGAGGCACGGAAACGCTCCTGGGTCTGGACCTGCTCTCCAAACTGGGCCGGATAAGCATCGACGGCTCGGATATCACCTTTGGCGGTACTGCCGACCAGAACCTGTGTGAGTCCAGGGTATTTCTGGGCGGCAACTTGTCCCGTACCACACAATTTTTATTTACCTATCTGCTGGTCGATGGCGAGAAGGTTCCAGTTCTATTGGATACCGGAAACATGGAGTACCTGAGTGGTGGGAAAAAACCGCTCGGCAGTGGTGTTTCCGTTCAAAGCGGCCGGATAAACGACCTGACCGGTTCCTATCATGAAGTTCAATATCGGGTCAGTGAGGTTATTAGCCTGGCAGGCAAGGACAGATCAGCGCAAAGACTGTATTCGCCAACACGCACTTACCTGCTGCCCTATGTTCTGGGATGGAGCGCATTCGAACACTACCAATTGGTGGTGGACTTCAATCAGGGGTGGGGGTGTCTGAACAATGTCCAGTAGGCTGATGGTGTTGATGACCACGCTGTTTTTTCTTCCCTGGGCCTGTTCGGCGGATATGAACCAAGCCTTGGCCGCTTACGCGCAGGAGAACTACGCCAAGGCCTATGAAATCGCCCGGGCTGTGCGTGACAGGGATAACTCTCAGTCGTCGCGTATTTTTATTGCCCGGCTGTTCTTTTACGGACAAGGCGTTGGGCGTGACACTGGCCGGGCGGTCAAGGAGTGGGAAGTGCTTGCGCAGGAGGGGAACATTGCCGCTCAGTCGGTATTGGGCGCCTTGTACATCGAAGGCAGCACGATACCGCGAGATATAGGCAAAGCGCTTTATTACAGCACCCTGGCCGCGGCCGCCAAAGACCCTGAGGCCATTTATAACCTGGGGTATCTAAACGAAATGGGGCTGGACGTAGAACAGTCCTACGCAAAAGCCGAGCACTTGTATCAACAGGCAGCCGATCTGGGCTTGCTCAAAGCATCGCTCCGGCTGGGCTACCTGTATGGCGATGGCGTGGGCTCCCACGCCAGCGCTGTGAATGCCTGTGATTGTTTTCAGAGGGCAGCGGATGGCGGCAATGCCGAAGGGCAACTGTTGTTGGGCAAGTGCTTCGCTACGGGGACCGGGCGCAGCAGGGACTTCCTCGCTGCCTCTGAATGGTATCGCCGGTCAGCCCAGATGGGGTTTTGGCTAGCCCAGGCCAATCTTGGTTACTTGTATGAGAAGGGGCTGGGTGTTCAGCAGGACCTGGACGCCGCGAGAAAATGGTACCTGCTGAGCCGTGAGCATATTCCCAGCGCTAAAACCAGGCTGAAGGCCTTGGAACGGGTGACCCCTCATTGAACAGTGCCCGAGATGATCTGGAACAGCTGTATTCACAAACGGCGGTAGAGGCCCGTTCCAAACAGCGATTATGAGGGGGAGCAAGACCGCATATATCACGGCAGTGCGTTCTATATTGATGCTCAGGTTCGATTGGTGCGTCGTGATGGCGAGTGGCTGATTGCTGAAAAGGGTTTGGGAATTCTTGCAGGAGAGAGCGACAAGGACCGGGATCGCGAAGTGGAGCTGGATGATCAATACGTTCAGTGGCTTGATGAACAGAGCGGTAGCGATGTCTGTGGGAAAAGTCTGATGGCTTGGGAAAAATCCTATATTAATTTTCAGCTATTTATGGAAGTCAAATATTAGAATGTTCCACTCGTCGGAAAATTCTTACTCAAGTATTGTTTTAATGGTTGTTAAATTTTATTTAAATCAATAAGTTAATATTGTTTTTGGCGTAAATCCGCAATTAGTCAGAATGTTGGCTTGATCTAAGTTCGATGTTAGTTTGCCAGCCTTCCTAATTCGACGGATCGAACATGCCTTCTCTTGTGCCAAGGACTCGGCTTCTGCTGGGCGTCTGCCTGCTGACTTGCTTCGCGCTGAACAGCGCGGCGGCTGCCCCGACGCCTGGCGATCAGGACTTGATCCGCGACCGGCAAAACCGCCTGTTGGAAGAACAACAGCGGCGTCTTGAAGAACTCAAAGACCTGCCCGGCGAAGCGGCAAAACCCGTCGCCCCCACCACCCCGGTGGATGCTCGTTGCTTCCCCATCCAAGACATTGAGCTCAAGGGCGCCGATAGCCTGCCTGCCTCTGACCGCGAGCGCTTGCTCAAGCCTTATATCGGCCAGTGCCTGGGTGTGTCTCAGCTTAATGAACTGCTCAAAGCCATTACCGACTACTACATCGACAAAGGCCTGGTGACCAGCCGCGCTTACTTGCCGCAACAGGACCTGTCCAAAGGTCATCTGCAAGTGTTAGTGGTGGAGGGCAAACTTGAAAGTTTGAAAGGCGCCGACAACAGCAAACTGTCAGAGCGCGAACTGGCGATGGCCTTCCCGGGTAAAAACGGCGACTTGCTGAACTTGCGCGAAATCGAGCAGGCCATCGATCAGCTCAATCGTTTGCCATCAAACCAGGCGCAAATGGAACTGGCGCCAGGCGATGCCGTTGGCGGTAGTTCGGTGCTGGTGAAAAACAACCCGCAAAAACCTTGGCGCGCGAGCCTGTCGCGCAATAACGACGGGCAAAAAAGCACCGGCGAACAGCAGTGGGGCACAGGCCTTGAGTGGGACAACCCGCTCGGCCTCGCTGATCAATTGATTCTGCGCGGTGGCCACGACGCCATCAGCGACCACCAGAAGACCTCGAAAAACGCGATGTTCTACTACAACCTGCCGTGGGGTTGGTGGAACTTCAGCTACAGCTACAACCAGAGCGATTACCGCTCGGTCGCGCAGGGCGACGGCTTTGATTTCAAACAGAGCGGTGACAGCCAGAACCACCAGTTGCGTGCCGAGCGCGTGATCCATCGCGATGCGCTGAGCAAGACCTCGATCAACGTCGGGCTGTCGCATCTGCGCACGAACAACTACATCGAAGACAGCCGCCTGGCTGTCAGCAGCAATCGACTCAGCGAATTGCAACTGGGGATCAACCACGGTCGCCGGATGGGCAGCGCCTACGTCAACATCGATCTTGGCGTGCAGAACGGCATCGGCGCCTTCGATGCCCAGCGCGACGATCAGCACCGTGATCGCTTCGGCAACCTCACCGCCACCCCGGACTACCGCAAATACACCGCCACCATCAGTTACCTGCAACCGTTCACGTTGTGGGGCGAGTCGTTCAGCTTTACCAGCCTGGCCACCGGGCAGCGCAGTGAAGACGTGCTGTTCAGCCCGCAACGCATGAGCCTCGGCGGTTCGTCCTCGATACGCGGCTTCAAGGACCAGCAACTGACTGGCGACAGCGGCGGCTACTGGCGCAACGACCTGCGCTGGTCCCGCCCGGTGGCCTGGGGTTGGATGCGCCCCGTGTTCGCGGAATACGGCGCCAGCGTCGGTTACGACCAAGGTGTGATTCGCAATGATCGCTACAACGGCGAAGTGCACGGGCGGGTCTCGAGTAACTCGCTGGAGCTGTTTGCCCGTGGCCAATACGTCAGCACCAGCGTGACCTTTGCCCATTCGCTGGAACGCCCGGGCGCGCTGCTTGAACGCGAAGCGCCGATCTACTTCCGCATGGACTTTTTCCTGTAATTCAACGCCTAGTTGCATCGAGAGTTTGAAATGGATGTTCGCCAATTTGCCTTCCTGGTCCGCCAGCCCTCAGCCACTCTGAAACGCCGTGACACGTTCTTGGGCCTGCCCAAACGTGGGCTGGTGCTGGTGCTGGTGAACGCCATGTTCTGGCAACCGTTGTGGGCACAGGCCGACGGCATTGTCGTCAGCGGTCCGGGAGCAACGGTGGGGCAGGCGGGCAATGGCGTCCCCGTGGTGAACATCGCTGCTCCCAATGGCAGTGGTTTGTCCCACAACCAGTTCAAGGACTACAACGTCGGCGCCAACGGCGTGATCCTCAACAACGCCACCGACCGCACCCAGTCGACCCAACTGGGCGGCATCATCCTCGGCAACTCGAACCTGCAAGGCCGTGCGGCCAACATCATCCTCAACGAGGTCAACGGCGGCGGCCCCAGCCAGCTACGCGGCTACACCGAAGTGGCGGGCCAGTCGGCCAAGGTCATCGTCGCCAACCCCTACGGCATCAGCTGTAATGGTTGCGGCTTCATCAACACCCCCAACGTCACCCTGACCACCGGCAAACCCATCCTCGATAACGGCCGCCTGGACCGTTATCAGGTCGACGGCGGCGCCGTGACCATCGACGGCCAGGGACTGAATGCCAGCAACGTCGACCGCTTCGAAATCATCACCCGCTCGGCGAAGATCAACGCGCAGATCAATGCACGCAACTTGACCGTGATTACCGGTCGCAACGACGTCAACGCCCAGACCCTGAATGCAACCGCGCGCGCCGATGACGGCAGCACCAAGCCGGAGCTGGCGATTGATTCGTCGGCGTTGGGCGGGATGTACGCAGGTGCGATCAAACTGGTAGGCACTGAAGCCGGTGTCGGGGTGAAGCTGGACGGGACGTTGGCGGCCAGTGGTGGGGATATTCAGCTCGATGCCAATGGGCACTTGAGCATGGCGCAGGCGGCGGCCAGCGGCGCGGTCAACGTCAAGGCCGCAAGCCTCGAGGCTCAGGGGGCGGTCTACGCCGGCACTGCGCTGGGTCTGCAGACCCAAGGCGACTTGAACAGCCGAAAAACCCTGGCCGCCCGCGACAGCATCACGCTGTCCAGTGGTGGTCAACTGACCAACAACGGCATTATCGAAGCCGGCGTCAACGCGGATAACACGCGCAACACCACGGGCGATGTCAGCCTTACTGCGCAGACCCTCAACAATACCGGCAACAGTGTGATCGCCAGCCGTGTGCTGACGGTCAACACCCAGGCCTTGAACAACCAGGGTGGCACCCTCAGCGCGAAACAGAGCGCGAAGATCACCGCCGTCACCCTCGACAACCAGAACAAAGGCCGCGTGCTCAGCAATGCCAGCCTGGATGTGAAAGCCGATCGCGTGCTGAACGCCCAAGGTGGGCTCATCACCAGCAGTGGCCCGCTGACCGCCACCCTTGGCGAGTTGAATAACCGCGGTGGCGAAGTGTCCAGCCTCGACGTGGCAGCCCTGAATATAGCCACCCTGGACAACGTCGCCGGGCTGGTCACGGCGGGCAACACTCTGAGCCTCACCGCCAGCGGTGCCGTCAACAATCAGGGAGGTACCCTCAGTAGCCAGGGCACGCTCGCGCTCAAGGCGGGCGCCGTGGATAACAGCGCGGTCGGCCGCATCGCCAGTAACCAGGCATTGACGGCCAACGTTGCCAGTCTCAACAACAACGGTGGCCGGCTCACCAGCGTCAACGGTCTGAACCTGGACCTTAATCACGGCCAACTGGACAACCAAGGCGGCCTGATCCGTGGTCCGGGCCTGGTGTTCAACAACCTCGCCGATGTGGCGAACCAGGGCGGCGAAATTTCCAGTACCCAGGGCTTCACCCTGGCGGCGCAAAACCTCGATAACAGTGGCGGCAACCTGATCAGTGATCAAGGCTTGACCCTGCGGCTCGCCCAGGCCTTGAGCAACATCAAAGGGCTGGTGTCTGCCGGCAGTCTCGACGCCCATGTCGCGAGCCTGGACAACAGCAATGGCATGTTCAGCAGCAAGGGCGCGTTGGATTTGACCGTCGATGGCGCGCTGACAAACCAGAGCGGCGTAGTGGTCGCCGATGGCAACGCCAACCTGATCGCCACGAGCCTGGATAACAGCAACGGCCAGGTTTCCGGCAAGCAAAACGTCAATGCTCGTATCGCTGATGTGGCCAACCACAATGGCCTGGTGATCGCTCAAGGTGTCATGAGCCTGGGTGGCAATGCTCTGGACAACCGCCAGAATGGCCTGGTGTCCGGTACTCAAGGTGTGCAGCTCACCGTTGCCCGTGTCGACAACCGTGGCGGCGAAGTGTCGAGCAAGGCCGCTGTCACCCTCAACGGTGCGCACCTGGACAATAGCGACAGCGGCCGAGTGATTGCGGGCACTGCGCTGAGCCTGACCGTCGATGACATTCTCAACCGCAACCTGGGCGTGTTGCGCGGGCAAACCGGCGTGAGCCTGAGCGCCGCACAACTGGACAACACCGGTGGCACCGTCGCCAGTCAAAAAGACAGTGCATTGGTCCTCAGGGGTAACCTGCAAAATGCTCAAGGCCTGATCAGCAGCGAAGGTTTGCTGACGGTCACTGCAACAGCCTTGGCCAACCGCCTGGGCAGCCTGTCCAGCGCCGGCCAACTGAGTGTCACCACCACGGGCTCCGTGGATAACCAGGGTGGCCGTTTGGTCACGGACAGTGGCCTGGACCTGCGCAGCGCCAGCCTCGACAACAGTCAGAAAGGCACCGTGAGCACGCGCCAGGCGGCACACATCAATACCGGCACCCTGGACAATCATCACGGTGGCGGTATCAGTTCCGCTGAAACGCTGGGCATCACCGCCGGCCAGCTCAACAACGGCGACGGCGGGCAAATCAGCAGCGCCAAGGCTCTTACTGCCAGCGTCAGCGGACTGGACCAGCAAGGCGGTCAGTTGACCAGCGGCGAGTCCCTGAGCCTGGACCTGAACCGTGGCCAGTTGAATAACCAGGGCGGCTTGATCAACGCCCCATTGTTGTTGCTCAAGAACCTCAAGGATGTGAACAACCAAGGCGGTGAAATCTCCAGCCGCCAAGCCTTCACCCTCACTGCCGATAATGTCGATAACGGCAACGGCAAACTGCTGAGCAACGATGCGCTGACCGTGCGCATCAGCCAGGCGCTGTCCAACGTCAAAGGCCTGATCGCTGCGGCGTCGGTGGACGCCCACGCGGCGACGCTCGATAACAGTGGCGGGACGTTCACCAGTCGTGGGGATGCACTGCTCAACGTTGATGGGCAACTGACCAACCAGAACCAGGGCCTGATCAACGCAACCCGCACCCTGACCATCAACAGCGCCGCGTTGGTCAATCAGAACGGTTCGTTGCTGGGCAGCGCCATTGCGCTGGATTTCGGCAGCGCCACAGGCGACTTGAACAACGCTGGTGGTTTGATCACCACAGCAGGTGTCCTGAGCCTGGACCACCTGCGTGATGTGAATAACCAGGGAGGCGAGATCTCCAGTGCGCAGAGCCTGAACCTCAGCGGCCGCACCCTGGACAACAGCGCCGGCAAGCTGATCAGCAACAACCTGCTCGTGCTCAAGGCCAACAACCTGATCAACCAGGGCGGTTTGATATCTGGCTGGCAGGGCTTGACCGTCAGCGGCGAGAGCCTGGACAACCGCAACAACGGCACGCTCTCCAGCCGTTACGGCGACCTCAACGCGACGCTCACCAACCGCCTGCTCAACAGCGGCGCCGGTGCACTGGTCAGCCAGAAAGCACTGACGGTCACCACCGCCGAGTTGGACAACAGCGACAAGGGCATTCTCTCCAGTGCGAGTGATCAGACCCTCACCGTCAGTGGCCTGCTAAACAACGCCCAGGGCGGCGTGATCGACAGCGGCGCAGCCCTGAACCTGACGGCACAGAATCTCGACAATAGCGGCGGCAGCATCACTGGCGGCACGGAGGCCACCCTCGGCCTGCTCGCGACCCTGACCAATACCAACGGTAAACTGTCCAGCGGTGGCCCGTTGTTGATTTCCCGTGCCGCGCAGATCAACAACCAGGGCGGCCAAATCGCCAGTCAAGGTTTGTTGACCCTGTTGACGGGCGGCCTCGATAACCGCAATCGCGGCACCGTCGCGGCCAATGAGCGCCTGACCCTCACTGCCAGCGGTGTCGTGCAAAACGGTAGCGATGGTTTGATCTACAGCCAAAACGCTGACCTGAGGCTCACCGCCAACCGCTTGGACAACGCCAAGGGCGCGGTACAAAGCAAGGCGGGCCTGACACTGGACGTCGCAGGCGATATCGATAACCAAAGCGGCAAGCTGATTGCTCAAACGGGCGACCTCAGCGCGCAAGCCGCCAGCCTCGATAACCGTGGCGGCGTACTTTCCAGCCTCGCAGGCGCGCTGCAAAGCCGCGTTGTCGGTGTGCTGCGCAATGGTTATGACCTGAACAACAACCGCCAGGGCGGCATTGTCCAGGGGCAATCCCTGAACCTGCTGGCTGGGACTCTGGATAACTATGGCGGGCGGCTCTCTGCGCAAAGTGGCAATGCCCTGGTCAGCACCGGTAACTTCGACAACCGTGACGGCGGGCTCTATGCCAAGGGCCTGGTGAGCGTCACCGGCTATGATTTCGACAATAGCGGCGACAACGGTGGCCAGATTGCCGGCCAGCAGATCGACCTCAACCTGAACGGTGCACTGAATAACCGCAAGGGCATTATCGAAAGTGAATCGACCCTCAAGGTCAGCGCCGCCAGCCTGGACAACCAGACCGGTCGGCTGCGGGCGCTGGGCGCCAGCGGCAGCACTGAGTTCACCATCGGCGGCCTGTTTGATAACAGCAATGGCCTGTTGGAAACCGCCAACAACACCCTGACCCTCGCTGCGGGCAGCCTGCAGAACGCAGGCGGCACGGTGTTGCACGTGGGCACCGGCCGCTTCGACATCGCTCCGGGCAACCTCAACAGTGTCGGCGGCAGCCTGGTGACGCGGGGCGACCTGACCGTCAATCAGGACGCCTGGACCAACAGCAGTGTGATCCAGGCCGGGCGCCTGACCGTCAACGTCAACCAACTCGACCAGACCAGCGGCGGTCAACTGTTGGCTGCCCAACGCTTTATCGGCAGCGGCGGAAACTGGTCCACCAATGGCCTGATTGCCAGTGATGGCAGCCTCGACTTGACCCTGAGCGGCGCCCTGAACGGCACCGGGCGCATCAGCAGCCTGGGCAACCTGACCCTCAGCGCCGCGCAACTGAACCTGAGCAACACCGCCAGCATCGCCGGAGGCGGCCTCACCACCGCCAACATCACTGGCACCCTGAACAACTACGGACGCCTGACGTCCTCCACCGACCTGAACCTGACCGCTGGCGCTATCAACAACTACGCGACCCTGGGCAGTGGCCAGAACCTCACCGCCACCACCGGTGCTTTGCTCAATGACCACGGGCTGATCTTCAGCGGTGGCAACATGAGCCTGCGGGTGGATGCGCTGAACAACAGCTACGCCGATATCTACAGCATGGGCGACCTGAGCGTCGACCGTGACGGCAAGGGCGGCTTGGCCAGCAGCATCACCAACAGCTCCTCCAGCATCCAGAGCGACGGCAACCTGAGCCTGGCCGCTTCGATGATCAGCAATCGGCGCTCAGTGCTGACCACTAATGACGGCGGCATCTACACGGCTTCGATCACTGAGTTTCCTTGTCAGGAAGGTCCCAACTATGCCGGCGATTGCAGCGGCGGCAAGGAAAACCACCTGTGGCAAATCGTTCAGCGCGACAAGTTCGAAGTTACCGACGCCAGTGCGGCATCGAGTATCAGCGCTGGAAAAAACCTGACCATTACCGGGGGTGACCTGCTGAACGCGAGCAGCAGCATCGGCACCGCTGGCAACCTGAATATCTCGGTCAACAACCTGGCCAACAACGGGATTGAAACCGGCGAGACCGAAACCTGGCGCCTGTTTATCTCCGAGCGTACCCGTGATGCCAGCGGCTGGTATTCGGCGGCCGCTGCGTTCAACAACCGCTACTCCAGCACGGGCGCAGCCTATAACCCCAAGGACCTGACCGGTCTTGAAGCGGCCATGGCCTCGTTCATCGGCATGACCGAGCAAGAGCGCACGGCGCTGCGTCGAGTCACGAAAATCGACTCCGGTGATCAACGTTACGCGGCCGTGATCCAGGCCGCCGGTGTGGCCACCGTCAAGGCCCAGGGCAACATCGATAACAGCGTTGTGCGGCCAGGCTTCAACTACGTGGGCGCAGGCGCCAAGACCAGCACCGACGCTTCGGGTGCCAGCGCGGCCAACGGTTTCTCGACCCGCATCACCATTAACCAACAGCTTCCACCAGACCTCGCCCAACAGCAGATCAACCCGCTGAGCCTGCCCGGCTTCAGCTTGCCCACCGGCCAGGGCGGCTTGTTCCGCCTGAGCGGCGAGGGCACTGCCATCCCCACCGATACCGGCCCACAAAGCTGGACGTTGGGTGGCAACAACCTGGCGGCGGCGGATCGCCCGCAAGCGGCGCCAGGTACCCCGTCACGCACGGTGGCCGGTCAAGGCTCGGCCAACCCGCTCGACCCGGGCCAAGCGACTGTCACGGGCAGTGGCACGTCAGTCAACGGCTTGACCGTCAACCGCGTGCAAGGCCTGCCCGACAGCCAGTTCGCATCCAACCCGCAAAAATACCTGATCGAAACCAACCCGCTGCTCACCAATCTGCAGCAGTTCATGGGCTCCGATTACCTGTTGTCGAAACTGGGGTATGACCCGGACCAGTCCCAAAAGCGCCTGGGTGACGGGCTCTACGAACAACGCCTGATTCAACAGGCCGTGATCGCCCGCACCGGCCAACGCTTCATCGACGGCCAGACCAGCGACGCCTCGATGTTCAAGTACCTGATGGACAACGCCATCGCCAGCAAGCAACAACTGAACCTGGCGGTGGGCGTGAGCCTTACCGCTGAACAAGTCGCGGCCCTGACTCATGACATCGTCTGGATGGAAAACGCCACCGTCGCCGGCCAACAAGTGCTGGTGCCGGTGCTCTACCTGGCCCAGGCCAACAACCGCCTGGCGCCCAACGGTGCGCTGATTGCCGGCAGTGACCTGAACCTGATGGCCGGGGCCAACCTCGACAACGTCGGCACCCTGCGCGCCACCCAAAACCTGGCCGCCAGCGCCGGACGCGACATGGTCAACAGCGGCCTGATCGAAGCCGGCAACCGCCTCGACCTGCTGGCCACCAACAACCTGACCAACCGCGCCGGCGGCATCATCGCCGGCCGCGACGTCAGCGTCTCGGCGGTCAATGGCGATGTGCTCAACGAACGCAGTGTCACCAGCCACCAGAGCAGCAGCGGCTACCGCACCGAACGCAGCGATGTCGTCGACAACGCAGCGCGTATCGAAGCCGCCAACAACCTGAGCCTGGGCGCCGGGCGCGACGTCAACAGTGTGGGCGGGGTGCTGAAAAGCGGCGCCGACACCGTCATCCAGGCCGGACGCGACGTTAATCTTGTCTCCGCTGAACAACGCAACGCCAACGCGGTGACTGATATGTCTCGCGGCAGCAGCACTACCCAATACGGCACCGTCATCGAAGCCGGCCGCGACTTCCAGGTCGTCGCCGCACGAGACATCAGCGCCATCGGCAGCCAGATCGATGCCAAGCGTGACTTGGCCATGGCGGCCACGGGCAATTTGACCTTGGCCTCGGCGGAGAATGAACAGCATTCGGCGTTCAATTCGAAGAAGGTGACGAGTCAGGAGGATCATGTTCAGCAGGTCGGCACGTCGTTGGTCGCCGGTGGCAACGCTTCTCTAAGCGCGGGCAGTGACCTGGCGCTCATCGCCAGTCGAGTGAGTGCCGGTAAGGAAGCTTATCTGTACGCAGGCGGTGACCTGGACCTGAATGCCGCGCAGAACAGCGATTACAGCTATTACCGCAAAACCAAGACCAGCAGTTCAGGGTTGTCCAGCACCCAGAAGACGCGCATCGATAGCAGCAGTTCAACGACGCAGCAAGGTTCCTCTGTCAGTGCCGACACCGTGGTCGTACGTGCAGGGCAGGACATTGGCACTTCTGCCAGCGACATCGTCTCCACTAACGGCACCAGCTTGATAGCTGGGCGCAATGTGGTGATCGACGGGGCTACTGAAACCTTCGAACAAAGTCATTCCTCATCGACGAAAAAATCGGGTTTGTTGAGCAGCGGCGGGATTGGCTTCACCTTGGGCTCGACCAGCAACCAGAACACCTCGACCAGCTCCACTGAAACCACCCGAGCCAGCAACGTCGGCAGTGTGCTTGGCAGCGTGAATATCGAGGCGGGTAAGGACCTGACGATCAGAGGCTCTGACGTCGTTGCGGGCAAGGACATTCGTCTTGTCGGACAGAACGTCAACATCCTTGCGGACGAAAACAACAACCGGAGCGAGCAGACCTCCAAGAGCAAGAGCAGTGGCCTGACCTTGGCATTGTCCGGGACCGTGGGCAGTGCGGTCGACTCCGCCTACCAGACGGCCAAGCAAGCCAAGAACGAGGACGATAGTCGCCTCTCCGCGTTGCAAGGTGTCAAGGCAGGCCTGACAGGTGTGCAGGCTTGGCAGGCGGCTCAACAAAATGGAGGAATGGCCGGCGATAACGCAGGGCAGTTCGTTGGTATCGCCATCTCGCTCGGCTCGCAAAAATCCAGCTCCAAGCAGACCCAGGAACAGACAGTCAGCCAGGGTAGCAGCCTGACCAGCGGCAATAATCTCACCATCGTGGCAGCCGGTAATGGTACCCCCGGTGCGGACGGTGATATCCGTATTCAAGGCAGCAAGCTTCAGGCAGGCAACGAAATGTTGTTGGCTGCTGAGCGCGATATCCGCTTGGAGGCTGCGGCTAATACGCAAAAGCTCGACGGCAAGAACAGCAGCAGTGGTGGGGCGGTTGGTGTCAGTCTGGGGGTTAGTTCCGAAGGCGGAATGGGCCTGAGTATTTTTGCCAATGCGAACAAGGGTACGGGCAGTGAGAAAGGTAATGGCACTACGTGGACCGAAACGACGCTGGATGCGGGTAAACAAGTCAGCCTGATCAGCGGGCGAGACACCGCCCTTAAGGGCGCACAGGTCAATGCTGAGAAGATCACTGCCAACGTAGGCCGTGACCTTACGCTGCAAAGCTTGCAGGACACCGACGATTACAAGTCCAAGCAAACCAATGTCAGTGGGGGCGCGAGTATCGCCATTATCGGCACGGGTGGAAGCGCGAGCCTTAGCGTCAACAAAAGCAAGATCGACTCCAAATACGAGAGTGTGCAGGAACAAACCGGCCTGTTTAGCGGCAAGGGCGGTTATCAAGTCGATGTGAAAAATCACACACAGCTCGATGGCAGTGTCATTGCCAGTACCGCAGACGCCGACAAAAATCGGCTGAGCACAGGGACTCTTGGTTGGAGTGAGATCAAGAACAAAGCCGATTACACCAGCAAGCTGCAGAGTGCCAGCGTCAGTAGTAGCAGCGATGGCGCTGGCAAATTTGTCAGCAACATGCCCAGTGGCACGTTGATCGCCTTCAACCATGGCGACAGTGCCAGCGGCACTACTTCATCGGCTATTTCCAAAGGCACCCTGGATATTCGTGAGCCCGCCAAACAGCAGCAGGACGTTGCGACTCTGAGCCACGACGTTGAACACGCCAACGATAGTATCAGCCCGATCTTCGACAAGGAGAAAGAGCAGAGACGGTTGCAGCAGGTGCAGTTGATTGGGGATATCGGTACACAGGCTGTAGACATCGTTCGAACCCAAGGCCAGATCGATGCCGATAAAGAGGCTCGTGCTGAACTTGATAAGCGTGGTGTCAAGGAGCCTGGCAAAGATGCCAGCAAAGAGGATATCGACGGATACAAACAGCAACTGATTGCTACGGACGCCTACAAACGGATCATGGAGGACTACGGTGTGGGCGGTAATTACCCGCGCGTAGCTCAGGCGGTGACGGCAGCATTGCAAGGACTGGTAGGGGGAGACATCGGTTCCGCCCTTGCTGGTGCATCGGCACCGTACCTAGCGCAAGTGATCAAGAAAACAACTGGAAACAATACCGCGCTCAATACTATGGCTCATGCTGTATTGGGAGCGGTGGTGGCGCAAGCTCAGGGCAACTCGGCGCTGGCAGGTGGGGCTGGAGCGGCGACGGGCGAGTTCATTGCTCACCAACTGTATCCGGGCATCAAAACCTCCGATCTGACGCAGGAGCAAAAAGAGACGGTTGTTGCGCTGTCGGGCTTGGCGGCGGGGTTGGCCGGGGGGATTGCTGGTGGTGATCTGGGCGGTGCGGTTGCCGGGGCAAATGCAGGAAGAAATGCGGTAGAGAACAACGCCATCAGTGATATCGCCGAAGCATCAGCGCTAGGTAAAACACAGGCGCAACTGGCTGAAGAGCGCGTCAAAGCAGAAAATGAGCACTACAAGGAGCAAAACTGCGCAGGACTGAGCGCGCAAGCGTGCTCGGCGCAAATGTATGATGAGCGTCGTAAAACACTTGCTTATACGGTAGCGGGTGGTGCGGTAGTCGCTGGAGCAGTGGCAGGCGCAATGTTGCTTGGTCCGGCACTGTTAAATTCCTGTGGGATGAACCCAGTTGTTTGCACCGAACTGACATTAGCTGCAGTTGAGGTGCCTTTTGGTGCCGCGACGGCTGGTGGTGCGGCGCTGGGTATGGGAGGGTTTGGCAGTCTTGCGGCGAAGGAAGTTGCTGCTACTGCCGATGCTGCTGCTGCGGTTCGAAATGCTGAAACCGCGAAAGTGGTTAATCAAGTTGAACCAGAGGTCCTTGCAAAAGTTAATGGTGGACGTGCGCCATACTCTGAGTTAAACGGCGCAATTGGGGAGGCTCGGGGTTGGAATCAGGCACTTGAATCAGGGCAAATACCAATTTCCGGACCAGGGAAGGCGTCATTACCTGGAGCTGATTTCATTACATATGATTCTGCAACGCGATCTGTGATCGTCTGGGATGCCAAATACCGTGCTCCTGGAGGAAGCTATCCATCGTCTTTGGCTCCGTCTAAACTGCAGGCATGGCAGACAGAAATTATCAATTCTGTAAAAAATATGCCGGATGGGCCAGCTAAAATATCAGCAGAGAATGCATTGAAGGCTGGTAGGGTCGAAGGTCGAATATTCAAGTGGCCACAATAGGCCAGGGAGGGATAAATATGCTCGATTGGCCGGATCTATGTAAGTTAAATGATGGGTGTACTTTTGATATTTTGGAAGGTGCAATTGCTTTAGAAGACGGTGTATATAAAATTTCAGATTCGAAATACTTTCTAGCTGATGTCGTTTGTGAGGGCGGAAAAGAAAAAATTAAATTTGTTTCGTTGTTTTGGGCTTGCAGTGAGCCTGCATTTCGTCGTGTCTATTTTAGGGATGTTGAAAATGATGATATGGTTAAGTGTTTGCCTCCACTAGAATTACTTCCAGTTGGCTCGGGGATGAGCTATGGCAGCATACGAAGTGCTTTGAGGTCTCATGAGTTGGACCAGTTTATGGAGTATGCAACTTATCGTGTTATGTCTGATGGTGCGTTTGTTCATAAGAGTTTGGCTGGTTTTAGAGCAGTTTATTATTTTCGCTCGCCTGATGATGATGTCGATGAGTTGCCTTACGCAATTTTGTGGAAGTCAGAAAACTAGAAGGAGGGGCGGAGTTATTTAAGTTTGGTGGAAAAGGGGGGTGTTTGATTTCCAAAAAATAAATGTGTCCCCTTTTTTGGGAGAGCACTGCGTGATAACTGGGGTAACCTTGGATATGGTCAAATATTAAGTACTGAAAATCGGCGATGCATGGGTTAAGGTTTTTCCTGAAGATGCAGGGCTAAAGGGCGAGAGAATTCCTATGCACCATATCCAGGGTTCGCCACTTACTGTGCCGTTGCCTGATACGCGGCATTTGGACGCGCAAATGCCGGGAGGATTTAGATATAATCCGGGCGGTCCAGGGTCAGCTCTCCCGGCATACTCTCCGAAAAAAGGAGCTGAGTAATGCATTACATACCGCTAGAACTTGCGAAGCAAAAGTTCATTTTTTATGTGGCTCAGGATTTGGACCAGTCTATTAGATCTAATGTACAGCAGCTTGTTAGTGAGGTTGCTGCGTCAAGAATATGGAGCGTTACTCCGCCAAGCTTTATTGATGAGATAGACAAAACTGGCGCGGAGGTAGTAGGTGGGATTTTAGAGCTTTATTCGGCTTTGCAGCCAAATTTACTCCATATTGAGATGGACTCAAAAAACCTAGATGACGTAGAGGCGCTGGTAGGTGCCGTAAAAAAAATATCTGAAAAAGAAAATCTTTCCTTTGAATTTCAGTTAGATACTACTTTTGTTGGCGCTATTGATGATGGTGTTATTGATCGAGTTCTGCTGGGCGGTTTGCTTGTACCGTGGCGAAATCACATCAAAGGGAAAAGTTGAGTTGGTGCGAAAGCAACTGGTGGCGCTGCCGGAAAGGTAGAAGATCTCACTGCTAGTGGATTAAGTTAAGCGTAAAACCTTACAAGTGGAACAGATCTTGGTGGTTTCAAGGTCGGCTTAAGTGCAGACGACATCACTGCTATAAAATCACAGTTTTGGGGTAGAAAAGGGGACGGATTTATTTAATTTCCAAAAAATAAATCTGTCCCCTCTTTTATTTGCATATCACGCTATAACATCATCAGGCCTCACAGTTACAAAGGCTACTGGTTGCCAGTCATAAGGGCTCGATTGGCTACGTAAAAATTTACGGGGGGCAAACTATTTAACCAGCTCAGTATTGATAGGCACTAAATTGCAGCAGGCGAATAGTTCTCGCATGTTCACCCTCCACTGCAGCCATCACCCCATATGCGATACTCCAAACGTTTTAACTCGCCGGTCGAATCTCTATAGATCATTGTTGCATCGGTAATGCCACAGGCGTACGGATCGGACTCGATACTAACCACTTCAGATATGTCTGGTTTTTCAGCAGCGTGAACTTGCATGCTCAAGGGGCTGAGCAATATATTTAGTAATATCAATATGGATAATTTGATTTTCATGGGGGAGACCTCGATTTAAGTTGGTCGAGTGACCGAAATCAATCCTTAATTGGGGTAAGCGATAGCTCTATTCAGTGGGCTGAAACGCTTTGCTGGAAGGGAACATCGATATGCGGTAGCTGTGTTTAAATAGTAGGAATGACGCAGCCATCAATACCAGATCTTTCATTAGAAAAGAGGTATGACCACCCATTGCAGGAAACCCTCCAGCAGAAACCTCCCAGGCGTTAGGGGTCGAGAAAATCAAACTGTATGTTGTCAAAAATGTAATAACTGAGCCTGCAGCAGCGAGGGCGGATACTCTCGGCATCCAGGCCCCGATAGCCAACCCTAGACCAATGGTCCACTCCGCAGTCCCCAGCGCATAACTGGCACCACTTACACCAAGTACGGAATGCATCCAGGAAAGTATAGGGCTGTTTTGTATTAGCGGGACTAGAGCCTCTGCTTCGTATGGGAACCATTTCGAGTAACCGAAGAATGCAAATACGAGCACAAGCATCCAGCGAATTAGTTCAACTTCGATGAGGCGACGGCTGGGTGTCGGAATATGATTGTTGTGCATGGGGTTAACCTCTGTTTTTTTGGGGGTTCAAGCTTCTAGAGTCAAGAGACACCCGTGCGTTACAGAGGGAGAATTTGTTTTTGTGCAATAAACGTTTTTCTCCGTGCCGCCGCGCCTGTACTAAAAGCGATGCGACGGCTCACTTTCAACCCTCCGAACATGCGCTCAATGATGTTGCGCTGGGGATTGAACAGACTGGGGAAACACGGTCGAGGCTTACGTTCCATGCTTCGCACAAAGGTCACTGGCGGCATCCGATAACGATCAGAGCCATGGCGCAAAATCTATGACGCCGAGTGGACGCAAGAGGAGGCTCGAATCCCTATCTCTTCGCCATTACATAGAAAAAGCCCCCGCTCAATTGAATTGAGCGGGGGCTTTTTTATGCAGGTTTTTATACCCGCTTGGTTAGCTTGGTTGCGCCGCGAGGCTATTACTCACATTCCGCCCCAACACCAACACCGTCATAAATCCAACCCCCACCAACGCCGTCGCCAAACTCAGCAGCACCGCGCTGCCCATCTGGTCGACAATCCGCCCACCGAAGAACGAGCCCAAGGCAATAATCACCTGGAACAAGGCGACGAACAGCGGCATGCCGCGTTCAACATCCTTGGGCGCTACTACAAACATCCAGATACTGGCGCAAGCCGGGAAGGCGCCGAAGGCGAAGCCCCAGAGTGCGATCAGCATCGTTGCGCCGGTCAAGCCGGTGGCGAAGTAGGGGAACAGGGCCGTGCTGGTGCCGATCATCAGCGCCACCAACAGCAGGGTGTAGCGCACGCTACGGTTGGCGGCGAATCCGGCAAAAACGTTACCGGCTACGCCCGCCACACCAAACATCAGCAACAGTGAGCCAATAGTCTGGCCGTCGAAGCCGGAGCTGTTTTTAAAGAAAGGCGCGACGTAGGTGTACGCGGCAAAGTGCGCCAGGCCGATCAGCAAGACCGCGATCAAGCCGACTCGAGCGCGTGGATTGATAAACAAGGCCGGCAGGTCACTGATGAGAATGGCCTTTTCCGGGTTGAGCCGGGGCAGCAGGAAGACTTGCGCCAACAGCACCGGGACGCCCACCAGCGCGGTGACCAGGAAGGTCATGCGCCAGCCCATCAGGCCACTGAGCCAGGTGCCGACGGGCACGCCCAGTACGGTGGCCAGGGTCACGCCCATCATGATGATCGAGGTGGCCTTCGCTACGCCCACGCCGTTGGGGGCCAGGCGGCCGCTGAGGGCGATGGCCGTGGCCCAGAACCCGCCGATGCTGATACCCAGCAGGACGCGGCCGAATAGCAGCAGGCTGAAGTCGCTGGCGAAAGCCACGACGGTGTTGGCGATGATCATGATCAGCGTCAGGCCGATCAGCAGATAGCGACGGTCCATGGCGCCAATGATCACCGACAGCAATGGAGCGGCGAGGGCCGCCATGATGCCGGGCAGGGTCACCATCAGGCCGGCATGGCCGGCGCTGATGCCGAGGTCACTGGCGACGTCGTTGAGCACGCCCACCGGCAGGAATTCACTGGTCACCAAGGCGAATGCACCCACGGCTACCGAGAGAATCGCCAGCCACTGCTGTTTGACACTCTGTTGATTATGTTCAGGACGGCCGCTAGGGGCCTGGCTGGCACTTGGCATGGTATTGGGTTCCAAGGGGGAATGTCGCCTGAAGTCAGGCGTGGGGAGGGGAGAAATTGAAGGCGATTATATAAACCGGTTTTGCCAAACCCTCAGGCGCTCGTTTCGATAATAATCATCAGTGCAATCGATTAGACGCACTTTAGCCAGCAGTCGGTCGACGCTTAACCTGGTGACGAAAAGGGTGCATGGTGGCTGTGTCTCTTGCTGTATTTCCTCATCGTGATGGAGCAGACCACCATGAAGACCTATCGCACCGTGCTTTTCCTGGTCGCGGCTGTACTCGCAGGCCACGCCTACGCTTCCGGTGATGAGTCGACACCGCCCAAGCCCAATTGCCCCAAAGGCCAGGTTTGGGACACCAAGACCGGCAAGTGCGTACTGCAAACCAGCAAAGCCACCTCGGACGCCGATCGCACCGATTATGCCTATCGCTTGGCCAAGGCTGGCCGCTACGACGAGGCCCTGGCCTTGCTCGACACCCTGCAAAACCCGAACACCGCCAAGGCCCTCAACTACCGCGGTTATGCCACGCGCAAGTTGGGGCGCACCGATGAAGGCATCGATTATTACTTGAAGTCGGTCGCGCTCGACCCCAACTACGCCCAAGTTCGCGAGTATCTGGGGGAGGCCTACGTGATCAAGGGCCGCGTGGACCTGGCGCAGGAGCAATTGGCGAAAATCAAAGCCTTGTGCAGCACGACTTGCGAAGAGTACCAAGACTTGGCCGAAGCTATCGCTGCCGGGCCACAGACGTGAAGCCGGGTGGCATGCCAATCACCTGAGTGTGGCGGGCGGGCCGTGATTATCGGGCAAGCCGTGACGAAAGCTGCTCGATAAACACCGCTTCCGCCCGACTCATCTTTTGCTCCCGATTCCACAGCAAATGAATATCCACATCGGCAATCCCGTCATCCGGCGGCAGCCGCCACAGCAGCCCGTTCTGCACATCTTGCGCCACCACATGAATCGGCAGGCAGCCCAGGCCGTACCCGGCAATCACCAGGCGGCGCACTTCTTCCAGGCTGGACGATGACGCTACGATGCGCCCACTGAAACCTTGCTGGTCGCGGAAAATCGTCAGCGGCGATAGCATTCCACCGATCTGGTCGCTGGTAAAACTCACGAAGTTCTCTGACTGCAAATCGCCCTCGGCCAACCCCGTACGCCCGAACAGTGCATGGTGTTTCCCGCAGAAAAACGCGTAGCGCTGACGCAGGAACAGGCGTTGTTCCAGGCGCGGTTGTGGCCGGCGGTTGAGGCTCAGGCCCAGGGTGGCGGTTTTTTCCAGCAGCGCGGCAACGATGTCGGAGCTGCGCATCACTTCAACTTCCAGGTCTACCCGGGGATGCTCACGGTGGAAGTCGGCTAGAAAGTCGTCGAAGGTGTCCGAATTTATCCGGCTGATCATCAGCAAGCGCACTTTGCCGATCACTTCATCACCGGGTTTCTGCAAAGCATTGCTCATTTGCGAGACCTGACCATACATCTCGCCGGCAATGGCGAAGATCTGTTCGCCCGCCTCGGTGAGTACAAAGCGAGGACCGCGACGCACGATAAGTTGGCAGCCGAGCTGCTCTTCCAGGCGTTTGAGCGCCTGGCTGATGGCGGGTTGAGTCAGGTGCAGACGCGCGGCGGCGCGGCTGATGCTCAGTTCCTGGCCAATGACGCGGAAGGTGCGCAGCAGGTTCCAGTCCAGCCGATCATTGAGCAGCGGGTGAATATCGCGGCGGGTTTCGGGCATGGTTTGGCTCAATAATAAGTGAGATTTATAATTTGAATAATAAATAGAAAATTGACTAATCATAGCCTCGCGTCGATAAATCACCCTCAACAAGCGCCATCAGAGCGCATGCGTTTGACCTTCTCCTGCCAAAAAAATAACCAAAGGAGCCAGCCCCATGAAGCCTTCCGCTTCACCACAGCCGCGCCGTGCTGCGGCCGCCGCTTTTATCGGCACCATGATCGAGTGGTACGACTTTTACATCTACGCCACCGCCGCCGCGCTGGTGTTCGGCCAGCTGTTTTTCCCTTCCGACGACAAGCTGTTCAGCACCATGGCGGCGTTCGGCACTTTTGCCGTGGGCTTCTTTGCGCGGCCATTGGGCGGCATCGTGTTCGGACATATCGGTGACCGGATCGGGCGCAAGAAATCCCTGGTGATCACGTTGGTGATGATGGGCGTGGTCACGGTATGCATCGGCCTGTTACCAACCTACGCACAGATCGGTGCCGCCGCGCCGGTACTGTTGGTGTTGTTGCGCGTCGTGCAGGGCATTGCCGTCGGTGGCGAGTGGGGCGGGGCGGTACTGATGGCCGGCGAACATGCGCCGAAGGGCCGTCGCAACTTCTTTGCCTCCTTTGCACAACTGGGCAGCCCGGCGGGGTTGATCCTGTCACTGCTGGCATTCAGTGCGGTCACCCGGTTGCCGGAGGAGGCCTTGTTGAGCTGGGGCTGGCGTGTGCCGTTCCTGGCCAGTGCCTTGTTGTTGATCGTCGGTTTGGCGATTCGTCTGGGTGTGAACGAATCCCCCGAATTCCTTGAAGACAAAGCCCTGGCGGAAAAGGCCCGCGCGATCAAGCAGGATCAGGCCCCGGTCATCGAAGTGCTGAAGACCGCCTGGCGCCCACTGTTGTTGTGCATCGGCGCCAACACCCTGGGCATCGCCGGTGTGTATTTCACCAACACCTTCATGATTGCCTACAGCACCCAGCAACTGGGCCTGCCACGCTCGTTGATTCTGGAGTGCCTATTCTTCGTCGCCATTATCCAGTTCTGCATCCAGCCACTGGCCGCCTGGGTGGCCGAGAAGATCGGCGCCACGCGTTTTCTGTGTGCCATGACGGTACTGGCGATGGCCTCGCCTTACCCGATGTTCGTGCTGGTCAGCAGCGGCCAGGCGCCGTTGATCATCCTCGGCATTGCCCTGGCGGTGGTGTGCATGGCCTCGTTTTATGCGGTGATCGCAGGCTTCGTCAGCGGCCTGTTTGAAACTCGCGTGCGGTACACCGCGATCTCCCTGGCTTACCAGGTGTGCGGTGCGTTGGCTGGTGGCCTGACGCCGTTGATCGGCACCTGGCTGGCCCATGAATACCAAGGCCAATGGTGGCCGATGGCAGTGTTTTACAGCCTGATCGCGGCGGTCTCGCTGGTGTGCGTACTGGCGTTGTCGCGCCGCCACGCCAGCGCCCATCGTCTTGAAATGGCCCACAGCGTTTAAGAGGATAAGGTGATGTTGAAGATTAATGGCGAGCGCCTGTGGGACAGCCTGATGGCCATGGCCGAGATCGGTGCTACGGCACGGGGCGGCAGTTGTCGGCTGGCGTTGAGTGCTGAAGACAAGGCCGGTCGCGAACTGTTCAGCCACTGGTGCGCCGCCGCCGGGCTGACCTTGAGCGTGGATGCCATCGGCAACCTGTTCGCTCGTCGCGCCGGTACGGATAAGGACGCCGCCCCGGTGATGATGGGCAGCCATCTCGACACCCAGCCCGAAGGCGGGCGTTTCGACGGTGTCTACGGTGTGTTGGCGGGGCTGGAGGTGGTCCGCAGCTTGAACGATCACGCTATCCAAACCCGCAAACCGTTGGAAATTGCGGTGTGGACCAACGAGGAGGGCGCGCGTTTTACGCCCGCCATGCTCGGCTCGGCGGTGTTCACCGGCAGCCTGGAACTGGGCAAGGCCCTGGCGACCACCGACGTCGAAGGGATCAGTGTGGCTGAGGCGTTGCGCACCAGCGGCTATAACGGCTCACGTGTTTTGGGCGGCGACGTGGATGCGTATTTCGAAGCGCATATCGAGCAAGGCCCGATTCTGGAGGACAACGCCAAGAGCATCGGCGTGGTCACCGGTGGCCAGGCGATTCGCTGGCTCGATGTACGGGTCGAAGGCATGGCCGCCCATGCTGGCACCACACCGATGCCGCTGCGTAAAGACGCGCTGTATGGCGCCGCCCAAATGCTCCAGGCCCTGGAAAACCTCGCGGCGGATTTCGCCCCGGAAGGGCTGACCACGGTCGGTGAATTGAGTATCGCCAAGTCATCACGCAACACCATTCCCGGCCTGTTGACCTTCACTGTCGACCTGCGTCATCACCGCGATGCCGACATTGAGGCCATGGAGCAACAGGTGCGCGCGCGCCTGCTGGCGATCGCCGAGCAACGTGGCTTGAGTGTGACCATCAGCCCTCACTGGATCAGCCCGGCCACACCATTCGACGCCGATTGCGTGGCGTGCGTGCAATCGTCGGTGGACGCCCTAGGCTACAGCCAGCAACGCATTGTCAGCGGTGCCGGTCACGATGCCATCCACTTGGCGCGTTACTGCCCGACCGCGATGATTTTCATCCCTTGCGTCGGCGGCCTGAGCCATAACGAAGCCGAGGATGTACTGCCCGAGGACGTACGCCAGGGTACCGATGTATTGCTTAACGCCGTGCTGAAACGCGCCGGCCAGGTTCAGTAAGGAGATAGCCCATGCGTACTTTTTTCCACCCCGAACAACTCCTGCACCATCCACGCAGCTATTACTCCCGTGGCCAGATGCGCACGCCGCAGGAAGTCCCCGAGCGCGCCCGCAACCTGCTGTTGGCGGCGCAAACCCTGGGGTTTGAGATTCAGCAGCCGACGGACTTCGGCCTTGATCCATTACTTGCCGTGCACAGTGCGCCGTACTTGGCCTTCCTTCAGGAAGCGCACCAGCGTTGGAAGGAAATCCCTGAGGACTGGGGCGACGAAGTCATGTCCAACATCTTCGTGCGCGAACCCAACGCCTTGCGCGGCATCCTTGCCCAGGCAGCGCGCTACCTGGCCGATGGCAGTTGCCCGATAGGCGAACTGACCTGGCGCTCGGCCTACTGGTCGGCCCAAAGCGCCGTTGCTGCGGCCAAGGACATCCTCGATGGTGCGCCGGCCGCTTATGCCTTGTGCCGACCGCCGGGCCATCATGCCCGTTACGATGCCGCGGGTGGCTTCTGCTACATCAACAATGCGGCGGTGGCTGCACAGGTACTGCGCGACGGTTTCCAGCGCGTTGCCGTGCTCGATACCGACATGCACCACGGTCAAGGCATCCAGGAGATTTTCTACGAGCGCGATGACGTGCTGTATGTGTCGATCCATGGCGACCCCACTAACTTCTACCCAGGCGTGGCCGGTTTTGCGGAGGAGCGTGGGGAGGGCGCGGGAGAGGGATTCAATCTCAATTTGCCGATGGCCCACGGCGCCAGTGAAGCGCTGTTTTTCGAGAAGGTGGAGCGGGCGTTGTCTGCCGTGAAGGACTTCTCGGCGGATGTGCTGGTGTTGTCCCTGGGCTTTGATATCTACGAGCTGGACCCGCAGAGCAAAGTCGCGGTCACGCGAGAAGGGTTTGTCCGGTTAGGCGAGTGCATACGGGCGCTGGGGCTGCCGAGTGTGATCGTGCAGGAGGGTGGGTATCACCTGGAAACGCTGGACAGTAATGCCCAGGCGTTTTTCGCCAGCCCGCAAGCGTGGACCCGGTAACGCGCACCCTGGCGCTCGCGTGCCAGGGCTGCGCGTTCAGTGAAGTGCTTTACGGTGCGACGGTGTGGGTCTCGGGTGCCAATTCCAACACCCGGTTCCTGCCACCTTCCGCCAACAGATAAGTCCCTCGACCCGTCGGTACAATCGACTGCGGCGCTTTGAGGAACGACAGAATGGTTTGTTGCTTGCCCTGAGGGTCTACCAGCAACAACCGCGCCCGGTGTGTCGAGTCCTCGTTGATCCACAACCCACGTTCATCGCACATCAGGAACGTCGGCTTGTTCAGGCCCGCGAGCACCACCGGGTCTTGGCCGTCGTCGGTCAACTCACGCACCACACCCTTCTTCTTCTCCGTATAGAGCATCCGCCCATCCGTGCAGCGCACGATGGACTCGCCTTCCTGCACCTGATCGCGCAGCACGCTCAGGGACTGGTCGCTCCAACGGTAGCGCATCAGGCGACCGGTGGGCTTGCGGTCTTCAATGGCGTAGAGGTCGTCGCCCTCGACCCACAAGCCTTGTACGTTTTCACCGCGGAACAGTTCCGTGACGACACCGTCCTTGAGAAAGCTGACGGGCGCATTGTCAGACTCCTGGCTGAACACCCAGCCGCCACGGGTGGCGACCATGCCGTCGGGTTTGGACAGGTTGCCCACCACGACTTCGCGTTTTCCATTTCCATGGATACGCACGATGCTGCCTAGCCCGTCCTTGAGTTCCTGGGTGACCATCAGCGAGCCGTCGTCCAGTGGCATCAGCGACGCGGCCTTGGCCACATCGCGATGAATCACTGCATAGCTCCAGCCATCGGTGGCACGCACGGGGTAAAAACTCTGCCAGGCAAAAAAGCCCAGGGTGGCGGCACAGAGCAGGCCGAGGATCCATGCACCGAATCGTAGTGTTCGGTAGGTTTTTATTGTTTGGGTCATTGATGTGCGCCGAAGGGGAGTGGGAAATAATCGAGTCGGACACCCTACCAAGCCTGCCGTTGAACTTCACCCTGGGATAATCGGCTGTCCCTGGAAAACGGTACCTGTATGCATCACCGACAACCCGATGTCAGTCTTCGTCGTTCTGCAACAGCGCTGTGTAATCTTGCCCGCCGTAAAACACGCCTATGATCGACACGGCTTGCGCCTGTGAATCCATCGTGAAGGCGATGACGGTGGTCTGTCGAAAATGAGTAGTGCGTAAGTGGGGTAGCAGTTCGTCACGGCGGGTGCCACGTAACGGAAATACGCAAAGGCTTTCGCAATAGCCGATGATGTTGTCGACGAATCGTGCGGCGATGAGTGGGTCTCTGTTGGTACTGATGTAGTCTTCAAGGGTGTCAAGTTGGGCCAACGCCTCAGGCGAAAAGGCCACTGAGTAGCTCACGATTTACCGTTGCTTTTTCGTTGGCGCTTGGCGGCCATGTGCTGCCGAACTTGATCGACAGAGAGGGCCCGCTCTGGGTCGGCTTGCAAGGCGACAGCCGCCGGGACCACTTGCTCACGCAACCAGTCATCCATGGCCCGGTCCCGCGCCAGCAAGGCCCGGAGCCCGTCACGTATGACTTCACTTTCGGTCGCATATTCACCCGCTGCGACTTTGGCTTTGACCAGTGCGGCCATTTCCAGAGGCAGCGTAATGCTCATTTGCTGGGTCGAGCGCATGGGGACGTCCGTCAATGATGAGTAGGATTCAATCCTACTCACCCCTTTGGGTGTTGCAAGGGGTAACTGACCGGCGTAACTGTCAGGTGTCTCATGGCTAATCCAAAAGCTGTCGGTATTCATGCAGGTTGAGCCTCACGGCGGCATCAGGATTGAATCGCAAGTATTGCCGCCATTTCCCGATCTTGCTTCTACGCCTCGCCGATAAAGTGCTGAATTTTATGACTTCATATTTGTAGCAGGCTATTGAGACAACCGCTGCATGACGTCACATCCACTCCCGTACGATAATGGCCCTCACCCGACAGCCACTGGCCACCTCCGTGATCATCAACTTCGACCTCAACGACCTCCAAGCCTTCCGCGCCGTGGTAGACAAGGGCAGTTTTCGCGGCGCCGCCGAGGCCATCCGTATCTCGCAACCGGCTCTCAGCCGGCGTATCGAGAAGCTTGAATCCGCCCTCGATGTGAAGCTGTTCGAGCGCACCACCCGACGCGTCAGCCTGACCATGGTTGGCCGTGCGTTCCTGCCCCAAGTCGAGCGTATGCTCGATGATCTCGACATTGCCTTGATGGGCATCAGCAACGTGGCGTCCACGCGCATGGGCAATGTCACCATCGCCTGTGTGCCGTCTACCGCTTATTACTTCATGCCCCACGTGATCTCCGAATTTCACAAGTTGTACCCGAAGATCCGCCTGCGGGTGCTGGATGCCAGCGCCGGTGAGGTATGCAATGCGGTGGAGAGTGGCGAGGCGGATTTCGGCGTGAGTTTCAGCGGCAGCCTGGCCGATGAAGTGGAGTTCGAGCTGCTGTTGCAGGAACGCTACGTATTGGCCTGCCGTCGCGACCACCCACTCGCTGAGCGAGAGAGTGTGAGCTGGGCCGAAGCCTACGAACATGACTACATCACCGTGGATAAAACCTCAGGCAATCGCTTCCTGCTGGACCAAGCCTTGCGCGGTGTGCGAGTCAAGAAGCCGAGTATCTGCGAGACCCACCACGTGACCACGATGATTGGGCTGGTGGAGGCTGGGCTGGGCGTGGCGATGGTGCCCTCGATTGCGATGCCGGCGGGCGAACACCCGATTCTGGTGAGTGTGCCGCTGGTGGAACCGCAGGTGATGCGCAATGTGGGCTTGATAAAACGCCGCGGGCGGACACTGCCGCCAGCGGCGCTGGAGTTGGAGCGGTTGGTGCGGGAGATGCCGTTTCGGTCAGCGTGACACCGAGTCCAGGCCGGTGGATTGCACCACCGGTTGCGCCTCGGGCGAAGCCAGGTATTTCAGCAGCGCCTTGGCCTGGGCCGGGTGTTCGGCGTTGACCGGAATGCCCGCCGCAAAACGCGTCACGGACTGCACGTCTTCCGGGATCTTGCCGACATACGTCACCCCCGGCACCGGCAACAGTTCCGCCACCTGCTGCAAGCCCACCTCGTAGTCACCCTTGGCGACCTGCTCAGCCATCGGGAGGCGTTCGATCATGCTGCCTTTGGCGGGCATGCCGAGCTTCTTGAACAGCTCTTTCTCCACATACACACCGCTGGCGCTGTCCGAATACGCCACGGACTTGGCTTGGCTCAGCACGGCTTTCAACTCGGCATCGGTGCCGATTGAGGGTTTGGCCGCGCCGGCTTTCACCACCAGGCCGATGCGCGAATCCGCCAGCTCCACGCGGGACGCGGGGTCGACCTTGCCTTGCTTGATCAAGTCATCCAGGGCATAGCCGACCATGATCACCACGTCAGCGTGTTCGCCACGCGCCAGGCGGTTGGGAATCGCTTCCGGCGCCTTGCCCATGGACGGGCCGAGGATGGTGTCCAGGGTGTCACCACTCGCCCGGGAATATTGCGGACCGAGCAATTTATAGGCGGCCGTGAAGCCGCCAGAGGTCATCACCTTGAGTTCTTCGGCCTGGGCCGTCAGCGCCAGGGCGCCGAGGGCCAGGGCCGCTAGGCTGTTGAGCAGCGGCCGCATCACACCGCCTCCTGCATCACCTGCCCACGGGTACTGGCGCTGCGGTACAGGGCCAAGGTCGAGCACAGGGCGCACAGCGCGGCAAACATCATCCAGTAGGCCGGCGAAGCCTTGTCTTCGGTGATGTGAATGAACCAGGTGGAGATCGCCGGGGTAAAACCGCCGAAGATTGCGGTCGCCAGGCTATACGCCAGGGAGAAGCCGGCCACGCGCACTTCCACCGGCATGATTTCGGTCAGGGCCGGGATCATTGCGCCGTTGTACATGCCGTACAGGAAGGAGAACCACAGCAGGGTTTCCAGCATGTGCGCGAAGCTCGGCGCATTCACCACGAACGACAGCGCCGGGTAAGCGGTGATCACGGTGAGGGCGGTCATTACCACCAGCACCGGTTTGCGCCCGAAGCGGTCGCTCAGGGTGCCGCCGATCGGCAGCCAGACAAAGTTCGATACCGCCACCAGCAAGGTCACCAGCAGGGCATCGGAGGTGCTCAGTTGCAGCACGGTCTTGCCAAAAGTCGGCGCGTACACGGTGATCAGGTAGAAGGCGGTAGTGGTCATGGCGACCATCAGCATGCCGCCGATCACCACGGTCCAGTTCTTCGCCAGGGTCGCCAGCACTTCGCGCATGCTCGGGCGATGCTTGCGGTTGGCGAACTCTTCGGTTTCCTGCAGGTTGCGCCGCAACACGAAGATGAACGGGATGATCACGCAACCGATGGCGAACGGAATGCGCCAGCCCCAATCGGCCACCACGGCCGGTTCCATCCACTGGTTCAGGCCATAACCCAGGGCGGCCGCGACCACGATGGAGATCTGTTGGCTACCGGACTGCCAGCTGGTGTAGAAGCCTTTGCGGCCTGGGGTGGCCATTTCAGACAAGTACACCGACACACCACCCAGTTCCGCACCGGCCGAGAAGCCTTGCAGCAGGCGGCCGAGCAGTACCAGCAAGGGAGCCCACAGGCCAATGGTTTGATAACCCGGCACCAGCACGATCAGCAGTGTGCCGCTGGCCATGATCGACAAGGTGACGATCAACCCTTTGCGGCGACCGACGTCATCGATGTAGGCACCCAGGATGATCGCGCCCAACGGACGCATCAGGAAGCCTGCGCCGAACACGGCGAAGGTCATCATTAATGACGCAAACTCATTGGCGGCGGGGAAGAACGCGGCAGCGATATAAGTGGCGTAGAAGCCGAACAGAAAGAAGTCGAACTGTTCGAGGAAGTTACCCGAAGTCACGCGGAAAACCGCACCAACTTTCGAGCGGGCAGAATCGGGCCGAGAAGGGCTAGTCATGGTTTTGTGTCTCCAGCGTTCTTTTTAAAGTGCTTGTTTCGCTTAAGACCGCGGATAGTGGCTGACACATTTAGAAATGATAAGTGAGTTATTTGGATGTATTGATGCGCATAGGTTATCAATAGGGGCAGCCAATCAAAATGCCCACCCTGTTCTATGCTGAAGGTGTGACCAATTCTTACGGATGGGAGGTGGCTATGGGTAATGAACAGAAGAAGCGGGATGAGCCGGAGCGTGAACAACCCCGGCGTCAGCGCGAAGAGGAAAAACCCCAGACCTGGAAGCATCCTGACGACGGTACGGAACTGTCCGAACGTGACCAGGAGTTTCCGCTCAAGCCTTGAAAAGACGTACCCCGATCAATGGATCGGGGTGCACAACTCCACCAGCGTTCCATCTGGGCAGCGCACGTAAGACACCACTTGCCCCCAGGGCTTTGTGTTCGGTGGCGACAGCTCTGTCGCGCCTTGCGCAAGGGCCTTGGCGTGGGCGACGAACACATCTTCGGTGACGAAACCCACTTCCATCCCCAGCGGCTGGCGTGACATGTGGGCTTGCACATGGCCCCCGTCGAAGTTCATGTCCCCCAATTCATGGGCGGCAAACGACAGGGTGGTGTCGCCTGTTTCCAGCTCTCCATAGGTGCCTGATTCATGCAGGAAACGGCGACTGAAACCGAAGGCTTTTTCAAAAAAAGCCAGGGAGGCGGCGACATCCGGTACGTAGATGATGGTGTAGGCGAACTTCATGGTTGGCAGTCCTTGCACATAGATAAGTAGCTGAGATTAAACCAGCAGCGATGTCGGAAATCCCGCCGCCAGTACCATATAGGCAATCACTGTCGCCAGGCACAAGCCAATAAATACTCGCAGCAGCGTCCTGACAGTAGGATTGGCGATGAGTTGGACAACCCAGAGACAGAACCCGGCTACGACAATAGCCAAGGCGGAAATGACCAGCACGATGGTGTTCCTTTGACCTTCAAGAGCTGATTTATAGTCCCAAAGTGGTTCGATGAACAGTGTTCACATAGACGCAGCCTCGCGGGCTTTCTACACTGCCGGCTGTCTTGGGGAAAGGGGCAGGCGCTGATGAATCGTAATGAACTACGCAAGGCCGACATCAACCTGATGGTGGTTTTCGAAGCACTGATGCTCGAGCGCAACGTCACGCGGGTGGCGGAGAAGCTGTTTCTTGGCCAGCCCACCATCAGTTCGGCCCTCAACCGTCTGCGCACATTGTTCAATGACCCGCTGTTCATCCGCGTCGGTCATCGCATGGAACCAACGGCGCGGGCCGAGGAAATCATCCAGCACCTGTCGCCGGCCTTGGATTCACTGTCGTCGGCCCTGAGCCTGACCCACGATTTCGACCCGTCCCAGAGCACCATGACCTTCCGCATCGGCTTGTCCGATGACGTCGAATTCGGCCTGCTGCCGCCGCTGCTGCGGGCCTTGCGCCAAGAGGCACCGTTGGTGGTGTTCGTCGTGCAGCATGTGGATTACTGGCGCATCCCGGACCTGCTGGCGTCCGGCGATATCACCGTCGGCATCACCCAGACCCGCGGCCTGCCGGCGAATGCCAAGCGCAAACTATTGCGGCATATCCGTCCGTGCCTGTTGCGCGCCGATGCCTCGGACACACCGCTGACCCTCGACGAATATTGCGCACGCCCCCATGTGCTGGTGTCCCACACTGCGAACGTGGCCGGGTTTGCCGATGAGTGGCTGGCGGAGATTGGCCGCAAGCGCCACGTGGTGCTGTCGGTGCCGCAATACAGTGCGCTGCCGGCGTTGCTCGCCGGCACCGACATGATCGCCAGCCTGCCGGATTACACGGCCCAGGCCATGGCCGCCAGCGGGCAACTGTTCTGCGAGCCGTTTCCGTTTGAAACCCCGACCCTGGACCTGTCCATGGTCTGGCTCAGCCACGTCGACACCGACCCGGCGGAACGCTGGATGCGCTCGCGGCTGGAGGCCTTCATGAGTGATCGCGACCTGCTGCCAGAGATCGCGCCAAAATCTTGAGATAACCCTTCAGGGAGATCCACCGATGACCTCATCCCGTTCTTTGTTACGTGGGCGCGGCAGCCAGGACAGCGGCAAGGTCGGCATGGTCGAGTTGTTTTTCGACCTGGTGTTCGTGTTCGCCGTGACCCAACTGTCCCACTCGTTGCTGGCCCACCTGACCTTGGGTGGCGCGGTGCAGGTGGTGCTGATGATGGTCGCGGTGTGGTGGGTGTGGATCTTCACTTCGTGGATCACCAACTGGCTCGACCCGGAAAAAATCCCCATCCGCATCGGCCTGTTCGGCTTGATGGTGGCTGGCCTGTTGCTGTCGTCCTCGATCCCCAAGGCGTTTACGGATCGAGGCCTGTTGTTCGCCGGGGCCTACGTCGTCATGCAAGTGGGCCGCACGCTGTTTGCGTTGTGGGCCGTGCGCGGCGAGTCACTGAACATGACCCGCAATTTCCAGCGGATTCTCGCGTGGATGCTCTGTTCCGCGGTGTTCTGGCTGACCGGTGCGTTGCTCGAAGGCGAGCAGCGCCTGGTGTTCTGGGCGCTGGCGTTGTTGATCGAACTGATCTCGCCGTCGGTATATTTCTGGGTGCCGGGGCTTGGGCGTTCGACGCTGGCGGACTGGAATGTGGAAGGCAATCACATGGCCGAGCGTTGCGGCTTGTTCGTGATCATTGCCCTTGGCGAGTCATTGCTGGTGACCGGCGCCACCTTCGCCGAGTTGCCCTGGAGCATCGAAGGCCTGGGGGCATTCCTGGTGGCCGTGGTGGGCAGTATTGCCCTGTGGTGGATCTACTTCGACAGCGGTGCCGAACGTGCCCATCACCGCATTGCCAGTTCCGCCGACCCGGGCCGTCAGGCACGGATCGCCTACACCTACCTGCACGTGTTGATCGTCGCCGGGATCATTGTCAGCGCGGTGGCCGATGAACTGGTGCTGGTGCACCCAGGGCATGCCAGCCAGGCGGGCGTCGTGGCGATCATCGCCGGCCCAGGTTTGTTTCTATTGGGCAGTGCGTTGTTCAAATGGGTGATGAGTGACCGACCGTGGCCGCCGCTCTCGCACCTGGGCGGTTTGCTCATGTTGCTGGTGCTATTGCCGCTGGGCTGGCAGCAGGTGTTTTCGGCGCTGGTGCTGGGGGCGCTGACCACGGCAGTGTTGGTGGTCGTGGGGTTTTGGGAGAACCGTTCGTTGCGTAGCGTGACTGAAGTTTCACACTGAAAGCGCTCTGATTCCGTTCGGCTGCGTGCTATACGTATGACTCTTTTCCTACAACCATTGGGAGCTTTTAATGCCGCACCTGCACCTGGAATACACTGCCAACCTGACAGACTTGCCCGTCGAGAAAACCCTGCTGCGGCTCAACAACGTGTTGATGGCGTCCGGTCAGTTCGCTTCCGAGTTCGATATCAAGAGCCGCGCAGTGAAGGTGGAGAGTTTCCAGGTCGGCACTTCCCTCAGCCCGCGTGGTTTTATTGCGGTGACCCTGTCGCTGCTCAGTGGACGTTCACCGCAGATCAAGCAGCAATTGTCGCAAAGCCTGTTGGCCGCGTTGCAAGACCTGGGTGAATGGCCGAAGGATCTACAGGTTCAACTCAGTGTGCAATTGGTAGACATGGACCGTGAGTCCTACAGCAAAGTCGCGATCGGCTGAGGCTTACAACAAGCCCTGATCGGCACACACCTTCACCACCTGTTCACGAAACCAGGTATTGGCACTGTCCTGTTCACTGGTTTCGTTCCACTGCATATCCAACGTAAACCCCGGCAACCCGTTGGGTGCTTCGCAATGGCCGAACGTGGGGGCCAGTGCCAGTAGCTTTTGCACACGGCGCGGCAGGGTGACGATAAAGTCGGTGCCGGCGATCATCTTCAAGGCGGCACTGTAGCTGTTGGCCCGGGCGATCACCTGGCGCTTGTGCGCCTGGCGGGCCAGCCAGCCGTCGATCATATTGGTGTCCGAGTTCCACGGCGTGGGGAACACGTGGCGCCGTTCGACGAAGGATTGCAGGCTGAAGGCCGGCTCCCGTGGCGCCGAGCGTTTGTCGAAGACGCACACCAGGTCATCTTCCAGCAGCATCTGGGTCTTGAAGTCTTTATGGGCGCGGTGAAAGTGCGGACCGAAGCAGACCACCAGGTCCAGGCGACCTTCGCGCAGGTCATCGGCGGGGATTTCGGTTTCCAGCTTTCGCACATTGACGACCACTGGCAGGTCGGCGTGGTCGAAGTGCTTCAGCAGGCGCGGCAGGATCAACTGTTCGAAATACTCCGGTGCGCACACGTTGAAGGTCACGGCCTTCTGCGTCGGGTCGAACGCCTGGCCACCGGCGTGGCACTGGTTGATGCTTTCCAGGATCTTCTGCACGTGGCCATACATCGTGGTGGCCTTGTAGGTTGGCCGCATGCCAGCCCGCGTGTTGATAAACAGCTCATCTTCAAAGCTGGTGCGCAGCTTCTTCAGGCTATAGCTCACGGTGGACTGGCTGACGAACAGCGTTTCGGACACCTCGGTAACGCTGCTCTGGTCATAGACGGCGATAAACACCATCAAGTCCTGCATATCGAGCTTTCTGAGCAAGTTACTGTTTAGCATCGGTTTCGTCCGTAAACCCTTTGTACCGAACTCAGTACAAGACTGCGCAAAAGCTTAACGGAACGGTCGTACCAATAGAAAGCTCTGTAGGACGTTTCTATGTTTGGTGTGGGACAAATACTGTTGGCAACACGACGTCAGTGGATATGCCGGGCGTAATGCTGGGGATTGAATCGAGTCACGATCACCAGCATCACCACGACCACGGCCGTCAGCGACCACCAGGCCCATTCGAAACTGCCCAATTGGTCGCGGATCATCCCGGCAATCAGCGGCGACAGGCCTGCGATCAGGTAGCCGATGCCTTGCACGAATGCGGTCAGGCCACCGGCGCGGCGTGGGTTGTCCAGATGGTCGAGGGACAGGATCAGGCTCATCGGAAACAGCCCACCGATGCCCAGGCCGAGCAGACACGGCCACAGCAGGCTCAGGTGCTGCGGGCTAAGAATCAACCCGCAGAAACCGCCGATGATCAGCACCAGCAGCACCGCGACCACGCTGCGTTTGTCCTGGCGGCGGTTGGCGATGGCTGGCGTTACCAACCCGGAGATCACTTCCATAGCGGTCAAGAACCCCAGCAGCAGGCCGGCGTTCTGTTCGCTCCAGCCTTGCTCCACGTAGTAAGGCGCCAACCACGCCAGCACGCAGGTGTAAGACGCGGTGCCGAGACCGAAAAAGATAGCCAGCAGCCAGGCGCGGCGATTGCCGAAAAACGACGCTTGCGGGCCTGCACTGGTTTGGGGCAGAGGCGGTAACACCGAGCGTTGTCCGTACCAGAACACCAGAGCCAGCAACGCCAGCACCGCCCAGATCGCCAAGCCAATACGCCAACTGCCGGTCTGCACTTGCACGAACGGCGCGAACGATGCCGCCAGCGCCGCGCCGCCCATGATGGCGGTGACGTACAGGCCCATGAACAGCGACACGTTATCGCTGAACCGCGACTTGATCAGCGCCGGCATCACCGCCTGGATCATCGCGATCCCTACACCGGCCGCGATGGCGCTGACGATCAGTTCCAACGCCGAGTCCAGGAACAGCCGCGACAGCGTGGCCACACCGATCACCAGTAGCGACAACACGATACTGCGGTGCTCGCCAAAACGTTTGGCCAAACCCATGCCAAAGAACATCGCCAAGCCCATGGCCATGACCGGCAACATGGTCAACAAGGCGGCACTGCTGAAACTCAACGGCACATCACCGCGAATCGAAGACAGCAATGGCCCCACGGCCGCCATCGACGGGCGCAGGTTAAGGGCGACCAGTACAACGCTGATCATCAGCCAAATGGCGGTGGTGGGTTTTGCGTGAACGTTTTCCATGAGCGGGCCTTGAGTGAACAAGGACGAATCAGGCCACGCGTGGGGGAGGGGAGCAAACGAGAAAGTCGCAAGGGCTATTGAAAAAATGCAGTGAGCTGACACACCACCGATCAAAATGTGGGAGGGGGCTTGCTCCCGATAGCGGTGGGTCTGTCACATATTTGTTGGCTGACAGATTGCTATCGGGGGCAAGCCCCCTCTCACATTAGATAGAGCGGATCACATGCTTGATCTCCTGAAACGCCGCCAACCCCCACGGCCCCAACTCGCGGCCGATGCTGCTCTGCTTGTAACCGCCCCACGCTGTTTGCGGGAAGATCACTTGCGGGGCGTTGATCCACACCATCCCGGCCTGCAAGGCATTGGCCACGCGCTCGGCGGTTTCGACGTTGCGGCTGACCACGCTGGCGACCAGGCCGAAGTCGCTGTCGTTGGCCAGGGCGATGGCCTCGGCTTCATCGGCGAAACGGCGGACACACAGCACCGGGCCGAAGATCTCTTCGTTCCACAGCGCACTGTCCAGCGGCACGTCGGTAAACACGGTCGGGCGGATGAAGTAACCTTTTTCCAGGTCCGTCGGGCGTGCTCCGCCGCACAGTAGTCGGGCGCCGTCCTGCACGCCGCGCTGGATATGCCCCAGCACCCGCTGGTACTGCGCACGGTTGATCAGTGCGCCCATTTCCACATCGTCGGTAAACGGGGCCGCGACACGAATACTTTCAGCCCGTGCCTGCAAACGCTGCAGGAACTCATCCGCCAAACTGTCAGCCACCAGCACTCGGCTAGTGGCTGAGCACATTTGCCCGGCGTTGAAAAAACCACCACCGCAGGCCAGTTCAACCGCCAGGTCGAGGTCGGCATCCGCCAGCACCAGTAGCGACGATTTACCGCCCAACTCCAAGCTCACGCCCTTGACGGTTTCGGCGGCACGTTGCATTACCTGGACGCCCACCGCATTACTGCCGGTGAAGGAAATCTTCGCCACCCGACGGTCTGCCGCCAGCGGCGCACCCACGGCCAAGCCGGTGCCGCATACCAGGTTGAACACCCCCGCCGGAAACCCGGCCTCGGCGATGATCCGCGCCAGCTGCAGCTCGGCCAACGGCGTGACTTCCGATGGCTTGAGCACTGCGCAGCAGCCAGCGGCAAGGGCCGGGGCGAGTTTCCAGGCGGTGGTCACCATCGGGAAATTCCACGGCACGATCAGTCCCACCACGCCGCACGGTTCCCGGCGCAGGCGTGCGCTGAACTCGTCGATGGGCAGTGCCACCGGGGCGTCTTGTCCCGCGTCCATCGCGTCGCAGACGCCGGCGTAGTACTCGAAGGTGGCGACCACGTCGTCCACATCGATGCCCGCCTCAAACAGCGGCTTGCCATTGTTGCTCGCCTGTATGTGCATCAATTGTTCACGCTGCTCGCGCACGCCTTGGGCGACTTTGCGTAACAGGGCGGCGCGATCACCCCCCGTGCTTTTCGACCAGTCGGCAAAGGCCGCGCTGGCAGCATCCACTGCCAGCTTCACCGCCACGGCATCACCGACACTGACCAGGGCCAGGGGCGCTTCCGTGGCCGGGTTGATCACCTCCAAGACTTCATGGCCGGCGCGCCAAGTGCCATTGATGTAGACACCGTTCAATACCGTGCTCATACCGCCACCGCCTGCATCCACAATGCCTGGTCGATTTCAATCAATGTCGGCCCCTGGCGATCCGTTGCCGCCCGCAACGCCGCCCGCAACGGTTCGATGCCGTGGACGCTTTCGGCCGCGCAGCCCAAGGCTTTGGCCACGCCGATAAAGTCCGGCGTGTAGATGTCTACGCCCACCGGCTCGATGGCGCGGTTGACCATGTATTTCTTGATTTCTTCATAGCCCTGGTTATTCCACAGCAGCACGATGACCGGCGTGCGCGCTTCCACCGCACTGGCCAGTTCCGGCAGGCTGAATTGCAATCCACCGTCACCGATCAGGCACACCACCGGTTGCCCATCGCCACGCCCCAGCCATGCGCCGATCGCCGCCGGCAAGGCATAGCCCAAGGTGCCGTAGCCGGTGGAAGAGTTGAACCAGCGACGCGGGTGGTCGAGGTTGAGGGTCAGGTTGCCGCTGTACACCGGTTGGGTGGAGTCGCCCACCAGCACGGCGCCGGGCAATTCATCCAGGAGGGTGTTGAGTAGCAGGGTTTGCGCACGGGTGGCTGCATCCCACGTCGGTGTCAGTTCGGCCCACAGGCGGGCGACCCGTTGCTCGCCCCAGGTTGAATCCCGGTCAGGCAGAGGCTTGCTGCGCAAGTCATCCAGCAAGGCCGTGGCGGCGATTTGCGCGTCGGCCACCAGCGCGACCTGGGGCGGGTAATTGCGCACAGTCTGGTCGGCGTCGATGTCGATACGTAGCAACGCACCCGGAATTTCGAAGCCGCCGGCGAAGGTCACGTCATAGTCGGTTTCCGCCAGCTCGGTGCCAATGGCCAGCACCACGTCCGCCTCGGCCACCAGCGCACGCGTGGCGACCAGTGTCTGGGTCGAGCCGATCAGCAGCGGATGAGAGGAGGGCAGCATGCCCTTGGCATTGATCGTCAGGGCCACCGGTGCACCCAAGGTTTCGGCCAGGCGCGTGAGTTCAGGGGCGGCATCGATGGCGCCACCACCCGCCAGGATCAACGGGCGTTTCGCTGCGGCGAGCAACTGGCTCATCTGCTTGACCGCCGACGGCGCCGCACCGGCTCGGGCCACGCTGATGGGCTCGCTGCCCAGCAACGCATCGGCGTTTTCCACCAGCACGTCCAACGGGATTTCGATATGCACCGGGCGCGGTCGACCGGCCTGGAACAATGCAAAGGCTCGCGCCAGTACGCCGGGCAATTCTGCGGCCGACATCAAGGTATGGGAGAACGCCGCCACGCCCGCGATCATTGCGCTCTGGTTCGGCAACTCATGCAACTTGCCGCGCCCGCCGCCCAATTGGCTGCGCGATTGCACGCTGGAGATCACCAGCATCGGGATCGAGTCAGCATAGGCCTGGCCCATGGCGGTGGTGATATTGGTCATGCCGGGGCCGGTGATGATGAAGCACACGCCGGGCTTGCCACTGGTGCGTGCATAGCCATCGGCCATGAATCCGGCGCCCTGTTCATGGCGCGGGGTGACGTGACGGATGCCGGAACGGGCCAGGCCGCGGTACAGCTCCACGGTGTGCACGCCGGGAATACCGAACACCTGGTCCACACCGTAGCTTTCCAGGAGGTTGACCAATACTTCGCCGCAGGTCGCCATGCTTGTCGCTCTTGTTATGGATTCGAGGCGGTATTGGAGCGGCTGGCCGGTAGCGGCAACAATCGATAAAAAGTCATACTAGCCATGTCCTCACGTCATGGCTCAATTCCAATGAAGCGCCTTCCACCGCTGCCCGCCTTGCACACGTTCTGGGTCACGGCCCAGTGCTGCAACTTCACCCGCGCCGCCGAGCAGTTGCACATTACCCAAGGCGCGGTGAGCCGGCAGATTGCCGGGCTGGAAAACCATTTGGGCTACGCCTTGTTCCAGCGCCAGGCGCGGGGCTTGAGCCTGACTGAAGAAGGTCGCGAATGGTCGCTGCGGGCGCAGCAGGTGTTTGGCTTGATCGGTGACGCGGTGGAGCAGATCGGCAGCCGCCGCCAAACCCTGCAACTCAAGGCGTCTACCTGTGTGATGCGTTGGCTGCTGCCGCGCCTGATGCAATGGCAAAAAGAACGCCCGGACGTGCCGGTGGAACTGACCACCACCGTGGCCTACACCGTGGACTTTCGCCGTGAGCAATTCGACGCGGCGGTGATTTATGCGCCCATTGCCGAGCAATCGGCCGAGGCGCGGCATTTATTCGATGAACAACTCACGCCGGTCTGCGCCCCCGCGTTGCTCCCAGGCTTGCACACACCGGCAGATTTGCAGCGACAGGTGCTGCTGCACCCCACGCGGGATGAACGGGACTGGGCATTGTGGTTGAAAGCGGCGAACACCCGCTTGAGCAATCTGGCCCAGGGGCATCATTTCGAGACGCTGGATCTGGCCATGACGGTGGCGTCACAAGGTTCAGGCGTGGCGATTGGCGACAGCGCGTTGATTGGCGAGGATGTGATGGCAGGAAGGTTGGCGATGCCGTTTGAACTGCGGGTGCCGACGGGGATGGGGTATTACTTGGTGTATCCGCCGGAGACTGAGCCGTCGGCAGGGTTGGAAGCATTGATGGAGTGGCTAGTGAGTCAGGCAAAGTCTCCTGAACACTGAAGATCAAAATGTGGGAGGGGGCTTGCTCCCGATAGCGGCGGATCAGTGACAGATGCAGTGACTGACACTCCGCTATCGGGAGCAAGCCCCCTCCCACAGTTTTACCGAGTTGAATCAGTAGCCGACGGTGAAGCGCTGGCGCGGATGCTTCGGTGTTTCCACTTCATCGATCAAAGCGATGGCGAAGTCAGCAAAACTGATCCAACTGCGACCTTCGCTGCTCACCAGCAAATTATCCTGGCCCAGGCGGAATTTGCCGGTGCGCTCGGTCTCCACGAACTCCGCCGATGGCGACAGGAACGTCCAGTCCAATTCCTTCTCTTTGCGCAGCTCATCCAGGAATGCAGCACCCGCAGTGGCCTCTACCTTGTATTCGGCCGGGAAGTTCGGGCTGTCGAGCAACCGACCGCCGTCTGGCAGCAGCAGGGAGCTGGCACCGCCTACCACCAGCAGGCGTTTGACCCCGGCCTTTTTCACCGGGCCGATGACGGCACTGGCGGGCAGGGTGGTGAAGTGTGCCGCACTGATCACCACATCATTGCCGCTCACGGCTTGTTGCAGGGCATTGGCATCCAGGGCGTCGACTTGCTTGACGGTCAGGCCCGGGCGTGCCGCCAGCTTGTCAGTGTTACGAGCGATGGCAGTGACGGTATGCCCACGGCGCAGCGCTTCTTCCAGCAGTTGGCTACCGGCACGGCCGGTGGCACCAATGATTGCGATCTTGCTCATGACATTCTCCAGTACGGTCAGGGTTTAAAACCAATCACCACTTCATTTCGCCCTTGGCGACTTTGGCACTCAGTTCCAGAGAGCTTTCGTCAGCGAGGGTTGGGTAACGCTTCTTCATGGCCGCGATCAGGGCGGCGGAATCCTTGGCCTTGGCGGTTTCTTCGTCGAACGCTTTGATGTAGTCCGCGGTGAAGGCCACGGATTTGAGCGACGGGCTGCCCAAGTAGTGACCTGGAATCACGGTGTGCGGTTTCAGCTGTTCGATACGTTGCAGCGTAGCCAACCAATCTTTGTGGGACTGCGCGCTCTGGGTGTCGGCCATCCACAGGTGGATGTTTTCTGCGACGACCACGCCGCCCACCACCGCCTTGATCGATGGAATCCATACAAAGCTGCGATCCGGCTGCGGGCCGCCGAGGCCGACAACGTCCAGTTGCTGACCTTCAAGTGTCAGGCTGTGGCCCTCAAGCACCTGCGGCACGATGGTTTTGGCCGGTTTGTCGGCACCCATTTTCGGGCCCCAGAATTCCAGCTTGCCAGCCACGGTGGCCTTGATATGGTCGACTACCGGTTGCGGTGCCAGCACCTTTGCGTCGGGGAAGGCAGCGGTCAGGGTGTCGAGGCCGAAGTAGTAGTCCGGGTCGCCATGGCTGATGTAGATGGTGGTCAGGTGCTTGCCGCTGGCGCGGATCTTTTGCACAAGCTGCTCGGCCTGGCTTTTGCCGAACTGCGCATCCACCAGGATCGCGTCCTTGGCACCGCTGACCAGCACCGAGCTGACCGGGAAGATCGCGGCTTCGCCTGGGTTGTACACGTCGAGTTTAAGGTCGGCCGCTGCCGCGTGGGCTGCAAAAGCCAGGGCGGCGGTGGCCAGGGTCAAGCGTTTGAAGGTCGAGAACATCGGGCAGCTCCTGCCGTTGCTAAGGGATGCACAGAGCTTAGTTGCACCAAACGCAACAAAAAATGCGATGCTTGGACATAGTTTGTTTCTGAAAGCGGGCAAATCATGGATCGTCTTCAAGCAATGCGCGTGTTTGTCACAGTCGTGGACTTGGGCAGCCAATCCGCCGCCGCCGACCACCTGGACCTGTCACGCCCCGTGGTCTCGCGCTATCTGGCCGAGCTGGAAGACTGGGTCGGCGCTCGCCTGTTGCACCGCACCACGCGCAAGTTGAGCCTGACCGCCGCCGGCAGTGAAACCCTGCCGCGCTGCAAGCAACTGTTGGACCTGTGTTGCGACATGCAAGCCGCCGTCGCCGAACCCGATGACGCGCCTCGTGGCCTGTTGCGCTTGAGTGTCAGCACCTCGTTCGGCCAGGCGCAATTGGCGGACGCCATCGCCGAGTACGTCAAGCTCTACCCCTTGGTGACGGTGGATATGCAAATGCTCGACCGTACCGTGAACCTGGTGGACGAACGTATCGACGTGGCCATCCGCACCAGTAATGACCTGGACCCCAACCTGATTGCCCGGCGCCTGACTGTCTGTCGTTCCATGGTGTGTGCTTCGCCGGCTTATTTGCTCGAGCATCCTGCCCCACAGAAGGTTGAAGCGCTGGCCCGCCACAACTGCCTCACCCACTCTTATTTCGGCAAAAGCCTGTGGCATTTCGAAGAAGGGGGCGAGCATGTCTCGGTGCCAGTGCAGGGCAACATCACCGCCAACGAATCGAGCACCCTATTGCGTGCGACGCTGGCCGGTGCCGGTGTGTCGCTATTGCCCAGCTACCAGGCCGGTGACTACATTCGCGCAGGCGAGTTGGTGCGCTTGTTACCCCAGGCTGAGCCCCGGCATATGAGCATTTACGCGGTGTACGCCTCACGCAAGCACATGCCGTCGGCCCTGCGCAGCCTGCTGGATTTCCTGGTACTGCGCTTTCCGGAAGAGCCGGTGTGGGACGTCGGTCTGTAAACCGACATAAACCGGTTGAATGACGCCCAATAATGGCAACTAGCCCTGACTGACCTATGCTTATAACAGCACTGTGTAGATCCGTGCAGAGGTCTGTGCCATGAGCATCAAAACCAGAAAATACCTGATGATTTTCACCCTCAGCGCATTCGCCACGGCGCTGTATGGGACTGCCGCCTACCGCGTTGAACAAACGCGCATGCAACCGGCGGCATTCGCAATCAGTTGTCATCAGGACCAATGCGTTCCCCGCACCGGCAGTTTCAGCGCGCTCAGGTAGGCTGCTCAGCCTTCAATTGCTCGCGAAACGCCTTGGGCGAGAACCCGACCCGTCGGCGAAACAGCCGAGAGAAATTCGTTGGGTCGGAAAACCCCAACACCTCCGACATTTCATTGATGGTCATGCTGGTGTAAGTCAGCAAGCGCTTGGCCTCCAGCAACTGGCGGTCGTGCATGATCTGCAACGCGGGCTGGCCGCCCAACTCCCGACACGTCCCGTTCAAGTGTGAGACCGAGATGCCCAGCTTGTGGGCCAGGTCTTCGATCTTGGGATGCTCGCGGTAATGCTGTTCAACCAACTGGGTGAAGCGGCGAAAATACTCGCGGCCCCGGGGCGTCCGTGGGTGGCGCCGCTGGATCGCCTGACGGCTGATCCACACCAGCAGCACGCTGACCAGGGCATGCATCATCATGTCGCGCGCCGGTTGCTCATCGGCGTATTCGTCCTGCAGGCGGGCGAACTGCGCGTTGAGATACTCGCTGTCTTTGCCCGCCGGATAATTTCCTAAGGTTTGCAGGCCGCCGACCGTCGAGCCCAACTGCGCCTGCAAGTGGCTGACCAGCGGTGCCGACAACGTCACCACGTAGCCTTGCACTTCTTCGGCAAACCGAAACCCGTGCACGCACAAGGGCGGCAGCACTTGCAGGGTGGCTTCGTTGAGCGTGGTGCGCTGGCCTTCGATTTCCAGGTGAGCCTGGCCTTTGTGGACGTAGAGCAATTGGCACAGATCCGCGTGCCGGTGGGGCTGGATTTCCCACTGGTATTCCCGACTCCGTCGGGAAATGGTTTCGCAGTGCAACAAATCGGGTGTCGGCCATTGCTGGCTTTCTCCGTAAAGCTTGAAGACCGGAATCGCGGTTTTGGTCATGGTTTCAATCCGATACTCAGGACAGTGGTGCGGTAATCGCCCCAATTGGCAAAAAGTGCAGGCTTTCTGGCAGTTTTCACCTTCTTATGCTGCTCGCTCAAGCGAAAAATGTCAGCAACAAGAGCAATGACAACTCTTTCACTTGATCGGTTCGGGTGAAGCTTGCGGGCGATAAAAATAATGAAAATACTGAAAACCCAAGTCGCCATTATTGGCGCCGGTCCTTCGGGATTGCTGCTAGGCCAACTGTTGCATAACGCGGGTATCCAGACCCTGATTCTAGAGCGCCAGAGCGCCGATTATGTACAAGGTCGCATACGTGCCGGGGTGCTGGAGCAGGGCATGGTCGACCTCTTGCGCGAGGCGGGCGTCAGCCGACGTATGGACGCCGAAGGGCTGGTGCATGACGGTTTCGAACTCGCACTCAATGGCGAACTGACCCACATCGACCTCAAGGCACTGACCGGTGGCCAATCGGTGATGATCTACGGTCAGACCGAAGTCACCCGCGACCTCATGACCGCCCGCGCCGCTGCTGGCGCTGTCACCTTGTACGAAGCATCGAATGTGCAGCCCCAGGATCTGAAAAGTGATCGGCCCTGGCTGACCTTCGAGCACCAGGGCGAAACCTTTCGCCTGGAGTGTGACTACATTGCCGGCTGCGACGGCTTTCATGGTGTAGCCCGGCAGTCGATCCCGGCCGAGTCGCTGAGCGTTTTCGAGCGGGTCTACCCCTTTGGCTGGCTGGGCATCCTGGCCGACACGCCGCCGATTCATGACGAACTGGTGTATGCCAAGCACGAACGCGGCTTTGCCCTGTGCAGCATGCGCTCACCGAGCCGCAGCCGCTATTACCTGCAAGTCCCGGTGGATGAAGCGCTGGAGGAATGGCCGGATGAGCGCTTCTGGGATGAGCTTAAAACCCGCCTGCCAGGCCCCCTTGCGCAACGATTGATCACCGGCCCGTCGATCGAGAAAAGCATCGCGCCCCTGCGCAGTTTTGTGGTGGAGCCGATGCAGTACGGGCGTCTGCTCCTGCTGGGGGACGCTGCGCATATCGTGCCGCCGACCGGAGCCAAGGGCTTGAACCTGGCGGCCAGTGACGTGAGTACGCTGTATCGGATCTTGCTCAAGGTATACCGCGAAGGGCGGGTGGACTTGCTGGAGCGATATTCCGCCATCTGCTTGCGGCGTGTGTGGAAGGCCGAACGGTTTTCCTGGTGGATGACCTCGATGTTGCACGCGTTTCCGGAGGCGGATGCCTTCAGCCAGCGCATTGCACAGAGCGAGCTTGAATACTTCATTCACTCGCAGGCCGGTCGCCAGACCATCGCAGAAAATTACGTCGGCCTTCCTTACGAAGCTATCGAGTAGCCTGCTATCGTATCGAGCATTCCCGCGCGCTTTCCCTGCCTCGCGGGTCTTGCTCGAAGGTTCTGCCGTGACCCACCTGAATCAACCCACCCAACCCGTTCCCGCCGTACGCAGTGTGCTCGTCGCCTTGATGATGGCGATCTTTCTCGGAGCCCTGGACCAGACTATCGTCGCCGTGTCGATGCCGGCCATTTCCGCGCAATTCCATGACGTCAACCTGCTGGCCTGGGTGATCTCCGGCTACATGGTGGCGATGACGGTGGCGGTGCCGATCTATGGCAAGCTCGGCGACCTTTACGGGCGGCGCCCGATGATGCTGATCGGCATGGGCGTGTTCACCCTGGCCTCGCTGTTCTGCGGCATGGCGCAAAGCATGGAGCAACTGGTGCTGGCGCGGATTCTCCAGGGCATCGGCGCCGGCGGGATGATCTCGGTGAGCCAGGCGATCATCGGTGACATCATCCCGCCCCGCGAGCGTGGGCGCTATCAGGGTTACTTCAGCAGCATGTACGCGGTGGCCAGCGTGGCCGGGCCGGTGCTGGGTGGTTACATGACCGAGTACCTGTCCTGGCGCTGGGTGTTCCTGATCAACCTGCCCCTGGGCGCTGGGGCCTGGTACGTGGCCTACCGCACCCTGGTAGGGCTGCCGGTGCCACAACGCAAGCCGATCATCGATTACCTCGGCACCGTGCTGATGATCATCGGCCTGACGGCCTTGCTGTTGGGCATTACCGAAATCGGCCAGGGCCATCATTGGCGTGACGAACAGGTGCTGGGGCTGCTGGCCTGTGCGTTGGTGGCATTGACGGTATTTGTCTGGCACGAACGGCGTGCGCGGGAGCCATTGTTGCCGATGCACCTGTTCGCCAATCGCACTGCGGTGCTGTGCTGGTGCACGATTTTCTTCACCAGCTTCCAGGCGATCTCCCTGACGGTGTTGATGCCCCTGCGTTATCAGACGGTGACCGGCTCTGGTGCCGACAGCGCCGCTTTGCACCTGCTGCCGTTGGCCGTGGGTTTGCCAATGGGGGCTTACTTTGCCGGGCGCATGACCTCGGTGACGGGGCGCTATAAACCGATGATTCTTACCGGCGCACTGTTGAGTCCTTTCGCGATTCTAGGCATGGCCTACAGCGCGCCGCAGGCGGTCGGGCTGACAGCGATCTTCATGCTGCTGTGCGGGATCGCCGTGGGCATGCAGTTCCCGACTTCGTTGGTCGGTACGCAAAACTCCGTTGAGCAGCGGGACATCGGCGTTGCTACCAGCACGACTAACCTGTTCCGTTCGCTGGGCGGCGCGGTCGGGGTGGCGTGTATGTCGGCACTGTTGCTGGCGCTGTTGCAGGACTCCAGTTTCGCCCACCTGGCCAGCGGTTCGCTGGTGGCTGAAGGCAGCTCCGGCAACGTGCTGCTCGATGGCTTGAAAGCCGCCCCGGGCCCGGCGCAGGATGCCTTGCGCGGTGAGCTGGCGGTGACGTTCCGGCATTTGCTGATGGTGAGTGCGGCAGTGTCGCTGCTGGGGTTGGCGGCAGCGGTAGCGATGCCTAACCGTCTGTTGCGCGGTCGTGAAGACAAGGCCCGTTAGCAGGTACGCCATAGAACCCCATGTGGGAGCGGGCTTGCCCGCGATGGCAGCGTGTCAGTCGATACATTCAGTGACTGATCCACCGACATCGCGGGCAAGCCCGCTCCCACAGGTTTAACCGCTTTTCAGCCTCAAGGGCTGTAGTACCCGACAGCGACCATGAAATGCCCGGCCTTGCGCAAGTACGCATGCTTGTTCTCGACCTTGTCGGTTGCCGGGTTTTTCCAGCGGTACTTGTATTCACTCTGGTCCTGCTGGGCCATCAAGTGCAGGATCGGCTCGCCGACAGGCTTGCCGTCCGGGTCCTTGATCTTGCTGAAGTCGGTGTTGACCAGGCGCAAGTTGGTGCCGTGAGCCACATAGCGCCGGGTATCCAGGTCCACCACGAACACATACAGGTCATCCTGCAGGAACCCGCCTTCCAGTGAGTTGATGGCCTTGAGTGTACCGGCCTCATCCTTGAGCAGCGCTTTCACCGCCTTGTCGCGCAACGCCCGCGCTTGTTCCGGCGTGGCCCGTGGCAGGTAGTAACCCACTGCCAGGATGCGCTGGCCCATGCGCTGATAAAACACGTGCTTGTGTTCGACCTTGCCATCGTTCCAGTTCTGCCAACGGTAATCGGCTTGTTGGATACCCTGGCCTTCGGGGGTGGCCAGTGCTTGTTTGAACGAGGCTTGCAGGTCCGGGCCGAGCAGCTCGGACACGTCGCGGCCGATCAAGGCGGAAGAGGGCCCGCCGCTGGCCAGCAGCACACCTTGGGTGTCGACCACGAACACATAACGATCGTGGTCGATGAAGTCGCCCTGACGACTGAACGCCGCGAAGGCTTTGTCGCCGTTGCTCTGGTAGTAAGCCAAGGCTTTTTCCAGCAGGGTCTTGGCGGCCTGTGCGTCCTCATCCTGAGTGGCCGCGTGCACCGAGCCGAAACACAACAGCAGCAGCCAGGTGATTCGGAGCAATCCCTTCATTCCCTATCCCTCCTTCTTGTTGATGTGACAACAGCGTAGACGGCGGCGGCTCAAGGCGCCGCCAGCCACTGGTTGACGATGCCTGCGTACACGCCAGTGGCCACGCTCAGATGCAGCCACTGGTCGACGTAGCTTTTCCACGCCACATCATCCCGGGGCAGCAGGAAGGCTTTTTCGCTGAATTGCATGTACTGCTCCGGGTTGACCGCGCATAGCCCCGGTTTCTGCTTCTGCTGATAACGCGCCTCGCTGGCGTCGGTGATCATCACATCGGCCTTGCCTGCCAGCAGTTCGTCGAAGATGGTCACGTTGTCATGCAGGCGTATCTGCGCCTGGCCCAGATGGGCGCGGGCAAACACTTCATTGGTGCCGCCTGCCGGCTCGATCACCCGCACCTGTGGTTGGTTGATCTGCGCGATGGTCTGGTAACGCTGCACATCGGCGCAGCGCACCAATGGGATCTTGCCGTCGACGCCCAAGGGCTGGCTGAAGAACGCTTTTTTCTGACGCTCCAGGGACACGGAAATACCACCCACGGCGATGTCGCAGCGTTGGGCAAGGAAGTCCGGCATCAAGGTTTTCCAGGTGGTGGGCACCCAGTGGATCTTTGCGTTGAGGCTCTTGGCCAAGGATTCGGCCATGGCAATGTCGATGCCTTCATAGCGGCCATCGGCGCGCAGGGCGGAGTAGGGTGTGTAGTCGCCGGTGGTGCAGACGGTCAGCGTGCCACGTTGCAGCACGTCATCCAGGCGCGAATCGGCCAGGGCGTGGGTGGTCAGACTTGCCAAAAAACAGAAGGCCAGCGGAGCTTTCATGCGGTCGAGTCCTTGGGGCATGGGCGGGGAGGCCATTATTTCCAGCAGGTGGTGGGATGGCAAATGTTTAGCCCCGTCGCAACCAAACTCCGCCAACCCTGAATTGAACAACCTTTGCCCGCGTGTGACGCTGGCTGGCATCTCCCTCACTGTGATTGACACATGGATGGTTCCCCCGACACTCACCCCGAGACATCGCCTGGCGTTTTAGTGCCGAGTGGTTCGACGGTCGTCGAGGCCTTACCGTCCGAGTTGGCGTTCTGGGCGCTGTTCCACTGCCGTCACGCCCGCCCACCAGATACCTCTCTTCTACGTTGATCTTCCCCATGGATGACGCGCGCCTGTGCGCATCTGCCCGGCGGCGCCTGTGCGCCTGCCTGACGCAAACGTATGAGAATTGCCATGAGTGTTTTTGCCAGCCTGCACGAAGCCCAAGCGTTCCTTGAACACAACCCGGACATCGAAATGTTCGAGCTGTTTATCCTCGATAACAACGGCGTGCCACGGGGCAAGTTACTGCACCGCGATGAGCTGTTGGCGGTGTATGAAAGTGGCCGGCCACTGCCCAGCACCATCCTCGGCCTGACCATCAATGGCGACGATGTGGAAAACTCTGGGTTGGTGTGGGAGGTCGGTGATATCGACTGCCGCGCCTACCCGGTCAGCGGCAGCCTGCAGCGCATGCCGTGGCGGTTGATCCCGACGGCCGCCGTGCAGGTCAGCATGCACCCCACCGAAGGTCTGCCCGCCACGGTGGCCGACCCTCGGCATTTGCTGGCCAAGGTCATCGACGGGTTGAAAGCCGACGGCTATTACCCGGTGATGGCTGCGGAACTGGAGTTCTACCTGCTCGACCAGAAGCCCGATAGCAACGGTCGCCCACAACCGGCGCGGGATGTGGACGGCCATCGCCCACGCTCGACCCAGGTGTATGGCCTGCGTGAGCTGGAGCAGATCGAGCCGTTTCTGGCCGACCTCTACAGCGCCTGCAAACTGCAAGGCATCCCGGCGCGCACGGCGATCTCCGAATACGCCCCGGGCCAGGTGGAAATCACCTTGGAGCATCGCGCCGATGCCCTGCAAGCCATGGACGAAGCGGTGCGCTACAAACGCCTGGTCAAAGGCGTGGCCCATAAACACGGGATGACCGCCTGCTTCATGGCCAAGCCGTTCGACGACCTGGCAGGTACTGGCATGCACATGCACGTCAGCTTGGCGGATGCTGAAGGCAACAACCTGTTTGCCAGCGAAGCCGCCGACGGTACACCGCTGCTACGCCAGGCGGTAGGCGGCATGCTCGACACTTTGCTCGATTCGCTGCTGATGTTTTGCCCCAACGCCAACTCCTACCGCCGCTTCCAGACCAACAGCTACGCGCCCTTGGCCGCTACCTGGGGCGTGGACAACCGCACCGTCAGCCTGCGCGTGCCCGGCGGCCCGGCGAGCTCGCGGCATATCGAGCACCGCATCTGCGGTGCCGACGCCAACCCGTACCTCGCTGCCGCCGCGATGCTGGCCGGCATCCACCGTGGCATCCGCGAACGAAGCGATCCAGGCGCCCCGGTGGAAGGCAACGGTTATGCCCAGGCCAAGGAGTTTTTGCCTACGGACTGGCTCACCACCCTGCGTGCATTGGAGGCTTCGAGCTGGGCACGGGATGCGTTCGGCAGCGAGTTCCTCGGGGTATTCCTGGCGGTCAAACGCGCCGAATATCGCCAGTTCATGGGCGAAGTCGGCGAGCAGGATTGGCGCTGGTACCTGAACCAGGCCTGAAGGGATTTGCGACGGCGGCGGTTTCGACCTTTTTTTCACGTTGCAGTGATTAAGCTGTGGATCAAGGTCGTTCACTACCGTTTCGCTTACATGAGCCCGTGATGTCGCCACAACCTCCATCCTCCATCGAGATCGAATTCACCGAGCGCTGTGACCGTGAGCATGCCCTAGTCTGCGGTGATACCCGCCCGCAAGGATTGTTGCAGCGCTTGGCCGCGTGGCGTACGGCGCGGCTGGTACGCCATGCATTGAAAGTGGCGGGCGAGCCGGGGCTGATTCTTGACCTGGCCTGCGGCTCGGGGCAGTTCTGGCCAGTACTGGGCGAACACGTCAACCGGGTGATCCTGGCTTCGGACAACTCCCAGGCCATGCTCGACCATGCCCGCACCCATCACCCGGCGACGCTGCTCAAGCGGATCAAGACTTTTCAAGGCTCGGCGTTTTCCATCGGCCTGTCGGCGAATGCGGTGGACTGCATTTTCTGCCTGGAATTGTTTCGCCATGTCCCCGACAGTGATGTGCGTTTAACCTTGCTGCGCGAGTTTCATCGGGTCAGCCGTGACACCGTGATCGTCTCGGTGAGTGCGCGAACGCTGGTGGAGGGTGAGTTCCGCGAAGCCGGTTTCAAAGTCCTGAATTACCAGGAGTTCCTCCCAGGCTCCACGTCGTGGCGGATCTACGTTCTACGTAAGAGAGGATAAGTCCCGCTCGTCGGACTATTCTCCGTCTCTTGTCGGAGTTTTCATGATCGTGTGTGCACTGCGAATGCTCGCAAGCCCCTTTCGCGATATATACTGCGCGCCATTCTTCAAGGGAGAGCCGTGTGGCCATCGATATTCACTGGATCTGCGACAACGATAGCCTCGGCCAACATTGCGCCGAATGGCAGCAGTTGCCATTCGTCGCCCTCGACACCGAATTCATGCGGGTCGACACCTTTTATCCCATTGCCGGGCTGATCCAGATTGGCGATGGCGTACGCGCTTACCTGATCGATCCCCTGACCATCGACAACTGGCAACCTTTGGCCGCCTTGCTGGAAAATCCAGCGGTGATCAAGGTGGTGCACGCCTGCAGCGAAGACCTCGAAGTGTTGTTGCGCCTGACTGGCAGTTTGCCGGTGCCGCTGTTCGACACCCAATTGGCCGCGGCTTACCTGAACCTCGGTTTCTCGATGGGTTACTCGCGGCTGGTGCAGGCCGTGCTCGATATCGAGTTGCCCAAGGGCGAGACCCGCTCGGACTGGCTGCAGCGGCCGCTGTCCGAGACGCAAGTGAGCTACGCCGCCGAAGACGCTGTGCACCTGGCCGAGGTCTACACCCGGCTACGTCCGCGCCTGTCCGATGACAAATACGCCTGGGTACTGGAAGACGGCGCCGAGCTAGTGGCCAACCTGCGCCGCGAAGTCGACCCGTACGAGGTGTACCGCGAGGCCAAGCTGGCGTGGAAACTGTCCCGCGCCCAGCTCGCCGTACTGCGTGAACTGTGCGCCTGGCGCGAACAGCAAGCCCGTGCCCGTGACCTGCCGCGCAATCGCATCATTCGTGAGCATTCGTTATGGCCCCTGGCCAAATCCCAGCCGGATAACCTTGCCGCCCTGGGCAAGATCGAAGACATGCATCCGCGCACCGTGCGTCAGGATGGCCAGTTCCTGCTGGACCTGATCAAGCGTGCCGGTAGCGTGTCAATGGACCAATGGCCGCCTGCCGTCGCAGAACCCCTGCCGGTAGACGCCGCCGCGTTGATCAAAGAGCTGCGTGCCTTGGGCCAGGCGTTTGCCGAACGCCTGGACATGGCGCCGGAACTGATGCTGCGCAAGAAAACCCTCGAAGCCCTGGTTAAAAGCGGCTACCCCGATGGGCCTTACCAATTGCCAGACTCGCTGCGTGGCTGGCGCCGCGAGTTGATGGGCCAGGCGCTGCTCGACAGCCTGGCCATTGCCGGAGAACAGCCTTGAAACGTATTTGTTCCATCTACCGCAGTTCGAAACGCACAGGCATGTACCTCTACGTGCTCAAGAGCGACGCCCTTGAACGTGTGCCTGAAGCCCTGATCACTATTTTCGGCAAGCCGGCGCACGCGTTCGATCTGGTACTGACGCCCGAGCGCAAGCTGCAACAGGAAGACATCGTGCAAGTCCTGGAAAACCTCGACAAGCAGGGCTACCACCTGCAAATGCCGCCGGCCGAGGACGAGTACATCGAACACTTGCCTGAAGAGCTGCTGCGCCGCAACGACCCGATGTGATCGATCAGTGCCCCGCCCGGGGCACTTGCTTCAATGGAATCGTATAAGTGGGCGGTGGCCGTAAGGATGCGGGCGGCCGTCCGTATTGTTTTTGAAAGGTTTGAACCATGCGTGTTCTGATTGCTGAGCAGGATCACCCGCTCTACGCCCAACTGCTGCGTGACGCGGCGCCGGACCTCGAGGTACTGACCAGCGGCGATTCGGCCGAACTGTCGCGCCTGGCCGCCGATTGCCCGGTATGGCTGGGCCAGCCGGACCTGCTGGCCACCCTGTTGCGCCAGGGCCACCAGCCGCAGTGGCTGCAATCGACCTGGGCCGGTATCACGCCACTGCTGGCCGAAGGCTTGCCGCGCCACTATCGCTTGACCCGAGCGGTCGGCATCTTTGGCCAGGTGATGGCCGAGTTTGTCCTCACCTACATGCTGGGCCATGAACGTGAAGTGCTGGCGCGGCTGGTCAGCCAGGTCGAGCGCAAGTGGGACAACCGCATGGGCCAGAGCCTGGCGGGGCGCAAGGTGCTGATCGTCGGCACCGGCGATATCGGCCAGCGCGTGGCCGAGTTCCTGGTGCCGTTCGGTGTGAAGCTGTATGGCATCGCCAGCAGTGCGCGGGAGCAGGCGCCGTTTACTGAGGTGGTCGGGCTGGATCAACTGGGTCGGTTGGTGGGGGAGGTGGACTACGTGATCAACCTGCTGCCCAATACACCTGACACCCATGATCTGTACGACGCTGCGCTGTTCAAGCAATTCAAGCCGACCGGGTTGTTCATCAACGTCGGGCGCGGCGTGGCGGTGGTAGATGCCGATCTGGTCGAAGCCTTGAAAGAAGGGCACCTGGCCGGTGCGGTGATCGATGTATGCCGCCAGGAACCGCTGCCGCAACGCCATCCGTTCTGGACCGCGTGGGGCCTGTTGCTGACCGGGCACAGTTCGGCACCGACGTCGCCTTCGATGATGGTGGAGTTGTTTGTGCAAAACCTGCGGGCGTATCAGGCTAAGGAAGCGTTGCGCGGGGAAGTCAGCTTCGAACGCGGCTACTGAAGCCACTGCTAATCAAAATGTGGGAGCGGGCTTGCCCGCGATGACGGTAGGCCAGCCAACATCTCTGTAGCTGACACACTGCCATCGCGGGCAAGCCCGCTCCCACATTGGGTATTGCGTCAGCGTCAGAGGCTGAAGTCACCTTCCGAAACCAGCTCGCTCAACGGCCGACGCGGGCTTGGCGCCTCACGGCCTTGCAGGTACTCCGGCAAGGTCGATTTGTCACCCAGCTTGCCCACGGCCACCGCCGCGTGCAGAGCATAACCCTGCGGAATCTTCAGCTCTTTGCGTGTCAGTTCCTGATCGAAACCGGCCATGCCGTGGGTGTGCCAGCCGGCGAGGCTGGCTTGCAGCGCCAAGTGGCCCCAGGCCGAGCCGGTGTCGAAGGTGTGCCACAGGGCTGGGGTTTCTTCGCTGGCGCCGGGGGCGGTGAAGTCGGTTTTCGAGGCGATGATCACCAGGGCCGACGCGTGCTGCGCCCAACCACGGTTGAATTCATTGAGCAGGCCCAGGAAGCGTTCCCAGTTTGGCGTGTCGCGGCGCGCATACAGGAAACGCCACGGCTGTGAGTTGTAGGCCGACGGTGCCCAGCGTGCGGCTTCGAAAAAGCTCAACAGGGTGTCCTGCGGGATGCTTTCGCCGGTGAAAGCGCGAGGCGACCAGCGGTCGGTGAACTGGGTGTGGATTGGATAGTCGGCAACACGTGTCATTGAGCATTTCCTGATCGTCAATTCGGTGCTCAAAGCTACTGCGCGGCCACTAGACTGACAAGTCTTGTCACACCGCCAGTCGTAAGCGCTTGGCCCCAAGGGCCTTGGGCACTAGACTGGCGGCCTTTTCACCTAGCGATGTTGATGTAGAGCCATGGCCGCCAAAGTCGAACCTTTCTGGATACGCAAAACCCTTGAACACCTTGATCAGGAGGAGTGGGAGTCGTTGTGCGACGGCTGTGGCCTGTGCTGCCTACAGAAGCTTGAGGACGAAGACGACAACAGCGTTTATTACACGCGTATCGCCTGCAAACTGCTCGACCTGAAAACCTGCCAGTGCACCGACTACCCCAACCGCCGTGCCTCGGTGCCTGATTGCATCCAGCTCACCCCGGGCCAGGCTGATCAGTTCAAGTGGTTGCCGCCGACTTGCGGCTACCGACTGGTTAGCGAGCGTAAAGACCTGCCGCTTTGGCATCACCTGGTCTGTGGCGACCGCGACGCAGTGCATCACGAACGCATTTCCCAGTCCGGGCGCATGCTCAGCGAAGGCAGCGTGCCCGAAGACGACTGGGAGGATTACCTGATCTTCCGCGCGGGCTGAACAAGGAGTGAGTATGCGGGTGGGAACCAAGCTGGCGGCGGGCCTGATGTTGCTGGCGTTGAGCATGCCGGCATGGTGTGCGAAGAAAGTCGACCTGGACTATCACGTCAAGTTGCTGCCCCAGAGCGACCAGGCCGAAGTGCGCCTGAGCCTGTCCCAGGGCTCGGCGGTGCGCAGCCTCGACTTCGACCTGGGCCGCGCGGGTGACTACAGCGACTTCAAGGCCGACGGCCAATGGAAAGTCACCGGCAGCCGTGGCCTGTGGCAACCCAGTGCCGACAAAGCCAGCCTGACCTATCGCGTCCGCCTTACCCATGCGCGCAAACCTGGCACCTATGAAGCGCGGATGACGCCCAACTGGGCGCTGTTTCGCGGTGAAGACCTGGTGCCGGCTGCGCGGCTGGATCAACAAGACGGCATCGAGCTGGTCTCGCGCCTGGTGTTCGAACTGCCGGCAGGTTGGAAGAGCATCGAAACTGCCTGGCCGCGCATCGGCAAAAACAAATTTCGCATCGACAACGTCTCCCGCCTGTTCGACCGCCCCACCGGCTGGATGCTTGCCGGAACCCTGGGTAGCCGGCGTATGCGACTTGGTGAAACCGAAGTCACCGTGGCTGCCCCCAAAGGGCAGGGCATGCGGCGCATGGATGTACTGACGCTGCTGACGTTCGTCTGGCCGCAATTGGAGGCGGCGTTCCCGCGCCATCCAGCGAAACTGTTGATCGTGGGCGCCAGCGACCCCATGCGCCGGGGTGTTGTGGCGTCGCGCGATTCGATCTACCTCAACAGCCACACACCGCTGGTCAGTGAAAGCGGCAGCAGCCCGTTGATCCGCGAAGTGGTGCAGGCCATTGGCCGCTTCAATGATCACGACAGTAGCGATTGGATTCGCGAGGGGCTGGGGGAGTATTACGCGATCGAGCTGGTGCGCCGCGCCGGTGGCATCACCGACGAGCGCTACGCAGCCATCCAGGCGCGGTTGAGCAAGGAAGGCAAGGACGTCACCACCCTGCGGGGTGAGCACATCAGCGCCGGCGCCGTGGCCCGGGCGGTGGTGGTGTTGCAGGAACTGGACCGCGAGATCCGCGTGAAAACCCACAACAAGCGCTCGCTGGATGACCTTGCGCAGGGGGTCATGCGCTCGAACGGCATTACCACTGCTGAGTTTGTGCAACTGGCTGAAAGTGTGATCGGCGAGTCGTCGGTGGTGCTGGACAACAAACTGCTGCGCTGAGCCCAAACCTTGCACACAACCAAATGTGGGAGCGGGCTTGCCCGCGAAGGCGGTGTGTCAGTTACAGATGTTTCAACTGATCCACCGTATTCGCGGGCAAGCCCGCTCCCACATGTTGATCTCCACTATCCGGAAGATCACCTTCAGCCGGTGGTTTTGGTTGTTTTCTCAGCCGCCACTTCGGCCTTGGTCTTGAGGTTCTTCAGCTCTTGGCCGGCGCGCTCGATCTTCGTGCGCACGCTGTTCATGTCTTGGCGACCCTGTTCCAGTTTGTCCTTGAGCGAGCTGTGCCCGGTGAAGCCACGGGCCAGCGCCACACCGCCGATCGCCACTTGGATCAAGCCGAAAATCCCGCCACGGCGCAGGCCTTTGCCAACCATCATCACGCCGCCGGCTACCGAGCCGATACGTTCCCAGCCGTGCACGTTCTGAGTCGGCGGGGTGTCGAGTGGTGCGTGTTCGATGATCGGTCGCAGGTTTTTGCTGTCGCTCATGGTCTGTCTCCAACAAGGGCAAGTGTAAGTAGCTGACTGTTCGCAGGCGCTGGATGTTCCCGAAAAATCAGTACTTGGGGCCTGAACGGGTGTTGTTGCCCTTGGCCAGGCGGTCGTAAAGCACCACGTTGACGGTGGCGGCGAGGTTCATGCAGCCAGTGGTCGGGATATACACCACGTCTTCGCACCAGTCGCGGATCTCTTTGTCGAGGGAGCCGTCTTCGGGGCCGAAGATGTACAGCGCGCGGTCGGGGTGGGTGTATTCGGGCAGCGGGCGGGCGCCTTCCACCAGTTCCACGGCGACCGGGATACAGCCCAGGGGCAGGATCTTTTTCAGGTCATCGATGCCGATCAGCGGAATGTCGTGGTGGACCTTCTTGGTGTCGGTGATGAAGTCCCGGGCGCGCTCGTAACGCACGCCGGTGTAGAACACCGAGGCCACGCCGTAGCAGCCGGCGGCACGCATCACCGAGCCGACGTTTTCGGGGGATTTGGGGTTATACAGACCGATGCAGCTGTAGCGTTTATTGCCCACGGGGAAGGGTGCCTTGGAGAAAAACGGCGATTATACGGCCTTGGAGGGATGCGGTGTTTGGGGGATAGCTATCGCGGGCAAGCCAGCTCCCACATTTTGACTTGTGAACACGTTCAAATGTGGGAGCTGGCTTGCCTGCGATGGGGCCAGGACAGGCAAAGAAGACCTTCAGTCGTCTTTCTTCATCAGGCCAGCCAACGCCGCAAACGGGTTATGCGTGGCCTTGGCAATGGTCGGGCTACTGGTGGAGCCGTCGCCGAAATACTGCTGGTCGGTGTAGCGCGAGTGTTCGTTGTCGTGACAATACAGGCACAGCAACTCCCAGTTGGAGCCGTCCTGGGGATTGTCATCATGATTGTGATTTCGGTGGTGTACTGTCAGTTCGCTCAGGCGTTTGCCGGAGAACTCACGGGCGCAGCGGCCGCACACGTGGGGGTACATCTTCAAGGCTTTGTCGCGGTAGCCCATTTCCCGGTCGCGCTGGGCATCGGCGAGGATGCGATCCAGCTTGGCGGTGTGGGAGGGCGGGTTGGTCGAGCTCATCATGGCTCCTGGCTATCTTGCGGTTCACGGATAGGGTTGATTCTAGCCGCTCGCGTTGCAAATGACTGCTTCACTTTACATATAAGGATCTGAAACTCATGCGTCTGCATTCATGGATTGTTGCGTTACTGCTGTGTGTCGTTACCGCCCAGGCCCAAGCGTTCTCCACACCCAAACCCGGAGAGGTGATCGAGGTGGCCCTGGAGCGACTGCACCCGACCCAGGCCGTGGTGGGTTTTGACCAGATTTATTACAGCCTCGGCTTGTTCGCCGATAAACCCGCCAAGGTTTTCGATGAATACTGCGAGACCAACGGCCAGGGCAGCGCTGACAAAGTGCCGAAAAAAGCCGACCTGCACAAACCCGACAGCTTCACCTGCAAGGACCCGGTGGGCACCCATCCCGAAGACATGAAAACCGTGGTGGTCGGCCCCGCGGGCCAGTTGTACCTGACCGATGGCCACCACACGTTCACCACCTTGTGGGAAACCACTGGCGGCGGTTCGCAGTTGAAAATGTGGGTCAAGGTCACCGACGACTTCAGCAACAGCCCGGACATGGCCACCTTCTGGCAGCGCATGCAGGCGGCGCGCAAGGTCTGGCTCAAGGACAACCAGGGCCAGACCTTGCCGCCCGAGCAACTGCCGGCGCACCTGGGCTTCAAGAACTTGCAGGACGATACTTTCCGCAGCCTGGTGTATTTCACCCGCAAGGCCGCCTATGGCAAGCCGGATGACGGTGCGATTGCGCCGGAATTCCTGGAGTTCTACTGGGGCAACTGGTTGCGCACCCAAGTTGACCTGAGCGCGTACAACCTGAACAAGAAGAGCGGCTACAAGGATGCCATCGAAGCGGTGGCCAAGCGCATGGTCAGCCTGGCGCCGGGTTCACAGGTGGGTGACAGCGGTTTTACCGCCCGCCAACTGGGTGGCATGACCCAACTGGATCGCGATGAGCTTGAGAAGACCTTCGATAAAAAAGTGCCGTACGTGATCGATTACCGCAAATCCCGAAACTGACCCAGCACAAAATGTGGGAGCTGGCTTGCCTGCGATAGCGGTGTATCAGACGGCAGATGTGTTGACTGTTACGGCGCTATCGCGGGCAAGCCCACTCCCACAGGGGATTTTCTGCGTTGGGTGAATCGTGTTCAGCCCTTGAGCTTCTCGGCAATCCAGATGGTATGCCGGGTGCCCTTGTTGCCATGGGCAAACACTTGCACCTCTTCGGCCTTGAACCCGGCCTTGCGCAGTTTGTCGCTGAACAGTTTGTCGGCGCTGGCCGACCACACGGCCAAAACGCCTTTGGGGCGCAGGGCCTTGGCACAGGCGGCCAGGCCACTGGCGGAGTACAGCCAGCTATTGGCCTTTTGCGTGAGGCCTTCGGGGCCGTTGTCGACGTCGAGCATGATCGCGTCAAAGCCCTGGGGCTCGGCTTGCAGTACCTTGGCCACGTCCTCCATGCGGATTGTGGTGCGCGGGTCCAGCAGCGGGCGTCCGGATTTTTCCCCGAGCGGGCCGCGGTTCCACTCCACCACGCCGGGCACCAACTCCGCGACCACCACTTCGGCCGTCTTGCCCAAATGCTTGAGCGCCGAGGCCAGGGTAAAGCCCATGCCCAACCCGCCGATCAGTACCCGTGAGCCCGGACGCCCGGCCACTTTACGGCAAGGAATCTCCGCCAGTGCATCTTCGGAACCGTGCATGCGCGTGTTCATCAACTGGCCGCCGTCACCGCCCTGAATCTTGATGACAAAATCCTCACCGTATTCGAACAGGCACAAGGCTCCGCCGTTGTCGGGGATCGGAGTGGTGTCCAGCAGAACGAAACGTTTCATGGAAATCTCATTGGGAAGGGCATTCTTGCGCGGTTGGGAGTAGCCTTACGACATTCCGGTCAGGCCATGGAGCCATCGATGAAGTGCAACATTCTAACGGTCATTGTGCTTGGCGCGCTCACATTGGGTACGGCGCAGGCGCAAGAGGTGCAAACCGTGCCGGTCGCACCCGCGCCAACCCCCGGTGCGCCGGGCACACCGACGCCCACGCTGTATCCGCAAGTCAGTCCGCCCGTCGCCCCCAAAGCCACCGCCAATGGCTCGCCCGCGCTGGTGCCGATCGTGTTGCCCGCGCCGCCAAAAGATCAAACGGTGCCCGGCCTGCAACAGAACGACAGCAAGCCGAAGACGCCCGGCGGTTAATACTGCTGCGAGAGTAATTGCCCATCGGCCATGCGCAAGCGCTTGGAGAGGGCAATCGCAATAGCGCGGATCATCTTCGCCGCCACACAGCTGGCGGAGCGCCGTTCGCCGTCGAGCACGGCCCTAAGTTCCTAAATCAGGCCGAGGGCCTTGAAGACAAATCCATATTCGAGCGCTACGTCACGCAATCCCTGGTAACGACCGCTCATGCCACCGTGGCCGGCGCCCAGTTCGGTCTTGAGCAGCAACAGGTTGTCGTCGGTCTTGGTGCCCCGCAGCTTGGCCACCCACTTGGCCGCTTCCCAATACTGCACGCGGCTGTCGTTGTAACCGGCGATCACCAAGGTGGCCGGGTAGGCTTGGGCGCTGACGTTTTCGTAGGGGGCGTAAGCCTTGAGGCGTGCATACACCTCGGGCTCTTCAGGGTTGCCCCATTCGTCGTACTCGGTGATGGTCAGCGGCAGCTCGGGGTCGAGCATGGTGTTGAGCACGTCGACAAACGGCACTTCGGCAATCGCCGCCTGGAACAGCTCCGGACGCTGGTTGAGCACGGCGCCAATCAACAAGCCACCGGCGCTACCGCCGCTGATTGCCAATTGCTTGGCCGTGGTCAGGCCTTCGGCGATCAAATGCTCGGCACAGGCGATAAAGTCGCTGAACGTATTCTGCTTGTGTTCCTGCTTGCCATTGCGATACCAGGCTTCACCCAACTCGCCGCCGCCGCGCACATGCGCGATGGCAAACGCCACCCCACGGTCCAGCAGGCTCAGGCGGGCATGGGAGAACCACGGGTCGAGGCTCTGGCCGTAGGCGCCGTAGCCGTAGAGGTAAAGCGGGGTTGGCTTGCCCAGTTGGTCGCGCTTGACCACCAGGCTGATCGGCACCTGGGTGCCGTCGGCGGAGGTGGCCCACAGGCGCTGGCTGACATAGTCATCGGCGTTGAACACGCCGAGCACCGGGGTTTCCTTGAGCACAACTTGCGCACCTGTGGCCAGCTCGAGCTGGCGCACCTGGGCGGGGCGGTTCAGGGCTTCGTAGCGCAGGCGGATCTTGTCACTGGCAAATTCCAGGCTGTTCTGTACGTAGAGGCTGTAGGCAGCGTCGGGCAATTCCACGCGATACGCCGGCAAGTCCTGGGCGTGCACTTCGATCACCGGCAGGCCTCCGATGCGCAGGCTCAAGGTCATGGCCTGGGCGTTCAGGGTCACGCCGTCGAGCATCACGGTGGCGTCGTGGGGGATCAGGTTTTGCCAGTCCTCCTCATTGGGCACGCTGCCGGTGTCGGCGGCGACGAATAGTGCGTAGTTGATGCCGTCACGGTTGCTGCGGATGAACCAGGTCCACTCGCCATTACGCTTGCCGTGGTCCACGTCGTATTCATGGTCTTCGACCCGTGGTGCCAGGCAGGTGAAATCCAACTGCGGCTGGTCGGCGTCCAGCGCCCAGATTTCACTGGTGGTCTTGCTGCCCAGGGCCAGCAGCAGCTGGCGCTCGGAGCTTGCGCGGTAGCAATGCAGGAAGAAACGCCCATCGGGTTCGTGGAACACTTCCTGCGCCGCCGTGCCGTCCAGGCGATAGCGATACAGCTTATGTGGGCGATGGGTGTCGTCCAGCTCGCCGAAGAACAGGGTCAGGCTGTCGTTGGCCCAGGTCATGCTGCCGTCGCAGTTTTCGAATGCCAGCTCGCTGACTTTGCCGGTGGCCAATTCCTTCACGTACAGGGTGTAAATCTCTTCACCGCTGGTGTCGAGGCTGTAGGCCAGGCGCTGGTGGTCGGGGCTGATGCTGAAGGCGCCGAGGGAGAAAAAGCCGCCGTTGGCCAGCACGTTGGGATCGAGCAGCAGTTCTTCGCTGCTTTCATCCACGGCATGGCTGTCATCCGCCGGACGGCGGCAACGGTAGTGGCGGGCGTATTCGTCACCGGCGGTGGTGCGGGTGTAATACAGGTAGGGGCCCCACGGCGAGGGCAGGGACAGGTCGGTTTCCAGGATGCGGACCTTGATCTCTTCGAACAGGGTTTCGCGCAGGGCTTTCTGGTCGGCAAGCTGGGCTTCCTGCCAGGCGTTCTCGGCCTTGAGGTAATCGAGGACGTCGCTACTGTCACGCTCTTGCAGCCAGGCGTACGGGTCTGGACCTTCGGCCTTGCGGGCAATCGGGGCGGTCGATATAGGCATGGATTATTCTCTATCTGGCGGACGGTGGCAGGCATTGCAGCCGAGACACGCAAAAGCCGTTATCATAGCCGCCTCTTTGCCAGCCTTGCCATGGACACCATGACCGAGAACGACTATCTGACCGCTTGGGGCCTTTACGCCTTCGCCGCTTTGGGCTGCCTGTTGGTGTGGTGGCGCATGACCCGCTGGATCTGGCGCTGGCTGCGCGAGCCGCTGCAGTTGCTGATGGCAGTGCTGCTGCTCAGCCCGACCATCGTCGATCCCGTCAAGACTCAATTTGCCCCGGCCGTGGCGATTACCGCCCTGGACCTGGTGCTCAAGGTCGGTAATAACGCCTGGCGGGCCATTTCCGATCTGTTCATGTACACGATGATCGCGTTTGCCGTGTACCTCGTGTTCGTGCTGATCCGCTGGCCCATCGAGCGCGCCGCCAATGCCCGCCGTGAGCGCAAGGCCGCTGCCGATGCTGCCCTGGCCGCCGAGCCTGTAGAGGACGACGAACCTTTCCGCCGCCCGGCACCTGTGAGCGGCATGCGCGTCGAACCGCGCCTTTAACGTTGCAGCGAGAGCCCTGGCATGTGTGAATTATTGGGCATGAGTGCCAACGTCCCCACCGATATCGTGTTCAGCTTTACCGGGCTGATGCAGCGGGGCGGGCGTACCGGCCCCCACCGCGATGGTTGGGGCATTGCTTTCTATGAAGGTCGTGGGCTGCGCCTGTTCCAGGACCCGGCCGCCAGCAGTGAGTCGGAAGTCGCCTTGCTGGTGCAGCGTTATCCCATCAAAAGTGAAGTGGTGATTGGCCATATCCGCCAGGCCAATGTGGGCAAGGTGTGCCTGTCCAATACTCACCCGTTCGTGCGCGAACTGTGGGGGCGCAACTGGTGTTTTGCGCATAACGGCCAACTGGCGGGCTTCAACCCTCGCGCCACGTTCTACCGCCCGGTGGGCGATACCGATAGCGAAGCGGCATTCTGCGACTTGCTCAACCGCGTGCGCGAGGCTTTCCCCGAGCCGGTGGACATCGAGCAGGTCTTGCCGGACCTGATCGCCGCTTGCGCCGAATACCGCAGCAAAGGCGTGTTCAACTGCCTGCTCAGCGACGGTGACTGGCTGTTTTGCTACTGCTCGACCAAGTTGGCGCAGATCACACGGCGCGCACCGTTCGGCCCGGCACGCTTGAAAGATGTCGACGTGATCGTCGATTTTCAGGCTGAAACCACGCCAAACGATGTGGTGACAGTGATCGCCACCGAACCTTTGACCGACAACGAAAACTGGACCCGCTACGAACCGGGCCAATGGAGCCTGTGGCGACGCGGTGAATGCGTCAGCCAGGGCGTCACCGAGTAAGGATATCGACCATGTTGCTCAGCTATCTGCGGTTGGTGCTGTTTGCCATTGGCTTGTTGGTCGGTGTGCAAGTGCCGGGGTTTATCAACGACTACGCCAAGCGCGTCGAAGCCCATTTGATCGAAGCCCGGACCGGCTTGCGTGGCTTTGATGCCACCGCGCAGCAATTTTTCAACGGCGACTTGCAGGCATTGGTGGCGCATTACCGTGCCAGTGATGACCCGGTATTCCGCAGCGACGCCAACAGCCTGGGCACCTTGCTCGACCGCCAGGTGGCGTTGGACAAGCAATTCCAGGCCATGCAAGGCCCTTGGTACATCCGCGCCCTGCAAGTGGCCGTGGCCGCCGATCCGGATATTCGCCTGGAAACCTGGAACGGCTACAGCTATCAGATCCTGCTGACGCCCGAGGCCATGGGGTGGGGGTTGGGCGGGGCGTTGTTGTTGTCGTTCGGCCTGGAGTGCCTGTTCCGCTTGATCGACTGGGTGGTGTTGGGCGGCAAGCGCCTGCGCCAGAGCCGGCCGATTGAAGAGCGCGACCTCAAGGGGTTGTAAGTGCACCTCTGATCCAAATGTGGGAGCTGGCTTGCCTGCGATGGCGGTGGGTCAGCTTGCACATTTACTGCTGATACTCCGCTATCGCAGGCAAGCCAGCTCCCACAGTTTTAATCGGGTTTCGTCAGTAACATCCTTTCCTCACCCACTTCCTCGGCATACCGCGCCACTACCGTTTGGCACAGCGCCACAATCTCCTCCACCAACTCCACCCCCACGCGCCATGACACCACCACCTGCAAGTTCGGCAGTTTTTGCGCCATGGGTAACATCACCAACTCGCCCCGTGCCAGTTCCTCGCTGACCAGTACCGGCGGCAACGCGCCAATGCCGAAACCATCGCGTAGCAACCGGGTGATCGCCGACACTGAATTCACGCAGTTCATCCGTGGCGCGGCCACGCCGTTGGCTTGCATCAGGCTCAGCACGTCCTGGTGCGGGTGGGAGTTTTTCGAGTAAGTGATGATGCGTTCCTGGGCCAGTTCGGCGAGGGAGGCGTAGTCGCGGTTGTAGATGGAGTGGCTGGCGACGATCCAGGCCATGGGGTGGCTGGCCAGTTCCAGGCTGCGCACGGTTTCCAGGCGCAGCAGGTCGGTTTGCAGGATCAGGTCGAGGAAGCCTTTTTGCAGCTGATCGCTGAGGTTCAGCGCGGTATCGGCGATCAACTCGATTTCCACCAGCGGAAAATGATCCATCAGTTCCGCTACCAGCGGGCTAAGCCAGGTATGGATGACCGTGTCCATCACACCGATCCGAATGCGCCCGACCTTGCTGCTGGTGGTTTCCAGGGACTGCTTCAGGCCCTGCATGGTCACCATCATCTGCTCGGCGTAATCGAGCACCTTCAAACCTTCCGGGGTCAGGCTCACACCCCGTGAGTCGCGCAGAAACAGCTTCACGCCCAATTCGCTTTCCAACACGGCGATACGGCTGGAGATCGAGGCCTGGGTGGTGAACAACTTCTCGGCGGTCAGGCGAAAGCTCTTGAGCTTAGCCACCCAGATGAAGGTTTCGAGGAACTTCAAATTCATGGGATCAACTTTTCTTATGCATGGATCGGTTTTTATTAGTTGGACGCCGCGCGGGGCCAGCGCCAAAAATCGAGTTATTCCACGATAAGCGTCGTTGGGGGCTCAGGACAAGTTGCGAGTTCTGCGTAAAAAATCCCACACTACAAAAAAATAAAGCCTACAGGAGTACCCCACCGTGAGCCGCTTGCTACTGAACTGCGACATTGGCGAAAGCTTCGGTAACTGGACCATGGGTCTGGATGCCGAGGTCATGCCGTTCATTGATTGCGCCAATGTGGCCTGCGGCTTCCATGCAGGCGACCCGAGCATCATGCGCAAGACGGTCAGCCTGGCGCTCAAGCATGGCGTGCAGGTCGGTGCGCACCCGGCGTATCAGGACCTGCAAGGTTTCGGCCGCCGCTCCATGGCCTACACGCCCCAGGAAGTGCAGGACCTGCTGCATTACCAGATCGGTGCCCTTGACGGTATCTGCCGTGCCCAAGGCGGGCGGGTCAGCTACGTCAAACCCCACGGCGCGATGTACAACGACATGATGGCCAACCCTGCGCAACTGCGTGCCGTGATCCAGGCCGTGGCGGCTTACGGTGGCTTGCCCCTGATGCTGCTGGCCACCCGCGATAACAGCGCGGCCCAGGCCCTGGGCGATGAATATGGCGTGACCTTATGGTTCGAAGCCTTTGCCGATCGCGCCTATGACGCGAACGGCCACTTGGTTTCCCGGCAGTTGCCCGGGGCGGTGCATCACGACTCCGGCACCATCTTGCAGCAAGCCTTGACCATTTCCCGTGGCGAAGCCCTCACCGCCAGCGACGGCAGTGCCTTGGTCTTGCGGGCCAACACCCTGTGCGTGCATGGCGACAACGCCAGTTCGGTCGCTGCGGTACAACGCATCCGCGAGGCGTTGAAGTCCGCATGAAGCCCCGCATTGAAGTGGTAGCCATCGACTGCCTGATGGTGCGTCTGTTCGACGTGATTGCCGAAGCCAATATGCCGTGGATGCTCGCCGCCACTGGGCGGCTGCGCGAGGGGTTTGGCGCTGCATTGGTGGATCTGGTGCCGTCCTACACCACCTTGATGGTGCATTACGATCTCACGGCGTTGAGCCCGGCCCAGGCACGGGAGCTGATCGACATGGCGCTGACGGACCTGCAACCCCAAGCCCAGGGCAGCGGCCAGTCCCACGTGCTGCCGGTGTGGTATGACCTGAGTGTCGGCCCTGAATTGACCTTGCTCAGCCAGCGCAGCGGCTTGACGGTCGACGACGTGATCCGTCGCCACAGCGCCCACGACTATCAAGTATTCGCCCTCGGCTTTGCCCCGGGATTCGCCTTCATGGGGCTGGTGGATGAAAGACTCGCCACGCCGCGCCTCGACACACCGCGCAAACGCATCGCCGCGGGGAGCGTGGGTATCGCCGAACGGCAGACCGCCGCCTATCCGGTGGTGTCGCCAGGCGGTTGGAACCTGATTGGCCGCACCCCGGCCAAACTCTTCGACCGCGAGCGCGACGGCTACAGCTTGATGCAACCCGGCGATACGGTACGTTTCGAGCCGGTCGACCATGCGGAATTTATCAACCTGGGTGGCGATGACACGCCGTTGGAGGCGCAGGCATGAGCCGCTTGTTGATCGAGGCCAGTACGCCGCTGTGCCTGTTGCAGGATGCTGGTCGCTTTGGTGTGCGTCACCTGGGCGTGACCCAGGGCGGAGCGCTGGACTGGGTGTCGATGTCTTGGGCCAACTGGCTGCTGGGCAATGCGCTGGATGCGCCGGTGGTGGAAATCACCCTGGGTGGTTTTACCGTGCAGGCCGAGGATTATTGCCTGTTGGCATTGGCCGGAGCGGATCTGGGCGCGTACATCGATGAACGCGCGATCAGCCCGGGCCGCAGTTTCATCCTGCAAAAGGGCCAACGGCTGCGTTTCACCCAGCCGTTCAGCGGTGCCCGTGCCTATCTTGCAGCACCGGGTGGGTTTGATGCGCCGCAGGTGTTGGGTAGTTGCGCCACGGTAGTCCGCGAGGCGCTGGGCGGTTTGGATGGTTTCGGCAAAGCACTGGTCGAAGGTGGGCGCCTGGCTTACTCAGGAACAGGAGGGGCGATGAAGGTGCTAAATGCGCCTGCTCTGCCAACCCAAGCGGTGCTGGACGTGATTGTCGGTGCCCAGATCGGCCAGTTCAGCGGCCAAAGTCTGTTTGATGCGTTCAACACCGAATGGGCCCTCGACAGTCGCGCCGACCGCATGGGCATGCGGCTGTTGGGCACGCCGTTGCAGTATCAGGGGCCTTCACTGATTTCCGAAGGCATTCCGCTGGGGGCGATCCAGGTGCCGCCGGATGGGCAGCCGATTGTGTTGCTTAATGATCGCCAGACCATTGGTGGCTATCCGCGTCTGGGGGCGTTGACACCGTTGTCGCTGGCGCGGCTGGCGCAGTGCCTTCCGGGGGAGAAAGTGCGGTTGGCGCCGGTGGTGCAGGAAACGGCTCACCGGCAGCATATGGACTTTTTGCAGCGATTTCTGAATAGCTAAAAGCATCGCAGGCAAGCCAGCTCCCACAGTTGAATGCATTTCAAAGTTGGAATGCATTCAACTGTGGGAGCTGGCTTGCCTGCGATAGCTTCTTATTTGGAGAGAAAGCGCATTCCTTCTTCCAGCCCGCGCAACGTCAGCGGATACATCTGATCCTCCACCAACTCCCGCACAATCCCCGTCGACGCCGTATAGCCCCACGTGTCCTTGGGATACGGGTTAATCCAGATCAGTTTCTTGTACTTGGCCATGAAGCGCTGCATCCATACGTACCCCGGCTCTTCATTCCAGTGTTCGACGCTGCCGCCGGCCTGGGTGATTTCGTAGGGTGCCATCGACGCATCGCCGATAAAGATCACTTTGTAATCCGCCCCGTACTTGTGCAGCAGGTCTTGTGTGGAAGTGCGCTCCGACGTACGGCGCTGGTTGTTCTTCCACACCGACTCGTACACGAAGTTGTGGAAGTAGAAGTACTCCAGGTGCTTGAACTCGGTCTTGCACGCGGAGAACAGCTCTTCGCAGATCTTCACATGGGCGTCCATCGAGCCACCGATATCGAACAGCAACAGCAGCTTGATGGTGTTGCGCCGCTCCGGGCGCATCTGGATGTTCAGCAAGCCGGCATCGCGGGCGGTGTGGTCGATGGTGCCGTCGATGTCCAGCTCTTCCGCCGCTCCTTGGCGTGCGAATTTGCGCAGGCGGCGCAGGGCGATCTTGATATTGCGCGTGCCCAGTTCCACCTGATCGTCGAGGTTCTTGTACTCGCGCTGGTCCCACACTTTCACGGCCTTGCCCTGGCGCTTGCCCGCATCACCGACACGGATGCCTTCCGGGTTGTAGCCGCCGGAGCCAAACGGGCTGGTGCCGCCGGTGCCGATCCATTTGTTGCCGCCGGCGTGGCGTTCCTTCTGTTCTTCCAGGCGCTTCTTGAATTCCTCGATCAGTTTGTCGAGGCCGCCGAGGGACTGGATCTGCGCGCGCTCTTCATCGGTCAGCGAGCGTTCGAACTCCTTGCGCAGCCATTCTTCAGGAATCAGCGCCTGCAAATGGTCGTCGAGCTTTTCCAGGCCGTTGAAGTAGGCGCCGAACGCTCGGTCGAACTTGTCGAAATGCCGTTCGTCCTTCACCAGGATGGCTCGGGCCAAGTAGTAAAACTCGTCCATGTCGGCGAAGGTCACGCGCTGTTTCAGGGCGTTGATCAGGTCGAGCAGCTCGCGCACCGACACCGGCACCTTGGCGGCGCGCATCTCGTTGAACAGGTTGAGCAACATCAGCGATTACCGCGACGGCTCATGAACGCCAGACGCTCCAGCAACTGCACGTCTTGCTCGTTCTTGACCAAGGCACCGGCCAGGGGCGGGATCGCCTTGGTCGGGTCACGCTCGCGCAGCACGGCTTCGCCGATGTTGTCGGCCATCAGCAATTTGAGCCAGTCCACCAGCTCGGAGGTGGAGGGCTTCTTCTTCAGGCCCGGCACTTTGCGCACATCGAAGAACACGTCCAGCGCTTCGCTGACCAGGTCTTTCTTGATGTCGGGGTAGTGCACGTCCACGATCTTTTGCAGGGTGGTGCGGTCGGGGAAGGCGATGTAGTGGAAGAAGCAGCGACGCAGGAACGCGTCCGGCAGCTCTTTTTCGTTGTTGGAGGTAATGATGATGATCGGGCGTTTCTTGGCCTTGATGGTCTCGTCGATTTCGTAGACGTAGAACTCCATCTTGTCGAGTTCTTGCAGCAGGTCGTTGGGGAACTCGATATCGGCCTTGTCGATTTCATCGATCAGCAGGATCACCCGCTCTTCGGATTCGAACGCTTCCCAGAGCTTGCCTTTCTTCAGGTAGTTGCGCACGTCGTGCACTTTGTCTACGCCCAGTTGCGAGTCGCGCAGGCGGCTGACCGCGTCGTACTCGTACAACCCCTGGTGGGCCTTGGTGGTGGACTTGATGTGCCAGGTGATCAGCTTGGCGCCGAAGGATTCGGCCAGTTGCTCGGCGAGCATGGTCTTGCCGGTGCCCGGTTCGCCCTTGACCAGCAGCGGTCGCTCCAGGGTGATGGCGGCGTTGACGGCCAGTTTCAGGTCATCGGTAGCCACATAGGCCTGGGTGCCTTCGAACTTCATCGGTCATTCCTCGAATTCATCAATGCCCGGACTATACCGCGCGGCCCCGGCGACTGTGAACGCAGGCGGATTATTCAGTCTCTGAATGAGCGGTCACATTCAATCCACCGAGGGCTTGGGCTGTTCATGCCAGGCAGGCGATGGATCTGCGTGGCGGGTGCAACTTTCCTCTGACTGGACGCCTAGGATGACGAGGCATACCCTTGATGCCTTCTTCAAATCGCCTTAAGGACCCCGTCATGAGCCGCATTTTTGCAGACAACGCGCACTCCATCGGTAACACGCCCCTGGTGCAGATCAACCGCATCGCACCGCGTGGCGTGACCATCCTGGCCAAGATCGAGGGGCGTAACCCGGGGTATTCGGTGAAGTGTCGTATTGGCGCAAACATGATCTGGGATGCCGAAAGTACCGGCAAGCTCAAGCCGGGCATGACCATTGTCGAACCGACGTCCGGTAACACCGGTATTGGCCTGGCGTTTGTCGCCGCGGCCCGTGGTTACAAACTGCTGTTGACCATGCCGTCGTCCATGAGCATCGAGCGACGTAAAGTGCTCAAGGCCCTCGGCGCCGAGCTGGTGCTGACCGAGCCGGCCAAAGGCATGAAGGGCGCTATCGAAAAAGCCGGCGAAATCGTCGCCAGTGATCCCTCCCAATACTTTATGCCGGGCCAGTTCGAAAACCCGGCCAACCCGGCGATCCACGAAAAAACCACCGGTCCGGAAATCTGGAACGACACCGACGGCGCGGTGGATGTGTTGGTGGCGGGCGTGGGGACTGGCGGCACCATCACCGGCGTGTCGCGTTACATCAAGAACATTGCCGGTAAACCGATTCTATCGGTGGCCGTTGAGCCGATCATCTCGCCGGTGATCACACAAGCGCTGGCCGGTGAAGAGATCAAGCCCAGCCCCCATAAAATCCAGGGCATCGGTGCTGGTTTCGTGCCGAAAAACCTCGATTTGTCGATGGTCGACCGGGTGGAGCTGGTGACCGACGATGAGTCCAAGGCCATGGCGCTGCGCCTGATGCAGGAAGAGGGGATTCTGTGCGGTATCTCCTGTGGCGCTGCCATGGCCGTGGCCGTGCGCCTGGCCGAAAAACCGGAAATGCAGGGCAAGACCATCGTGGTGATTCTGCCGGACTCGGGTGAGCGCTACCTCTCGAGCATGCTGTTCAGCGATTTGTTTACCGAGCAAGAGAACCAGGCTTGATTTGAGTCAGCGCCGATAAGCTGGGCCTTCTGCATACTGGCCCAAGTGTTTATCATGGCCGGCTGCTACGTCTGCTGTTGGCCAGGCGCTTATTTTCAGGAGTTGCTGCATGACCTTTTCTTTGGCCGCCAAACTGTCGGTGTTGTCGCTGTTTATCGGCAGCATTCTGTACGTGCACCTGCGCGGCAAGGCGCGTTTGCCGGTGTTGCGTCAGTTCGTCAACCATTCGGCGCTGTTCGCCCCTTATAACGCCTTGATGTACCTGTTTTCGGCGGTGCCGTCCAAGCCCTACCTGGACCGCAGCAAGTTTCCGGAGCTGGATGTGCTCAAGGACAACTGGGAAGTGATCCGCGAAGAGGCCATGCACCTGTTCGACGAGGGTTACATCCGCGCAGCCGAAAAGAACAACGACGCTGGCTTCGGTTCGTTCTTCAAGAAGGGCTGGAAGCGTTTCTACCTCAAGTGGTACGACAAACCGCTGCCATCGGCCGAGGCGTTGTGCCCGAAGACCGTGGCCCTGGTCAGCAGCATTCCCAATGTCAAAGGCGCGATGTTCGCGTTGTTGCCCGGTGGCAGCCATCTCAACCCGCACCGCGATCCGTTCGCCGGTTCCTTGCGTTATCACCTGGGCCTGTCCACACCGAATTCCGACGACTGCCGCATCTTCGTCGATGGCCAGGTCTACGCCTGGCGCGACGGTGAAGACGTGATGTTCGACGAAACCTACGTGCACTGGGTGAAGAACGAAACCGAAAAGACCCGCGTGATCCTGTTCTGCGACATCGAACGCCCCCTGAGTAGCCGTCTGATGACTCGCGTCAACCGCTGGGTCAGCAAGCAACTGGGCCGCGCCACCGCGCCACAGAACCTGGACGACGAACGTGTGGGCGGGATCAACCAGGCCTATGCCTGGAGCAAGACCTTCAGCGACAAGTTCAGTGGTGTGGTCAAGCAGTGGAAGCGCAAGCATCCGAAGGCGTACCGCATTGCACGGCCGGTGTTGGCGGTGGTTGTGCTGGTGCTGCTGTGGAAGTGGCTGTTCTGATCAGAGCACGCTCAAAACTGTGGGAGCTGGCTTGCCTGCGATAGCGGTATGTCAGTTAAACAAATGCTGGCTGGCTTGCCGCAATCGCAGGCAAGCCAGCTCCCACATTTGATCTCCAGTGTTCTTTAGCTGGCGATCAGTTGGCGCAGTACGTAGTGCAAGATGCCGCCGGACTTGAAGTACTCGACTTCGTTAAGCGTATCGATCCGGCACAACACCTCCACCTTCTCGCTACTGCCATCCTCCCGCGTAATCACCAGTGTCAGGTTCATCCGTGGCTCGATCTCGGCATCGGTCAGCCCCAGGATGTCGATCTTCTCCTTGCCCGTCAGCTTGAGCGTCTTGCGGTTCTGGTCCAGCTTGAACTGCAACGGCAGCACGCCCATGCCTACCAGGTTGGAGCGGTGAATACGCTCGAAACTCTCGGCGATCACTGCCTTGACTCCCAGCAGGTTGGTGCCCTTGGCGGCCCAGTCACGGCTGGAACCGGTGCCGTACTCCTGCCCGGCGACCACCACCAGCGGCGTGCCCGAGGCCTGATACTTCATCGACGCATCGTAGATCGCCATCTTCTCGCCAGTGGGGATGTACAGCGTATTGCCGCCTTCCTCGCCGCCAAGCATTTCATTGCGGATACGGATGTTGGCAAACGTGCCGCGCATCATCACTTCATGGTTGCCCCGGCGTGAGCCGTAGGAGTTGAAGTCACGCGGTTCCACGCCTTGTTCGCGCAGGTAGCGACCGGCGGGGCTGTCGGTCTTGATGTTACCGGCGGGGGAGATGTGGTCGGTGGTCACCGAGTCCCCCAGCAGGGCCAGCACGTTGGCGCCCTTGATGTCCTTGATCACCGGCAGAGGCCCGGCAATATCATCGAAGAACGGTGGGTGCTGGATGTAGGTGGAGTCCTTTTGCCACACGTACGTCGCGGCCTGCGGCACTTCAATCGCCTGCCACTGTTCATCACCGGCAAACACCTCGGCGTATTCCTTGTGGAACATGCCGGTGCTGACCTGGGCCACCGCATCCGCGATTTCCTTGCTGCTCGGCCAAATGTCCTTGAGGTAAACAGGCTTGCCATCCTGGTCGTTACCCAGCGGCTCGCTGCTGATATCGATGCGCACCGTGCCGGCGAGGGCATAGGCCACCACCAACGGCGGAGAGGCCAGCCAGTTGGTTTTCACCAGCGGATGCACGCGGCCTTCGAAGTTGCGGTTGCCGGACAGCACCGAAGCGACGGCGAGGTCGGCTTTCTGGATGGCTTTTTCAATCGGCTCCGGCAAGGGGCCGGAGTTACCGATGCAGGTGGTGCAACCGTAACCCACCAGGTCAAAGCCGAGTTTATCCAGGTATTGGGTAAGGCCCGCCGCCTTGTAGTAGTCGGTGACCACTTTGGAACCTGGAGCCAGGGAGCTCTTGACCCAAGGTTTTCGGGTCAGGCCCTTTTCCACGGCCTTTTTCGCTACCAACCCGGCCGCCATCATGACGCTGGGGTTGGAGGTATTGGTGCAGGAGGTGATGGCTGCAATGACCACGGCGCCGTTTTTCAGGCGATAGGTCTGGCCGTTGTGCTCATAGTCGGTTTCCCCTACCAGGTCGGCATTGCCCACGGCGACACCGCCGCCGCCTTCACTTTCCAGGCGGCCTTCTTCTTTGTTGGTGGGTTTGAATTGCAGGTCGAGGAAGTCGCTGAACGCCTGGCTCACATTCGGCAGCGATACGCGGTCCTGCGGGCGTTTCGGCCCGGCGAGGCTGGCTTCGACGCTGCCCATGTCCAGCGCCAGGGTATCGGTGAACACCGGCTCCTGGCCCGCGTTGCGCCACAGGCCCTGGGCCTTGGTGTAGGCCTCCACCAGCTTGACGGTTGCTGCTGGACGACCGGACAGGCGCAGGTAATCCAGTGTCACATCATCGACGGGGAAAAAGCCGCAGGTGGCGCCGTATTCCGGGGCCATGTTGGCGATGGTGGCGCGGTCCGCCAGGGGCAGGTCGGCCAGACCGTCGCCGTAGAATTCGACGAATTTACCCACCACCCCTTTTTTGCGCAGCATTTGGGTGACGGTCAGCACCAAGTCGGTGGCGGTGATGCCTTCCTTGAGCTTGCCAGTGAGCTTGAAGCCGATCACTTCCGGAATCAGCATCGACACTGGTTGCCCGAGCATCGCCGCTTCCGCTTCGATCCCCCCCACGCCCCAGCCGAGTACGCCCAGGCCGTTGATCATGGTGGTGTGTGAGTCGGTGCCGACCAGCGTGTCGGGGAAGGCATAGGTGCGGCCGTCTTCGTCCTTGGTCCACACGGTGCGGCCCAGGTATTCGAGGTTGACCTGGTGGCAGATGCCGGTGCCGGGTGGCACGACGCTGAAGTTGTCGAAGGCGCTCTGGCCCCAGCGCAGGAAGGCGTAGCGTTCGCCGTTGCGCTGCATTTCGATGTCGACGTTTTGCTCGAACGCGCTGGTGGTGCCGAACTTGTCGACCATCACCGAGTGGTCGATCACCAAGTCCACGGGGGAGAGCGGGTTGATACGCTGCGGGTCGCCCCCGGCCTTGGCGACGGCGGCGCGCATGGCGGCCAGGTCGACCACGGCGGGTACGCCGGTAAAGTCTTGCATCAGCACCCGGGCGGGGCGGTATTGGATCTCACGGTCGGACTGGCGCTCTTTGAGCCAGGCGGCAATGGCCTTGAGGTCCGCACCGGTGACGGTCTTGTTGTCTTCCCAGCGCAGCAGGTTTTCCAGCAGCACCTTGAGCGACATCGGTAGCTTGTCCAGGTCACCCAGGCTCTTGGCGGCTTCGGGCAGGCTGAAGTAGTGGTAGGTCTTGCTGTCTATTTCAAGGGTCTTAAGGGTTCTCAGGCTATCAAGCGATGACATGACACAACTCCTTATGGTCCGCACGGCTACGGACCTGACGGGACGAACAGAGCTATCACGTTAGCCCTGTTTTCATTAGCAGGCTAATAACTGGACTCTATCGTTAAGTCCAAGGTTCCGAACTCCGTTATCATGCGCGGGTTTTCATGACAGGTATTGCGATAGCGCAATCCAGTTGCCAGGAGAGTTGATGAACACCCTTTTTATGCATTGCCGCCCGGGTTTTGAAGGCGAAGTCTGTTCCGAGATCGCGGAACACGCCGCGCGCCTGAACGTTTCCGGCTATGCCAAGGCCAAGACCGGTAGCGCCTGCGCCGAATTTGTCTGCACCGAAGAAGATGGCGCCCAGCGCCTGATGCACGGCCAGCGTTTTGCCGAGCTGATCTTCCCGAGGCAGTGGGCGCGCGGGGTATTCATCGACCTGCCGGAAACCGACCGCATCAGCGTGATCCTCGCCCACCTGCAAGGCTTCCCTGTGTGCGGCAGCCTGTGGCTGGAAATGGTCGACACCAACGACGGCAAGGAACTGTCGAACTTCTGCAAGAAATTCGAAGTGCACTTGCGCAAGGCGTTGTTGAACGCCGGCAAGCTGGTGGACGACGCGAGCAAGCCGCGCCTGCTGCTGACCTTCAAGAGTGGCCGTGAAGTGTTCATGGGCCTGGCCGAGTCGAATAACTCGGCGATGTGGCCGATGGGCATTCCCCGCCTGAAATTCCCCCGTGAAGCGCCGAGCCGCTCGACCCTGAAACTGGAAGAGGCCTGGCACCACTTCATCCCTCGCGACCAGTGGGACGAGCGCCTGCACGGCGACATGACCGGCGTCGACCTGGGCGCCGCGCCGGGCGGTTGGACCTGGCAACTGGTCAATCGCGGCATGCTGGTGACCGCCATCGACAACGGCCCGATGGCCGAAAGCCTGATGGATACTGGCCTGGTGCAACATTTGATGGCCGACGGCTTCACCTTTGTGCCCAAGCAGCCGGTGGACTGGATGGTCTGCGATATCGTCGAAAAGCCTGCGCGTAACGCAGCGCTGCTGGAAACCTGGATCGGCGAGGGGCATTGCCGCGAGGCAGTGGTGAACCTGAAATTGCCGATGAAACAGCGCTACGCGGAAGTGAAACGCTTGCTGGAACGCATCGAAGAGGGTTTCAAGGCCCGCGCTATTCGCGTGGAAATCGGCTGCAAGCAGCTGTATCACGACCGTGAGGAAGTGACGTGCCATTTGCGTCGGCTGGAAAGTGCAAAGAAACCCAAGGCCCGCTGACTTCAAGTCAGGCGCCGCTCAAAATGTGGGAGCTGGCTTGCCTGCGATAGCGGTATAACTGTCGATATCTATGTTGAATGTGCCCCCGTCATCGCGGGCAAGCCCGCTCCCACAGTAGAGCGGGTCCGTTTCAGGAGTGATGAAGTATGAGTGTTGATTTGGCGGTCGATGGCATTCTGGACGCAACGGGCCTCAACTGCCCGGAGCCGGTGATGATGCTGCACCAACACATCCGCGACCTGCCGCCAGGCGGCTTGCTCAAGGTGATCGCGACCGATCCGTCGACCCGTCGCGATATTCCCAAGTTCTGTGTGTTCCTTGACCACGAGCTGGTGGATCAGCAGGTGCAGGCCGGTACGTACCTGTACTGGATTCGCAAGAAGCTGGCTTAACCCCGCGCCTTGTCTGCGCGGATGCGCCGGCGTGCACTGCGCGCCAGGCGCACCAGCAGCATCCCCGCCGCACAACTCAAGCCGACGATCAGCCCTTGCCACAAGCCGCTTGGGCCGCTGGGCGCGCCGAGCCAGTCGGTCAGGCCCAGGGCGTAGCCCACCGGCAGGCCCACGCCCCAGTAGGCGAATAAGGTCAGTACCATGGTCACCCGGGTGTCCTGGTAGCCACGCAGTGCGCCAGCGGCGGTGACTTGGATCGAGTCGGAGAACTGGAACAGCGCCGAAAACACGATCAGCGTCGAGGCCAGGTGGATCACTACGGGGTCCGGGGTGTAGATCGTCGCGATCTGTTCGCGGAACAACAGCATCAAGCTGCAGGACAAGCAGGCATAGGCCAGCGCCGTGCCCATGCCGACCCCCGCCGCAAAGCGCGCTTCACGCGGTTCGCCACGGCCCAGGGCCTGGCCGACACGTACGGTGACCGCCATGCTCAGGGAGTAAGGAATCATGAACACCAGGGAACTGACGTTCAGCGCGATCTGATGCCCCGACACCACCGTGGCGCCCAGGCTGCCGATCAGCAGCGCGATCACCGCAAAAATGCTCGACTCGGCAAAGATCGCGACGCCGATGGGCAGGCCGATGCCCAACACGCGCTTGATGACCGACCACTGGGGCCAGTCGAAACGCTTGAACAGCTCGCTGCTCTGGTAGGCCGGGCCCCAGCGTGTCCACGCGGCCAGGCCGAGCATCATCACCCACATCGCAATGGCCGTGGCCCAACCGCAGCCCACGCCGCCCATGGCCGGTACGCCCAGGTGGCCGTAGATGAAGATGTAGTTCAGTGGAATGTTCAATGCCAACCCGCACAGGCCCATGACCATGCTCGGCCGCGTGCGGCCCAGGCCGTCACTGAAGCAGCGCAACACGTAATAAAACGCGATGGCCGGCATGCCGGCGGCGATGCCGTGCAGGTAGCCCATGGAGGGTTTGATCAGGTCGGGCTCGACCTTCATTGCATGCAGGATGGGTTCGGCGCAGAGCAGCAACAGCGCCGCGGTGATCCCGACCACCAGCGCCAGCCACAGTGATTGACGCACCAGCGGGCCGATCTCGCTGAATTGACCGGCGCCGTAGCGCTGGGCGACTTTCGGCGTGGTGGCCAGTAGCGTGCCGGTCATCAACAGATACACCGGAATCCAGATCGAATTGCCCAGGCCCACCGCTGCCAGGTCCTGCGGGCTGACGCGCCCGGCCATCACCGCGTCGACAAAGCTCATCGCCGTGGTTGCCAGTTGGCCGATCATGATCGGCAGGGCGAGGGTCAGCAGGCCGCGCACTTCCCGGCTGATGCGGGCGGGGCGGGTGAGGGTGGCGGTGGCAGTGTTCACGTACGGGTGTCCAATCGGGAAGCGAAGCGCAAGGACGGCGGATTCTACGCTTTGACGCACTGGTCAGGAAAAAACCTGTGTTAGGTATTTGTAAGCAATCTACCAGCAGGCGCTGAGTTCTTGTGGGAGCTGGCTTGCCTGCGATGGCATCAACTGGATATGTCTGATGTACCGAGCCGCCTGCATCGCAGGCAAGCCAGCTCCCACATAAACAGATCTCATCCCTGTACACTGCGGGTCCGCGAAAGGAGCCTGCCATGCTGATTGTTGCCGACGAAAATATCCCGCTGCTCGATGCCTTCTTCGAAGGGTTTGGCGAAATTCGCCGGGTGCCCGGTCGTTCCATCGACCGCGCCACGGTCGAGCAGGCCGATGTGTTGCTGGTGCGTTCGGTGACCAACGTCAACCGCGCCTTGCTGGAGGGCACACCGGTGCGTTTTGTCGGTACTTGCACCATCGGCACCGATCACCTGGACCTGGATTACTTCAAGCAGGCCGGCATTGCCTGGTCCAGCGCTCCCGGCTGCAATGCGCGGGGCGTGGTGGATTACGTGCTGGGCAGCCTGCAGACCCTGGCTGAAATCGAAGGTGCCGACCTCAAGCAGCGCACCTACGGTGTCGTGGGTGCCGGTGAAGTGGGCGGGCGTCTGGTCAAGGTGCTCAAGGGGCTGGGCTGGAATGTGCTGGTGTGCGACCCGCCGCGTCAGAGCGTCGAAACCGGTGACTACGTCAGCCTGGAGCAGATCATCGAGCAGTGCGATGTGATCAGCCTGCACACGCCGTTGACCAAATCGGGCAATGGCTCGACCTGGCACCTGTTTGATCGCCCGCGCCTCAACCGCCTCAGGCCCGGCACCTGGCTGATCAATGCCAGCCGTGGCCCGGTGGTCGACAACGCCGCCCTGCGTGACGTGCTGCTGGAGCGCGAAGACCTGCAAGCGGTGCTCGACGTCTGGGAGGGTGAGCCCGAAGTGGATGTCGACCTGGCTGACCTGTGCGTTCTGGCCACGCCGCATATCGCCGGTTACAGCCTTGATGGCAAGCAGCGCGGTACGGCGCAGATCTATCAGGCGCTCTGTGCGCATGTGGGCCTGGAGCCCAACATTCAATTGAGTGACTTGCTGCCGCCGCCATGGTTGGCCGAGGTGCACCTGAATGCCTCCACCGACCCGGCCTGGGCGCTGGCGACCCTGTGCCGCAGCGTGTACGACCCACGCCGTGATGATGCGGATTTCCGTCGCAGCCTCGTGGGAACCGTGGAAGAACAGCGCAAGGCATTCGACCTGCTGCGCAAGCACTACCCGGAGCGCCGCGAGATCGATGGCCTGCGTGTGCGGATCAACGGAGAGTCGGCAGAGCTGTCGAGCATCGTGTCGGCATTGGGCGCAGCCACGATTTAAACCTCAATAAAAAACCCGGCCATTGAGGCCAGGTTTGAAAGAGCGTGGGCGCTTCAGCCTTGCTGGGCAGGTTTGACCAGTCGCTGTTCCAGCTCGCGGCACGCTTGCTGGATCATGTCCTCGGTAATCGGCACCTCGCGCCCTTGGGCGTCGATGATCGAACAACCCAAATGAGCCTGGCGCTCTTTGCGGACAACTTCTACTTTGTCAGTGCTGCTGGTGTGCAAGGTCATGGCCTGTCTCCTCATCAGGTTGTGTACCTACTTTAATTCCCCCGCGTGACCGAGCTATTACAACTCCTTACAAGATCACCGGTTCGAGCCTCCAGTCCACCAGAAACCGATACATATTTCCAGCCGGGGCTTAGACCGATAGCCTCTAGGGGCCAGTGTCGGTGGGCATAATTAATCCGACTCATTGCTTTTACGAACGTTGTTATTTACCCAAGCTCCCCCAATGTTGCTGTGTAGCGACCTATCTCCCTGACGCAGGTGATACCCTCCATGTTCTCGATCCGTCAACGCCGTGCGATTCGCCTGGCCAGCCGCTTTATCGCGCCTTATCGCTGGCAGGCGTTGGGTGCCCTGTTGGCATTGATCGTCACGGCAGGCATCACGCTGTCCATGGGGCAGGGCATCCGCCTGTTGGTGGACCAGGGTTTCATGACCCAGTCGCCGCACCTGCTCAACCAGTCCATCGGCCTGTTCATGATTCTGGTAGTGGGCCTGGCCGTGGGCACGTTCACCCGGTTCTATCTGGTGTCGTGGATCGGCGAGCGGGTGGTGGCGGATATTCGTCGGCAGGTGTTCAACCACCTGATCTACCTGCATCCTGGGTTCTATGAAAACAACCGCAGTTCGGAAATCCAGTCGCGGCTGACCACCGATACCACCTTGTTGCAATCGGTGATCGGCTCGTCGCTGTCGTTGTTCCTGCGCAATGCACTGATGGTTATCGGTGGCATCGTGTTGCTGTTTGTCACCAACCCCAAGCTGACCAGTATCGTGGTGGTGGCACTGCCACTGGTGCTGGCACCGATCCTGATCTTCGGCCGCCGCGTGCGCAGCCTCTCGCGTTTGAGCCAGGACCGTATTGCCGACGTGGGCAGCTACGTGTCCGAGACCCTCGGCCAGATCAAGACCGTGCAAGCCTACAACCATCAGGTGCAGGACGAACAACGCTTTGCCGTGACCGTGGAAGAGGCGTTTGCCACGGCGCGCAAACGCATTGCCCAGCGCGCATGGCTGATTACGCTGGTGATCATGCTGGTGCTGGGGGCGGTGGGCGTCATGCTGTGGGTCGGCGGCATGGATGTGATCAACGGGCGCATTTCCGGCGGTGAGCTGGCGGCGTTTGTGTTCTATAGCTTGATCGTCGGCAGTGCCGTCGGCACCTTGAGTGAGGTGCTCGGTGAGTTGCAGCGTGCTGCGGGTGCCGCTGAGCGTATTGGCGAGCTGTTGCAGTCGAGCAACGAAATACAGGCGCCGGCCAGTGGCACGGTGCAATTGCCTGAGCGGGTCAGCGGTCGCATGGAACTGCGGGATTTGCGCTTTTCCTACCCATCGCGGCCGGACAGCTACGCCATCGATGGCTTGAGCCTTACGATCAACCCTGGCGAAACCCTTGCCCTGGTAGGCCCGTCCGGGGCGGGCAAGTCGACGATTTTCGACCTGTTACTGCGTTTCTATGACCCGCAGCAAGGCCGCATCCTGCTGGAAAACCTCCCGCTGACCGAACTCGACCCCATGGACCTGCGTCGTCATTTCGCCCTGGTGTCCCAGAGCCCGGCGCTGTTTTTCGGCAGCGTTGAAGAAAACATCCGCTACGGCAACCCGTCCGCCACCCGTGAGCAAGTCGAAGCTGCTGCGCGTATCGCCCACGCCCATGACTTCATCCTGCAAATGCCCGACGGCTACCAGACCCACCTCGGCGACGGCGGCATGGGCCTCTCCGGCGGCCAGCGCCAACGCCTGGCGATTGCCCGTGCGTTGCTGGTAGATGCACCGATCCTGTTGCTGGACGAAGCGACCAGCGCCCTCGATGCCCAGAGTGAACACTTGATCCAGCAGGCATTGCCGCAATTGATGCAAGGCCGCACCACCTTGGTCATCGCCCACCGATTGGCGACAGTGAAGAACGCAGACCGGATTGCGGTGATGGACCAGGGCAAGTTGGTGGCGGTGGGCACGCACCAGCAGTTGATTGCGAGCAACCCGCTGTATGCGCGGTTGGCGGCGTTGCAGTTCAGTGATGGGGTGAAGGTCTTGGAAGGCGAAGGCTAGGAGAGAAGGCTACAACCGAGAACCTTGTAGTGAGCGGGGCAAGCCCGCTCACTACAGGACTTTCATCGGTCGGTGTTACTGATCATCAAAGTATCGCTCGTGCCAATCCACCAGCGGCTGTGGCGAGTTGAGCTTCTGCCCGTAGATCACCGAATAAGACAGCACGTTCTGTACGTACTGGCGGGTTTCGTCGAACGGAATGCTTTCCACCCATACATCGAAACTCAGGTGGTCGGCCCCGCGTAGCCATTGGCGCACGCGGCCAGGACCGGCGTTGTAGGCGGCGGAGGCGAGCACGCGGTTGCCGTTGAACTGGCTGTGTACCTGGCTCAGGTAGGCGGCGCCCAGCTGGATGTTTTTGTCCGGGTCGAGCACCTGGGCCGGTGAGGCCAGGGGAATGCTGAATTTGCGCGCGGTTTCCTTGGCGGTGCCAGGCATCAGTTGCATCAGGCCGCTGGCGCCGACGCCGGAGCGGGCGTCATCCATGAAGGCGCTTTCCTGGCGAGTGATAGCGAACACCCAGCTGGAGTGCAGGCCACGTACCTTGGCTTCACGCACCAGTGTGTCGCGGTGGGCCATCGGGAAGCGGATGTCCAGGTCGTCCCAGTACTGTGCCTGGCTGATGGTGCGGATGGCCGGGAAATACCATTTCATGTCGTAGGCCAGCTTGGCCTGGGCGACCATTTCATCGCGATTGAAGTGACGACTGACGTGGTACCACTCGCGACGTCCATCCACCACTTGGCCGCGGGCGTAGAACTCCAGGGCACGACGTACGCCGGGGGTGTTGCGCACCTTGTTCATCAGGGCCTGGCTCATCACCAGCGGCTTGTTGGTCAACTGGTAAGGCGATTTGGAGCGATCAGCGGCGAGGAACCCGTAGAAATCCCGCTCCTTCGCCACGTTTTTGTACAGCACCAGCGCCTGGGGATTTTTTGGCTCGGCCAGTTCCAGGCTGCGCGCCTGCCAGTAGCGCCAGCGGTTGGTGGTCGCCAGGTCTTGTGGGAGTTTGCGGGTGAGCTGGTAGGCATCTTCCCAACGGGCCAGGCGCAGCAGCAGGCGCAGACGCCACTCGGACACCGTGTTGTCGCGCAGTTCAGGGTCGTACTTGGTCATCACGTCCAGGGCGCGCGGATCGTAGCGGCGCGCCAGGGTCAGGCCGATTTCCCGGGCGATCGACACTTTTTCGTCACGGGAGAAGTGCATGCTGCTGGCGTAGCCATCGAGCAGGGCCATAGCCTTGTCCGGGTCCTGGCGTGCCAGGCGGCGCAAGCCCAGGCCGACCGCATCCGACATCGCCTCGCTGGCGGGCAGGAAACGTGACGGATCGCCGAGCATGTCAGGCTTTTGCGCGACGTCGACCATCAGGCGGCCTTGGGCGCCGAGAGTGGGCAGGGTTTTCACCAGGCTGTTAGCCAGTGAGTAGTTGCGCGCTTCGGCGGCGAGCTTGGCGCGGTCCCAGATCTTCTGTTCGGTGAGTTGGCCATCGGCGGCCCACTGACCAAAGGTGGCATCACAGGCGGCCGGTTGGGATTTGCCGGTCATCCATAGCTTTTCAGTCGTCTTGTAGCCTTCGGCTTTCAGATTGTGCGTGAGCTGGTATTGACCGTGCAGGCAGTCCAGTTCGGCGAAATTGAGCTTGGTGTCGTAGTACTTTTCGAATGTCTGCCAGTCGCCACGGTCTGCCAGCCAGCGCAACCAACGCAGTTTCATCCAGTTGGCCTGGGGCAGGTCGCCGTTTTTGGCGAGGAATTGTTCGATTTCCTCGTTACTGGCGGTTTTCAGGCGCGCGGTCAGCTCGTCGTAGGCCAGGTAGGGTGTCAGCGGGTAGTCGGCCAGGGCCTGGCTGTATTGCATGTACGGCCCGCTGTCGCCTTTGGCCAGGGCGCGCTTGGCTTCATCGTAATATTGACGTTGGGTGGTGAGGTCCACGGCCTGGGCGGATTGAGCGGCGGTGGCGGAAAGAAGCAGACAAGATAAAAAGTTGAAAAGGCGGCTGCGCATGAGTCGTCCGTGCAGAGGAATCTGGACAAGTGCCGAGGTCGCCGGCACTGATTGTCCCTAGCTTAGCCTTTTGCCCGCGGCCGGTGAAAGCTTTGAAGGGCGCTTCGCTCAAGTTCCTCGGAAATGTCTCTCAGAGTGTGTCGCCCGAGAAAATCCCGGCCGCCTTAGCCCCTAACTCAGGTAGAATGCGCGCCCAGTTTTTGGAGAAGCGTATGACCCTGCTCAAATTCAGCGATGTGTCCCTTGCTTTCGGCGCTATGCCGTTGTTGGACAAGGTGTCCTGGCAGATCGCCCGTGGTGAGCGGGTGTGCATCATCGGCCGCAACGGCACCGGCAAGTCCAGCATGATGAAGCTGGTCAAAGGCGATCAGAAGCCCGACGACGGCTCTGTTTGGCGCGCTCCGGGCCTCAAGATCGGCGAACTTCCGCAAGAATTGCCGGTAGCCGACGGACGGACGGTGTTCGACGTGGTCGCCGAAGGCCTCGATGGTGTGGGCGCTCTGCTTGCCGAATATCACCACCTCGCGCAGAACTGCGTCACCGAAGAAGACCTGGACAAGCTGATGCACGTCCAGCAAGACCTCGAAGCCCGTGACGGCTGGCGCTTGCAGCAGTTGGTGGACAGCACCCTGAGCCGCCTGCAATTGCCAGCCGACAAGACTCTCGCCGAGCTGTCCGGTGGCTGGCGTCGTCGCGTGCTGCTGGCCCAGGCGTTGGTGTCCGAGCCGGATCTGCTGCTGCTCGACGAACCGACCAACCACTTGGACATCGGTGCGATTGCCTGGCTGGAAGAAGCCCTGAAGGATTTCCAGGGCGCCGTGCTGTTCATCACGCACGACCGTTCCTTCCTGCAGAACCTGGCAACGCGCATTCTCGAGTTGGACCGTGGTGGCCTGATCGACTGGAACGGCGACTACGCCAGCTTCCTGGTGCACAAAGAAGCTGCACTGGCCGCCGAAGAAACCGCCAACGCGCTGTTCGACAAGAAACTGGCCCAGGAAGAAGTCTGGATTCGCCAGGGCATCAAGGCCCGCCGCACCCGCAACGAAGGCCGTGTACGTGCCTTGAAGGCACTGCGCGTTGAGCGCAGCGAGCGTCGCGAGCGCACTGGCAAGGCCAACATCCAGCTGGATACCGCCGACAAATCGGGCAAACAAGTGATGGTGCTGGAGAACGTCAGCTTCCATCATCCGGACGGCCCGTTCCTGATCAAGGACTTCTCCATGGTCCTGCAGCGCGGCGACCGTATCGGCCTGCTGGGCGCCAACGGTACCGGCAAGACCACTTTGCTCAAGCTGATGCTCAATGGCCTGCAACCGACCAGCGGTAAAGTGGAAGAGGGTACACGCATCGACGTGGCTTACTTCGACCAGTTGCGCCACCAGTTGGACCTGGAAAAAACCGTGATCGACAACGTTGCAGAAGGTCGCGACTTTATCGATATCGACGGCCAGAGCCGTCACGTGCTCAGCTACCTGGGCGACTTCCTGTTCAGCCCGCAACGTGCACGTACGCCAGTGAAAGCCTTGTCCGGTGGTGAGCGCGCGCGCCTGCTGCTGGCCAAGTTGTTCAGCAAACCGGCCAACCTGCTGGTGCTCGACGAACCGACCAACGACCTCGACGTGGAAACCCTCGAGCTGCTGGAAGAGGTGTTGTTGACCTTCAACGGCACCGTGCTGATGGTCAGTCACGATCGGGCATTCCTCGACAACGTGGTCACCAGCACCCTGGTCTTCGAAGGTGAAGGCAAGGTGCGTGAATACGTCGGTGGTTATCAGGACTGGCTGCGTCAGGGCGGCTCGCCGCGCCTGTTGGGCGTGACCGAGAGCAAGTCCGGCAAGGCCGACCTGAACTCGGCAGTGGTCGCCCCGGCGCCAGCGCCCGCACCTGTTGAGCAGGCAGCACCGGTTGGCAAGAAGAAGCTCAGCTACAAGCTGCAGCGCGAGCTGGAAGCTTTGCCGGGCGATATCGACGCCAAGGAGCAGCAGATTGCTGCGGTGGAAGCGGAAATGGCTGATGCGGGTTTCTATCTGCGTCCTGCGGCTGAAACCGCCAAGGTCATCGCTTCGCTGGAGGCGTTGAACCAGGAGTTGGAAGTGCTGATGGAGCGTTGGGCGGAGTTGGATGCCTGATTGATTCCAGTGCATTGAAAAACCCGGTGCTCATCTGATGAGCACCGGGTTTTTCATATGAGAATGCAGTTTAAATGTGGGAGGGGGCTTGCCCCCCGATAGCAGTCTGTCAGTCGATACATCTGGTGACTGATACTCCGCCATCGGGGGAAAGCCCCCTCCCACATTTGACCTTCATTGATTTAAGAAGGGTTTTTGACCAGTTTCACGGCCAGTACGTCGCACGGGGCACCGTGCAGTACGTCATTGGCAGTAGAGCCCAGCAACAGCGCCAGGCCGTGACGACCATGGCTGCCGACCACGATCAGGTCGCAGTGCTGTTCCTTGGCCAAATGGTGGATTTCCTGGCGTGGTTGGCCGTAAGTGAGGTGGGAGTTTTCCTTGGTCACCTCGGGGTACTTGAGGATCAACCGATCAAGGCGCTCTTTGGCTTGATCGAACTGTTGTTGTTGCAACTGGGAGAGGTCCATGGGCACATCGCCGCCGAAGGCCATGGCCATGGGCTCGACGATGTGTACCAGCGACAGCTTCGCGCCGCTGGCGACCGCGAAGGCGCGGGCGCGCTTGATCACTGGATCGCACTCTTCGGTCAGGTCGACGGCGACCAGAATATGTTCGTAGGACATGGGGCGTTCCTCCAGGGGACTGCAATAAATTCAGTATGGCTGCTTTCAAGCGGATCGCGTTGCGTCAGATCAAATCCGCTCATCTGGAAATTCGGGAGTACACATATGACGGTCTGGATAGTGGTGTCAATCCTTGCGGTGGTTCTGAGCCCCCTGGCATGGCTGCGTCCGTCGCGCCATCAGAGCGGGCGCATGGCCCTGCGCATGGAGGCGCGCCGCATGGGACTGACCATGCAATTGGCGCCCCAGGAATGGCCGCACTGGCTCAAGCAGGAGCCGCCAAGCCCGTGTGCGCAGTACTGTCGACCACGGCGCGGCACGATGCCGGCGATCTGGAGTTACTGGCAGTTGGAGCCGGGTATGTGGGTCAATCAATGGCGCGAAACATGCGTTGATGAAAAGTTGTTGCCGCATTTTGCGACGCTGCCGGCCAACGTCTACAAAGTCGAGGCCGACAAGCAAATGATCGCCTTGTACTGGGGCGAAAAGGGCGAGTCGAGTGTGTTGAAGGATATTGATGCGCTGCTAAAGGCATTGGCTTGAACGCAGGCAATAAAAAGCCCGACATCATCATCGGGCTGGAGTTGGCCAGGCAGGCCGGTAATTCTGTGTATCCCGCGCTGGGTGTTCATTCCGGCGCATCAGGGTTGTCGCTAGCCTAGCGGCATATCCCATTCTGTACAGCCTTTTCCCACAAGTTTTCTCTTATTGATTTCGTGAATATTTGAATATTGACGCGAGGCGGGCGTAGGGGCGGGGTTCTGAAATGACTGGAAAGTCGCGTTTTTCCTAGCCTTTGGAGCGATTGACAATTGCTCGGAATTGGATGAAGGTGGCGTACCCAAATCAAACGGGCGTATGAATTGAGCGTTTGTCTGTCAGATTGCTCATACAGAACCCCGACTAGCGCATTGACGGGTGTGCCTGGCGGATTGGCGTGAGCATTGACGTAACTATCAATGTCCAGCCATAGGCCAGCGTTCAATGTGTACTGTTCAGCTTCCATATCGTGGAGATCAGTTGATGATTTACGAAGGTAAAGCCATCACGGTTAAGGCTCTTGAAAGTGGCATCGTCGAACTGAAGTTCGACCTCAAGGGTGAGTCCGTCAACAAGTTCAACCGTCTAACCCTGAACGAACTGCGTCAGGCCGTAGACACCATCAAAGCAGATGCCTCGGTCAAGGGCGTGATCGTTTCCAGCGGCAAGGACGTGTTCATCGTCGGCGCTGACATCACCGAATTCGTCGACAACTTCAAGCTGCCCGATGCCGAGCTGGTGGCTGGCAACCTCGAAGCCAACAAGATTTTCAGCGATTTCGAAGACCTCAACGTACCCACCGTTGCCGCGATCAATGGCATTGCGTTGGGTGGTGGCCTTGAAATGTGCCTGGCCGCAGACTTCCGCGTGATGTCGGCCACGGCCAAGATCGGCCTGCCTGAAGTCAAACTGGGCATCTACCCAGGTTTCGGTGGCACCGTACGTCTGCCGCGCCTGATCGGTGCCGACAACGCCATCGAGTGGATCGCCGCCGGTAAGGAAAACAAAGCTGAAGACGCGCTGAAAGTCGGCGCCGTCGACGCAGTGGTTGCACCGGACAAACTGGCCGAAGCCGCACTGAACCTGATCAAGGGCGCCATCAGCGGCGAATTTGACTACAAGGCCAAGCGCCAGCCGAAGTTGGAAAAACTCAAGCTCAACGCCATCGAACAAATGATGTCGTTCGAAACCGCCAAAGGTTTCGTGGCTGGCCAGGCCGGCCCGAATTACCCGGCGCCGGTTGAAGCGATCAAGACCATCCAGAAAGCCGCGAACTTCGGTCGCGACAAAGCCCTGGAAGTGGAAGCGGCAGGTTTCGTCAAACTGGCGAAAACCTCGGCTGCCCAGAGCCTGATCGGCCTGTTCCTGAACGATCAGGAACTGAAGAAAAAGGCCAAGGCCTACGACGAAATCGCCAAGGACGTGAAACAGGCTGCCGTACTCGGCGCCGGTATCATGGGCGGCGGTATCGCCTATCAGTCGGCGTCCAAAGGCACGCCGATCCTGATGAAAGACATCAACGAGCACGGCATCGAGCAAGGCCTGGCGGAAGCCGCCAAGCTGCTGGTCGGCCGCGTGGACAAAGGTCGTATGACCGCCGCGAAGATGGCTGAAGTGCTTAACGGCATTCGCCCTACGCTGTCCTACGGCGATTTCGGCCACGTCGACCTGGTGGTCGAAGCGGTTGTCGAGAACCCGAAGGTCAAGCAAGCCGTATTGGCAGAAGTGGAAGCCCAGGTTAAAGACGACACCATCCTGGCGTCCAACACCTCGACTATTTCCATCTCGCTGCTGGCTAAGGCCCTCAAGCGTCCGGAAAACTTCGTCGGCATGCACTTCTTCAACCCGGTGCACATGATGCCGTTGGTGGAAGTGATCCGTGGCGAGAAGTCCAGCGAGCTGGCCGTTGCCACCACCGTCGCCTACGCCAAGAAAATGGGCAAGAACCCGATCGTGGTCAATGACTGCCCGGGCTTCCTGGTCAACCGTGTGCTGTTCCCGTACTTCGGCGGTTTCGCCAAGCTGGTCAGCGCCGGTGTGGATTTCGTGCGCATCGACAAGGTCATGGAAAAATTCGGCTGGCCGATGGGCCCGGCATACCTGATGGACGTGGTCGGCATCGACACCGGCCACCACGGTCGTGACGTGATGGCTGAAGGCTTCCCGGACCGCATGAAAGACGACCGCCGCTCGGCGATTGACGCGCTCTACGAGGCCAAGCGCCTGGGCCAGAAGAACGGCAAGGGCTTCTACGCCTACGAGGCCGACAAGAAGGGCAAGCAGAAGAAAGTGGCCGACCCATCGGTGCACGAAGTGCTGGCTCCGGTCATCTACGAACAGCGTGAGGTGTCGGACGAGGACATCATCAACTGGATGATGATCGCCCTGTGCCTGGAAACCGTGCGTTGCCTGGAAGATGGCATCGTCGAAACCGCCGCCGAAGCCGATATGGGCCTGGTGTACGGTATTGGTTTCCCTCCATTCCGTGGTGGTGCTCTGCGTTACATCGACTCGATCGGTGTGGCCGAGTTCGTTGCCCTGGCTGATCAATACGCTGATTTGGGCCCGCTGTACCACCCGACCGCGAAGCTGCGTGAAATGGCCAAGAACGGCCAGCGCTTCTTCGGTTAAGTGCCCAGACGACTAGAGCGAGAATATTTATGAGCTTGAATCCAAGAGACGTCGTGATTGTCGACTTCGGTCGTACTCCGATGGGCCGCTCCAAGGGCGGCATGCACCGCAACACCCGTGCCGAAGACATGTCGGCACACCTGATCAGCAAATTGCTGGAGCGCAACGTCAAGGTCGACCCGAACGAAGTCGAGGACGTGATCTGGGGCTGCGTCAACCAGACCCTGGAGCAAGGCTGGAACATCGCGCGCATGGCGTCGCTGATGACCCAGATCCCGCACACCGCCGCCGGCCAGACCGTCAGCCGCCTGTGCGGCTCGTCGATGAGCGCGCTGCACACTGCCGCCCAGGCGATCATGACCGGCAACGGTGATGTGTTCGTGGTCGGTGGTGTAGAGCACATGGGCCACGTCAGCATGATGCACGGCGTCGACCCTAACCCGCACATGTCGCTGTACGCGGCAAAAGCTTCGGGCATGATGGGCCTGACCGCAGAAATGCTTGGCAAAATGCACGGCATTACCCGCGAAGCCCAGGATGCGTTCGGCCTGCGCTCCCACCAGTTGGCCCACAAGGCGACCGTGGAAGGCAAGTTCAAGGATGAAATCATCCCGATGAACGGCTACGACGAGAACGGTTTCCTGAAGCTGTTCGACTACGACGAAACCATTCGCCCGGACACCACCCTGGAAAGCCTGGCGGCCTTGAAGCCGGCCTTCAATCCAAAGGGCGGCACTGTGACAGCGGGTACTTCGTCGCAGATCACCGATGGTGCTTCGTGCATGATCGTGATGTCGGCGCAGCGTGCCCAGGACCTGGGTATCCAGCCGATGGCCGTGATCCGTTCGATGGCCGTAGCGGGTGTAGACCCGGCGATCATGGGCTATGGTCCAGTACCGGCCACACAAAAAGCCTTGAAGCGCGCGGGCCTGACCATCAATGACATCGACTTCTTCGAGCTCAACGAAGCTTTCGCTGCACAGGCCTTGCCAGTGCTGAAAGATTTGAAAGTACTCGACAAGATGAATGAGAAGGTTAACCTGCACGGCGGTGCAATTGCCCTGGGCCACCCATTCGGTTGCTCCGGTGCGCGTATCTCCGGCACTTTGCTTAACGTGATGAAGCAAAATGGCGGCAACCTTGGGGTTGCAACCATGTGCATTGGTCTCGGCCAAGGCATCTCCACCGTCTTCGAACGCATCTAAGTGTTGGGGTGACGGAAAGCCGGGGCCCAGTGCCCCGGTTTTTGTTTTTTGGCGGTTTTGTATTTTTTTTTTAACAAATTTTGTGAGAGGGCCAGAGCATGAAAGTCGAACCAGGGCTCTACCAGCATTATAAAGGTCCGCAGTACCGCGTTTTCAGTGTGGCGCGGCACTCCGAGACCGAAGAAGAAGTGGTGTTCTACCAAGCACTGTATGGCGATTACGGCTTTTGGGTGCGCCCATTGAGTATGTTCCTGGAGACCGTCGAAGTTGACGGCGAGCAAGTCCCGCGCTTTGCTTTGGTCCAGGTCGAACCCAGTCTTTTTTCAGGGCAATAACGGCAGGCCGCGCAGAATGCTGCGCTTGACCTCACCTTGTTGCCACTATATATAGCGTTGCCGCGACAGGCGCCAACTGCCTTTCACTTCTCGAATTCAGGAATTTTCCGATCCATGGGCAAATCGCTGGTCATTGTGGAATCCCCGGCTAAGGCCAAGACCATCAACAAGTACTTGGGCAACGAGTACGTGGTGAAGTCGAGTATCGGCCATATCCGAGACCTGCCCACCAGCGGTTCGGCTAGCGCCAGCAAGGAGCCTGCTGCCAAGCGCGGCAAGGCGGCTGCGGGCGAAGGTCCGGTGCTCAGCCCTAAAGAGAAAGCGCGCAAGCAGCTGGTTTCGCGCATGGGTGTGGACCCGGATCATGGCTGGAAGGCCAAGTACGAGATCCTTCCTGGTAAGGAAAAGGTCATCGAAGAGCTGCGCCGGCTCGCCAAGGATGCCGACACCATCTATCTCGCAACGGACTTGGACCGCGAAGGGGAAGCCATTGCCTGGCACCTGCGGGAAGCCATCGGCGGTGATGACAGCCGCTACAAGCGTGTGGTGTTCAACGAAATCACCAAGAAAGCCATCCAGGAAGCCTTCTCCAAGCCGGGCGAGCTGGACATCGACCGCGTCAACGCCCAACAGGCCCGCCGTTTCCTCGACCGCGTCGTGGGTTACATGGTCTCTCCACTGCTGTGGGCCAAGATCGCCCGTGGCCTGTCCGCTGGCCGTGTGCAATCGGTTGCGGTGAAGCTGGTGGTGGAGCGTGAGCGCGAGATCCGTGCGTTCAACCCCGAAGAGTACTGGGAAGTTCACGCTGACCTCGGCACCGCCAAGGGCGCCAATGTGCGCTTCGAAGTGGCCCGTGAGAAAGGCGAGGCCTTCAAGCCGCTGAACGAAGCCCAGGCCATGGCCGCGCTGGAAAAGCTCAAGGCGTCCAGCTACAGCATCGTCAAGCGTGAAGACAAACCGACCAGCAGCAAGCCGTCGGCGCCGTTCATCACCTCCACCTTGCAACAGGCCGCGAGCAATCGCCTGGGCTTTGGTGTGAAGAAAACCATGATGATGGCCCAGCGCTTGTACGAAGCCGGCTACATCACTTACATGCGTACTGACTCCACCAACCTGTCGGTGGACGCGGTGGCGATGGCGCGTACTTATATTGAAGGCGAATTCGGCAAGAAGTACCTGCCGGAGAAGCCAAACGTCTACAGCAGCAAGGAAGGCGCACAAGAGGCTCACGAAGCGATTCGTCCTTCCGACGCCAACACCACGCCTGCCAAGCTGAGCGGCATGGAACGTGACGCTGAGCGCCTCTACGAGCTGATCTGGCGCCAGTTCCTGGCCTGCCAGATGCTGCCGGCGCAATACCTGTCCACCACTGTCAGCGTGGGTGCTGGCGATTTTGAGCTGCGTGCCAAAGGCCGCATCCTCAAATTCGACGGTTACACCCGCGTAATGCCGCAAATTGCCAAGCCTGGCGATGATGACGTGCTGCCGGACATGGCCCAGGGCGACACGCTGAAGCTGATCAAGCTTGACCCGTCCCAGCACTTCACCAAGCCGCCGGCGCGTTATTCGGAAGCCAGCCTGGTGAAAGAGATGGAAAAACGCGGTATTGGTCGTCCTTCGACCTACGCGGCGATCATCTCCACCATCCAGGATCGCGGCTACGTGGCGCTGCACAACCGTCGTTTCTATTCGGAAAAGATGGGCGACATCGTTACCGAACGCCTGTCCGAGAGCTTCTCCAACCTGATGGACTACGGCTTCACCGCTGGCATGGAAGAGCATCTCGATGACGTGGCCCAGGGCGAGCGCGACTGGAAAAACGTACTCGACGAGTTTTACGGTGACTTCAAGAAAAAACTCGAAGTAGCCGAAAGCCCTGAGAGCGGCATGCGTGCCAACCAGCCGGTAATGACGGATATTCCGTGCCAGACCTGTGGTCGTCCGATGCAGATTCGTACGGCATCCACCGGTGTATTCCTAGGCTGCTCGGGCTACAGCCTGCCGCCAAAAGAGCGCTGCAAGGCGACGGTCAACCTGGTGCCGGGCGATGAAATTGCCGCCGATGACGAAGGTGAGTCCGAGTCGTTGGTACTGCGTGGCAAGCACCGCTGCCCGATCTGCAGCACGGCGATGGACGCCTACCTGCTGGACGAGAAGCACAAGTTGCACATCTGCGGTAACAACCCGGATTGCAATGGCTACGAGATTGAGGAGGGCACCTACCGCATCAAGGGCTACGAAGGTCCGAGCCTGGAGTGCGACAAGTGCGGCAGCGAGATGCAGCTCAAGACCGGCCGTTTTGGCAAGTTCTTCGGTTGCACCAACCCGACCTGCAAGAACACTCGCAAACTGCTGAAGAGCGGTGATGCGGCGCCGCCGAAGATGGACCCGGTGAAGATGCCTGAGCTCAAGTGCGAGAAGGTCAACGACACCTACATCCTGCGCGATGGTGCTTCGGGTCTTTTCCTGGCGGCCAGCCAGTTCCCGAAAAACCGCGAGACCCGTGCGCCGCTGGTGCTGGAGATCGTGCCGCACAAGGACGAAATCGATCCGAAGTATCACTTCCTGTGTGAAGCGCCGAAGAAAGATCCGGATGGTCGTCCAGCCGTGATCCGCTACAGCCGCAAGACCAAGGAGCAGTACGTGCAGACCGAAGTGGACGGCAAGCCTACTGGCTGGAAAGCGTTCTACGACGGTGGCAAGTGGAAGGTGGAGGACAAGCGCCAGGGCGCTTGATCCGCTAATCTGCGAAAGACAAAGGCCGCCTGTATAGGCGGCCTTTTTTTGCGCTTGCAGTGCGTTCGGCTGATCCGTGACACTGTTCAGCCAGTATCACGCTTATTTGTTGTGGAGACTGCCGTTATGGCCAACGAACTCTATACCCGTACCAATCAGAAAATTTACTTCGCGGGTTTGTCCCTGGAAGCCCTTGGTCGCGCCGAGGAAGGGAAGGAGATGAATGCCATCGCTCTGGTCCAGGCGGGGCGAGAAGCGGCGTTGTTCCACTTGTACGGTGCTTTGCTGGGTTTGTGCCATGAGATCGCCGGGTTCTATCGCTTGCCCCAGGCCGGTTCGCCTCGCGCGGAAATGATCGTGACTCGCGAAGTACTGGAAAGCATGGCCATCCCCGAACTGGCTGAGTTGGTAGAAATGGCCCAGAGTCCGGACAGCTGGGTAGCGCGCTTGCTGAAGGCTCACGCCGACATGTTTCAGCCTCCGCGTATTCCCCATGTGCCCAAGGGCGACGTGACCCAGCCGTTGATCTTGGCCGTCGCGCTGGAAGAGGACGAACCCAAGCCGCTGAGCCGCGAAGAGTTGGAAAGCTGGCGTCAGGAGCTAAAAAAGATGGCACTGCGCTTTCGTGAGGGTTTGAACGAGTGCTGAGAGGTTTGCACTGAACAAATGTGGGAGCTGGCTTGCCTGCGATGGCATCGGCCCGGTTTAACTGAAGAACCGAGGTGCCTGCATCGCAGGCAAGCCAGCTCCCACATTGATAGGCGTGTTCCCGAGACCACCATTCATCACGTCGTAAAGAAACCTGTTCAGATCCTCGGCGGGGCCGGGTGGATGACTGATATAATCCCGGCCTTTCGTGGAGAACAGACTTTTATGCCTACGTCCTTTCTGGAAATTGTTGAATTGCCTGACGGCCGAATCGAGCTGCGCCGGGCTGAGGACGAGGGTTCTCTGGTGACTTTGGATTTTTCCGAGGATGCGAAAGCGTTCCTGCAAGGCCAACACGTGGAAGTGGCGAAGGCTATGTTGAGCGTAGGTGTGCAAATGGCAGGGCGGTTGGCGGAAGGTGAGCCAGAGAAGGAAGATGGGCCGCGGGTTCTTCACTGAGTAGCAGTTGTGTGCGGCCCGCTCACTACAGTAGCCCGCCTTTATCCCAGTCGAATATTCAAACTTTGCGCATCGCCGACGCGAGCAGCGCTGATTAACTGCTGCTTGGCGGTGGCATTCAGCGGGTTCAGCCAGCTGACAACCGTATGGCTACGCCCCAGTCGCAAAGCTTCGCAGGTCAATTGCTGGGCACTTTGCGTACCACGTGGTTGCAATAGCAGGATGCGTTCACGATTGAGTCCCGCGTCCCGCAACCAGGCCTGGGTCAGGCTGGCAGGTGGAGCGATCAGCGTCAGCCAGCGTGCATCCTGCTCTTCGCTCAATTCGCGAAGGATCGGCGCCAGCAGGCTCAAGCAGCTCCCGGCAGCACCGCGCAACGACAGTTCACTAAACGCCTCAGGTTCGGCGCCCCAAGGCGCTTCAGCCGTTTCCTTGAGGATGGGCGCTAAAGGTTGGGCCATAAAGGCTTCAAACAGCGACAGTTGTGTGTGTTGCGGGGTGTGCACGAGCTGCATGGTGTCTCCTTTAGCGGCGAATAACGCCGACGCTCAAGCCTTCGATCACCAGGTCCTGATCTTTCAGGTTGACTTCGATCGGGGCGAACTCAGGGTTTTCGGCCAGAAGCCAGACCTTGCTGCCTTCACGCTTGAAGCGTTTGACCGTGACTTCATCGCCGATACGGGCGACGACAATCTGGCCGTTTCGGGCTTCACGAGTGGTGTGGACGGCTAGCAGGTCACCGTCGAAAATGCCCACGTCCTTCATGCTCATGCCGTGAACCCGTAACAGGTAGTCGGCGCGCGGATGGAAGAAGGTCGGGTTGATGTTGCAGGACTCCTCGACGTGCTGCTGCGCCAGGATCGGCGCACCGGCGGCGACACGGCCGATAATAGGCAGTGTCGATTCGTCGGCCTTGGCCTCGAAGCCAGGGATGCGAATACCGCGTGAGGCACCTGGGGTCATCTCGATCGCGCCTTTGCGAGCGAGGGCCTTGAGGTGTTCTTCAGCGGCGTTCGGGGACTTGAACCCCAGTTCCAGCGCAATTTCCGCTCGCGTCGGCGGGTAGCCGTTGTCATCGAGGCAGCGCTTGATAAAAGCCAGAATCTCAGCTTGGCGTGGCGTCAGTTTTAGCATGTTGATCGCTCTGTCTTTTTATACAGTGACTGGGATTATATACAGTGGACTGCACTTGGCAATCATCCTTTTTGGCCACTCCGCTGGACGGTCATTCGTCAGTCGTCCTGCAGGGCAGGGACAGCGCTGCCTACAGAGCCGGAAGGATGTGATTAAATAGCGAAGAAATAGGTGGCTGGCCGGCCGGAAAACGGACCCGCAGGGTTGACAAGACACACTCTGAAACGTATGTTTCAAACAAGTGTTTGTCAGGCGGAGTAGCCATGGCCCAGTCGGAAACCGTTGAACGCATTCTCGATGCTGCCGAGCAGTTGTTCGCGGAAAAAGGATTTGCTGAAACCTCATTGCGTCTGATCACCAGCAAGGCTGGAGTCAACCTCGCGGCAGTGAATTACCATTTCGGCTCGAAAAAAGCCTTGATCCAGGCGGTGTTCTCGCGCTTCCTGGGGCCGTTCTGTGCCAGCCTCGACCGTGAGCTGGAACGCCGCCAGACCAAGCCTGAAAACAAGCAAAGCCTGGAAGACCTGTTGGAAATCCTGGTTGAGCAGGCGCTGGTGGTACAACCGCGCAGCGGCAACGACCTGTCGATCTTCATGCGTCTGTTGGGCCTGGCGTTCAGCCAGAGCCAGGGCCACCTGCGGCGTTATCTTGAGGATATGTATGGCAAGGTATTCCGCCGTTACATGTTATTGGTCAACGAAGCGGCCCCGCGTATTCCTCCGATCGAGCTGTTCTGGCGCGTGCACTTCATGCTCGGCGCGGCTGCGTTCAGCATGTCCGGGATCAAGGCGCTGCGTGCCATTGCCGAGACCGACTTCGGCGTCAATACCTCTATTGAGCAGGTGATGCGCCTGATGGTGCCGTTCCTCGCCGCCGGCATGCGGGCTGAAACCGGTGTGACCGATCAAGCCATGGCCGCTGCCCAATTGCGCCCACGCAGTAAATCCACGCCGGCCGTCGCCAAGGCGTGATCGCTCTGGGTGTGCGCGGCCGCTTGCATCCGCTAAGCTAGCCGCCATGCCGATTTCAGCTATCTACTCGCAACCCGTTGTGCTCACTGCGCTTACCGCGCTACGTGAGGGCAACGGGTTGTGTGCGTTATTTAAGGAAGGTTTATGACTGCTGCCCTGCAAGGTTCTTTGATGGTCGACGTTGCCGGCACTTGGCTGACGGCCGAGGATCGCCACCTGTTGCGCCAGCCTGAAGTGGGCGGGTTGATCATTTTTGCGCGCAATATCGAGCACCCGCGCCAGGTCCGCGAGCTGAGTGCGGCAATTCGCGCCGTGCGCCCGGACTTGCTGTTGGCGGTCGACCAGGAGGGCGGTCGCGTGCAGCGCCTGCGCCAAGGCTTTGTGCGCCTGCCGGCCATGCGCGCTCTGGCGGATAATCTCAACGCCGAGTACCTGGCCGAGCAGTGCGGCTGGATCATGGCGACAGAAGTACTGGCTGTGGGCCTTGACCTTAGTTTTGCCCCGGTACTGGATCTGGATTACCAGCGCAGCGCCGTGGTCGGCACCCGCTCTTTCGAGGGTGATCCCGAGCGCGCCGCCGTACTCGCTGGCGCTTTTATCCGTGGCATGAACAGCGCCGGCATGGCCGCCACGGGTAAGCATTTCCCGGGCCACGGTTGGGCTGAGGCCGACTCCCACGTTGCTATTCCCAATGACGAACGCAGCCTGGAACAGATTCGTGCCAATGACCTGGTGCCTTTCGCGCGCCTGAGCAAGCAGTTGGCGGCAGTGATGCCTGCACACGTGATCTACCCGCAAGTTGATGCTCAGCCCGCTGGTTTTTCGCGCCGCTGGCTGCAGGACATCCTGCGTGGCGAATTGCAGTTCGATGGGGTGATTTTCAGCGATGACCTGTCCATGGCCGGTGCTCATGTGGTGGGCGACGCTGCGAGCCGTATCGAAGCGGCGCTGACAGCGGGTTGTGACATGGGGCTGGTGTGTAATGACCGGGCTGCTGCCGAGCTTGCACTCAGCGCTGCACAGCGCATGAAGGTCAAGCCATCGCCGCGTATTGCTCGCATGCGGGGGCAGGCCATTGCTTCGACGGACTACAAGCAGGACCCGCGTTGGTTGGTGGCGTTGACCGCGTTGCGGGATGCTCAGTTGATCGATTGAGCACAGCGTTGCTGCCATCGCAGGCAAGCCAGCTCCCACACTTGGAATGCATTCCCCTGTGGGAGCTGGCTTGCCTGCGATAGCGATCTGACCGTCAGCGCTTTTCTTGCTTATTGGGCAACGGCGCAAACAACGCTTCGATATCCTCGTTGCCCAATTGCCAATCCCCGGTCGTCCGTCCGTCCAGCACACCCGCTGCCAAGTCGGACTTCTCCTTCTGCAAGTGCTGGATTTTCTCCTCCACCGTGCCCCGGGCAATCATCTTGTAGACAAACACCGGTTTCTCCTGCCCGATGCGGTAGGCGCGGTCGGTGGCCTGGTTTTCCGTGGCCGGGTTCCACCATGGGTCGTAGTGGATCACCGTATCGGCTTCGGTCAGGTTCAAGCCCACGCCGCCGGCCTTCAGGCTGATCAGAAAAATCTGTAGCTTGCCGCTCTGGAAATCCTTCACCGGCGTACGCCGATCACGGGTCTGGCCAGTCAACAGAGCGTAGGCGATGCCGCGTTTTTTCAGCTCGTCTTCGATCAGGCTCAGCATCGAGGTGAACTGGGAAAACAGCAGGATTCGCCGGCCTTCCTCAAACAGCTCCTCCAGCATCTCCATCAGGCTGTCGAGCTTGCCCGAGCTGCTGCCGCGGGCAGGCAGGGTGGCGTCGTTGACCAGGCGCAGATCGCAACACACCTGCCGTAGCTTGAGCAGTGCTTCAAGAATGATGATCTGGCTGCGTGCCACGCCCTTGCGAGTGATCTCGTCGCGTACCTTCTTGTCCATGGCCAGGCGCATGGTTTCATATACATCACGCTGGGCTTCGTTGAGGTCGACCCAATGGATGATCTCGGTCTTGGGCGGTAACTCCGTGGCCACCTGCTCTTTGGTGCGGCGCAGCAGAAACGGTTTGATCCGACCGTTGAGGTGCTGCAATCGCACCTCGCTCGCGCGTTTTTCGATGGGCATGCGGTAATCGCGGTTGAAGCTTTTCACATCGCCCAGCCAGCCCGGCAGCAGGAAGTGGAACAACGACCACAGTTCGCCCAAGTGGTTTTCCAGTGGCGTGCCACTCAGGCACAGGCGTTGGCGTGCGTTCAGCTCGCGTGCAGCCTGGGCTGCCTTGCTGTTGGGGTTCTTGATGTACTGGGCTTCGTCGAGGATCAGCACGTGCAAGGGGAGGGCGGCGAGCTGTTCGATGTCTTTGGGCAGCAATGCATAGGTGGTCAATAACAGGTCATAGTCTTGCAGGTTCGCGAAGTGTTTCTTGCGCCCGGCGCCGTATAGCGCCAACACCTTGAGTTGCGGTGTGAAGTGCGCCGCTTCATCCATCCAGTTGGGGATCAGGCTGGTGGGCATCACCACCATGCACGGTCGGTCCAGGCGACCAGCGGCTTTTTCACTGAGAATGTGCGCCAGGGTTTGCAGGGTTTTACCCAAGCCCATGTCATCCGCAAGAATCCCGCCGACGTCTAGTTGACGCAGCGACTGCATCCAGCTCAGGCCTTCCAGCTGATACGGGCGCAGGGTCGCATTCAACCCTTCAGGCGCCACGCAGGTGAAATCCTTGATGTCGCGCAAGCGTTGGGCAAAGTTGCGGATCTTCTCGCCACCCTCCCATTGCAGCGGTAGGTCTTCCAGCGGGTTCAGGCGGGTCGCATCGGCCTTGGCCAGGCGCAACGCCGTGGTGCCGGGATCTTGCAGATAAAACTCGCCGAGGGTCGCCAGCACCGGTTTCAAGCGGCCGTAGGGCAACGCCACTTGTATCGGGCCATGGCCATTTGGCAGGCCCGGGATATTCACCAGGATCAGCTCATCATCTCGACGCCGAGCAAGCTTCTCCGGGTTGAGAATCTCGGTGTGAGAGCGCATCAGGTTCAACAGGATCGGTAACAGGCTCAGCCGCTCGCCGTTGACGATGATCCCCAGTTCCAGATCGAACCAGTCGCGCTCCGGCCCTTCATCGACCGTGGCGTACCAGTCATCGACGGCGCTCAGGTCGAAACCGAAATCATCGTCGATCAGCAACTCCCAACCCTCTGCCCGCAATGTCGGTGTGGCATTGAGGGTGAACGTCAGCCAGGCGCTGTCATTGACCATCTCGAACAGTTCGCCGGCGCTTTCCGGCAAGGCCTTGCTCTGGCGCGTGGCAATCTTGAAGCCCAGCAAGCGCAGTTGCTCGCGATAGCGCTGCTCCAGCTCGGGATGGCGTTTGATCCGCAGGCTCTGGGTTTCCTGGCGCACGATGATATCGGCGTTTTTCTGCCCGCTGACATAGTTGCCCAGGTAATTGAACGACAACGCCGCGCGGTGCTGGATATAGCGCTGCATCTTGCCGTTGCGCGGTTCAAACGCACTGAACTCCACGCTTGCCATCCACAGGCGCGGCACCGGCAGCACATCTTCCATCACGACCTGCGGCAACACCACACGGTTATCCAACACGGCCTGGAGTTTTTCCAGCAGCTCGGCATCCTGGGCGGCGGCAGGGTAGGCCAGGGTTTCCTGGACTTTGAGCAGCACTGCCGCGATGTGCTTGCAGTTGGTATGCACCGGGCAGGTACAACGGCTGTCCACGAGGATCAGCGTGCCCTTGGCCGATTCGCGCAGTGAGATGGTCTGGCGGTAAACGTTGCCGCCGGAGCCTTCGCAGCTGGCGACGATGGTGCTGTCGCCGGATTCGACGATGCGCACGCGATTCTCCAGCGCGTAACGCCGCCCGCGCTCGAGGCTCTGCTCTTTGAAGCGATTGGCCCACGATGGGGCCAGGGGTTTGGTCAGCGTCGACGTCAGGGGCATGGCGTTGGATCAGTCCTGAATGTCGGGCGGTGGTGCGCTGGGTGGCTTGGCGGTCAGCGACGTGATCTTGATCAGCAGCGCCAGATGGCCGCCATCCAGATAATTGAGCTGGTTGTTCTTGGTACGTACGTCTTTCTGTGCCAGGTGCTCGCTGGCGATCACGCTACCGTTGCTGTCGAACTGGTTGATCCAGAAGTCCGCGTCGATGTCGGTGAAACGGCCCAATTGCAGGTTCAGTACGCCCTCGATAGGGAACTGGCCAAACTGTTCCTGGCCGTCGGTAATAGCGATCTTCACCGGCTGATCGCCGAGGTTCTGCTCCCACGCCTTGTGCGCCAATACGGTGTAGCTGTTGTCGGTATTCAGCTTATCGACGATGTTGTTCAGGCGAGGCGGGCTCAGTTTGTCGTTGCTCAGGTGTGCGGCGCCGGCGTCCCAGTTTTCCGGAGCTGCGCGGCTGTTGATCACCGGCTCCGCATTCTGGCGCACCAGGATCATTTCCACCTGGTACAGGCTGTCGGCAAGTGCCGAAGGCGCGAGTACCACCAACAACAGGCTCAGAATGCGGAACACGCGCATGGGGGCGTCCTTAAACAGATTTCGGGATGAGGCGTTCAAACAGCGCCTCCAGGGTATTGAAGCGTTCTTCGGCGCGCTCCATCGGCACCATGAATTTGAACAGCGTAGCCCCTTCGAACTTGTAGCGGTTGGGCTGGCCCTGGATCAGCTTGATCAGCACCAGTGGGTCCACCGGCGTTTGCGCTTCGAACTCGATGCGCCCACCCTGCGGTCCGGCGTCGACTTTCTTGATGCCAAGCTGTTCGGCCTGCAATTTGAGCAAGGTCAGACGCACCAGGTTCTTGGTCGGTTCCGGCAACAGGCCGAAGCGGTCGATCATCTCCACTTGCAGATCCTTGAGGCCTTCTTCGTCGGTGGCCGAGGCAATGCGCTTGTACAGGATCAGCCGCGCATGCACGTCCGGCAGGTAGTCTTCGGGGATCAGCGCCGGCAAGCGCAGGTTGATCTCCGGACCGCCGCCCAACGGCTGATCGAGGTTCGGCTGCTCGCCTTTGCGGATGGCTTTCACCGCCCGTTCGAGCATCTCCATGTACAGGGTGAAGCCCACCGCCTGGATCTGTCCGCTCTGGCCGTCGCCCAGCAGTTCACCGGCACCACGGATTTCCAGGTCGTTGGTGGCCAGTACAAAACCGGCACCCAGGTCCTGCGTGTTGGCGATGGCTTCCAGACGCTTTTCCGCATCGCCTGTAATCTGCTGGCGCGGAGGTGTCAGCAAGTAAGCATAGGCTTGGTGGTGACTACGCCCGACCCGGCCGCGCAGCTGATGCAGTTGTGCCAGGCCGAACTTGTCCGCGCGCTCGATGATGATGGTGTTGGCGCTCGGCACGTCGATGCCGGTCTCGATGATGGTCGAGGCGATCAACACGTTGAAGCGCTTGTGGTAGAAGTCGCTCATCACCTGTTCGAGTTCGCGCTCGCGCATCTGGCCGTGGCCGATGGCAATACGGGCTTCCGGTACCAGTTCGGCGAGGTCGGCGGCGCACTTCTCGATGGTTTTGACGTCGTTGTGCAGGTAGTAAACCTGCCCTCCGCGCAGCAGTTCACGCAGCAGGGCTTCCTTGACCGTGCTTTTGTTCTGCTCCATCACGAAGGTACGCACCGACAGGCGACGTGCTGGCGGCGTGGCGATGATCGACAGGTCGCGCATGCCCGACACTGCCATATTCAGCGTGCGCGGAATCGGGGTGGCGGTCAGGGTCAGAATGTCGACCTCACTGCGCAGGGTCTTGAGCTGTTCTTTCTGGCGCACACCGAAGCGGTGTTCTTCATCGATGATCACCAGGCCCAGGTTCTTGATCTTCACGTCGTCCGACAGCAGCTTGTGGGTGCCGATGACGATGTCGATCTTGCCTTCAGCCAGGTCGGCGACGGCGGCATTCACTTCCTTGGCGGACTTGAAGCGGCTCATCACCTCTACGGTCACCGGCCAGTCGGCAAAACGATCGCGGAAGCTGTTGTAGTGCTGTTGGGCGAGCAGGGTGGTCGGCACCAGGATCGCTACCTGGCGGCCACCGTGCACGGCGATGAAGGCGGCGCGCATCGCCACTTCGGTCTTGCCGAAGCCCACATCGCCGCACACCAGGCGATCCATCGGCTTGGGCGCGAGCATGTCGGCGCGCACGGCTTCGATGGTGGTCTGTTGGTCCGGGGTTTCTTCGAAGGCAAAGCCGGCGCTGAAGGTGGCGTAGTCGGCTTTCGGGTCGGCGAACGCATAACCTTCGCGGGCGGCACGACGGGCATAGATGTCGAGCAGTTCGGCGGCCACATCGCGCACCTGTTCGGCGGCTTTGCGCTTGGCTTTCTGCCAGGTCTCGGAGCCCAGGCGGTGCAACGGCGCCAGGGCGTCGTCGCTGCCGGTGTAGCGGGCGATCAGGTGCAGGTTGGCCACAGGCACGTAGAGCTTGGCGCCTTCGGCGTACTCCATGGTGAGGAATTCGGCGGCCTGGTTATCGATCTCGAGGGTCTGCAAGCCCAGGTAGCGGCCGACGCCATGGTCGATATGCACCACCGGCGCGCCTTCGCGCAGCTCGGTGAGGTTCTTGATCACGGCATCATTGTTGGCGTCGGCGCGTTTTTCGCGGCGACGACGCTGCATCACGCGTTGGCCGAACAGCGGGCTCTCGGCGATCAGCGCCAGGGCCGGGTCGTCCAGTAACAGACCTTCGTCCAGTGGCGCGATGGTAATCGCCAGGCGTTCTTTGCTTTTTACAAAGTCCGGCCAACTGTCGACGGTTTTGGGGCGCAGTTTCAGGCGTTCCAGCAGTTCCAGCAGCACTTCACGGCGGCCGGCGGATTCGGCGGTAAACAGCACGCGGCCGGGGAAGTCACCGAGGAAGTTGGAGAGTGCTTCCAGTGGTTGGTTGGCCTTGGCTTCAATCGCCAGGTTGGGCAACGTCTGCGCGGGGAAGCGCTCGCGACCGGCACCACTGTCCACATCCTGCTGGCTGGCGACCACGCGTGGCCAACTCTTCAGGCGGGCGAAGCAGTCTTCCACCGGTAGGAATAATTCGGCTGGCGGCAATAAAGGACGGGAGGGATCGACGCGACGTTCTTCGTAGCGGTTACGCACATCGTTCCAGAAGTTTTCCGCCGCTTGCTCGATGCCCGGCAGCGAGAACACCTGTGTGTCCTGGGGCAAGTAATCGAACAGCGTGGAGGTTTCGTCGAAGAACAACGGCAGGTAGTACTCGATACCGGCGGGTGTGATCCCGCTGCTCAAGTCCTGAAAGATCGGGCAGCGGCGGAAGTCGACGTCGAAGCGTTCACGGAAGCGCGCCTTGAAGCGGGTGACCGCATCTTTTTGCAGCGGGAATTCCCGTGCCGGCAGCAACTTGACCGAGTCCACTTTATCGATAGAGCGCTGGTTCTCTGGATCGAAGGTACGCAGGGTCTCGATTTCGTCATCAAACAAGTCGATGCGGTACGGCAGTTTGCTGCCCATCGGGAACAGGTCGATCAAGGCGCCCCGCACGGCGAACTCGCCGTGCTCGTACACCGTGTCGACGCAGCGGTAGCCGCTGGCCTCCAGGCGCGTGCGCATTTGCTCTACATCCAGCTTCTGGCCGACATCCAGTACCAGGCTGCTGCCTAGCAGGAATTTGGTCGGTGCCAGGCGATGCAACGCCGTGGTAATAGGCACCACCAGCACGCCGTGGGCCAGTTCCGGCAAGCGGTACAGGCTGGCGATGCGTTGGGAGATGATGTCCTGGTGCGGCGAGAACAGGTCGTAGGGCAGGGTTTCCCAGTCGGGGAAATGCAGCACCGGCAGATCAGGGGCGAAGAAGCTCAGCTCCTGCTCCAACCGTTCAGCGCTTTGGCTGTCGGCGGTGAGCAGCAGGGTAAAGCGCTTGGCTGCGCTGGCAGCCTCGGCAATGGCCAGGCTCAGGGCGGCACCGGGCAGGTTGCCCCAGTGCTGTTTGCCTGCCGCGGCAGGGAGTAGCGGTAGACGCAGGACGGGCACGGAAGGTTGAGCTCCAAGCGTTGCGACAAAGTCGGTAATTGTAACGGCCCAAGGTGCCGCCTGTCAGTTGCTGACTGTGCCTAATGCGGTTTGTAGGAAATGTAGTGGCTAAGACAAACAATGACGGGTTTTGACTCAATATGTAGTGCCAAAATGTACGCGTTTTTCGGAGGGTTACGGACAAGTTGTCCCGTGCGTGCCATTGGTGGCCTTCTGGAGCCCGCGTATTTACTGGGCTGTAGCGGGGTGTCAATTTTTCGCAAGCACTTTTTGTTGTCGGGCGTGCATTGCTCCGAGGGCGGCCGGGCGGCATAATGTAGCCCCTTTTTTCTGCCCCTACATGTGGAAGGTTCCCGTGACTCAGAAGCCCGACCAGTGTCTTGGTGAATGGATCGACCGTGAAGCACTCGCAGAAGCGATGATTCCGCTTATCGGCCAGCTGTACCGCAATAACAATGTGGTGAGCTCGATCTATGGCCGCAGCCTGATCAACCAGTCTGTCATCGCGATTCTCAAGGCGCACCGTTTTGCGCGCCATCGCTCCGCCGACGACAGCGAACTCTCCGTCCACGAAACATTCCCACTGCTCAAAGCCATGAGCGAGCTCAAGCTCGGCGCGGCTTCGGTAGACCTGGGCAAGTTGGCCTATAAATTCCGCAACGAAGGCAATGGCCGTACCGCCGAGCAGTTCGTGCGCGAAGAAATGGCCGATGTGGTTGGCCAGCAAAATGCCGCTGCCCGTAAAGGCACCGACGTTGTCCTGTACGGCTTCGGTCGTATCGGCCGCCTGCTGGCGCGCATCCTGATCGAAAAAACCGGTGGTGGCGACGGCCTGCGCCTGCGCGCCATCGTGGTGCGCAAGGGCGCCGAGAACGACCTGACCAAGCGCGCCAGCCTGCTGCGTCGCGACTCGGTACACGGTCCGTTCAACGGCACCATCGTCATCGACGAAGAAAACAACACCATCACCGCCAACGGTAACCTGATCCAGGTGATCTACGCGAAGAACCCGTCCGAGGTGGATTACACCCAGTACGGCATCAAGGACGCCCTGCTGGTGGACAACACCGGCGTATGGCGTGATGCCGAGGGCTTGGGCCAGCACCTGGCCTGCCCGGGTATCGACCGCGTTGTGTTGACTGCGCCTGGCAAGGGCAAGCTGAAGAACATCGTTCACGGCATCAACCACGCTGAAATCACCGCTGACGACAAGATCGTGTCTGCCGCTTCCTGCACCACCAACGCCATTGTGCCGGTGCTGAAGGCTGTGAATGACAAGTTCGGCATCGTTAACGGCCACGTTGAAACCGTTCACTCGTACACCAACGACCAGAACCTGATCGACAACTTCCACAAGGGCGATCGCCGTGGCCGTAGCGCCGCGTTGAACATGGTGATCACCGAGACCGGTGCTGCCACCGCTGCTGCCAAGGCCCTGCCTGAGCTGGCCGGCAAGCTGACCGGTAACGCGATCCGCGTTCCGACGCCAAACGTGTCGATGGCCATTCTCAACCTGAACCTTGAGAAAGCCGCCACCCGCGAAGAGATGAACGAGTACCTGCGCTACATGGCGCTGCACTCCGATCTGCATAAGCAAATCGACTTCGTCAACTCGCAGGAAGTGGTTTCCACCGACTTCGTGGGCTCGCGTCACGCCGGTGTGGTGGATGCCGAGGCGACCATCACCCAGGACAACCGCGTTGTCCTGTACGTGTGGTACGACAACGAGTTCGGCTACAGCTGCCAAGTGGTTCGCGTGATGGAAGACATGGCTGGGGTCAACCCGCCTGCGTTCCCGCGCTAAGCATTTGCGCTAAATGAAAAAGCCCCGACTGGTTCGGGGCTTTTTCATGTCTGTTGGTTTTATGTTGCTTGTACCGGCCTCATCGCAGGCAAGCCAGCTCCCACATTTGAATGTATTCACAAATCAATATGTGGGAGCTGGCTTGCCTGCGATAGCGATCCATCAGGCGCCGCCGACTACCGAGGCTTGCGCGGTGCGCAGTTCATGCCGATTGCCTTTGAACAATACCAAGGTCGCAATCAACCCCAGCACCGCCGCACCACTGAGCCAGATCCCCGGTGCCGCCTTGTTGTCCAGCACATGGATCAGGTACGTGCAGGCCGCTGGCGTAAACCCACCGAAGGTCGCTGTTGCCAGGCTGTAGGCCAAGGAGAAGCCGGTAGTGCGCACTTCGACCGGCATGATCTCGGTAAGCGCCACCACCATCGCACCGTTGTACGAACCGTACAGGAACGACAACCACAACAGCACGATCAGCAGATGGCTGAAGCTTGGGTTGGCTACCAGCCACGACAGGGCCGGATACGCAGTGAGAATTGCCAGAATGGTCGCGCCCAGCAGCAGGGGTTTACGCCCGATCTTGTCGGACACTGCGCCCATCACCGGCAGCCAGATAAAGTTGGAAATACCCACGCACACCGTCACCAGCAGGGCATCGAAGTCCGACAAGTGCAGTTCCGCTTTGCCGAAGGTCGGCGTGTAGGCCGTGATCAGGTAGAACGACACCGTGGTCATGACCACCAGCGCCATACCGGCAATGACGATGCCGAAGTTCTGACCGATAGAGCGCACGATTTCTTGCAGGGTAGGGCGGTGTTTGCGCGCCTGGAATTCAGGGGTTTCCTCCAGGGAGCGGCGAATCACGAAGATCACCGGCACGATCAGGCAGCCGATCAGGAACGGTACGCGCCAGCCCCAGTCACCCATGTCTTCTGGGCTCAGCCAGTGGTTCAGGCCCACACCGAGCAGGCCGGCGAATACCACAGCAGCCTGTTGGCTAGCGGACTGCCAGCTGACGAAAAAGCCCTTGCGGCCTGGTGTGGCGATTTCCGCCAGGTACACCGAGACACCGCCCAGCTCCACGCCGGCGGAGAAGCCTTGCAGCAGTCGACCAAACAGCACGATCAGTGGCGCAGCAACACCCAAAGTGGCATACCCGGGCACGCAGGCGATCAGGATGGTACCGGCGGCCATCAGTGCCAAGGTGATCACCAAGCCTTTTTTGCGGCCGTGGCGGTCAATGTAGGCACCGAGGAAGATCGCGCCGAGTGGGCGCATCAGGAAGCCGGCGCCGAAGGTCGCCAGGGAGAGCATCAGGGAAGCGAAGGCGCTGTCGGCCGGGAAGAAGGTTTTGGCAATGGCCGTGGCGTAGAAGCCATAGACCATGAAGTCGAACATTTCTAGGAAGTTACCGCTGACAACGCGAAAGATCGCCTTGCCTTTGCCCGTTGAAGTGGACATGTCATGCACTCATTTTGGCTATCTTATTAGTGATCCCTGGTCGTCGTTCGTCCTTGCTACCGTTTTGTAACCATATGTGTATTGGCCACCACAGGCAATAGGAACCCATAGCTGGCTGACTAAATGCCGTAAGAACTGAGGGCAGCGAAAATCCCACAGGGGATTTGTGTTTAATTCAGGAGGGGGCGTCGATGTCGCGAAAGTAATACCGCGTAATTGCAATTTCCTGAGCTTGTAGTTAAGGCAATACTGGCCTACGACGCGACCAAGGGTTAATGTGCGCGGCGTTGAGCCTTATATAGACTGTGCCCCGGTTCACACACTTGAGCCGAATTGTCCTTCATGACCGCTGGCCGCGGCATGATTTAGCCAGGCGTTCAACCGTGCGCCTGGCCTGTTCTGAGGAGTACGCATGGCTGTCTACAACTACGACGTGGTGGTACTGGGTTCCGGCCCGGCTGGAGAAGGTGCGGCGATGAACGCCGCGAAGGCAGGGCGCAAGGTGGCGATGGTCGATAGCCGTCGCCAGGTCGGCGGTAACTGCACCCACCTGGGTACCATTCCGTCCAAGGCCCTGCGTCACTCGGTGCGCCAGATCATGCAGTTCAACACCAACCCGATGTTCCGGGCCATTGGTGAGCCGCGCTGGTTCTCGTTCCCGGACGTATTGAAAAGCGCCGAGAAAGTCATCTCCAAGCAGGTTGCTTCGCGTACTGGTTACTACGCGCGTAACCGGGTCGACCTGTTCTTCGGCACCGGCAGCTTTGCCGACGAGCAAACCGTTGAAGTGGTGTGCTCCAACGGCGTCGTCGAGAAACTGGTGGCCAAGCACATCATCATCGCCACCGGTTCGCGCCCCTATCGCCCGGCCGATATCGATTTCCACCACCCGCGTATCTACGATAGCGACACCATCCTCAGCCTGGGCCACACCCCGCGCAAACTCATCATCTACGGCGCTGGCGTGATCGGCTGCGAATACGCCTCGATCTTCAGCGGCCTGGGCGTATTGGTGGAGCTGGTGGACAACCGCGACCAATTGTTGAGCTTCCTCGACTCGGAAATCTCCCAGGCGTTGAGCTACCACTTCAGCAACAACAACATCACCGTGCGCCATAACGAAGAGTACGAGCGGGTCGAAGGCCTGGACAACGGTGTGATCCTGCACCTCAAGTCCGGCAAGAAGATCAAGGCCGACGCCTTGCTGTGGTGCAACGGGCGCACCGGCAACACCGACAAGCTGGGCATGGAAAACATCGGGGTCAAGGTCAATGGCCGTGGCCAGATCGAGGTCGACGAGAACTACCGCACCTGTGTGCCGAACATCTACGGCGCGGGTGACGTGATCGGTTGGCCGAGTCTGGCCAGTGCCGCGCATGACCAAGGCCGCTCGGCGGCGGGCAGCATCGTCGACAATGGTAGCTGGCGTTATGTGAACGACGTGCCGACCGGGATCTACACCATTCCCGAGATCAGCTCGATCGGTAAGAACGAGCACGAACTGACCAAGGCCAAGGTGCCTTACGAAGTGGGCAAGGCATTCTTCAAGAGCATGGCGCGCGCGCAGATCGCCGGCGAGCCGCAAGGCATGCTGAAGATCCTGTTCCACCGTGAAACCCTGGAAGTCCTTGGCGTGCATTGCTTCGGCTATCAGGCGTCGGAGATCGTGCACATCGGCCAGGCCATCATGAACCAGCCGGGTGAGCAAAATACCCTCAAGTATTTCGTCAACACCACGTTCAACTACCCGACCATGGCCGAAGCCTATCGGGTAGCGGCCTACGACGGCCTCAACCGGCTTTTTTGAGCGGCTCCGGCCGGTGGCCTGAGCCGGCCGGGGAGACCGATTTCAGTAATTCTCGAGGGTGGCAGTGGCCAAACCGGGAAAGTCTGTAATCAGGCTATCTACGCCGAAGTCGGCGAGCCTGCGCATCAGCGCAGGTTCGTTGACCGTCCACACGGACACGTGCAACCCCTGGCGCTGGGCTTTTTCCAGACGCTCAGGGGTGCACAACGTCCAGTTCAACGCCAGGATGTCACAGCCGTAGTTCTGCGCGACCTTCAACGGGTCGAGCCAGGCGTACTCGGCGACCAGGCCGCGTGACAGGTCCGGGGTGAGTTCAACTGCTGCCTTCAAGACTTCCCGCGAGCTCGAGGTTACGGTGACCTTGTCCATCAGGCCAAAGCGTACGGCCATCTCCCGGATCGCCAGTACGGTGGTGGCAGCACGGGTGCGCGAGGCGCTTTTGACTTCCAGTTGCCAGTGATCGAAGTCGCACTGTTCGAACAATTCTTCCAGGCGTGGGATCGGGCAAGGCTTGACCCAGCCCGGGCCGCCTTTGCGTGCGTCCATTTTCACTAGGTCCGCTGCCGAGTATTCGACGATTTTGCCACGCCGATCGGTGGTGCGCTTGAGGGTCGGGTCGTGGATGACCATCAGCTCGCCGTCCATGGACAGGTGCAAGTCCAGTTCGCAGCGGCGTACACCGTGCTTGAGGCATTCCTGAAAGCTGGTCAGGGTGTTTTCCGGTGCTTCGCCTTTGGCACCGCGATGGCCGTAAATCAGGGTCACAGTTGCTCCTTTACGCCAGGTTGTCTGGCGGGGTGAATATCAATTCAGGTGTCTTGGGCGTCGCTCTGTTCCCGCGCCAGGCGTCGTTCCTGTGCCTGTTTCTGCAGGATATAGCGGGCGAGTAGCTGGCGCTGGGCATCGGTCATGGACTCGAACTCGGTGCCCACGTCAAAGCCGTCGCCTTTAGGGTCGCAATGGGTGATCTTTGCACGCAGCAGCAAGCCGAGCGCCTGGGGCATCAGCACCAGCTTGACCGCCAGGTGTGCACCGGGTACCAGGGGCGTGGGGTGCTGGAAGTCGATGCCGCCTTCGGAAATGATCACTGGCTGCGGGGCGCCGACTTCACTCAGCAGGCCGCGGGCCATGACCTGGCTGAGCAGGTCCAGGCGTTTGTTCTGCACTTTGAGGAAGGCGGCCAGGCTGCGATCTTTCTCGTTGATCTGGCGCAACAGGTGCTGGGCTTCGAATTCGCTGAGATGCAGTTCGCTGAGCAGATTGAACAGCGGTGAATCATCCAGCAATACTTCCTTGCTCGCGGCCTCGGGGGCGGACAGGCTTTTGATTTGGAGTGCGATCATGTCGGCGATACGGTAGTATTCGCGGCGTTCTTCTTCATCTAATGTCGACATGGCGAACCCCAGGTAACGGTAATGGTCAGAGTGTAAAGCTGCTTACCAGACCCCGCCACCGGGACGTCTTCTTTTCCTCCGAACAAGCCCCGACATGTTCAGACCTCTCTTCGTATTTATCGGCACGCGTTATACCCGTGCAAAGCGTCGCAATCATTTTGTGTCGTTCATTTCCTTGACCTCGATGATCGGGCTCGCCTTGGGCGTGGTCGTGATGATCGTGGTGTTGTCGGTGATGAATGGCTTTGATCATGAGATGCGCACCCGCGTGCTGGGCATGGTGCCCCACGCGACCATCGAGGGTGACTCGCCCATCAGTGACTGGCAGAGCCTGGCCGACAAGGTCAAGCAGAATCCCAAGGTGGTGGCTGTCGCGCCGTTTACCCAGATGCAGGGGTTGCTGACCAATGACGGCAAAGTGCAGAAGATCCTGCTCAACGCCATCGACCCGGCACAGGAGCGCAACGTCTCGATCATCGACAAGTTCATGCTGCAGGGCAAACTCGATGATTTGACCCCCGGCAGCTTCGGCATCGTGATCGGTGACAAGGCCGCGACCAAGCTCGGCGTGGGCATCGGCGACAAGCTGACCTTCGTCGCGCCGGAAGTCACCGTGACTCCGGCCGGTATGTTCCCGCGTATGAAGCGGTTCACTGTGGTCGGCACTTTCCACGTCGGCGCCGGTGAGATCGACGGTTACATCGGCCTGACCAACCTCACTGACCTGGCCCGCCTGCATCGCTGGCAGCCGGATCAGGTGCAGGGCCTGCGCCTGAAGTTCAATGACCTGTTCGACGCGCCGCGCACGGCCTGGGAAATCGCCCAGCACTTGGGCGACAGCCAGTACTACGCCCGCGACTGGACCCGCACCCACGGCAACCTGTACCAGGCCATCCGCATGGAAAAAGCCATGATCGGCCTGCTGTTGCTGCTGATTGTCGCCGTGGCCGCGTTCAATATCATTTCCACGCTGGTGATGGTGGTGAACGACAAGAAGGGCGACATCGCGATCCTGCGTACCCTCGGCGCCACACCGGGTCAGATCATGGCGATCTTCATGGTGCAGGGCACCGTGATCGGTGTGGTCGGCACTTTGATCGGCACCGCCGTCGGCATCCTGGCGGCATTGAATGTCAGCGCCGCCATCGCCGCGCTGGAAAAAGTCATCGGCCACAAGTTCCTCAACGCCGACGTCTACTTCATCGACTACTTGCCGTCCCAGGTTCAGGCCCAGGACGTGTTGATGGTGGGCGGCGCGGCGTTGGTCTTGAGTTTCCTTGCCACCCTGTATCCAGCCTGGCGCGCGGCACGTACCCAGCCAGCACAGGCCTTACGTTATGAGTGAATCGGGCATGAGTGAAAAAGCAATCCTGAGCTGCCGCAACCTGGGCAAATCCTACGAGGAAGGCCCGGAGTCGGTGGTGGTGCTGTCCAACCTGCAGCTTGAACTCCACCCTGGCGAGCGCGTGGCGATCGTCGGCAGTTCCGGTTCTGGCAAAAGTACCTTGCTCAACCTGTTGGGTGGGCTGGATACGCCGTCCCAAGGCAGCGTCTGGCTGGCAGGCGAAGAATTGTCGGCCCTGGGCGAGAAGGCCCGTGGTCAGCTGCGCAACCGTTCGCTCGGTTTTGTTTACCAGTTCCACCATCTGTTGCCGGAGTTCACCGCCCTGGAAAACGTGTGCATGCCGTTGTTGATCGGCAAGATCGCGATTCCCGAAGCGCGCGAGCGTGCCAAGGCGTTGCTGGAGCGTGTAGGCCTCGGTCATCGCCTGGAGCACAAGCCGGCTGAGCTGTCCGGTGGTGAGCGCCAGCGTGTGGCGATTGCCCGTGCCTTGGTCAACAACCCGGGCCTGGTGATGCTCGACGAGCCGACCGGCAACCTCGACTCCCACACCGCCCAGGGCATCAAGGACTTGATGCTGGAACTGAGCACCCAGATGCGCACCGCGTTCCTGGTGGTGACCCATGACATGAGCATGGCCCGCCAGATGGATCGCGTGCTGCACCTGCAGGAAGGTCATCTGGTCGCCATTTGACCCGTTTCAAGCCTGGCGCCTGGCGTCGGGCTTTTTAATTTTTTCAACGGTGCCCGCGAATGTTCAGACCGTTATCGATTTTCATCGGCACGCGCTATACCCGCGCCAAGCGCCGCAACCGTTTTGTTTCGTTTATCTCGATGACTTCGATGATCGGCCTCGCCCTGGGCGTATTGGCCATGATCGTGGTGTTGTCGGTGATGAACGGCTTCCAGCGCGAAATGAGCTCGCGCATTCTCGGCATGGTGCCCCACGCCACCATCGTTGGCGTGAACCCGATCGATGATTGGCAGCCGGTGGCCGCCGCCGCGATGAAGAACCCACAAGTGACCGCTGCCGTCCCGTTCACGCAGATGGACGGTATGTTCTCCTACAAAGGTGCGATGCAGCCGATTGAGATCAGCGGCGTTGACCCGGCCCAGGAAGGCAAGGTGTCGATCGTGGCCCAGCATATCGTGCAGGGCAAACTGGATGACCTGAAGCCCGGCGAGTTCGGCGTGGTGGTAGGCGAAATCACCGCACGGCGTTTTCGCCTGAACGTGGGTGACAAGCTGACCCTGATCGTCCCGGAAGTCAGCACTGCGCCGGGGGGGATCACCCCGCGCATGCAGCGTTTGAACGTGGTGGGCATCTTCAAGGTCGGCGCCGAGCTGGATGGCTCCATGGCCTTGATCCACATGGCCGACGCCGCGGAAATTCAGCATTGGCAACCGAACCAGGTGCAAAGCGTGCGCCTGGCGGTGAAAGACCTGTACGCGGCACCCAAAGTCTCGGCGGATATCGCCGCCAGCCTGGGCGCGGCCTACAAGGCTGACGACTGGACCCATACCCAGGGCAGCCTGTTCAGTGCGATGAAGATGGAAAAGACCATGATCGGCCTGCTGTTGCTGATGATCGTTGCCGTGGCTGCGTTCAACATCATCGCCACCCTGATCATGGTGGTGAACGACAAGGGCGCGGATATCGCCATCCTGCGCACCATCGGCGCCACGCCACGCCAGATCATGGCGATCTTCATGGTGCAGGGTACGGTGATCGGTATCGTCGGCACCCTGATTGGTGGCGTGCTGGGCGTGATTGCGGCATTGAACGTGAGTGAGCTGGTGGGCTGGCTGGAGCGGGTGTCCGGGCAACATATCTTCAGCTCGGATGTGTACTTCGTCAGCAACCTGCCTTCGGAGCTTCAGGGCGGTGATGTGTTGCTGATTTGCACGGCAGGGTTTGTGTTGAGCTTCTTGGCGACGCTGTATCCGGCGTATCGGGCGGCGAAGATCGAACCGGCGCATGCCCTGAGATATTCTTAAGCCTTTAGGCCGCCATCGCAGGCAAGCCAGCTCCCACATTGGAATGTATTCACAGCTCAAAATGTGGGAGCTGGCTTGCCTGCGATGGGGCCGGCCCAGCTGCATCAACTTCCCTTGGGCAACTCAATCACAAACCGCGTCAACCCCGCCTCCGACTCACAATAAATCCTCCCGCCGTGGGCCCGCACAATCGACTGGGTAATCGCCAACCCCAGCCCTGCATGCTCGCTGCTGCCTTCCCGCCGCGCCGGATCGGCCCGATAGAACCGGTCAAACAACCTTGGCAGCAGCTCCGCAGGAATACCATCCCCGGTGTTCTCTATTGAAAGCCTCACTCCATCGTCTATCCGCACACGCACTTCGCCACCTGGCGGGGTAAACCGCAATGCGTTATCCAGCAAATTCGAGAATGCCCGACGCAACATCCCGCGATCACCCGTTGTACGGGCCGTGCCTTCGCGCACCAGGCTGATTTGCCCGTCCTCCGCCAACAGGGTGAAGAACTCCAGCAATGTGTCAACCTCATCTGCCAGCACCAAGGTTTCCCGCTTAGGCACCAGCAAACCATGATCCGCCTTGGCCAGGTACAACATGTCATTCACCAACTGTGCCATCCATTGCAGCTCTTCCAGATTGCTGTGCAACGCCTCGCGATAATCTTCAAGTGGGCGCGGTTGAGTGAGGATGACCTGGGTCTGCGTCAACAGGTTCGACAGGGGGGTGCGCAGTTCGTGGGCGATGTCGGCGGAGAATGCCGACAGGCGTTGGAAAGCATCGTCCAGGCGGTCCAGCATGGCGTTGACCGCCTGTGCCAGCTCGGCCAGTTCCACCGGCATTTGTTCCTGGGGCAGGCGTTGGGTCAAAGAGTGGGCGGACACGCTGGCAGCCACTTCACCCATGCGCCGCAATGGCCGCAACCCACTGCGTGCCGCCCACGCGCCGAGCAGGGCGGTGGCCAGGGCCGAGAGGCCGACGGTGAGCCAGATCAGGTGTTGCATGCGTTGTAGGAAGTGTTGGTGATGGGTGATATCCAGCATCAGCGTCAGCTTCGGTGAGTCAGGTTGGCCTGCTCTCAAGGGCGCGTTGTATACCCGGTAGTCGGTGCCCGCGTTTTGCAGGCTGTGCAGACCGGGAGCTTCGGGCAGGGTGATGTCGGGAGCATCGTCCAGCCAGCGCTGGCCTGCGGCGGTGATGCGCAGCGTCAGGTCCTGCTGGTGAAGGAGCTCGCCGCGCAGTTGTGCTTCGTGGCGGGCGAATGACTCTGGCGAGTCGACACCCTGCAGGGTTGCGCGCAATGCCAGCAGCTTGCTGTCGAGTTGCTGCTGGTCCAACTCAATGAAGTGCGCCTCGCTGGCGCGGTTGAACAGTACGCCAGCCAGCAACGAAACCACTGCCGTACACGCGGCAAACAGCAGTGCCAGGCGGCTGGATAGGGACAGGCGCTTGATCAATTGACGCGCTCCTCCAGCACATAGCCCATGCCACGTACGGTGTGGATCAGTTTATTGGGGTAGTTGTCGTCGACTTTCAGGCGTAGCCGGCGGATCGCTACTTCGATGATGTTGGTGTCGCTGTCGAAGTTCATGTCCCACACCTGAGAGGCGATCAGGGTCTTGGGTAGTACTTCGCCCTGGCGGCGCAGCAGCAATTCCAGCAGGGCGAACTCCTTGGCGGTCAGGTCGATGCGCTGGCCATCTCGCTCGACACGGCGCCGGATCAGGTCCAGGCGCAGGTCGGCCAGTAGCAGGGTGGTTTCCTGGGGCGAACTGCTGCCTCGGCGCAACAGGCTGCGTACCCGGGCCAGTAGCTCAGAGAAGGCGAAGGGTTTGACCAGGTAATCATCGGCCCCCAGCTCAAGGCCGTGCACACGGTCTTCCACGGCATCGCGGGCGGTGAGAAACAACACCGGAAGGTCCAGACCGGCGCTGCGAACGGCTTGCAAAATCTGCCAGCCGTTTCGGCCTGGCAGCATGACATCGAGGATCAGCAGGTCGTAGTCGCCGGTCAGCGCCAGGTGCTGCCCCGTGGTGCCGTCAGCCACCAGCTCGGTGGTAAAGCCAGCTTCGGCCAAACCTTGGCGCAGGTATTGACCGGTTTTGGGTTGGTCTTCGACGATCAGCAATTTCATGGGCAGCTCTTGGCAACGGGTTACGACGGGCTTTATACCTTGGGTGCCAGGGGATGGGCGCAACCTGACAAAGTTGTAATCTAGCAGTCAGGTGGCTGGCAGCGGCGCTATCTTAGAGTGCATCGCAGGCTTAACCCACATATTGGAGAGTGAGAAATGGCGTTGCGTACACCTTTGTTGTTGGCAGGTTGCCTGTTGGCGTTAAGCCTTGATGCGGTGGCTGACGCGGCACACACCTATGCGTTCGGCCAGCCGGCGCCGGCGAGCAAGGCCACACGCACCGTAGAAGTTGTGCTGCAGGACATTTCCTTTTCGCCCAAATCTTTGGACGTAAAAGCCGGTGAGACAGTGCGCTTTGTACTCGTCAACAAAGGCCAGTTGCTCCACGAATTCAATCTGGGCGACGCGGCGATGCACGCCGAACACCAGAAGGAAATGCTACAGATGCAGGCCAGCGGGATGCTTACCTCTACCGGCATGGGCAAGATGGACCACAGCGCCATGGGCCATGGCGATATGGGAGGCATGAAACACGATGACCCCAACAGTGTACTGGTGGAGCCCGGCAAGACCGCTGAGCTGACGTGGACCTTTACCAAGGCCACCGGACTGGAGTTTGCCTGCAACCTGCCAGGGCATTATCAGGCGGGTATGGTCGGCAAGCTTAACGTCGATTGATCCGCTGCCGTTTAGGCGCGGGAGTAAAGGCTGGTAGACTGGTGCGGTTTATTTAGCCAGGTTTCCGCCATGCATCCCGCAGCCGAACATTCGCCGCTGGGCAAGTCCAGTGAATACATCTCCACCTACACCCCTTCGTTGCTGTTCCCGATTCCTCGTGCCGCCAAGTGGGCCGAGCTGGGACTGAGCGCCGAGACCTTGCCTTACAAGGGCGTGGATTTCTGGAACTGCTTCGAATTGTCCTGGCTGCTGCCTTCAGGCAAGCCGGTGGTGGCTATCGGTGAGTTCAGCATCCCGGCCGACTCGCCTAACATTATCGAGTCCAAGTCCTTCAAGCTGTACCTCAACTCGCTGAACCAGACCGCGTTTGCTGATACGGCCAGCCTGGAAGCGACCCTGCGCACCGACCTGAGCGCCGCTGCCGGCAAGCCCGTGACCGTGCGCATTCGCAAGCTGGCCGACATTGAGGCCGAAGGTGTGATGGCGTTGCCGGGTGTGTGCATAGATGACCTGGATATCAGCGTCAGCAACTATGAGCACCCGCGCCCGGAACTGCTGCGCTGCGACGATTCACGCATCGTCGAGGAGAGCGTGCATAGCCATCTGCTCAAGTCCAACTGCCCAGTGACCAGCCAGCCTGATTGGGGCAGTGTGGTGGTGGAATACCGTGGTTCGGCGTTGGATCACGCAAGCCTGCTGGAATATATCGTGAGCTTTCGCCAGCACTCGGACTTCCATGAGCAATGTGTGGAGCGCATCTTCCTGGACCTGCAGCGCTTGCTGAAGCCAGAGAAATTGACGGTGTATGCGCGGTATGTACGTCGTGGCGGGTTGGATATCAACCCGTATCGCAGTACTGAAGATGTGGCGTTCCAGAACGTGCGCCTGGCCCGCCAGTAGCCTTTATACAAAACCAATGTGGGAGGGGGCTTGCCCCCGATAGCAGAGGTTCAGACACAGACTCTGTGACTGTCACTCCGCCATCGGGGCAAGCCCCCTCCCACATTTTGATCTGCGCTTGGCTGACGGGCAGATTAGATCCCGATATTACCCAGGGTGATCATGATATTGCGCAAGGTCCCGGAAATGACCGGGTGTTCGGCGTCAAACTCGATGGCCGCTTGATTCACATCGTCGGAAATGCTGGGTGTCTGGGTGGCCGGCTCCAGTTCAAGTTGTAATTCAAACTTGGCAATCAAGGCTTCCAGCGCTTCACGTTTTTCTTCCGGCAGCGGCGGTTCCTGTTCCAACTGCCCGCGCAGGATTTCGACCTGTTCTTCCAGTTTTTTGCGATCAGGCATGACGTGTTTCCTTTTATCGATAGGCACTGGCATAGACCGCGGCACGCCGAGAAAGGTCTACGAGCTGACCTGTAGATTAATCCACTGGCGTCGACTGTGCATGATCCGTGTCAGGGCTTCTCGCCTTTGAGCTGGCGCAGGCTGATGTCCGCCAGGCAGGTGCCGAGTTCGCCCAGGTGGTCGATCACCGAGTGTACACCCAGTCCATACAGTGCCACCGTGGCTTTACCGCGCTTGTGCTCGCGTTGTTGCTCGGTAAGTGCCTGCCACTGCTCGGGCGCCAGGCCACAGAGTGAGCCGCAGGACGCCAAACCGATGGTCCACAGCCCGGCATTCAGACCCGATTGCAGCAGGCGCGGCTCACCGCTGACCAGCACGCAGCCTTCCAGGCGTTCGATGTTCAATTCCATCAAGGCTTGCCAGCACGCATGAGGCGCCGGCCAGCGGATGGAGGAGGGTGATGTTGCTTTCAGCCAGCCAGGCAGTGTCGCAGCCAATGGCGTGGTGATTGAGGCGGGCAGTTCATCCAGCCATGCGCAGGGCACGCCTTGGTCCTTGAGGCTACGCAGGATCTTCAGCGCGCCAGGAGTGGCTTGGGAGTCGGGAGAGGGCGAATCGGTGCGTGCCTGGGAACCGAAATCCACCAGGCAGCCACTCAAGCCGAACAGCACGGCGGTCAAGGAAGGGGCGCTGGCGACGGCAATTTCGGCTTGAGGCATTTCGACATCCCTGAAATAGCTGTGACGCTAGCGAGGCGGGATGACAAGCAGATGACACTGGCAGGAGATTGTAGGGATTTTGTGCATTTTCTATATGACGTTTCCTACTGGCTGCCTAAATTGATACTTCCGTCATATACTGACGGTCTTCTTCAGGGCATAGCGCCCATGACAGACTATTCAAGGAGCTAAAGCTATGCGCTGGAGCCAGTATTTCGCTCAGCTATCTGTGTGTGCCACTATTCTGATGGCCCCGTTCGCCGCTCAGGCTGCGTCGGAAGACGACCCATGGGAAAGCGTCAACCGCCCGATCTTCACCTTCAACGACACGGTTGACACCTACGCCCTCAAGCCATTGGCTCAAGGCTATCAGTTCGTCACTCCGCAGTTCGTACAGACGGGCATCCATAACTTCTTCCGCAACATCGGTGATGTTGGCAACTTTGCCAACGACGTGTTGCAGCTCAAGCCGCACGCGGCGGGTGTCGACACCGCTCGTCTGCTGGTGAACACCACTTTTGGCGTGCTGGGCTTTATTGATGTCGGCACCAAAATGGGGCTGCACCGCAATGACGAAGACTTTGGCCAGACCCTCGGCTACTGGGGCGTTGGCAGCGGTCCTTACGTGATGCTGCCGTTGCTGGGCCCAAGCACCCTGCGTGATGCACCGTCCAAATACGTCGACACCTACACCCAACCGTATCGCTACATGAACGATATCGGCTGGCGTAACAGCACCTTTGGCCTGAACGTTATCGATACTCGTGCCAGCCTGCTGGACAGCGAGAAACTGATCACTGGCGACAAATACACCTTCATCCGTAACGCTTACCTGCAGAACCGTGAGTTCAAGGTCAAGGATGGCAAGGTCGTCGACGATTTTTAAATCGTGATGCTTTGAAATGAAGGCGACCCTGGCGGTCGCCTTTTTTGTGGGCGGATTTCAGTGCATTTTCAAGATCTTGAGGCCCAGGTGCTGTTCATCCCCCGCGGCCTTGGTCCACACCACTTCAGTGTCTGCCTCCAGGCCTTTGAGGGCTGCGTGCTCCGAATCGATGCGCACCGTCAGTTGGTCACCCACGTTGAATTGTCGAGGGGCCTGCACCTGCATACCGGAGCTGGAGAGATCCAGGCAAACCCCGGCAATCTCCTGGCCGGCGTGGATCAACGACACATCGGCATCTACTCGCATACGGATGAAATCGCGTTTTTCGGCGTAGTCGCGCTCGTGTTCGCTCATGGGTTCCATCCTTACTTTGTGTTGTGGTGGTGGGTGTTCTTATAACTCCCGGTGATTTGCGGTGTAAAGACGCCCAGCGACCATCGGCATGAGCTTGAAACCCCTGACGGATGGGAGTACCGTCTGCGCCTTAGAAGGGCACCTCTGCTTTACAGTTGTGCGTGGGTTAATTGCCTATGCTTTGTAGGACAGAGAGGCTAGAAAGCGAATCCAGTACGTGAGCCCGGCCATTGTCGAGCCACCTACGCCAACCTAATTCTGGCGCCGTTTGCCCACATGCAAAAAACCAGTGCCACGCTGCTGATAATCGATGACGACGAAGTAGTGCGCGCGAGCCTCGCGGCCTATTTGGAAGACAGTGGCTTCAGCGTCCTGCAGGCCGGCAATGGCCAACAGGGTCTCCAGGTGTTCGAGCGCGACAAGCCCGACCTTGTGATCTGCGACCTGCGCATGCCCCAGATGGGCGGCCTTGAGCTGATCCGCCAGGTGACCGAGCTTGCTCCGCAGACGCCGGTGATTGTCGTGTCCGGTGCCGGCGTGATGAACGATGCCGTCGAAGCCTTGCGCCTGGGCGCCGCCGACTACCTGATCAAGCCCCTGGAAGACTTGGCCGTGCTGGAGCACTCGGTGCGCCGCGCCCTGGATCGTGCACGCCTGCTGGTCGAAAACCAGCGCTACCGCGAGAAGCTCGAAACCGCCAACCGCGAACTCGAAGCCAGCTTGAATTTGCTCCAGGAAGACCAGAACGCCGGTCGCCAGGTGCAGATGAACATGCTGCCGGTCAGCCCCTGGACCATCGACGACTTCAAGTTCGCTCACCAGATCATTCCGTCGTTGTACCTGTCGGGTGATTTTGTCGACTACTTCCGGGTGGATGAGCGGCGTGTGGCGTTCTACCTGGCCGATGTCTCCGGCCACGGCGCTTCTTCTGCTTTTGTGACCGTGTTGTTGAAGTTCATGACCACACGGCTGTTATTTGAATCCAAGCGCAATGGTACCTTGCCGGAGTTCACCCCTTCCGAGGTGCTGGGCCACATCAATCGGGGCCTGATCAGCTGCAAGCTGGGCAAGCACGTGACGATGGTCGGCGGCGTGATCGATGAAGAAACCGGTCTTTTGACCTACAGCATTGGCGGTCACCTGCCGATGCCTGTTCTATACACTCCTGACAGTGTGCGTTACCTGGAAGGGCGTGGTCTGCCCGTTGGCTTGTTCAATGAAGCCACTTACGAAGACCACATCCTGGAACTGCCGCCGACCTTCAGCCTCACGCTGATGTCCGACGGCATCCTCGACCTTCTTCCAGAGCCTACACTCAAGGAGAAAGAAGCCGCCTTGCCCCAAAAGGTCAAGTCGGCGGGCGGCAGCCTGGATGGCCTGCGGCAAGTGTTTGGATTGGCCACGCTGGGGGAGATGCCGGATGATATCGCCCTATTGGTGTTGAGCAGGAACCTTTGATGAGTACCGGAAGAATCCAATTCGCCGAGCAAGACGGGACCTTCGTCCTGAAGTTTGTCGGTGAAGTGCGCCTGACCTTGTGTTCGGCGCTGGATGCGACGATTGAGCGGATCTTCACAGCGCTGAACTTCTCGGCGATCGTGATCGATCTGACCGAAACCCGCAGCATCGATAGCACCACCCTGGGCCTGTTGGCCAAGTTGTCCATTCTGTCTCGGCAGAAGGTCGGCTTGTTGCCGACAGTCGTCACCACCCACGAAGACATCACCCGTCTGCTGCAGTCCATGGGGTTCGACCAGGTGTTCAACATCGTTGATCGCCCGATCCCTTGCCCGGAATGCCTGACCGACCTGCCATCCCAGGACCAGTCCGAGGAAGTGGTACGGGTCAAGGTGCTGGAAGCGCACAAGATCCTGATGGGCTTGAACGAGTCCAACCGCGAAGCCTTCCACGACCTCGTCAATGCCCTCGAGCGCCACTGATTCCCCAATTGAAATGTGATCAAAATGTGGGAGGGGGCTTGCCCCCGATGACAGTGTGTCAGCCAAGGTATCTGCGCCTGACCCACCGCTATCGGGGGCAAGCCCCCTCCCACATTGAATTGAGCTGGGCTTCAGATCTGCTGAGCATAAAAAAGGGCGGTACCCGCGAAGGGTACCGCCCTTTTTGCCGCCGCCGCTTTTACAGCTTGGCAGTCAACAACGCCTCCAGCTTCTCCTGGTCCCGAGCAAACTGACGAATCCCCTCTGCCAGCTTCTCAGTTGCCATCGCATCTTCGTTGGACGCCCAGCGGAACGCCTTTTCGTCCATATGAATACGTGCCTCACCGGCATGGCCCGGCGCCAACTTGCGCTCCAGCTTGCCTTCATCTGCCGCCAGCTTCTCCAGCAGATCCGGGCTGATGGTCAGGCGATCACACCCAGCCAGCTCTTCAATCTGGCTCAGGTTACGGAAGCTTGCACCCATCACTACGGTCTTGTAGCCATTGGCCTTGTAGTAGTTGTAGATGCGCGTCACCGACTGCACGCCCGGATCATCCGCGCCGGTGTAGTCGTTGCCGTTGGCCTTCTTGTACCAGTCGTAGATACGGCCCACGAACGGCGAAATCAGGAATACGCCAGCCTCTGCGCAAGCCACAGCCTGGGCGAAAGAGAACAGCAGGGTCAGGTTGGTCTGGATGCCTTCTTTTTCCAGCTTCTCCGCCGCACGGATGCCTTCCCAGGTGGAAGCGATCTTGATCAGCACGCGGTCACGGCCAACACCGGCCTTGTCGTACAGGTCGATCAGACGGTGCGCACGTTTGAGAATGGCGGTTTCGTCGAACGATAGGCGGGCATCCACTTCAGTGGAGATACGGCCTGGCACCACTTTGAGAATCTCTTGACCCACCGCCACCGCAAAACGGTCGCTGGCCAGGCCTACATCGCCGTTGCAGTCCTTCACGGCCTCATCCAGCAGCTTGGCATAAGCCGGAATCGACGCAGCCTTGAGCAGCAGGGAAGGGTTGGTGGTGGCGTCTTGTGGCTTGAGCTTGGCGAGTGCCGAAAAATCGCCGGTATCGGCAACGACAGTGGTGAATTGCTTGAGTTGTTCCAGCTTGGAAGTCATGGGCGTGCTCTGTCCTGTGGGTCTGATGACATTACCCGAGCACCGGCAGGCGCTCAAGGGCGCAAACGCGTTCGAGCGTTTGCGAGGGCAATAACGTGAAAACAGCCGTTTGAATGACTGGCTGTGCTGCTAAATAGGAGGGCAAAATCGGGGGTAGGTTCATTCTGGGTGGACGCACCCCGAGCCGCCGTCTTTATATATTCAATTTCACTGTTTTGAAGTTGTGAAAACTTTATTTTATTTAAGTTTATTGGTTGCTGTTTTTGCCTGTGCTATACCTGATTCGCAGACGCTGAATATGCCGATAAAAATTCTGAGGACTTAACTGTTCGCGGCGAAGTGCGTGTGTGTCTTCCCATTAGTAATCTGCTTGTTCGCTAGTTAAAAAGCAAAGGAGAGATATGATGAAACGGAATATATCAACGCTAGTCGCTGCCATGGGTTTTATATGTTCAACGGCGGTATTTGCCGATGTAACAACAGTGCAGCAGGCCCTCACCGCCGGTTGCTACGATACCCAGGAGATGCGCGCAATCATCGACACCGCCAAGGCTGGTAAACCGATGGGGAGCCGCACCCTTGAAAAGGAAAATGAACTGACCTCGACCTATGGAGGCAAGATCACCGATTCCAGAGTGACGGCGCCTGCCACCTGGGTGTATCGCGCGTATGAAAACGCAGACACCAACAATTGGCATGTCCAGAAGCTGAAGGCGGGCGTGATCTATGCCAAGGCCCAGAACGACCTGGAGAGATACATTAAAAACGGCGGCACGCCCGAAAAGTACTGGGCCATCGACGGGCCCGACCTGCATCAGGCGGATTTCCCCACTGCCACTTACACGACAATGCGACTGCTCGCGTTACAGTCCAGCGACACTCCGCAAAGCCAATTTGTAAGTTTTGCACTGGACTACGCTACCACTGGAACCTTTGGAGAGGCGGTGTATGCACTTCAGGTGAACCCGAATTCACCCATTCTAGGGCTGGTTAACTGCAAGGCTGCCGGTGGTGAAGTTCAAGTTCAAATTCTTGGCGGCACCACATTCGATACGCTTTACCGAAAACTTAGAACGGAGAGTGTTTGGAAACGATATGACCGCAAGGCAGACGCATGGGTAACTGTACCCAATGGAACAGTGCCGGAAAAATTGTAAAACCGCAGCAAGGGCCGGCAGCCAATGCCGTGCCCTTGCACTTGATCCACTCTGAGCTTAAGACATCACACTTGAAATGTGGGTGCTGGCTTGCCTGCGATGCCTGCGATGACGGCCTTGCAGGCACTGACACTTTTCTGATGTACACCACACCAGATGTTGGAGGGGGCTTGCCCCCGATAGCGGTGTGCCAGTTACCAATCTATCCGCTGACACTCACCGCCCTTCCAACAGCCCCGCAGCCTGATCCAACAACGCCAACGGGTCAGCAGCCTTATGAATATCCACCGACAACAACTGCCTGAACTTGCGCGCCCCCGGGAACCCAGTGCCCAGCCCCAGCACATGCCGCGTAATATGATGCATCGTCCCACCACTGGCCAAATGCTCAGCAATATAAGGCCGTAACTGCGCAAGCGCCTCCGCCCGACTGATCACGGGTCGGGTACTGCCAAACAACTGCTGATCCACCTCCGCCAGCAAATACGGGTTGTGATAAGCCTCTCGCCCCAACATCACCCCATCAACCGTCTGCAAATGCTCATGGCACTGCTCCAACGTCTTGATCCCACCGTTGAGCACAATCTCCAACTCAGGAAAGTCCCGCTTCAACTGCGCCGCCACGTCATAGCGCAACGGTGGAATATCGCGGTTCTCCTTGGGCGACAACCCCTCCAGAATCGCAATCCGCGCATGCACTGTAAAACTGGTACACCCCGCGTCCTTCACAGTGCTGACGAAATCACACAACTCGGCATAACTGTCGCGCCCATTGATCCCGATGCGATGTTTCACCGTCACCGGAATCGAAACCGCATCGCGCATCGCCTTCACACAATCCGCCACCAACGCCGGGTGGGCCATCAGGATCGCACCGATCATATTGTTTTGAACGCGGTCACTGGGGCAGCCGACGTTCAGGTTCACTTCGTCATAACCGGCCGCCTCGGCCATGCGCGCGCAGGCGGCCAGGTCTGCGGGGACGCTACCGCCCAGTTGCAGTGCAAGCGGGTGCTCGGCTTCGTTGTGGCGCAGGAAGCGCTCGTGATCGCCATGCAGGATCGCGCCGGTGGTGACCATCTCGGTGTAGAGCAGGGCGTGTTTGGAGAGCAGGCGCAGGAAGAACCGGCAGTGGCGGTCAGTCCAATCCATCATGGGGGCGACGGAGAAGCGGCGGGAGAGTGGGGCGGTTTGTAAGGGCATTGGGGGATCTGAGTCAGCGAGGCGGATGGGGCACAGTTTATCAGGGATGGGTCGCGGGGAGGTGTTAGCCGTGCCTTTCACCATTTCGAGAAAACCATCTTGTGCTGCTTTTTCGTAGGGTTGCTTGATTGCGTCATGGTGGGTCTGAGAGCGTTTGTGTCTTTTCAGCATGAGTTGTATTTGGGCAGCGTCCAAATTAGTATCAGGCGCACAATGCGCGTTCACCATGGAGGGTATATGACTTGGGTCGTTGGTGGTAATTGTTTTAATGGTTTTATATGTGTGGCTGATATTCAGGCTACTATCATATATCCGGGTGTTAAGGGTGCTAAGTATTATAATTGTGTTCAGAAAATTCACAGGGTTTCAAATAACCTTTGCGTTGCTTTTTGTGGAGATATACGCAGTGGTCTTGAAATTATTCAAGAGTTGAGATGGGCTCTTGAGGGGGTCATAAAGACCAATGAGTATTTTGATATTGATGGGCAATCCAAGAGCGTAATAAATTTTTTGAGAGAGAGCTATAATCGGTTGAATCCGCGTTCTAAGCCTGTTGTAGAGTTTATGTTCTTGTGGAATGCTCAGGATGGTGAGGATGAGCATTTTCGTCCGTTTTGTATGAAGTTTCGTTCTCCGAATTTTGGCATGTCTTCAACTGCCCGAATTGGTTTGACAAGAATCGGTTCAGGAAATGACAGCGAAGGTTTTCGTGCAATTGCAGATTTTCTTGCAGGTGCGGATGCGGTTACTGAAACGTCTAAAAGAATTTTCCCTAATCAGCCGGAAGCGCCAAATATTTGGACGGTTCAAAAGTTTAAGAAGCTTCTTTTTAATGAGGCGACTAATATTGACTTTGCAGGCGTAAGTAAGAGCTTTATTTCCTTTGAGTCGGTTGTGGATTATGCGGGCATTTTTCCTGAAGATATTCATCTGGATCTCACGGATGCTTTCAAGAAAATCGGTGTCGCTTATGACGTTGTCCACACGGAGAATCATTCTTATAATCAAGTGACTTTGGATCCTGATAAAATAAAGAAAACTGTTTCTGAACTCTTTAGGTCGGATATACGGTCTGCGCGCGATGTGCAAAAAAAATTACAGGCAGGGTTGGCCAGTGCAAACCTTGAGTCGATATCAAAACTGCCAACTATCAAGGTAGATAAGATCTATGGCGATGAGGAAATTCATAGCTATAAACTTGTAACTACTTGGGATGGGATGAGTGATTTTCTTGATGGGTGCAACATCAAGGCTGATGCCTGCATAGCGAATGCTTGAGAAATTGCTAACTGGAGTACCTGGTGCAAGCCAGGTTACTCCCTTGTTTTTCTCGGCTCAGCTATCAGGCTTCATGCCGCTAACCTATTCAAATTGACGCAAACTGAAGGTGAACGGGACGAGGTAAACGGGACAGATTTATTTTTCGCCTAATACTCTAGCTTCAATTTTAAATAAATCCGTCCCGTTTACTCTAAAACAGGCCGCGCCGGCCTAGTCGACTTCGCGCTTTGGCGGATGAGCCGTGATGATTTCGGCATAGTGGGCTTCGATTACCCTTGGTCATCACTGCCCTGTGCAGCAGCAATCAACCAGTCACGCAATTGCACGGCGGCTGCGTTGAGAGGCCGATCCTTACTCGTGATTAGGTAGTAACCCTTTCCAGTGCGCAGTTTGTGCGCAAATAACTGTACCAAGTGGCTCTTATCCAGATCTTCTTCTACCAACCATGGGCTGGTCAGCACCAAACCCTGACTTCGCCGTGCCGCATCGATGGCTATTTCCGACTGGTCGAAACGTAGATGGCTTGTCATGCCGTCGAAGGAGAGTCCGACCTGCGCGAGCCATCGCGACCAATTTGAGTGCGAGGTCGTTACTAGCAGGGTCGCTCGCGTCATGTCCCCCACATTTAACGCTTGGAGCCACTCCCGATAAGCGGGGCTGCAATAAACGCTCACTTCGTCAGGCAGCAGCAACAGGACATTCAGATTGTCGTCCTGGCCGTCGAAGTACCGGACAGCCAGATCGTATGTGTGGGCGTTGAAATCCACGTTTTCGGCTGACGCGCTGAGATGAAGCTCCAGGCCAGGATATCGACCGGTTAGAGAGGGCATGCGTCTCGCGAACCAGGTGTTGGCGAACGCTGGCGGCATGCTCAGACGCACTTGAGATTCGTGTCGATGCTGTACCGAGGCATTGGCTTCGTCAATCTGCTGCAGCGCAGGTTTTATCTGTTCCCAATAGTGCGTCGCCTGTTCGGTCGGTTGCAATTTGCGCACGGTGCGCACGAACAAAGGAACGCCCAGCCACTCCTCAAGCTTGCGAATCTGTTGGCTCACTGCACCCGGCGTGACAAACAGCTGTTGAGCAGCTAACGACGCGCTACCGGTCTGCATAACCGCGTCAAAACAAGCAATGGCCTTAAGCGGAGTATCAGATCGCATAGTTTAGTTATTCTCTACCATAGCGATAAAACAGATGGTTTGTACGGCATTAGCGAGGCCATGACAATGACTCCGTCAATCGTACAAAGCTATGGAGGTGTAAGACATGAATATTCTGATCATCCACGCTCATCCCGAACCTAAGTCATTCAACGGCGCCATGACTAAGACCGCTGTGCGCACTCTTGAAGCGCTAGGGCATAAAGTCCAGGTCAGCGACTTGTACGCCATGGGGTGGAGTTCTGCGCTTCACCCAGATGAGTTTGGCGATCGTGCCGATGCAAACTATTTTGATCCATCTAACGAACAAGAGCATGCGCAGGCCAGTGCGACAGTGTGCCGCGAGGTCGAGCGTGAACAATCAAAAGTCGCCGAGGCCGACCTGGTCATTTTTCAGTTCCCGATGTGGTGGTTTTCCATGCCAGCAATACTCAAAGGATGGGTCGATCGGGTCTTTAGCCGTGGCTTCGCGTACTCCTCCGGGCGCAAGTATGAAACCGGACTCCTCAAGGGCAAGCGAGCAATGCTAAGCCTGACCACAGGCACGGCCAGCACTCTATATGAGCCCAACGGAGTTGATGGCGATCTGCACCATATTCTTTGGCCCATTTATAACGGGATTTTTGCCTACACCGGCTTCACTGTCCTACCACCTTATGCCGCTTGGATGCCTGCGCGAGTGAGCCATCTGCAGCGCGAACAGTACCTGCGGGATTATGTTGAGCGCTTGTCTAACTTGGATGAACTCCAACCGTTGTTCCTCCACCCCCGTCGGGATTACGACGAGCATCAACAACTCAAGCCCGGTGTCATCGCCCGCTCTGGCGTCCAGTGGAATCCGCGCGCAGAGCAGACCTTTGAGGAGTCGGCAATCAGCTTTGCGCAGCCGCGCCTTGAAGATGAAAAGAACTCACAAACCTCATGCTTCAACGAGATTGAATCTTCACGGGGGGAATCCCAGTGAAAGGCTATTGGATCATTCTGGGGACGGATGTAGTCGACGCCGATGCACAAAAAGAATACAGCCGGCTTTGGGCGCCGATAAGCAAAAAATATGGTGCTAGGGTCAGGCTTTTAGAGCCCGGCGTGCTGGTGGAATCTGTGACCACTAAGCGGGTATTGGCTGTCGAGTTTCCAAGCTATGAACAGGCCAAAGCCTGCAATATTGATCCTGACTATGCTGAAGCAAGGTTGATTGCATTACGTGCTTACAAGCGCGAGATGATAATTATCCAAGGCGATTTGGCGTAATGCCTTGCGGGTTGGTAGAGGTTCGTATCCTTTCGAAACGTTGCAACTTTCTGATTCTAGTCGTTTAGCCAAACCGTAAAGCTCAACTTGGAGTTATCCGCCTCAGAGGGTAGCTAATGTCAAATTTCGCAAGTTAGTGGGGGATAACTATGGGGCGGCGCTATAACTCGATGACGTCATCGCCCAAAGCAGTCAGCTGAGTATTACGGTCGCGCAAAGCTACTGAACCGGAAAGGCTCTGCGGCGCCCAACATCGATGGGGTAAACGGGACAGGTAAACGGGACAGATTTATTTTGCGCCTAATACTCTAGCTTCAATTTTAAATAAAACCGTCCCGTTTACTCTGTGTAGTGCCGCCGAGGCAAAGCACATCACGGCGGCTGAGCGTGTTGCTCGTCGTCCCTCGTTCCAGGGGGAGAAAGTTGTTGTCACCCCTCGAGGCCAAGCAACTGGGAGAGCACGCGTCCTTGCGGGGTAGTCCAGTCGATGGCCAGCTCCGACACGACTTGTGCTGTCGATGTGATCACGGCTCCGGCCTGCTCCATACGCCGTAGCGCGGCGTCGTCTCCTATCTTTGTGAAAGAAGCAGACGCGTCCGTGACAACCTGAACGTGATACCCCTCGTCAAGCAACTGGAGCACCGGAAAGACGACACAGACCTCGGTTGTGATGCCGGCGACAATCACCTTCTTTCTTCCTGTGGCTTTGACCGCGTTGTTGTAGTTCGGGTCGTGCATCGCGTTCACGATTCCCGTGCGCTTGACCCGCTTGGCGAAGGCGTCCGGTACGACCTCCTCTAGCTCGGGAATCAGTGGGCCCTGGAGGTTTTCCTCCATGCTTGAGGTCAGTACCAGTGGCATGCCGACGCCCTTGGCGATCTTCGCGAGCTGCACGGCGTTCCTCTTGATTTGCTCGACGTCATGCGATCGTGTCCAAGATATCGTTCCCGTCTGATGATCGATCAGCAGCATCGCGGCGTTTTCTGCGGTGTAGACATTCTTATGCATGGCTTGCTTCCTATCTGGTGATTGTCGACTCTCCATGAACACAATATGTTTCGTCATTTTCTTGCACAAGCAATGGTTTATTGGCAACATTGTTCCATGAATAGAACGATCGATCTCAATCAGCTCTTGATTTTCGTACGGGTCATTCAGGCGGGGAGTCTGAGTGAGGCCGCGCGACGTTTGAACCTGCCAAAGTCCACAGTGAGTCGGAAGATCTCCGACCTGGAGGAGCGGGTCGATGAGCGGCTCATCCAGCGCACGACGCGTAAACTGAGCCTCACCGAGGCGGGCCGTCTGCTCTTCGAGCGTGTTTCCCCGGCCATGAGCGACATCGAGGAGGCTGAGAGCGCGGTGGCTGGAATGCGTGGGGCTCCGCGCGGCGTGCTGCGGGTCGCGGCTCCCATGTCGTCCAGCACGCTCGGCCCGATCGTCGCCGAGTACTTGATTCGTCATCCGGACGTGGCCGTTGAGATGGTGTGCTCCGATCGTCGTGTTGATCTCGTGGAGGAGCGCTTCGATGTGGCCATTCGAGCGGGAGAACTTGTCGATTCGACCCTTGTTGCGCGCAATCTCGGAAAAGCGAAGTTCATGCTGGTCGCAGCCCCCGAGTACTGCAAGCGCCATGGCGTCCCGAAGACACCTGCGGAACTGACGAGTCACGCATGTATCGCGTTCGGCGGCGGAGCCGCACCGCACATCTGGCCTCTGGAGTCGAAGGGGAAACGTGTCGAAGTCCGCGTTACCCCACGACTGACGGTCAATGACATGGAGATCGTTCGCGAGGCCGCCCTCATGGGCGTGGGGATCGCATGGCTACCCCAACTCTTCTGCACCGATGACCTGCGCCATAAGCGCTTGCTGCCCTTGCTCGTCGACTGGTGCTCGACAGCGATCCCCGTGAATGCGCTCTACCCAACGAGACGTCATCTTTCGCCAAAGGTGGTTTCCTTCGTCGACCTGCTCTCCGAGCGGATCCAACTGCACGATCACTAACGCGCAGCTTTCTCAGAGGGTAGCTAATGGTCAATTCTCGCAAGTTAGTGGGGGATAGCTATGGGGCGGTGCTATAACTCGATGACGTCATCGCCCAAAGCAGTCAGCTGAGTATTACGGTCGCGCAAAGCTACTGAACCGGTTCCAGGCTCGCTCCGCCGACTGCCTTGTACAGCGCGACCACAGCCAGTGCCTGCTGCTCGACAACGTCCGCTCTGCTCAGTTGCGCTTCGCGCAAAGCCTTTGTCGCGTCGAGACGGTCGAGCAGGTCCGTGATACCGCGTTGATAAAGCGTATCGGCATGGCTGACCGTGCGCTGGGCGGCGGCGAGGCGAGTCTCTTCCTCAAAGGCTCTGCGGCGCCCAACATCAATGGCGTTGAGTGCATTTTCTGTATCTTCGATGCCTTCAAGCACGGCCAGGCGGTACGCAAAGATCGCTTCCGTCAAACCTGCTTCACGCGCACTCACCACCGCGCGGCGAGCGCCCCAATCCAGCAATGGGATATGGATGGACAGTCCCGCCGATGCGTTTGTCGCGCGTTTGGCTAGAGGTGTGCCGATCAGGTCGCCCTTGGCGGTAATGTCGCCCACCAGAGTCATGCGCGGGTAGAGGTCGGCAACAGCGATACCCAGCTCCGCGCTGGCTTGTGCAATCGAGCGTTCTGCACGCTGGATTTCCGGGCGCACGCGCACCAGATCCGCCGGTAGAACACGCAGCGCCAAGCGCTCAGCCACGGGTTGTGGCATCGGTTTCAGTAAGTGGGAGTCAATGGTGGTTTTACCGGTCAACACGGCGATGCGCTGGGCGGCTTGCTGTATGGATTGCTCAAGCAACGGCAACTGCGCCGCTGTCTCCGAGGCTGCGGTCAGGCTGCGATCAATGTCGAGATCGCCCACGATACCGGCAGCGCGGCGGTCGCGTGTCATCGCTACGAGACGGTTTTGATCTTTGAGGTTTTCTTTTTGAAGCGCCAGGCGGCGTTGTCCGCTACGTAGTTCGATGTAGCTGCGCACCACTTCGGCGACTACGGAAACACGCGCCATTCGCGACTCGGCCAGCGCGCTACCGGCTGTTGCGTGGGCGGCTTCTTCGGTAGCCGCGAGGCGTCCGAACAGATCCAGCTCCCAGGAGGCGTCGAAACCTGCCTGGAAGTAGCTGCTGGCTCGCGATCCGGAAGGCGACTGCAGGTCGTCTTCCGAGGTGCGCTCAAAGTCACTTTCGGCCCGGCCGGACAGACGCTTCTGGCGCCGACCTTCAGCGCTTGCGCCCACCTGCGGCAATCGTTGAGCTGCGGCCGTTCTCGCTAGCGCCCGGGCGGCTTGCAAGCGATTGCTGGCCTGCAACAACGTCAGGTTCTGTTCAAGCGTCTGTGCAACCAACGCATCCAGCACCGCCTCATCAAACGCCTTCCACCATTGAGCAGCGTCGACACTCGGGGTGCGATGCACGGCGCCACGGTTCGCCCAGTCGGTTGCAACGGGCTGCGCGCTGTCTGGCTGCGGGCCAAGCTTTGCGCAGCCCGCCAACGCGACGGCCATGACGATGGCCGCGAACAGGGGCGGTCTTTGCCTGAGATAAGGGGTTGCCTGTCGGCTCACGGAAAGATCCTTTCGTGTCGTTGCTTGACTGTGACTGGGGCTTCCTAAATACTAGACTAAGTAGTCGATCTAATGAAAGGGGCATACATCAGCATTGGCCTCTACGGAGAAGAAATGAGAAAAGTTGATCCTGAGAAGCACCAGGCCAAGCTGCAGCAGATCCTTGAGGCTGCGGTCATGTGCTTCGCTGAAAAAGGTTTTCGCGGCACATCGACCAACGAGATCTGTGCTGTCGCGGGCATGAGTCCGGGCAATCTCTTTCACTATTTCCCCAATAAGCAGGCAGTGATTGAGGCCATCGTGGAGGAGGACCGGCGCGAAATGAGTGAGCGCTTTGCTCAACTGGCCAGTGAACCCGACGCCATAGTGGCTGTTGAACAATTGGTAAAGGATCTCTTGAAGCAGTGCGCCGATCCTATCTACGCCAAGATCGGTGTTGAAGTGGTTGCCGAGTCCATGCGCAACGCTGAAATGGCAGCCTTGGTTGCTGTCAGCGAGGCTTCGATCAAGGGCGATCTGGTCGCGCTTCTCCAGCGCGGGATCATCCAGGGTCAGATCGATGCGACCTTGGACCCGAAGGTCGCGGCGACCTGGCTCATCGCGCTGCTTGACGGCGCAGTCTCTCGTTCTGTGCTGGACCGGGATTTCAAGCTCAAAACGTATACGCCGACGCTGATGCGCATGATCCGGCGATTTCTTGAATAGATCGCCTCACTAGGTCTATCGCCTGTGTACTGCCCCTTCTCCAGTGAAAGCTGGAGCCGCAGGGGTGTGCGTCAAGCCCACGGTTGTGCTGCGTTCCGACACGCTTTTTCGGACTACCTCAATGAAAACTCCGATGAATCCTGCTCCCTCTATTCCTGGTGCGCCAAAACCCTGCAACCTTAAGCGTTGGACATGCATCTTCCTGCTGCTGGTCAGCATGGGGGCGTGGTTGCTTTGGCCTGTCAGCAAGCCTGTAGCCCCCGTAGCACCACCACTGCGTGTCAGCACTGTCACGGCCGGCCCGGCGATGTTTGATCGCACTGTACAGATGAATGGAACACTGGTTGCCCGCGAGGAAATCGCGATCAGTTCCTCTGTACCGGAACAGCGCGTGACGGAGGTGAGCGTGGAGGAGGGCGACAGCGTCGAGGCTGGACAGTTACTGGCGCGACTGGAAACACAAGGGCTGGACGCGCAGGTTCGCCAGGCGCAAGCGGCATTGGCACGTGCGCGTGCGGCAGTCGGCCATCAGGAGGCTGTCACCGTAGAAGCACACGCCACTTTCAAGCGTATCGAGCCGCTGGGGGGAAGTGGGACGGTCAGTGAGCAGCAGGTCGACGAGCGTCGCGCCCAGGCGGACTCGGCAGCGGCCAGCCTGCGTGCGGCACGTGCGGAAGTTGACCAAGTACTCGCGCAACTGGCCGACGCTCGCCACCAGCGGAGCAAGGCTGATATCCGGGCACCCTTTGCGGGTGTCATCGTGGAGCGTGTGGCACGTACCGGTGCGTTGAGTGGGAGTGAACCCATGTTCCGGCTGATTAGAGAGGGGCTCATCGAATTCGACGGGGAGGTGGCGGAAACCGATCTGATCGACATCGCGCCAGGGCAAACGCTTCGCGTCCAGGTTGCCGGGATCTCTTCCCCCATGGAGGGCACGGTTCGACGGGTGGACCCCAAGGTTGATGCGCGATCCAGACTCGGCCGTGTACGCGTTGCGTTGGACTATTCGCCTTTGCTTCGCACCGGCACCTATGCCCGGGCGACGCTAGGCCTTGCGCGGCGCAAGCTCGACGTGACGCTACCGGTGCGGGCATTTTCTATCATTGATGCCAGTCGGGCTTTCGTGATGCGAGTCAATGAGCAGGGGATCGTCGCCCGGCAGGAAGTGGCAACCGGTCGGCGCAGTGTCGACTTGCTGGAGATCACCTCGGGTTTGCAAGCTGGCGAGCGTGTCGTAGCGAATGCATCTGCTTTTGTGCGCGAAGGTGATGTCGTCATCGCCTCCACCGCAGATGCCCCTCTGACGCAGGAGGCGCCATGAGCTTCCAGATTTCATCCTGGGCGATTCGGCGGCCCATCCCTACATTGGTGCTGTTCTTCCTGCTGGCTGTCGTCGGCATCAGCGCTTTCTTGCGTCTGCCCATCAACGCGAATCCACGGGTGGACTTTCCCGTCGTTACCGTCGCTGTCACCCTCCCGGGAGCGGCATCGAGCGAATTGGAAAACGCTGTCACTCGTCGTGTGGAAAACGCTATCGCCGGGCTCGCCGGTATCCGGCACATGAGTTCAACGCTGAGCGATGGCACCTCGCTGACCACGGTTGAGTTTCAACTCGGCGTTGATCCCGACCGCGCAACGAATGATGTGCGTGAAGTTGTCACCGAGGCGCGTGCAGAGTTGCCGCAGTCAGTGCTTGAACCACGCGTTTCACGGGTGGATATAGAAGGTGGTGCGATCCTTTATTACGCCGTCGATTCCGCTGAGCGCAATACCGTAGAACTGTCGTGGTTCGTGGATGACACCGTCAGCCGAGCCTTGCTTGCGACGCCCGGTGTACAACGTGTGCAACGTATGGGCGGGGTGAATCGTGAGATCCGTATTGAACTCAAGCCTGATCGGCTGACCGCACTCGGTATCAGTGCCGAGCAAGTCAACACTCAATTGGTGCAAAGCAATGTGGATGTGCCCGGTGGACGTATCGTCCTCTATGGCCGCGAACAAGCCATCCGCACCTTGGGGAGCGCCGTTAGCGTAGAAGCGCTCGCGGCTCGCCCGATTGCCCTTCCGGGTGGGCGGTGGGCCACGTTGGCCGACCTGGCGACTGTGCGCGATGCCAGTAGCGAGAGTCGGGAGCTTGCTCGCTTGAATGATCGGGAAGTCGTAGGGTTTGCCGTCTACCGCGCCAAGGGGTCCAGTGACACGGTGGTTGCGAAGGGGGTCGAGGACACCATCGCCGACCTCCAACACCGTTATGGCGATCTCAAGATCCAGCAGTTCGCCTCCACGGTGGACTACACCCGCTCCAGCTACAAAATGTCCATGATGACGTTGTTGGAAGGTGCGGGCTTGACCGTCCTCGTGGTGTTCTTCTTCCTGCGCAACTGGCGCGCCACCCTGGTCGCGTCCATTGCGCTTCCGTTGTCGATCCTGCCGACATTTGCCGCCATGTCATTGCTGGGCTACACCCTGAACAGCATCACCTTATTGGCCTTGACCCTGGTGATAGGCATTCTGGTGGACGACGCGATTGTCGAAATCGAGAACATCGAACGCCACCTGGGCATGGGCAAGCGCCCGTTCCGTGCGGCGATTGATGCCTCCGATGCGATCGGCTTCGCTGTCATTGCGATCACCGCGACCATTGTGGCCGTGTTTCTGCCGGTCAGTTTCATTGGTGGCTACATCGGGCGCTACTTCACGCAGTTCGGCGTCACGGTTTCCGTCGCCGTGCTGGCCTCTATGCTGGTCGCACGGTTGGCAACGCCGCTGCTTGCAGCCTATCTGATGCAGCCTAAGCCCGAAGTGGGTTCAGATGGGCATGGCAGCCACGGCCAACCAGGCAAGCTCATGGGGCGTTACCTGAGTGTGTTGGATTGGTCGCTTCGCCATCGCCGCAAAGCGCTGGGTATCGGGGGCGCGTTTCTCATCAGCTCGCTGCTCTTGATTCCTTTGCTTCCCACGGGGTTCCTGCCCGTCAGCGACCTCAGCCTTACGCAAGTCAACGTTGCGATGACACCGGGCACGCCACTGGCTCAGATCGACGAGAAGCTGCGAGAAGCCGGTAACCAGATCGCCCAGCGCCAGGAAGTGAGCGCCGTGTTCACGTTGTCGGGAGGCCAGGATGCTGCGGGCGCCAACGATGTCACCAAAGGTATGCTGTTGGTCCGCCTCAAGCCCCCGAGTGAGCGCGAACTGGATCAAAAAGGCTTCGAGCAATCGCTGCTGCAAGATCTTAATCAGTTCGATGACATACGTTTCACATTCCAGGGCGGAAGCGATGGACGCGACGTTTCCATTATCCTGCTGAGTGCGGACCCCGCAACACTGTCAGAGACCGCAAATGAACTTCAGCGACAAATGCGAGGTGTCGCAGGTATTGCCAACGTTCAGGTTAACGAGCCGCTTGCGCGCCCGGAATTACTGATTCAGCCGCGTGTGCACGAGGCAGCACTGGCGGGTGTCTCTGCGTCCAGTATCGGCAACGTCCTGCGTGTCACCACACTCGGTGAAGTCAATGCTGGTTCTGCGCGATTCAATCTGACGGACCGACAGATACCCATTCGGGTCGCCCTGGATGAGCGCTCACGCGGTGATCTGGATACGCTTCGAAACCTGAGCATTCCCACCGACGACGGCAACAGCGTTCCGCTGCATGCCGTCGCTACCCTCGGTTTTGCAGATGGGCCCGCCCGCATCGAGCGTTTTGACCGTCTTCGACGGGTATCGGTCGATGCGGACCTGAGTGCTGGCGCCACCCTGGGCAATGCCCTCGACAGTATTAATGCCTTACCCGTACTGCAAGCGTTGCCTGACGGCGTACGCCGTGTTGAATATGGTGACGCCGAGTACATGAACGAGATGTTCGACAAGTTTGGTGTGGCCATGGGGTTTGGCATCTTGATGGTGTATGCCGTTCTCGTGTTGCTGTTCAAGGACTTCCTTCAGCCCATCACGATCCTGGTCGCGCTGCCTCTGTCCATTGGTGGTGCCATTGCGGGCTTGCTGCTCTATGGGGCAGCACTCGACCTTCCCGCGATGATCGGCATCTTGATGTTGATGGGCATCGTCACGAAGAACTCAATTCTTCTGGTTGAGTTTGCCAATGAAAAACGCAGGGAAGGGGTTTCGCGCCGAGACGCACTTCTGCGTTCGGGAGCAGAGCGTGCGCGGCCGATCATCATGACGACCATCGCCATGGCCGCGGGCATGGTGCCCGCGGTACTCAGCAGCGGTGCCGACAGTGGTTTTCGGGCGCCCATGGCGATTGCTGTGATCGGAGGTTTGATCACGTCTACCGTCCTGAGTCTGGTTTTCGTGCCGGTGGTGTTCACCTATATGGACGATTTGCGCGGGTATCTCGCGCGCAAGTTAGGGCGATTGACCTCGGTCACCGAGCAGGATCGAAAGGAGGGGAACTCACTGGTGGGATGATGGCCGAATGGCCGTTGAGTCGAATCGCATGGCAGGTAAGCCGATCTGCCACAGCAACACAAGCACCGCCAGTACCGTAGCACCGAACCCAATCCAGGCCAGGCTTGGCAGCCCCCAACGCGTCAGTGCGGTCGCGCCCAACATCGAACCTATGACTACACCGCCGTTGAACGCGGCGATGTTCAGGCCCGAGGCAATGTCCAGCGCTTGTGGTCGGTGCCGCTGAGCCAATCCCAGGATGCGCGACTGCAGGGGCGGGATGGCGCCGTAGGTTGTCAGGCCCAGCGCCATGACTAGCAGCAGCATCGCAGGAAAACTCCGCTGGCCTAAGCCGATCATTGCCAGCACCAGCGCAATGCCGACCAACAGCCAAAGGGAAGCACGATCCATGCCCAGGCGATCGGTCATTCGTCCACCCATGACATTGCCGACTGCTGCGCCAATTCCATAGGCCAACAGCATCATGCTCGCACCTCGAATGTCGGTGTGGGTGACCTGTAGAAGCAGCGGCGTGATGAAGGTATAGAGCGCGAACGAACCACTGTAGGACAGCAACGGCAAACTGGCCCCGGCGAGCAAGCGTCGGTCGAACAGCACCGGCAACTGCCGCCAGCCCGCGCCCGTCGTTTTCAGGTCGCCCGCCCCGGACGGCATCCACCTGGCCAGCCCCAGCGCACCGATGAGTCCACACCCCGCTATCAAGGCGAAGATCCACTGCCATGGCAATACGCTGCCGAGCCAAGTGCCCGCCGGCACACCCAGGGCCATCGCAACCGTGACACCGCTGAACACCAGGGCCAGCGCCGCACCGGAACGCTTTGGCGTCACCAGTCGTGTCGCCACGCTTGAAGCCACCGCGAAGAACACCCCATGTGCCAGCCCCGACAGCAAGCGGGCCGCTAGCAGCTGTGGTAGGTGTGTCGCGAACGCGGCCAGCAGGTTGCCCACGGTGAACGCCAACATGGCGATCAGTAACAGTCTCTTGCGTGGCCAGCGGGTCGCGAATGCGGTCAACACCGGGGCGCCGATCACGACGCCGAGCGCGTAGTAGGTCACGGCCAGACCCGCCTGGGACACACTGGTATGTAGATCCGTCGCTAGCGTCGAAGCGAGACCGATACTGATGAACTCGGTAAAACCGATGGCGAAGGCGCAAAGCGTAAAAATGTAAATAACGACGGGCATCAGGAAACTCCAGGGCGCAGCTGCTCGCGGATAGCCGACGCAGAAAGGCAAGTTGATGAGCCTAATGCCAGTCAGTTAAGCGGTGGTATGTCGAACGTATCATTTGTAGTGAGCGGGCTTGCCCGCTCACTACAAGAGTCTGGTCGCGGCAGATTTTCTTAACTGATTGGTATTAAGTTGATGAGCGCCCATTCTGAGCATCCCATTTGTTTCCAGAAACGAGTAAGTTGGCCAAACACTTGTGGCGAAATGGATCAAGTCATGGCATTGCGTAATCTTGATGATCTCGCGATCTTTCTGAAGGTCGTCGAGTGCGGGAGCTTCTCATCCGCCGCTCGGGCGCTGGATTTAGCCCCGGCCACCGTCAGCAAACAGATCGCCAGGCTGGAGCAGGCGCTGGGTGCGCGAGTCTTCGAGCGCAACACGCGGCATCTGCGTATCACTGACGAGGGCCGTGCTGTCGCAGAGCGTGCGTGGCCGGCTTTGGCCCTGCTTGACGAGGCTGTCGACGTCGCCCGACAGGGCGCGCAGACGTTGACTGGCTTGTTGCGCGTGACAGCGCCGGTGCCTCTAGGGGGGCGTTATCTGGCACCCGTGATCGCGGCCTTCCGCGAGCGGCATCCCCAACTCGGCTTTCATTTGCAGCTGAGCGACCATGTGATTGATCTCTACGAGGGTGATATCGACCTGGCTGTGCGCGTTGGCCAACTCGCCGACTCCCGACTGGTCAGCCGCAAGCTGGCGGACAGCCAGCGGATCCTTGTGGCGTCGCCCACCTATTTACAGCGCGTCGGCACCCCCTTGCATCCGCGCGAGCTGTCCCGCCATCAATGCCTGTTGTTTGCTTACCCTGGCCTGCGGCAGAACCGTTGGACGCTCAAGCGCAGTATGGGTGACAGCGTTGAGTCGGTGGAGGTCGTGGGCGATCTGCGCAGCGACAATGGTGATGCCTTGCGAGCCTGGAGTGTGGCCGGGATGGGGATCTCGCTGCGCGAGACGTGGGACGTCGCCGATGAACTGCGCAGTGGCGTTCTGGTGCGCGTCCTGCCCGAGTGGGCAGAACCCGCGACACCGATTCAGGTGGTACGTGCCCAGCGTGATCCGATGCCACGCCGGATCAGTGCATTCGTGGACTTCCTGGCAGAACAATGGCGCAAAGCGCCTTGGGATGATCATCCTGGGTAGCGTTAATCCTGGAGAACTTTCTCGGTTTTCGAGTGAAATCGGGTCACACGCAGGGCAGTCACAACGGCCAAGATGGGCGCGAGCGCGAACACCCCAAACAACCAGCCCGCAGCGCTCGCCATGCCGGCGATGCCTCCGGGATCAGTGAGGCCAGCAAGGTTTGCCACCATTCCCGCGAGAGCAGCGCCGAGCGCGGTGGCGAACAACTGCACGGTCGTGATGGATGCAGCCGCAAGGTCCTGCTCGCCAGCCGGTGCGACCTGAAATACACGGGTCAGCAGATGTGGCCAAGCCAGCCCCACGCCCAAGCCGATTGCGACGAGTGCCAGGCAGATCGGCGTGACCGTCAGCCAGCCACCCGCACTTTCGGTTCGAATCAACACGGCAAGCGCGAGCATGCCAGCCAATCCAAGGATCGGGCCGGCAAGGATCGCGCGCCTGATGCCTTTGCCGCTCGCCCCAGAACTTGCGATTGACCCAAGCGTCCATCCGGCAGCCATGAGCGCTGCGAGATAGCCGGCGAAGAGTGGGGATTGATGGTGAAGAACTTGGAGGAACAGTGGCACGAATATCTCGCCACTGGTCACGGCGACTGCAAGCAGCGACATCGTTGCATACAGCGCTCCCAGTGCTGACGTGATTCTGAATGCACCGGCTGGTAGCAGCCTGTGGCGGGCGCGGCTTTCCGTCGCTATCAGCAGGGCCGTCAGGATGACGGCGGCGGCAAGGCCCGCGATGTTCCAGAAGATGATTGGCGAGACGCTGCCAGCGGAAACGGCAAGAACTGCCGACGTCAGAAACACGAGCTGTGTGAGTGGAAGCGGTGAGCGTTGCGATTTTTCAGCGCTGCGTTTGGGCAAGACGACCGCAGCCAACAGGGCGAACAGCGTTGCGATGGGGATCAGCGCCCAAAAAGCCGCTCGCCATACACCGAGTTCAGCGAAGATGCCGCCGACCGCAGGACCGATCAGCGTTGCAACTCCCCACATGCCGGAGACCAACGCCATCGCGCGCGACCACAAGGCTTCATTGAAAACCAGCCGGATCATGGCGTAGGAGAGGGCGAATAGAAAACCGCCGCCCAGCCCCTGAATAAGGCGGCCGGCCAGCATTGCGGGCATTGACGGGGCAAACGCACATATGAGGGAGCCGCTCGCAAACACCAGCGTGGCGAGGATGTATGCGCCGCGTGGCCCAGCGCCGATTAACAACCTCGCGGACAGTGCCGAGCCGAGGATGGAGGCCGCGACGAACAGCGTGGTGTTCCAGGCGTAATAGTCGATGCCGCCAATGTCCCTGACCACCGACGGTAGAATCGTGGTCGCAAGGTAGACGTTGATCGCATGGAGGACGACGCCTCCCGCCAGTGCTAGCGAGCGCACGCCATTCGAACCCGACAGCAGGGCGGTCCAGCCTGCATTTGAAGAATGGCCACCCAGAGGCGCCCTCACTTCTGGTACGGATTGCTGATCAGATGAGGCGTTATGTTTATTCATGTCGGCTCCATTTCAAGATTACACACGCGGCTGCGAGCGAGGCTTGCGAAGGCAAACCGACATCCCTTATAAAACCTCATGTAAAGATGAGGTCAAGAGGCGTTTGGAATCCATGATCGATGTGCACTTGCCACTTTCGGTAGGAGAGCTAGCCCGCCGATGCGGCGTCACTGTTGCGACAGTCCACTTTTATGAGGCCAAAGGCCTCATTCAAGGTCAAAGGAGCGCGGGCAATCAGCGTCGTTATGCCCGGGAGGTTCTTCGCCGGATTGCCGTCATCAAGGTCGCACAGCGCGCAGGTATTCCTTTGGCGACCATCAAGGCCGCGCTGGATCAGCTCCCATCCGGGCGTCCGTTAACGGCAAAAGATTGGACGCACCTCTCCACCGTTTGGAGGGATATGCTGAGTGAACGGATCCGCAGCCTTACTCAACTTCGCGATCAGCTCGATGGCTGTATCGGCTGTGGGTGTCTTTCCATGGACGAATGCCCGCTTCGCAATCCAAGAGATCGTTTGAGTCGGCTCGGGACCGGTGCCGTCTTGATCGAGGACGGCATCATGCCGACAGATTGAGTGAGTCTTCTGCGTTTTATTCACCGTCAATGTCCACGCTTGATGCCTGGCTTGACCGTGTTGTAACAAGACCACTCAGCCCACGAAAGCTGGGTGGTCTTGGGTTTTCAAAACGTGAGGGCCAACTTCTCCTTGGCTGATGCTGAGCCCAATCAAGGCGTCATAGAGATCCTGCTGCCCAGCTGGCAGAACAGGGAGCAGCGTCGCGCGGCGCTTATCGACATCGAACCAGGACTCAACCAGCCATCCCACCAGATAGAGCGCCGCAAGGCATCCGCCAGCGGTTGCAACGTTTCCCTGCCATACCAGAGGCTGGTCCACGGGCTCCAGCCCTAGCGCCAGCAGGCGCGGTCGTGCGTCTGGGTGAGTAGTCGCCCGGCCGCTGAGCAGCAGGCCAAGCCGTTCGAGAATGAAGGCTCCCGCGCAGATGGAGCCGATTCGCTGGCGTGTGGGGTCAAGTTCAAACGACGGCAGGAAATCTGGAGCGGCCAGTGCGGCGGGTATTCCCTCTCTGCCGCTGACGAACAGTACCGCGTCGGCACTGTTGGCCTCGGAAAGCGGGCCGTGCACCGGAACAGGCAGGCCGTGCGCCGAATGCACGATAGCGCTGGAACCCAGTATTCGGACGTGCCATTCCTCGGTGTTGCGGCCTAAAATATCCCACATCAGGAATAGGTCGATGTCGGTGAATTGGTCGAAAGCGACCAGAGCGATTGTCTTCAAGGCAAACTCCATGAGAAGTACTGGCGTGCAAAGCGCAACGCCTGTCTTTGCTGGTGTTTGCAGGGTATCAATCGGTTTTGCACCATACACAGTCTGTATGGCGCCATTGAACGTGAGCGAAGCAACTCGTGAGAACACTAACGCGTAACCATTGGGTCGCGGCGGGATTCGATGCCCTCGACCAAGTAGGGCATACCGAGGTTTCGGCCGAGAGTCTGGCGCGCCGATTGAATGTGACCCGCGGATCGTTCTATCACCACTTCCGCAATCGCGAAGACTTTGTCCGAACCTTGCTGGCCGCTTGGGAAGAAGAGTACACGGAGCGGATGCTTGCCCACGCAGTGCAGGGCCGTAGCGCAGGCGAAACCTTGAAGCGCTACTTGAGTATTGCTGCCGAGAAGCAACCTGGACGGGAAGTTTCCATCCGAGCCTGGGCGCTGCAGGACCCATTGGTAGCCGAGTTCCAGCAGCGTGTCGACGCAACACGACTGGCCTTCGCGATACGGGTGTGTCGTCGATGGGGCCACGGGCCAGGTGAAGCGGAAGTCATTGGCCAGGTGGCCCATTTGTGCCTGATCGGTGGGCAACAGGCAGGGCTGCGACGTGATGCAGCGCGCTTCAACCGTTTTCTGCAGCGAGCGTTCTCGCTTTTCGAAGGGGGGCTTCCACCGTGGCGACGCTAAGCATCGCCACCGCCTGACACCCAACTCTGCCGCCTTACCCCAAGGCGGCAACCTGAACCCATCCTGTCATCCCGCAAAGTTTCATCATTCCCTGCACCTTTGAGGTCTACGATCCTCATCAAGAGAGGACCTCCGTGCCTCCAGTCCATAGGGAACTGAAAACATGATCTCGAACCTCGTGAAAGTCGTGATGATTGCTGGCACGTTGCTGTTGGGCGCTTGTTCGTCGGGTTCGTCGGGCGTGAGCAGTGATCCTTGTTTTTCCGGGGGATGCCAGGCGTTTGGCGACCATAGTCCGAGCAAGGCCGCCAAGATGAATTTTGGCGGCAGTGGGCTGGGGAGTAGTTATGGAGAGTATGGTTCGGGGTTGTTGCATGATGATTGATGGGGTGGTGGGGCAGTCATTTATTGATTGACTGGCCCACCGCTATCGCGGGCAGGCCCGCTCCCACAATTGGGGTTGTGGTGGCCTGAAAAATATCAGTGGCCGCCTTTCATGCGGCGGGCGATGAGGTAGATGCCCAGGCCGACCAGTGCTGTCGCTGCACCGATGTAGCCGGTGCTGGTCCAGCCATACCCAGCGGTAATCGCCATCCCGCCAAACCAAGGCCCCAGCGCGTTCGCCAAGTTGAACGCCGCATGGTTGGACGCTGCCGCCAAGCTTGGTGCTTCATGGGCGATGTCCATCAGGCGGATCTGCAGCGGTGCAGCCAGCGCCACCATGGTGCCGACCAAACCCATGCTCAGCAGCACGCTCCACAGCGACGCCGCCGCGAAGGGGAAGAACAGCAGCACCGCCATCGACCACACTAATATCAAGCCCACCGCCCGGAACTGCATGCGATCAAACAGCTTGCCGCCCGCGATGTTACCGATGATGCCGCCCACACCAAACGCCGCCAGGCCAAACGGAATCCACTGTGGCGACACTTTGGTCACCTCCAGCATGGTTGGTGCCAGGTAGCTGAACACGCAAAACATCCCGGCAAAACCAATCGCGCCGATGGACAGTGCCATCCACACCTGGGGTTTGGTGAACGCGCGCATCTCCTTGCGTGGGTCGCTGCGTTGTTCGTCGCGGCGATGGGGCACAAATTGCCAGACCAGGGCGATGGTGCACAGGGCAATCACGCTGACCAGAGCAAACGCCGAGCGCCAGCCCAGGTGCTGGCCGAGAAAGGTGGCGATGGGGTTGCCGAGCAACATGGCCAGGGTCAGGCCCATCATCACGCGCGCCACGGCGCCGGCGCGTTTGTCGTTGGGCACCATGCTGGAGGCGACCACTGCTGCAATCCCGAAGTAGGCGCCGTGGGGCAGGCCGCTGATGAAGCGGAAGGCCACCAGCGAGCCGAAGGTCGGGGTAAAGGCGGTGGCAAGGTTTCCCAGGGCATACAGGCCCATCAACAACAGCAGCATGTGCTTGCGCAGCAACTTGGCGCCGAGGATGGCCAGCAGCGGGGCGCCAACCATTACACCCAAGGCATAGGCGCTGATGGCGTGGCCGACCTGGGGTTCACTTAGGTTCAGGTTCTGCGCGATGTCGGGCATCAAACCCATGATGGCAAATTCGCCGGTGCCGATCGCGAAAGCGCCCACGGCCATGGCAGCTTCCATTTTGGCGGCGCTGCGCGCGGGCAGCACGTGCCCGGGTGTTTGCTGGATAGTCATGGGGAACTCTAGTTAGGATGGATCGCACGAAGGAGAGTCGCCGATGCTACGCAAGCAGCGGCGAGGGTGTCTAGAACAGCCTTTTGCGCGAGAGTTCCACTCAAGCGTCCCTAGCCGTTCACGGCGCTGGGTTCTCCATCAAAAAGTCGAGCAAATGCCGGCAAAACGCTTCCGGCGCCTCTTCCATCACAAAATGCCCGCAGTCCTTAATGATCGCTCCGCGTAAATTCACCGCGCGCGCCTCCAGCGTCACCAGCGGGGCATCGTTGGTGGCGTGCTCGGCGCCGATAGCCAGTACCGGCATCTGCAATTGGCGGGTTGCCCGGCCATGGTTTTGCCGGATGGTTTCGGGAATCGCACGGTAGTAGTCAAACCCTGCGCGCAGGCCGCCCGGGGATGAGTAGGCACGAATGTAGACCTCAGAGGCAACGGCGTCGCGGTGGAAGGCCCAGCGATCAAACATGAAGTTCAAGTAGGTTTCTTCGCGCCCGGTGATCAGCGCCTCGGGCAGGTCCTGGACTTGGTTGAACAGAAAGTGCCAGAGAAAGATGTTCTGTTCCGGTGCGACGAATATGGGCGGTGGTGGTGCAAGGCCGGGGATTACGGCTTCGGTCAGGGTGAGTGTGCGCACAACCTGTGGCTGGTCACTCGCCAGCGCGTAGCCCACCCACATTCCTACATCGTGCCCGACGAGGTGATAACGCGTGATATCAAGCGCCTGCAAGGCGCGGTGCAGTACGTCGGCAATATTGCCGGTGTCGTAACCGTGTTCCGGTCGGTCCGAGTTACCGAGCCCTGGCGGATCGACGGCAATGGCCTGGTAACCCTGGGCAGCCAAGGCGGACATGACGTGCCGGAAGGCATACCAGGTTTGTGGCCAGCCCGGTATCAGCAACACCGGTTCGCCACTGCCCGCCATCACGCAGTGAAGCTTTTTGCCATCAACTCTTACGTAATGGTGGGTGAAGGTGTCGTCGGTGCTCAGAGATGTAGCCGTCGCTGCGTTCATGGGCGTGCCTCAAGCGGTTGAGTAAGGCCGAGCATGGCCTGGATCTGTTGTAGGTCGACCGGCGCGCCGGCGAAGTCGTCGAAGATGCGGTCAGTGACGCCGATAATGTGGCGGTTGATGAAGTCCACGCCTTCGCGCGCGCCGTCTTCCTGGTTTTTCAGGCAGCACTCCCACTCCAGCGTGGCCCAGCCGGGGTAATCATATTGGGCCAGTTTGGAGAAGATGCCTTTGAAGTCGACCTGGCCATCCCCAAGCGAGCGGAAGCGTCCGGCGCGGTCGGCCCAGGCGCTATAACCGCCGTAGATGCCTTGGCGGCCGGTGGGGTTGAACTCGGCATCCTTGACGTGAAACATGCGGATGAATGATTGGTAAATGTCCAGGTAGCTCAGGTAGTCCAGCTGTTGCAGGACAAAATGGCTGGGGTCGAACAGTATCCGGCAGCGTGCATGCTGGCCGACGCGCTCGTAGAAGCGCTCGAAGCTGGTGCCGTCGTGGAGGTCTTCGCTGGGGTGGACTTCGTAGCAGATGTTTACGCCGTGCTGCTCGCCCAGGTCCAGAAGCGGTCGCCAACGTCGGGCTAACTCCTCAAACGCGGCATCAATCAGCCCTTCCGGGCGTTGGGGGAAGGGGAACAAATAGGGCCAGGCGAGTGAGCCGGAAAACGTGCCCAGGTCTTCAAGCCCCAGCCGTTGCGAGGCAATGATGCTCATGTGCATGCGTTCAATCGCCCATTGCGTGCGCGCCTGGGGATTGCCCCGTAGAGGCTCCGGGATGGAGGCGTCCCACATGGCGTCGTAGGCAGGATGCACGGCGACCAGTTGGCCGAAGATGTGGCTGGTCAGTTCGCTGATCTGCAAGCCGTGGCTGGCGAGTGTGCCTTTGATGTCATCGCAGTAGCTCTGGCTGCGGGCTGCCCGTTCGACGTCGAAGAAGCGGTTGTCCCAGGCAGGAATTTGCAGCGCCTTGAATCCTTTGGCCTTGGCCCACCGAGCGACGGCATCCAGGCTATTGAAAGGTGGTTCGCTGTGGCTGAATTGTGCCAGGTGCAGGCTGGGGCCTCTAAGCGTACGCATCGAAATCATCCTATTGTTTGTCGATCAACAAAAAATAGGTCGGCAGGTTTGTCAGCGTCAACTCGATATGCGTTAAAGTGATGGAATTACACCACTAGGTAAGCGAGCAATGGCCGGACGTCCGCGCGAATTTGATAGGGAAGCCGCACTGGAGCGCGCCATGCGACTGTTCTGGGAGCAAGGTTATGAAGGCACCAGCATGTCTGCGCTGGTCGACGCTTTAGGCATCGCCTCGGCGAGGATCTATGCCGCGTTTGGCAGCAAAGAGGGGCTGTTTCGTGAAGCTGTGGCTTTGTACGAACAGGCCGAAGGCGGTTTTGCGAGCCGTGCTCTGCTTGAACCGGGCGTCAGAAGCGCCATCAAACGTATGCTTGACGATGCCATCACCACCTACACGCAGCCCGGCCGCCCTACCGGGTGCTTGGTAGTGAGTGCCGCGAGCAGCACCAGCCCGGACGGTGCGGATGTTCAACAATGGCTGCGTGAACATCGCAGGCAGCGCACTGACTCGATTATTGCGAGGCTGCAGCAAGCCAAGGTCAATCAAGAGCTTGGCGATGAGGTTGATGTGCAGGGCCTGGGCGATTTTTACGCGACGTTCCTGCACGGTATCTCTACCCAGGCGCGAGACGGCGTACCTGCGGATCGGCTCCACCAGTCAGTCGACGTGGCGCTTAGCCTGCTGCCCGTAGAACCGCCGAGTCCAGAACAGACGCCCGATCCCGTCGGAGCATGATATTCTGCGCGCCATCTTGGTCTAGTCTGTCTTGGGTACGTACATCCGTATACGTCCCAGCGATTGGCTGTCGCCCAGGTAGCTGAAGCCAATAATGATAAGAAGTCAGCGCAGAAGGGACATAAACAGTGAGGTCGATACGTCGGCCTTGTGTGCCCACCCTGCGGTTTTCTGATGAATGTGCGAACCCCGCGGTGCGTTGCCTGGCGCAGTGTGATTGAGGGTCGCTCGGGATCAGGGACAGTGGGGCGGATGGCGTTTTATCATAGGTGCTACTGATGTTTAAAAAAGTAAACACTGCCCTGCTGGGGCTGGCTTTGTCGCTGGGGATCAGCTCCGCTCACGCGGAAGAGGCAAAGAAAGTCGATGTGCTGCTGATTGGCGGCGGCATCATGAGTGCAACCCTGGGTGTCTGGCTCAACGAGCTGGAGCCGGGCTGGTCGATGGAGATGGTCGAGCGCCTTGATGGCGTGGCCGAAGAAAGCTCCAACGGCTGGAACAATGCCGGTACCGGTCACTCGGCCCTGGCTGAGCTGAACTACACCCCGGAAGACAAGAACGGCAACGTTGAGATCCCGAAAGCGGTCGAGATCAACGAAGCGTTCCAGATCTCCCGTCAGTTCTGGTCCTGGCAGGTCCAGCAGGGCGTGCTGAAGAACCCGCGTTCGTTCATCAACACCACACCGCACATGAGCTTTGTGTGGGGCGATGACAACATCAAGTTCCTCAAGAAACGCTACGAAGCCCTGAAAGCGAGCCCGCTGTTCGCCGGCATGCAGTACTCCGAAGACCCGGCGCAGATCGCCAAATGGGTTCCGCTGATGATGGAAGGGCGTGACCCGAACCAGAAAATCGCGGCCACCTGGAGCCCGCTGGGTACCGACATGAACTTCGGCGAAATCACTCGCCAGTTCGTCGCTCACCTGCAAACCACGCCGAAGTTCGACCTGAAACTGTCGAGCGAAGTGCAGGACATCACCAAGAACGCCGACGGTTCGTGGCGTGTCAGCTACAAAAACCTGAAAGACGGCACCAAGACCGAAACCGACGCCAAGTTCGTGTTCATCGGCGCCGGTGGCGGTGCACTGCACTTGCTGCAAAAGTCGGGCATTCCTGAAGCTCAGGAATACGCGGGCTTCCCAGTGGGCGGTTCGTTCCTCGTGACCGATAACCCTGCCGTGGCCGAGCAGCACCTGGCCAAGGCCTACGGTAAAGCTTCGGTTGGCGCGCCACCGATGTCGGTTCCGCACTTGGACACCCGCGTGCTGGATGGCAAGCGCGTGATCCTGTTTGGCCCATTCGCGACTTTCTCGACCAAGTTCCTGAAAGAAGGCTCGTACCTGGACCTGCTGACCAGCACCACCACCCACAACATCTGGCCAATGACCAAAGTCGGTATTCGTGAATACCCACTGGTCGAGTACCTTGCCGGTCAACTGATGCTGTCGGATGACGATCGCTTCAAGGCGCTGCAAGAGTACTTCCCGAACGCCAAGAAAGAAGACTGGCGCCTGTGGCAAGCCGGTCAGCGCGTGCAGATCATCAAGCGTGACGAAGAGCAGGGCGGCGTCCTGAAACTCGGCACCGAAGTGGTCAGCTCCGCCGACAACAGCATTGCAGGCCTGTTGGGTGCATCGCCAGGCGCATCCACTGCGGCTCCGATCATGCTGTCGGTGCTGCAGAAAGTGTTCAAGGACAAGGTGGCGACCCCTGAGTGGCAGGCCAAGCTGCACCAGATCGTACCGAGCTACGGCACCAAGCTGAACGACAGCCCTGAAGCCGTTGCCAAGGAATGGGCCTACACCGCCAACATCCTGCAACTGCCTACCCCGCCTGTGATTCCACAAGCGGCTGCTCCACAGGCTACCGAGGCTGCCAAGCCTGCGACCGAGCCGAGCAAGCCTGCATCTGACCTGGCGCTGTAAGCCGAGTCCTGATGTAAAGAAGCCCGCTGAACCGGTGACGGTCAGCGGGCTTTTTAGTGGGCGTTGTTCAGAGCGTGAAGCCGTTTTTCAGTTGCTCATGCAGATGAAGCGCCAGGTGGTTTGCGCTATCGGATAACAAGTAAATGTGGTGGCGCGGCAGTTCCGGTAGCTGCATGCCCGGAATATCTCTAGTCAATCCGGCAGTGATCCGGCTTTCCTCGATCATACCGACGGCCAACCCGCAGCTGACTGCCGTTTCTACGGCGGTTGAGCTGGCACTTTCCAACAAGATTCGATAGTAGATGCCGTTTTCCTTCAGCACCCGCATCGCTGAGGCTCGATAAGGGCAACCCGTTAGTTGCACCGCAATCGGCAACGGCGTCTGCTCCGGCGTTTCGAATTGTTCGGACACTACCCACACCGGTTGTATAGAGCCTAACTGTTCCCCTTGCTCCAAAGGTTGGGCGCTCACGATGAGTGCCAAGTCGATCTGTTCGCGACTGAACATCGTGAACAGTTCACCACTGGATCTGGCTTCCACCTCCAGTTCCAGCAGTGGGTTATCCGCGATGAGTTGTGGGAGAAATTCACGCATAAATGCGGGCGCATAGGAGTCGGGCAGGCCCAGTCGGATCCTTCCCTGCATACGTTGTGGCGTCAATGACGCCAGGAGCCGGTCATGGCTCTTGAGAAAGTCGGTGGTTTCGCCGAGCAATTTTTTGCCATACATCGTCAGCTCTACGCCCTGATTGCTTCGGCTGAACAGGCGTTGGCCCACCAAACTCTCCAGTTTCTGGATCTGCGTAGTGACGGTCGATGCGCTGCGGTGAACATGGTTGGCCGCTTCGTTGAAGCGTCGAAAACGTGCGACGGCATGGAAGGTGCGCAATAGGTCGATGTTGAGCTGTTTGGTCATGGTTCCACTTTTGGGGATTAGTGGTGCAGATTATTCAAATATACAAAATCATGCGCGCTGCCTAGGCTTCGGTCAAACAGGTGAGCGCGTGCGATGGGCACCTGACAATAAGAAAAGGGAGCGGATATGGATATCAACGAATTGGTGGTGTCGTCACTTAGAAACAACCATGGGCTGGAAGGACAAATCTGGACGATTGAAAACGCCGAAAAATACACGGCTGTGTGTTCCGGGTTCGCCGATCAAGACCAGCAGCTCAGTGAGGAAATTCTCAAGCTGATGACCTTGCTGAACCTGGAGGGTATGCATCGAGTTGACCTCTGTGCCGCGCCTTGCGGCAAAGGCGGGTTGAGTGAGCTGCTGCGTTGCGTGGCGGACGATCTGGTTGATCTGGTGGGGGAGGGGCAGTTGCATTATGTCGAGTTGGGACCTGAGCCGATCAAAACGTCTGCGCTCATTCACTACTTGCTTGAACACGGCACAGAGCCTCTTCATTACACTGCGGTTGATGTCAACCAAGCATCACGCGGTGTGATGCGCCAAGTCGTCGAGCCGTTGTTGGCAACTCCCCAGGGGTTTCGTTATCTCGCCACTGACTTTCGCACGTTGTGTCGTAGCCATATCGAGCACGGACAGGACGTGACATTGATCACCATGCTGGGCTTTCAGGAAGGAAACGAACTGCCCGACACCATCGGTCAGATCATCCGTCAGATAGGCGGTGAAAGGACCTATGTCTTATCCGAAATGCAGTTGTCCCTTCCGGGAAACGATGAGCATATTTATCGGTTTTACCGGCACGACTGCATGCATCGTTTTTCTGACCTGATAGGAATAAAGCTCGGTTTTGAGAAGACCGGCAACCACCGGGTCATCGTTTTAGACATTGAGCATGGCGGGGATCGTTACCGCGTTGCCGCGACGCTGCTGCCCGTCAGCAGTGGTTCGGATCAAGGGCATTTGTTGACCAATGTCTGCTTGAAATACACCCGTGAGCAATTTACTCGAGTACGTCAGGACTACGGCGGCTGTCGGGTCATTGGCGAGTATTGCAGTGGTGACGGCAGCGTTCTGTATCAGTTGTCGGAGTATTGCGCGGGTCACGGTGTCGTCAACTGAATGAGGGATCACGATGAGAAGACAAGGTGAATTACCGGTATTCGCACAGGGGATAGGTCGCTTGAAGTCAGCCTTGCAGGCGTCACTGTCCCCAGCATCGCGGTGCAAGCATCCAGGCGCTTTGCTCGATACGTTGCAGCATTGGAGTGACAGTTATCTGCGCGTTGGTGGGCCACGTTTTGCCAGCTACCACAGCCTCGCTGATCTGGGTTACAGCACATCGCCGCTGGAGATTTCCACACCAGAGCAATTGACGGCCCTGGCACCGGTGTCCGGGCTGTTCAACGAACAAGGCATCGCACAGTTGCGACGCGCCTGTTACCAATTGGAGGCAGGGTCCAGCGAGAGTGACTGGATTATCTCGAATCGCACACGCTCTGCGACTCAGTTTTCGACAGTTATCCGAGAGATGATGAGCAGCCGCGCGTTCTTACTGGCGGTGTCTCGCATTGCGGGGGTTCCACTGGTGCCCCATCCGTTTCTGCGGGCTCGATCACAGGTCAACTATTTCTACCCACCCCAAAAGCGTGAAGACAAGGCTCAAATCGGTATGTGGCATACCGATGGCACCAGTTTTGTCCTGAATATTCTCTTGTCAGAGCCCAGTGAGTACGACGGCGGTGAGTTTGTGTATTTCGCGGGTCCCGTAGAGCAGTTCGAAGAAGGTGACGAAATGGATCGGCGCGTGCGCAGTTGCTCTGTCGAGTCCATTGGCGACGCCGTCTACATTTACGGCAGCCGAGTGTTCCATGGGGTACGCCCGCTTACACGCGGGCGTCGCATGTCGCTGGTGCTGTCGTTTCATTGCCCCTATACCCAGGAAGATGCAAACAGGTTCTGGCACCTGGCATCTGACGATGGTGTGCTAAGGACTATCAAGCCTTGGTTCCAACTCCTGCGCGACCTGCGCCGACCCGCCAGTGATCACTATCAACGGTTGGGGATAGAGCCCATTACGTTTGCGGACCTTGCGCCTTTGACGGTGCCACGGTGACATTCGCTCGAAAGGCTCCGGCCGGTGGTTATCTCAAGTTGCTGCTGCTCCAGGTGGTGTTTGTCATGTCCTGGAGTTCCGGCTTCATCGGAGCCAAGTTGGGCGCGCAGAGTGCTGGCGCTTTCAACCTGCTGTTCTGGCGTTTTCTTTTGGTTTGTGTGTGCTTGGGTATGTTTCTGAATATCCGACTGCTGAGCGTCTCTTGGAAGCAAATCCGTCATCACGCCGTGATTGGGTTTCTGTCGCAGTTTCTCTACTTAAGCTGCGTTTATGTTGCCATCCAGAACGGTCTGCCGCCGGGTATTGCAGCGATTATCGCGGCATTGCAGCCTTTGATGACGGCGGCAATGTCCACAGGTCATGCCTCTGAGCGCAGTGGTAGTTGGCAATGGCTTGGATTGATGATTGGGTTCGCCGGAGTCTCTGTTGTTATTTTGGGTCAGTACGGCAGCAGTGGAGGAGGTATTGGCCTGGTAATGTATTTGCTGCCACTGGTATCTGCATTGGGGCTGACACTGGCGACCCTGTACGAGCGCCGAGCCGTGCACCGCCAGGACGCGGGCCTTGTATTGCCACTGTTTATCCAGTCACTGCTGACTCTGGTGGGCTTTAGTGCTGCGGTCTTGTACACCGATACCCTGAGCATACCCCGCGACCCTGATGTGTTGATTTCAATTGTCTGGCTGACGGTGTTCTCCACTTTCATCGCTTATCTGAGCCTGTGGATGTTGCTTCGGGTAATGACCGCTACCCATGTGGCGGTGCTGGTTTATCTGGAGCCTCCGGTCACTTTGGTGTGGGCGGCACTGATGTTTGGCGACGCGATCCAAGCGTCAACCTACATCGGCGTTGCCGTCGTGGTTGCAGGGCTGATTCTGGTACGACTGAAACAGCCGACCGTCGCGTGTGCTTCCTAAGTGCAGGTTCAGCAAATCGACAGACATCACCTGTTAAAAAGACCCCATAGCCAAGCAGGAGCGAGGCTGCAAGAAAGGGGGCATTTTCAGCGTGTTTGTTGGGCGTTTACGCCCGAGGGTTTTGTATGTTGCTACGTTATGCGGCATTGGCGGCAGTGGTCGTCGCGGCGTCTGGGTGTGTGCAAGAGCGTGTGGTGCATGAGCGCGGGCCGGTGAAACGTGAGTATGTCGAAGTCGTCGCTCCGCAACCGCCGCCGGTTCAAGTGATCGAAGTCGAGCCGGCTGCACGTTACGGCTATGTGTGGTCGCGCGGTTACTGGCGTTGGCAAGGCGGGCGGTACGTGGCGGTACATGGCCATTGGGAGCCGGTGCGCGAAGGCTACCGCTATGTGCATCCGCATTGGGTGCAGCGTAATGATGGGTACCACTGGCAGGGCGGTGGCTGGGTTCGCTGAGCCCTGGCTAGATCGGCTTCTGGGTGCCTAGAAGCCGAACCTCTCGCAGCAACGCAGCACCGAGCTGGTCGGTGCTCAACTCCCTATAGCCCACGGCCTTGATCTCGCCGTTCTCTTCGGCCTGGATGATGATCACTGGCGTTTCTTTGCCGGTGGCTTCGTCGATGTGCAAGGCGTATTGCGGAATATCCAGCTTGATCGGCGTACCCGCCGCCTTGCCTTTCACATTGATCAAAAACGCCGCGCAGCCGGTGTCGACATCCGCACTCGTGGCGGAGCGCCCACTGACGAAGCAGGTTTTTGGCAGGTCGGGCCAGGTGATGGCGTCGGCAATGGCCAATGCGGGGGCCATGCTCAAGAGGGTAAGAAGCAGCTTGCGCACGTGATGTTTCTCTTGATCAGGTTTGAACGCGGTTTTACCAAAGCCTGAGTGCCACCGCAACGCGGTAGCTCAGTTCAGCCGTTTCATCCCCGTTGCCTTGGCGGCATTCAGGTCAAAAGTGGCGGTGTATTCACACCCAGCCGAATGGCCGCAACGCTCTATCAGGCAGTCGGCAAAGTCGGCTTTGCTTGTAGTGAATTTTCGAAGTGCCTGCCAGACGATTTCGGCCTGCTCAATGGTCAATTCGCGGGTGCGCAACAGTGTTTCCAAAACAGTCACCAATTCACCTTTGGCGCATTGATAGCAGCTTTGTAAAACCCACACCAACTCCACCACTGAGACCAGGCTGACAAAGCCCGGTGAAAGCGTAGTGAGCGATTCGATCAGTTCAGATGCCTTGCGGGATTGGACGGGATCATCCTGGGTGACATAGCGCACCAACACATTGGTATCCAGGCCGATCATCCAGCTTTTGCTCCTTGGGCCGCGATGGCGTGGTTCATTGCCTCGATTGAGACAGCCTTGGCTGGCTTGCGGATCAGTCCCTTGAGGTCATGCACGGTTTTACTGGCTGCAATGATGGAAAACTTGCCGTCTTCCATCTCGACAAACTCTACGCGGTCTCCCGTTTCCAGGCCCAAGGCTGTTCTGACCTGGACCGGAATGGTGATTTGCCCTTTTGACGTCAGTGTGGCGGTTGCCATATTGAAAATCTCCATCGTGATGTTCCTTACCTTAGGGTAAGGAATTATGGAGGACAAGATCCGTTGGTCCATAGGCTGCTCTTCTGGTGTGAGTTGATCGGAACAAGTGAAACGATAGCTCGGTTCGTTCCGTCGACACTTCCAAAACGTCTGCAAAGAGATACAGCATATGACTGACATTCCTCCCAGCATGCAGCTCATCGTCGAACGTGCCAGCTACGAGGTGAAAAACCGCTTGTTTCCAAGAGGGCATTGCGCCTGGACCACGATCGGGGTGTCCGAACTGGCACACCCCGGCCTATTGGTGGAAATCAAATGTGTGGCGGTACTGCGCTAGTTCACTGCACCACTCGATAACACGGCACATACGCCGCGCCACCCGGCAATTTCATGCGGTGCTGGGCCACGAAGGCCTTCAGCAACTCATCCAGCGGTTTCATGATGGCTGGGTCGCCATGGATCTCGTAGGGGCCGTTTTGTTCGATCAGGCGAATGCCCTTGTCCTTGACGTTGCCGGCCACGATGCCTGAAAACGCGCGGCGCAGGTTGGCGGCGAGTTCATGGGGCGGCAGCGCGTGGCTCAGTTGCAGGCTGGCCATGTTTTCGTGGGTGGGGTCAAACGGGCGCTGGAAGCCTTCGTCGATTTTCAGCAGCCAGTTGAAGTGGAACGCGTCGTTGCGCTCGCGGCGGAACTGCTTCACCGCCTTGAGGCCGACCGTCATCTGCCGTGCCACCTCGGCCGGGTCGTCGATGATGATCTGGTAGTGCTTCTGCGCGGCTTCGCCCAGGGTGGCGCCGACGAACGCGTGCAATTGTTCCAGGTACGGCGCGGCGTGTTTTGGCCCGGTGAGGATGACCGGGAACGGCAAGTCTCGGTTGTCCGGGTGCATCAGGATGCCCAGCAGGTACAGGAACTCTTCGGCCGTGCCGGCGCCGCCCGGGAAGATGATGATGCCGTGGCCGACGCGCACAAAGGCTTCCAGGCGTTTTTCGATGTCCGGCAGGATCACCAGCTCGTTGACGATGGGGTTTGGCGCTTCGGCGGCGATGATGCCGGGTTCGGTCAGGCCCAGGTAGCGACCATTGATGATGCGTTGCTTGGCGTGGGAAATAGTCGCGCCTTTCATCGGGCCTTTCATCACGCCGGGGCCGCAGCCGGTGCACACGTCAAGGCTGCGCAGGCCCAGTTCGTGCCCGACTTTCTTGGTGTATTTGTATTCTTCGGTGTTGATGGAGTGGCCGCCCCAGCACACGACGATCTTGGGTTCGACCCCGGCGCGCAACGTGCGGGCATTGCGCAGCAGGTGGAACACGTAGTCGGTGATGCCTTGGGAGTTACTCAGGTCGATGCGCTGGCTATCCAGCTCGTTCTCGGTGTAGACGATGTCGCGCAGGGCGCTGAACAGCATTTCACGGGTGCTGGCGATCATTTCGCCATCGACGAACGCGTCGGCGGGAGCATTCAGCAGTTCCAGGCGTACACCACGGTCTTGCTGGTGGATACGCACTTCAAAGTCTTTGTAGGCGTCGAGGATGGTCTTGGCGTTGTCGATATGCGCACCGGTGTTGAGGATTGCCAGGGCGCATTGGCGGAACAGCGTGTAGATGCTGCCGGAACCGGCTTCACTCAGTTGTTGTACTTCACGTTGAGACAGGGTTTCGAGGCTGCCCTTGGGGCTGACGGAGGCATTGATGACTTGACGTTGGGGCATTCTGAGTCCTTGAAAGCACAGCCATCGCCGCCCATGGGAATGGCGATGACTTGAGAATGATGAGCGCCGAACTCGGTCGCACTAGACAGTTATTCTGGCCGCCTCACAGGCAGGGCGCAAACACCGTCCGGCACCATCATGCCGCAGAACTTACTGAATCAGCTTCCAGTTTTTGTAGAAAACCCGACGCAGGGTGAAGACCAGGCCGGCAAAGCCCGAGATCACAGCGTTGAGCACGAACGGCAGCGGGGTTGGCCGCACGATATCGATGAACAGGCAGTAACGTTTTGCATCGTTCTTGTTGAAGGATGCGTGCATCAAGGTGTCATCGAAAATAAACAGTGGGTCGTCGTGCCAGTAGTGCTTGTGCTTGCCCACCTGGATGTAGACGCCTTCGTGGTGCGGTGCCGGTGCCATGTTGTAGAGCACGCGGAACATCATGCGCAGGGGGCCGAAGTGGAAGGACGTCGAACGGTTCTCGTTGAACACCGAAACGCCAATGGTCTTCACAAATGGCAGTTTCTTGCGCAGTTGCGGGATGTCCAGCGTGGTTTCGATCGGTCGGCCATACCATTGGAAAAACAGCATGCCGCGCTTTTTCTCGGCCATGCGCTCATCCAGGTAACTGATGATTTCATCTTTGTTGGCCATGGCGTCATCGATCACCTGTTGCAGGTCTTCGCGCCAGGCGGGCGGCAGATCGCGCATGGTGTAGACATGGCGGTTGCGGCTGCTGAACAGGTCGAACAGGGTATTGAACGGGGCCAATATCCACGTATTGCGACCATTTCCGATGAAATACTTCTTGATGGTGTCGCGGTCGTACAGGCCGTTGCGCAGGAAATCGTACAGGCCGCAGAACACCACCAGCAGCAGAAACACCAGGCTGGTGCGCGGGAAGCAGTAGATAAACAGCAGAACGCCGAGCACCCAGGCAACTGATACCAGCTTTTTGCGAACAGCACTTTTACTCATGAAACATGGCTCCGAACCGGAAACAAAGCGAAACAATCTGGCCATGATAGGGCTTTATGGCGGCGGCGGGCGGTTTAAATATTGCGAATTTGTGAAGCCCCGGCACAATTTTTAACGCGGGCCGTGGCCGCCCGGGTGTTTTGTGGATTGAATTTTGAGAACAGAAGATTTGCGTCTATCGTGACGCTTCGGTTTTTCGGACGTCATAGACCGGTACGATTGAAGTTGAATGGCCACTATTGGTCTTCGGCACCTTGGAAGAGGCAGAATTTTTATGATCATCAAACCGCGGGTTCGTGGCTTTATCTGTGTGACCGCTCACCCTGTTGGCTGTGAAGCGAACGTCAAGGAACAGATCGATTACGTAACCCAGCATGGCGCCATCGAAGGCGGCCCAAAAAAGGTGCTGGTCCTCGGCGCTTCCACCGGTTACGGCCTGGCCGCGCGCATCAGTGCTGCGTTTGGCTGCGGCGCCGATACCCTGGGCGTGTTTTTTGAGAAAGAAGGCGAAGAAGGCAAGCTGAGCTCCGCCGGCTGGTACAACAGCGCCGCGTTCGAGAAGTTTGCCGTCGAAAAAGGCCTGTACGCCAAGAGCATCAACGGCGACGCATTCTCCGACGAGATCAAGCGCCTGACCATCGAAACCATCAAGAAAGACCTGGGCAAGATCGACCTGGTGGTCTACAGCCTGGCCGCGCCACGCCGTACCGACCCGCAAGGCGTGGTGCACAACTCCACTCTCAAGCCGATCGGCAAGGCCGTGACCCTGCGCGGTATCAACACTGATAAAGGCGTTGTGGTCGACACCACTCTTGAGCCGGCTACCCAGGAAGAAATCGACGGTACCGTCAAAGTGATGGGCGGCGAAGACTGGCAGCTGTGGATCGACGCACTGCGTGACGCCGACGTGCTGGCCGAAGGTGCCAAGACCACCGCGTTCACCTACCTCGGCGAGAAGCTGACCCAGGATATCTACTGGAACGGCTCCATCGGCGAAGCCAAGAAAGACCTGGACAAGAAAGTCCTGACCCTGCGCGACAACCTCGCCGCGCTGAAGGGCGACGCCCGTGTATCGGTACTCAAGGCCGTGGTCACCCAGGCCAGCTCGGCGATCCCGATCATGCCGCTGTACCTGTCATTGCTGTTCAAGGTGATGAAAGAGCAGGGCACCCACGAAGGTTGTATCGAGCAGGTCTACGGCCTGTTCAAGGACAGTCTGTACGGTAAAGAGCCCAAGCTGGACGCGGACGGCCGCTTGCGCGCCGACCTGGCCGAGCTGGAACCGAAAGTCCAGGACGCCGTGGCTGCACTGTGGAACCAGGTGACCGACGACAATGTCAACGAGATCAGCGATTTTACCGGTTACAAGGCTGAGTTCCTGCGCTTGTTCGGCTTTGAAATCGACGGCGTGGATTATGATGCCGACGTGAACCCGACCGTGAAAATCAACGGTCTGATCTCGGCATAAGGCATGGGCAACAGCAGCCTCGATAACCCTGTTTATGAGGCTGCTGCTTTGTTCCTCCCCCCGGAGTATTCAGCCATGGCGAAAGGCTGATGCCAGGCGCGAGTGGGCATCGGTGAAGCTGGATCTCTTGATACTGGCTACTTCTCCTTCCCACAGTGGATTCAGCGGCACATGATATCCGCTGTTTTTAGCCGTTTTTATAAAATTCGCCATCTCTTTGTTGTCACGAATAATGCAGATTTCGTCGAATTGACCCAGCTTGCTCGGTAAAAAAAATGTCGCTGGATAGTTGGCGGCCTCGTCTGTTGCTGGGCTGCCGGAGTCTGCATTGTGGTGAACTACTCTCTCTCCGTTACCGATTAACTTGTTATTGATCAGTTCTATCATGTTTTTGATTCGTGGTGTCGCATTGCCAAGGTCAGGATGTTCTTTCTGATAGAAGTGCGAGGCACTTTCATAGTCTGCACGTAAGGGGGCAGGTACTTGGTAGGGGCGTGTGCCCATATGACGCTGCTTGTATTGATCAACCCGGCTCTTGAAAACACGGTGGGCGACATCGGGTACCGGGATTTTGTCCTGAGAACCGAAGTCGCTTAAATGAGGCGCGACGATGTGCAAGTCATAATCGGCCGTCATGGGTTTGCCATCTTGGTTTTTTGCCAATACTTCAACGTGCTTACCATCATGAGTAATGAGGTAGTTTTCACCTGAGGACGATGTGCGCTTGCCTTCGAACGTATACAGCTGCTGAGTGGGCGCCAGAGCGCTGAAGCGCAGCGCGCCGTGGCGTTCGCTGGATGCCAGCTGAGTGAGCAGGCCGAGGTCTATCAATTCGCCGATACGCTGTCGGGATACCGTCAACGGGATGGCAACGGCATGTCCTTCATTGATGCAGTCTTGGACTTGCTCGTTCGCCTGGGAAACTTTCCCAGGTGCATCTTTCGCAAATCTTTCAAGCTTGCTGAATGCTTGGTTTGTACAAATGAGGCCGGCTTGCGGCCCCCAATTAGCACTTTTCCCTTTGATGTGAAAGTCCTTCGTCGGGTGGCCCGCTTCTATAAGCCCGGTGGCGACGTTTTCTACCGGACGTATGCCAATGATGGTGTTAGTTGTTGCAGCTATATGTTGAAGAGGAATAAGGTGGCTGGAGACTATTCCTGTCAACTCTTCGATACGTTCAAATGAGGCTCTTACGGGATCAGTTGTCGGTTGAACGGTATTGTTCGGCTGGTTTGAGAGGGTATGTTTTAACCATTCCAAGCTGAGGGCGGAAGGAGAAATAGTAGGCGTCAGTAAACGTGTCATTGAACAACTCCCAAACATGTTTGCAAGAACATTGGCGGGTCCGTTCCAAGTGTGGGGCGTTCCTTCTGTCACGCAGGCGACTTTAATGAAAGCGTCTTTCTGTGGGGGAGAAAAAGTATGACGAAAGGTACGGAAAACTCAGGTAATAGGGTTCTAAGCCCGAATAGAGTGGCACCGACGAGATTTGTTATACGCGGACCTTGAAATTATCAGAGCGATCTTACGTTAGCTTTCTTGCTGCCTTGGGCAATAGGTATGCAAGACTGTGATCTCTGATGCCACACTGATGGGAGGAGTGTATGACGATTCGTGCAGTCGTTTTTGATTTCGGCGGTGTCCTGTTCGACTGGAGCCCGCAACACCTGTACCGCAAGCTGATTGCCGACGATCACGAACGGCAATGGTTTCTCGATAACATCTGCACCCAAGCCTGGAACACCGAGCAGGACGCCGGTCGTACCCTGGCGGAAGGCACCCGCAGGTTGATCGAGCAATATCCTCAACATGAACCCTTGATCCAGGCCTACTACGATCGCTGGCACGAGATGTTGCGCGGTCCGCTGCCCGAAGGTGTGACGATTCTCGAAGCGTTGCATGAAGCCGGCATGCCTCTGTTCGGGCTTACTAACTGGTCTGCCGAGACCTTTCCTTATGCGCGCGCCAACTACCCGTTCCTGCAGCGTTTTCGCGATATCGTGGTGTCGGGCGAGTTGAAGCAGATCAAGCCGGATGCGGCGATTTATCACGCGAGTCTCGCCCAGGTGCGCGCCCATCTACCTGATATCCAGCCCGGTGAAGTGGTATTTATCGACGATGTTGCCGGCAATATCGAAGCGGCCGTCGCTCTTGGTTGGCAGGGCATTCACCATGTGTCGGCTGAGCGTACCGCGCAGCGCCTGCGTGAGATGGACGTGAGATTCTAGCGCGCCCACTTTTCCATGGCGAAATCGACAAAGGCGCGCAGCTTGGGCAGGCGATAGCGGTCCTGGCCATAAAGCAGGTGCATGGGGCGGCTCGGCAATTGGTAGGTGGTTAGCAAGGCTACCAGCTTGCCGCTGTCCAGGTCCGGTTGTACCAGGGCATCGGCCAGCATGATGATGCCCATGCCGTTTATGGCTGCCTGGCGCAAGCCCTGCGAGCTGTTGATGATCAATGACCCGGACACCGGAACCTCTACTTCACCTTCCTCGCCGGTCATGCGCCACAGGTTGCTGGTGTCACGCCAGTTATCGTTCGCCGGGTAGGCGAACGCCAGGCAGTCGTGCTGCTTCAGGTCGTCGGGCGTCTGCGGAATGCCACGTCGCGCCAAGTACGCGGGTGACGCGCAGAGGGTCAGGGTGTAGGCCTGCATGGGCCTGGCGATCAGGCTTGAAGTTTCCAACTCGCCAAGGCGGATCGCCACGTCGAAGCCACTATCAACCAGGTCCATCCGCTCATTGCTCAGCTCTACATACAGGTTGATCTGCGGGTAGATCCGGGAAAACTCGCACAAGGCCGGGGTGAGGCGTTCGGTACCGAACACCGGTGGTGCGGTGATACGCAGGCTGCCTTTGGGAGTTTCGCTGTGGATCTGCTCCGCCAGTAGCTCAGAGTCGGCCACCAGCCCCAGCACCTCCAGACAGCGTTGGTAGTACTGCCCGCCGAATTCCGTAAGGCTTTGTTTGCGGGTGGTGCGCTTGAGCAAGCTGACCCCCAACCGTTGTTCCAGCGCGCGCATATGGTTGCCGACCATGGTGGTCGACATTCCGCACTCTTGCGCGGCGGCGGTCATGCTGCCGGTCTCCACGACCTTCACGTACACCGACATCGCCTGGAACAGATCCATTATAAAGCCCTGGTTTAAAGTCATTGCAGGAATGCGCAGTTTATCCAGCTCAGGTGGCTAACGATACTGCACCCATCACAACGATGTACTGGAGCCCGCCACCATGACCGCCGCCTGCCTGATGACCACTTATCAACCCTTGGCCCTGAGCTTCACCCGTGGCCTGGGCACGCGCCTGTGGGACCAGCAAGGCCGCGAGTACCTGGATGCCGTGGCCGGCGTGGCGGTCACCAATGTCGGGCACTCCCACCCCAAACTGGTGGCGGCCATCAGTGAACAGGCCGGCTTGTTGCTGCACACCTCCAACCTCTACAGCATCGACTGGCAGCAACAGTTGGCTCGGCGTCTGACACACTTGTCCGGCCTGGATCGCGCGTTCTTCAACAACTCCGGCGCCGAAGCCAACGAGACGGCACTGAAATTGGCGCGGCTGCACGGTTGGAAAAAGGGGATCGAAGAGCCGCTGGTGGTGGTGATGGAAAACGCCTTTCATGGCCGCACCCTGGGCACCATGGCGGCCAGCGATGGACCGTCGGTGCGCTTGGGTTTTCAGCGCTTGCCGGGGGATTTTCTCAAAGTGGGTTTTGGCGATATGGCGGCCCTGGAAGCGATCACTCAACAATTCGGCCCGCGCATCGCGGCCGTCTTGCTGGAACCGATCCAGGGCGAAAGCGGTGTGCTGCCTGCACCGCCCGGTTATCTGAAAGCGCTGCGTGATCACTGCACACGCCAGGGTTGGCTGATGATGCTCGACGAAATCCAGACAGGCATCGGCCGTACCGGCAGCTGGTTCGCGTTCCAGCATGAGGGCATTGTTCCGGACGTGATGACCCTGGCCAAAGGCCTCGGTAACGGTGTCCCCATCGGCGCTTGCCTGGCGCGTGCCGCCGTGGCGCAGTTGTTCACCCCAGGCAGCCACGGCAGCACCTTTGGTGGTAACCCGTTGGCGTGCCGTGTGGGCTGCACCGTGCTGGATATCATTGAAGAGCAAGGTTTGCTGCAGAACGCGGCGCAACAGGGCGAACGCTTGTTGGCGCGGTTGCGGGTGGAGTTGAGCGAACACCCACAGGTTCTGGCAATTCGTGGGCAGGGCTTGATGATCGGTATTGAACTGGCCAGCCCTTATCGCGACCTGGCCCAGCGTGCTGCCCAGGAACAGGGGCTGTTGATCAACGTGACGCGGGGCAAGATCATTCGCCTGCTGCCGCCGTTGACCCTGGACGCCAAGGAGGTCGAAATGATCGTGCGCGCCATCACCCGTTTACTGGATTGAAATGTTGCCTGAATGTGGGAGCAGGCAAACCAGCTCCCACAGTTGAACGGCGTGATTTTCAAAGATTTGGCCCATTCAGCCATTCCTGGTTCATGGTTTGCGTATCTCCCAAGTACTCCAACAACCACGTCATGGCCGGGGACAGTTTGTTCTGGGCCCAGGCCACGCACGACGGGCTGGCGGGGAAGGGGCGGTGCAGTTGCAACGCCACCAGTTCGCCGCGCTCGATCCACGATAAAACCTGATGCGCCGGCGCCATGCCGACGCACAGGCCATCGCGCAGGCAATCCAGGGCCGAGGCCCAGTTGGGCACCACCAGGCGACGTTGGTTATCCAGGGTCCAGGTGTCGCGCTTGGGCAGGTTGCGTGAGGTGTCGGTCATGCACAGTGAGGCGAACGGGCGCAATTGATCGTCACTGAGCAAACCCTCTACCGCCGCCAAGGGGTGCTTGGCGCTGACCACGCACAACCAATTCAACAAACCCATGTCGCGAAATGTGAAGTGGCTGGCCACCGGTACTGCGCTGGTGGCGCCGATCACAATGTCGGTGCGTTCGTCGGCCAAGGCGTCCCATACGCCGTTGTACACCTCGTATTCCAGCAACAACTCCACCTCGGGGAACTGCCGGTAGAAGTCCAGAACCAATTGCCGGCAGCGCTGGGGTTTGACGATGGAGTCCACGGCGACTTTCAATTGGCCACTCCAGCCATTCGCCACTTGCTGGCACAAACGTCGCGTGCCGAGCATTTTTTTCATCACACCACGGGCTTCGTCGATAAACAGGCGGCCGGCCGGGGTCAGTTCGACATCGCGGTGCCGACGCACGAACAGCGGCACTGCCAGCCATTCTTCAAGCTGGCGCACCGTGTAGCTGATGGCCGACGGCACGCGGTGCAATTCCTGGGCAGCAGCGCTGAAGCTGCCATGGCGCGCAACGGCGTCGACCACATCCAGAGAGTATTCGGACCACATAGGCTTGCCTTCAAAAATATTGATGAGCGCGTCCAATTATTATCGCTTCACAGCAAAACTGTCAGCCTCATAATGGGTGCCGGTCAGCAAATAGTTTGATGGCAGGTTCTCAAAGGTTTCGATGAAAAATTCTTTTGGTTTTACTGGGTATCTGGCGGGGCTGAGCATGCTTGGTTATCTCGCCATGGACATGTACTTGCCGGCGTTCGGCGCCATGGGCGAGCAGTTGCAGATTGGCGCGGGTGCCGTGGGCGCCAGCTTGAGTATTTTCCTCGCCGGTTTTGCCGTAGGGCAGTTGCTGTGGGGGCCGCTGTCTGACCGTCTGGGGCGTAAACCAGTCTTGCTCACGGGCCTGAGCCTGTTTGTGTTGGGCTGCCTGGGCATGTTCTGGGTCGAGACCGCGCCGCAGCTGCTGGCATTGCGCTTCATCCAGGCGATTGGCGTATGTTCCGCCGCCGTGAGTTGGCAGGCCTTGGTGATCGACCGCTACCCGGCCGACAAGGCTCACCGCGTGTTCGCCAGCATCATGCCGCTGATGTCGCTGTCGCCGGCCCTGGCACCGTTGTTGGGGGCGGTGGTGTTGAATCACTTTGGCTGGCAGGCGATCTTCGGCGTGCTGCTGGGCGTGTCGCTGTTGTTGCTGCTGCCAACGTTGTTCCTGCGCAAGATGCAGAAGCGTCAGGCAGAGGAGGGCGAACCTTCGCGCCTCGGCTATGGCCAGTTGCTGACCTCCCGCGTGTTCACCGGCAACGTGATGATCTTTGCAGCGTGCTCCGCCAGTTTCTTCGCCTGGCTGACCGCTTCGCCCTTCATCCTTGGCGGCATGGGTTACAGCCCGAATGACATTGGCTTGAGCTACGTATTGCCGACTCTGGCCTTCCTGATCGGTGGTTACAGCTGCCGCAGTGCGTTGCAGCATTACCAGGGCAAAACCCTGTTGCCCTGGTTGCTGGTGGCTTATTGCATCAGCATGGTGGCGTTGTACCTGGTCGCCACATTGACGGTGCCGACCCTGACTACCTTGCTGATTCCGTTTTGTCTGATGGCCCTGGTCAATGGCGCCAGTTACCCCATCGTAGTGGCGAATGCACTGATGCCGTTTGCGGAAAATTCCGGCAAGGCGGCAGCGCTGCAAAATACCCTGCAGCTGGGCTTGTGCTTTCTCAGCAGCCTGTTGGTCTCGTCGATGCTCGATCAGCCGCTGCTGATCACCGCGATTGTGATGCTGGCAACCGCGCCATTAGCGATGTTGGGTTACTGGCTGGCGCGGCCGAAGGCGGATGATTCGGAATTGGCCAGCGCTTGAACTGACAAGGCGGTCAAAAAATGTGGGAGGGGCGGTGTGACGATTCGACTTGCTCCCACATTTTGATTGGGCTCATTCAGCTAGAACGTTACTTCCATATTCAGCGTTGGCGTGGATGTGCGACTGCCCCGGCCGCCGTCCACGCCGAATTTGTTGTGCCAGTACTCGTAGCCCACCCCGAGATACAGGTTCGGCTTGACGCTTTTACCCGGCCGTACCGCCACCATCAACGCGGTGCGCATCAGCGTTTCCGGCGCGGTGTCGCGGCCATGGTAGTCCTCGCCTTTTTCCCCGACGTAATTGATGAAACCCTGGAATTTCGCCGCGTGGCTGGCGATTTCAAAGGGTCGCATCCAGGTCAGGTTGAGCATGTAGGTATCGTCGAAGGTGCGATTGGACTCTTTCGCGCCGGGGATGCCGGTGTGGTTCCGTTCCTTGTAGTACATCAGGCTCAGGTCCAGTACGCCGACGGTGTTGAACTTCAAGGTGGGGCCGATCACCAGCGCACGTTTCTTGGCTGAGGCGAAGTTGTTGTTGCGGTTGGCGTCAAAGCCCAGGGTCAGCGCGTAGTCCTTGATCAGCCCGGTGCCGAGCGGCATGTCGAATACCCGCGAGGCGTACAGTTGGTGCCGGTAGACGGCGTACACCTCACTGCCACCGTGATCGGTGCCCTTGCGTGGGTCGCGGCTATCGGAGAGGAACACATCGAGGTTCAGGTAGTTGCTGCCGTACTGGTAGCCACTGGCGTGGGTAAAGCTGTAGATGCGCTTGCTGAAATCGTCGGGGTTATTCGGGTTGGTGAAGTGTTGCCCGTAGCGAAATCCGACGCTGTTGTTCATCCATTCCAACGCGACGGCCTCCCCGCCGCCGAGGAGGGTGAGGGCAACGGTTGCGCCTTGTAATGCCTTTTTCATTATTTTAGGTCCTTTGGCGTTCTGGCTCATGACGGCCGAATTGTTTTTGTAACGCCGTTGGAGGGTATCTTGTTCAATTGATTGTATACAACTCTATGGACATCCAGTCCTAACATTGCATACAGTGCTTGCACAACAAAAACAGAGAACCCCTCACCATGACTATCCCGAAGGCGTCATCGCAGCGGCCAGAAGATGAAAATCTCGGCGTCGCTGCCAACATGGCTTACGGCCTGCAGCATGTCCTCACCATGTACGGCGGCATCGTCGCAGTGCCGTTGATCATCGGCCAGGCGGCCGGGTTATCCCCAGCCGATATCGGCCTGCTGATCGCGGCATCGTTGTTCGCGGGTGGTTTGGCGACTTTATTGCAAACCCTCGGCCTGCCGTTCTTCGGCTGTCAGTTGCCGTTGGTGCAGGGCGTGTCGTTCGCTGGTGTGGCGACGATGGTGGCGATTGTCGGCAGTGATGGTGCGGGTGGAGTGCCGGCGATTCTCGGGGCGGTGATGGCCGCGTCGTTTATCGGGTTGTTGATCACGCCAGTGTTCTCCAGGATCACCAAGTTTTTCCCGCCGTTGGTGACGGGTATCGTCATCACCACCATCGGCCTGACCCTGATGCCCGTTGCGGCGCGGTGGGCCATGGGCGGCAATAGTCGCGCAGCGGACTTCGGCAGCATGTCCAATATCGGCTTGGCCGCACTGACGCTGGTGTTGGTGCTGCTGCTGAGCAAGATCGGCAGCGCGACCATTTCACGCCTGTCGATCCTGCTGGCCATGGTGATCGGCACGGTGATTGCGGTATTCCTGGGCATGGCGGACTTTTCCGGTGTGACCCAAGGGCCGATGTTCGGTTTCCCTACGCCATTCCATTTCGGCATGCCCACTTTTCATGTGGCCGCGATCATTTCCATGTGCATTGTGGTCATGGTGACGTTGGTGGAGACCTCGGCGGATATCCTGGCCGTGGGCGAGATCATCGACACCAAAGTCGATTCCAAACGCTTGGGTAATGGTCTGCGGGCAGACATGTTGTCGAGCATGTTCGCGCCGATCTTCGGTTCGTTCACCCAGAGTGCATTCGCTCAGAACGTCGGGTTGGTGGCAGTGACCGGTGTGAAAAGCCGTTTCGTGGTGGCCACGGGCGGGGTGTTCCTGGTGGTGCTTGGCTTGCTGCCCTTTATGGGCCGCGTGATTGCAGCGGTGCCGACCTCGGTACTCGGCGGTGCTGGGATCGTGCTGTTCGGCACCGTGGCGGCCAGTGGTATTCGCACCTTGTCCAAGGTGGACTATCGCAACAACATGAACCTGATCATCGTCGCCACTTCAATCGGTTTCGGCATGATTCCCATCGCTGCACCGAACTTCTACGATCACTTCCCGACCTGGTTCGCAACCATTTTCCATTCGGGGATCAGTTCGTCGGCGATCATGGCGATCCTGCTGAACCTGGCATTCAACCACTTCACCGCCGGTAACTCGGACCAGCAATCGGTATTTGTGGCGGGGACGGAGCGCAGCTTGTGCTTTCGTGATGTGTCGGAACTGCGTGATGGCGACTACTTCAGCGGCGGCAAGTTGTTTGACGCTGAAGGGAAGGAGATTCCGTTGGTGGCCGATGCCCCCAGGAAGGCCGTAAAACCTGAAACTACCGAAGTCTAAATGTGGGAGGGGGCTTGCCCCCGATGGCTTAGTGTCAGTCACTGCATCTGGTGACTGACCCACTGCTATCGGGAGCAAGCCCCCTCCCACATTGGAATTCAACCAACCTTGAGCTCTCGATGCGGCACCGAACACGCCTCATCCAAAAACTTCACCACTGTCCCCATGCAGGCCTGGCGTTCTTCTACGTGGGGCATGTGGCTGGAGTCTTCAAACAGTGCCCAGCGCACGTCCGCGATCTCATCCAGGAACGGCTTGACCACCAACGGCGTGGCCTCGTCGTGTCGCCCGGAGATCACCAGGGTCGGTACGTTGATCGCCGACAGGCGGCCAATCACGTTCCAGTCTTTCAAGCTGCCGATGACATGAAACTCGGTCGGGCCGCTCATGGCGTGGTACACCGTCGGGTCTGAATCCACTTGGGCGAAGGTGCGCGCCACTTCTTCCGGCCACGGGTTGACGCGACAAACGTGCTGATCGTAGAAAATCCGCGAAGCGGCGAGGTATTCCGGGTCCTGGTAGGTGCCGGCCTGTTCATGCTTGAGCAGGGTTTCATGCACCCCTTCCGATAACAATTTGCGCAGGCGGTTGGCCTCGCTGACCCAGGTACGCATGCATGTCGGCGAATTGGCCGGGATGAACGCGCGCAGGCCCTTGGGCTGCAAGATCGCGTGTTCGCTGCCGAGCATGCCGCCCCAGGACTGGCCGAGGATCGCGTAGTTATCGCTGATTTGCAGATGGTCCAGCAGGTTGTCCAACTCGTCGAGGAACAGGCCGATGGTCCAGAACGACGGGTCTTTGTCGGGCAAATGAGTGGAGCGACCGTTGCCCAGTTGGTCGTAGTGAATGACCGCGTGACCGCTGGCGGCGACGTCCTTGAAGGCGTCGACGTAGTCATGGGTACAACCAGGGCCGCCATGGATAATCACCAAGGGTGTGTGGCCGGTGGTCAGGTCGCCAGTGACGCGATACCAAGTCTGGTAGGCACCAAAGGTTGCATAGCCTTCGCGGACTTTTTCGATGAATTCCATTTCGTACCCTGCTCTGAAAAAAGGATCAGGGCAACGATAGTCCGCACGAGAAGTTTAGGTAACTAGCAAAACAGCTAGGTTTTGCCGGCGAATCAATCTTCGAGCAGCCGGTAATGGGTGGCACGTACCACCGCCTGGACGCGGTTTTTTGCACCCAATTTGTGCATCGCCGAAGCCAGGTGCAAGGTGACCACTGCCAATGAACGGCTCAATTGCGTGGCGATTTCGGCCGCGGTCAAGCCATCGGCGGCCCATTTCAGACACTCGCGTTCACGCTTGGTCAAATGTATGTGTGGGTAGGTGCGTAGCTCTTTGCTGAACAACGGGTAGGCCGCTTCCTGCAAGGCATGGGTGATCAGGCTGAAATCCGCCAAGGTCTGCTGGGCGTCCTTCAATACCGTACGCGCCTTGCCGGTGCGCAAGCCGGTGAGTGACGCAAAGCCGCCACGGGGCAAGTGAATAGGCACGCTGACACCGCAGGTCAGTTGCCGATCATGCAGGTAGGTAGAGACCGGCGCGTGACAGGGGTCGATGATTTTTTGCAGCGCCGTCTCGGCTTTCGCTTCGTAGGACCAGACAAACGGCGACACTGTGCTCAGGGCCAGATGCTGCACTGGGTCGATCTGGTAAAACCCTTCGCTGCACCACAGGGCCTGCCAATCGGTCGGCGTATTGCGCAGTTGCAGTACAGAGGGGGTGATCAGTGTGCCATTGAGGTCAATGGGCACCGGGGTGTAGTCATACACCAATGCATCGAAGCCCAGTTGTTGGGCGAGGATAAACGTGTTGTCCATCTGTTCATCCAGGCTCCTGCCTGGCATGAGGCGATTATTGAAGGCGGTTAGCTTGGCCAGCATCCGTTCTGCTCCCGAATTCATTTGAATCTCGACTTGCTGCAAGTAGAATGCCACGCCCCGGCGAAGGACTGCCAGGCCAAACCTATAAGAAATACTAGGTTATGGACGCGCGGCATCCTCGGTAGTGTTGGCCTGATAAATGGCCGCTACCTGCCAGGCCGATACAACACAAGGAATGTATGCATGTGGCGTGAAATTGCCCCCGACCAGCAGTACAACGTGCAAGTCGACGGCCATAACCTCGTGGTCTACAGCTTTGGCGACGGCGATGAGGTGCTCTTGTGTCTCAATGGCGGCCCGGGGCTGCCGTGTGATTACTTGCGCGACGCCCATGGCTGGCTCAAGGACCATAACCTGCGAGTGGTCGCATTCGACCAGCTTGGCACGGGCGCATCAGCCAGGCCGACCGATGTTTCCCTGTGGGAAATCCGCCGTTATGTGGAAGAAGTCGAAACCGTGCGCCAAACCCTGGGCCTGGGCCGTGTGCACTTGCTGGGGCATTCCTGGGGTGGCTGGCTGGGGATCGAATATGCCATCCATTACCCCGAGGCGCTGAAAAGCCTGATCCTGGAAAACACCGTCGGCGACATCCCACACCTGTCCCAGGAGCTCGAACGCCTGCGCGGTGCCCTCGGCAGCGAAACCGTGGCCATGATGCAGCGCCACGAAGCCATGGGCACCCTGGATCATCCGCAGTACCAGGCCGCGATCACCTTGCTCAACTATCGCCACGTGTGCCGCCTGGACGAGTGGCCCGAGCCGGTCAAGCGCTCCCTCGGCGACTGGAACATGGGGCCTTACGAAACCATGCAAGGCCCCAACGAATTTCTCTACATCGGTAACCTCAAGGACTGGAACCGCATCCCCGAGATGGCTGAGTTCAAGATGCCGATCCTGATCACCACCGGCCAACACGACGAACTCACCCCGGCCTGCGCCATGCGAATGAAGCTGGCCGCCCGGCACGCCGAGTTGCACGTGTTCCCCAACAGCAGCCACATGCCGTTTTATGAGGAACCCCAGGTGTACTTCCCGGTATTGCTGGACTTCCTCGCTCGTCACCGAGGCTGACGGATGAACCTGGCGCGCTACCGCTTCGTACTTTCCCGGCCGCTGCAACTGCTGCCGGTGTTGTTCGGTATCAGCCTGATCACCTTCGTGCTGGTGCGCTCGATCCCCGGCGACCCGGCGCGGGCCTTGCTCGGTTCGCGCAGCACGCCGGACGCCTTGCTGAAAATCCGCGCCCAGTACGGCCTCGATCAGCCGTTGTGGCTGCAATATTTCTACTTCCTCAAGAACCTGCTCAAGGGCGATCTCGGCCAGTCGTTGTTGTACAAGGTCGATGCCTTGAAGCTGATCGTCACACGTATCGAACCGACTCTGGTGCTGGTGCTGGGCAGCGTGCTGCTGGCGCTGCTGATCGCGGTGCCGTTGGCGACGCTGGCGGCACGCAATAAAGGTGGGTGGGCGGACAATCTGATCCGAGTGTTCACCACGGTTGGCCTGGGCATGCCAGCGTTCTGGCTGGGCTTGATGCTGATTCTGTTGCTGAGTGTGCAGTGGGGTTTGTTTCCGGTGTCCGGCTATGGGCGGACCTGGCTGGATAAAGCGCACCATATGGTGCTGCCGTGTTTGACCATTGCGCTCGCGCTGTCGGCGGTGCTGGTGCGCAACCTGCGCGCCAGCATGTTGATGGAGTTGCAGGCCGACCATGTCACTGCGGCCCGAGCGCGCGGCCTGCCAGAGGCGGCGGTGTTTCGCCGGCATGTGCTGCCTAACTCCCTGGTACCGGCGGTCAACCTGCTGGCGGTGAACATTGGCTGGCTGATCAGTGGCACGGTGGTGATCGAAAGCCTGTTCGCGATTCCGGGCATTGGCCAATTGCTGGTGCGCGGCATCTTCACCCGTGACTACATGGTGGTGCAGGGCGTGGCGATGGTGCTGGCCTGTGCGACGGTGGTGGTCAACTTCCTTGCGGATGTGGTGACGGTGGCCCTCGACCCGCGAGTGAAGATGCAATGAGCAGTCGTCCACTGATCGCCCCATGGCGTTTGCGCCTGCGGTTTGGTTTTCGCAATGGTCGGCTGACTGCGGCGTGGGGCCTGTTGATTTTGTTCGGCTGGTTGGCCTTGGCGTTGTTCGCGCCGTGGATCGCCCCGTATGACCCGATTGCGCAGAACACAGACTTGAGCTTGCTGGCACCGAGCCTGGCCCATCCGTTCGGTACGGACAATTATGGCCGGGACATTCTTTCGCGGGTCATCTGGGGCGCACGCATCGACCTGCAACTGGCCGTCGTGGGAGTGATCTTTCCGTTCATGATCGGCACCTTCGTCGGCGCGGTATCCGGCTACATCGGCGGGCGTTTCGACAGTGTGTGCATGCGCGTGATCGACGTGATCCTGGCCTTCCCGTTCCTGGTGTTGATGCTGGCGATCATGGCAATCCTCGGCCCGGGCTTGAAGAGTTTCTATATCGCCATGGCGTTGGTGGGCTGGGTGTCGTATGCGCGGTTGATCCGCTCGCAGATCCTGGTACTCAAGGAAAGTGACTTCGCCCTGGCTGCCAAGAGCCTGGGCTTCGGTCATGGGCGCATTCTGTTCCGACACTTGTTGCCCAATGCGATGTTCGGTTCGATCGTGTTCTCCATGTCTGACGCGGTGCTGGTGCTGCTCAACGGCGCCGCCGTGAGTTACTTGGGCCTGGGCGTGCAGCCACCAACCGCCGAGTGGGGGACGATGGTGGCCGAAGGGCAGGCCTTTATCACCACCGCGTGGTGGATCTGCACATTCCCGGGCCTGGCCATTGTGACGCTGGCCATGGGGTTCAGCTTGCTGGCCGATGGCGTGGCGCAAGTGTTGGGGGATCGCTCATGAGTCTGTTGCAGGTCCATGACCTCAGCGTGATTGCCCATAACGCCGGACACGATGTCACGTTGGTTGACCGCGTGTCCTTCGACATGGCTGAAGGTGAAATTCTCGGTCTGGTGGGTGAGAGCGGCTCGGGCAAGACCATGGCCTGTCGCGGGCTGATGCGCCTGTTGCCGTCCCCAAATCTGCGTGTACAGGGCGGCACGGTGCGCTTGGCCGGACAGGATTTGCTGCGATTGGATGACGCCGGTATGCGTGCCGTGCGCGGCGGCCAACTGGGGATGATCTTCCAGAACCCCAGCAGCCATCTTGACCCTCTGATGCGTGTCGGTGAGCAAATCGCCGAAGGCATCCGCCTGTATCAAGGCGCGTCGAAAAAAGACGCACGCCTGCAAGCTATCGAGGTGCTGCGCCAGGTCGGCATTCCCGATCCCCAGGCGCGGGTCGACAATTATCCTCACGAGTTTTCCGGCGGCATGCGCCAGCGCGCGATGATTGCAGTGGCGTTAGGCTGCAATCCGAAAGTGCTGATTGCCGACGAGCCGACCACAGCCCTGGATGTGACGGTGCAAGCGCAGATCCTGCGCCTGCTGCTGGACCTGCGCGACCAGCGTGGCCTGTCGATCATCATGATCACCCACGACCTCGGCGTGGTGGCGCAGACCTGCGATTCCATTGCGGTGATGTACGCCGGACGGCTGTGTGAACATGGCAGCAAGTACGACTTGCTGGCCCATCCGCAACACCCTTACACCGCCGGCCTGATCGATTGCCAACCGGCCCACAGCAGTGGCCACGCCTTGCTGCGGACCATTCCCGGCCAGCCGCCGTTGTTGGACGCGTTGCCGGAGGGATGCCGCTTCAGTCCACGCTGCCCACAGGTCGGCGCGCTGTGCACCGAGCGGTTGCCCGAAGGGGCGCGGGTGGCGTGTCACTATCCGTTGGGAGGCCGCCCATGAGCCTGTTGCAGATCAAGGATCTTGAGGTGCGCTTTGCCGCGTCCGGCACCGGTTTGTTCGGCCTGAACAAGCAGTGGGTGAGGGCGGTCAATGGTGTCTCGCTGAATCTGGCCGCCGGTGAAACCCTAGGGTTGGTCGGTGAATCAGGCAGCGGTAAGAGCACCTTGGGCCGGGCGATCTTGCACCTCAACCCGATCAGTGCCGGGCAGGTGCTGTTCGATGGCATCGACATGGCCCACGGCAGCGCCATCGACATCACCCGCCTGCACCATGAAACGGCGATGATCTTCCAGGACCCGTACGCTGCGCTGAACCCACGCCACACGATTGGAGAAACCATTGCCGAAGTGTTGCGCGTGCAACGCAAGGTGGCCCCCAGTCAGGTCTCCGCTCGCGTTAACGAGCTTCTTGAACTGGTCGGCCTGCGTCCCGAGTTGGCCAATCGTAAGCCGGGCTCCCTCAGTGGCGGTCAGTGCCAGCGTGTGGGTATTGCCCGCGCACTGGCGGTGGAGCCGCGCTTGATCATTGCCGATGAGTGCGTGGCGGCGCTGGATGTGTCGATCCAGGGCCAGATCATCAACCTGCTGCTGGAACTGCAGCAGAGCATGAACCTGGCGATTCTGTTTATCGCCCATGACCTGGCCATTGTGCGTCGCCTGTGCGATCGCGTGGCGGTGATGTACCTGGGCAAGATCGTCGAAGAAGGGCCGGTGGAAGCGGTGTTCACCGCGCCACGCCATCCGTATACGGCGGCGTTGATCGAGGCGATTCCCGAGATCGACCCGCACCGGCCGTTGCCTGCAGAACCGTTGCCCGGCGAGCCGCCGAGCCCGTTGAATTTGCCTGCGGGTTGCGCCTTTCACCCGCGTTGCCGGCACGCTCGGCCCCAGTGTTCCGTAGTGTTGCCGCCTACCCATTTCCTGCACGAGCATCGGTACAGTTGCGTGCTTGAAGAACCGTTGACCCTTTCTGCCGTCTATCAACAAGGAGTTCAGACATGCAATCCCGTCACTTGAAGTTGCTCGCCGCCGCCACATTGACCGCTTGGTCGCTGACGGCCGGGCTGGCCCATGCCGCCGGCGTCCTGACCATCGGCTGCCGTGAAGACAGCACCACGTTCGACCCGATCAAAAGCGCGCAAAACCGCGATACCTGGGTATTTGCCAACGTCTACGACACCCTGGTACGCGTGGACAACCTGGGCACCAAAATGGAGCCGGGCCTGGCTGAAAGCTGGGACATTTCCAAGGATGGCCTGACCTACACCTTCAAGCTGCGTGATGCGAAGTTCTCCGACGGTTCGCCGATTACTGCCGACGATGCAGCATTCAGCCTGTTGCGCATCCGCGACAACAAGGCTTCGCTGTGGAGCGACCCGTTCAGCCTGATCAACACGGCCAAGGCCGCAGATGCGAAAACCCTGGTGGTCACCCTGAAAACCCCAGCCGTGGCCTTCCTCTCGCAATTGGCGTCGCCGACGGTGTCGATCCTGTCGGAAAAGGCCATGACTAAAATGGGGGAAGACGCCTATTCGGAAAACCCGGTGACCTCCGGCGCGTTTACCGTGGATGAATGGCGTAAGGGTGATCGTGTAATCCTCAAGAAAAACCCGAACTTCTGGCAGGCCAAGAACGTGAGCCTGGACGGCGTGGAATGGGTGTCCGTCACCGACGACAACACCCGCATGCGCATGGTGCAGAACAACGAGCTGGACACGGCGATCTTCGTACCGTTCTCCCGTGTTGAAGAGCTGAAGAAAGACAAGAACGTGGTCATTCATGCCGACCCGTCTACCCGCGAAGATCATCTGCTGATCAACCACGCCCACGGCTTGCTGGCCAAGCCGCAAGTGCGCGAAGCGCTGGACATGGCCATCGATAAACAATCGCTGGTGAAGACTGCCACTTACGGTCAAGGCACCGTGGCTTACTCCTACATCCCGAAAGGCTCGCTGTACCACTACGCCAACAACCTGCAACGCCCCTATGACCCGACGGCGGCCAAGAAACTGCTGGCCGATGCGGGGGCTCAGGACTTGAAGCTCAACTACGTGGTCAACGCCGGCAACGAAGCCGATGAGCAGATCGCGGTGATCATCAAGGACCAACTGGCCAAGGTCGGCGTGACCGCCAACCTGCAAAAGGTCGACCCGACCCAGAGCTGGCAGATGTTGGTGGACGGTGAGTACGATATTTCGGTGATGTACTGGACTAATGACATTCTTGACCCGGACCAGAAGACCACTTTCGTACTGGGCCATGACACCAACCAGAACTACATGACTCGCTACAAGAACGACAAGGTCAAGGACCTGGTGGCCCAAGCGCGCATCGAGGCCGACCCGGCCAAGCGTGAGCAGATGTATGTCGAACTGCAGAAGCTGGCGAAACAGGATGTGAACTGGATTGACCTGTACTACAGCCCTTACATCAACATCTCACGTAAGAATGTGAGCAACTTCTTACAGAGCCCGTTGGGGCGCTTCACCCTTGAGGAAGTGGTGAAGAACTAAGGAACACCGCAATAAAAAATGTGGGAGGAGGCTTGCCCCCGATTGCAGTAGTTCAGTCACTGTATCTGTTGACTGATCCTCCGCTATCGGGGGCAAGCCCCCTCCCACATTTGGTTTTTGGTGCGTCAGTTATTGCGCGTCGAACGCCTGGCCATTGATGCCGGCACTGTCCGGCCCCATCAGGTACAGGTACACCGGCATGATTTCTTCCGGTGCGGGCCGTTCCATCGGGTTCTCCCCTGGGTACGCCTGGGCCCGCATGCTGGTGCGCGTGCCGCCTGGGTTGATGCTGTTGGAGCGTACTGACGCCACATCCTCAAGCTCATCGGCCAGGGTTTGCATCAAGCCTTCGGTGGCGAATTTCGATACGCCGTAAGCGCCCCAATAGGCCCGACCCTTGCGCCCGACGCTGCTGGAGGTGAACACCACCGACGCATCCTGGGACAGCTTGAGCAATGGCAGCAGAGTGCTGGTGAGCATGAACATCGCGTTGACGTTCACATGCATCACCCGCATGAAGTTCTCACCGGACAACTGTTCGATCGGCGTGCGTGGGCCGATGATCGAGGCGTTGTGCAGCAGGCCGTCGAGGTGGCCGAACTCCTTTTCGATCATCGCCGCCAGCTCATCGTATTGATGGGGTAGGGCAGTCTCCAGGTTGAACGGAATCACCACGGGTTGCGGTTGGCCTGCGGCTTCGATCTCGTCATACACCTGGGCCAGGTTGGCTTCGGTCTTGCCCAGCAGCAACACGGTGGCGCCATGGGCGGCATAGGTCTTTGCCGCCGCCGCGCCAATCCCGCGACCGGCGCCGGTCACCAGGATCACCCGGCCTTTGAGCAGTTCTGGACGTGCGGAGTAATCAAACATAAACAACCTCGACAGAATTCACAGTGATACAGCGCTCAATGTGGAATCCAATTCCTGTGGGAGCTGGCTTGCCTGCGATAGCGGAGTATCAGTCAGCAGAAGTGTTGGCTGGCAGGCCGCTACCGCAGGCAAGCCAGCTCTCACATTGACATCAGCGGTTTTGAGATATGTAAGCAATCAGCAACTGCACAGTGCGCTATCTAGCACCTTGCGCAGTTCCAGCGGGTGATCCACCACCACATCGGCCCCCCAGTTGCGTGGGTTGTCGTCCGGGTGGATGTAGCCGAACGTGACCGCGGCGGTGCGGGTGCCAGCGTCGCGGCCGGACTCGATGTCACGCAGGTCGTCACCCACGAACAGTACGCTGGCCGGGTCCAGGTCGAGCATCTTGCACGCCAGGATCAGCGGTTCCGGGTCCGGTTTGCTGTTCTTTACGTGATCCGGGCAGATCAGCAGTGCCGAGCGCTCGGCCAGGCCCAACTGCTGCATGATCGGTTCGGCAAAGCGCAGCGGCTTGTTGGTGACCACGCCCCACACCAGCTTGGATTTTTCGATGTCTGCCAGCAGCTCGCCCATGCCGTCGAACAACTTGCTGTGGATCGCGCAGCCCTGGAGGTAGCGCTCCAGGAACTCCAGGCGCAATTCTTCAAAGCCTGGGGATTCCGGGTCCATCGAGAACGTCACTGCCACCATCGCCCTTGCACCGCCGGAAATTTCATCGCGGATGTGCTGGTCGTTCATCGGTGGTAGGCCGCGATCGGCGCGCATCGCCTGGCAGATGGCGATGAAGTCCGGCGCCGTGTCCAGCAGGGTGCCATCCATATCGAAGAGAACTGCTCGCAACTTCACAGGCTTACTCCTCGCGCAGGGTCTGGATCATGTAGTTGACGTCAACGTCGTTGCCCAGCTTGTAATGCTTGGTCAGCGGGTTGTAGGTCAGGCCGACGATGTCCTTGACGGTCAGCCCGGCCTGACGGCTCCAGGCGCCCAGTTCGGAAGGGCGGATGAATTTCTTGAAGTCATGGGTGCCGCGCGGCAGCAGTTTCATGATGTATTCGGCGCCGATGATGGCGAACAGGTAAGCCTTGGGGTTGCGGTTGATCGTGGAGAGGAACACCTGGCCGCCCGGCTTGACCATGCGGAAGCAGGCGCGGATCACCGACGACGGGTCTGGTACGTGCTCCAGCATTTCAAGGCAGGTGACCACGTCGAACTGCTCCGGCATCTCTTCAGCCAGGGCTTCGGCGGTGATCTGGCGATATTCCACGCTCACGCCGGACTCCAATTGGTGCAGCTGGGCCACGGCCAGCGGGGCTTCGCCCATGTCGATGCCCATTACGGTGGCACCGCGCTGGGCCATGGCTTCACTGAGGATGCCGCCGCCGCAACCGACATCCAGGACCTTCTTGCCGGCCAGGTTGACGCGTTCGTCAATCCAGTTGACCCGCAGCGGGTTGATGTCGTGCAGGGGCTTGAATTCGCTTTCGCGGTCCCACCAGCGGTGAGCCAGGGCTTCGAATTTGGCGATTTCGGCGTGGTCGACGTTGCTCATGGTGAATCCTCTAAATCTGATAAATCGGTTTGCAGGTGTTGGACGCGCAGCGCCAAAACCGACGTTATTCGTTGTGCCCGCTGATGCGTCGGCCCCACTCAGTCGCCGAGGCGATCAGCTCTCGTTCGTTCATGCGGGTCAATCGCCGGTCGTCGAGCAACTGCTTGCCGGCGACCCAAAGGTGTTTCACACAATCGCGCCCGGTGGCATATATAAGCTGTGAGACCGGGTCGTAGATCGGTTGTTGTGCCAGCCCGGACAGATCGAAGGCCACCATGTCGGCGGCCTTGCCGACCTCCAGCGAGCCAATCTCGCTCTCCAGGCCCAGGGCACGGGCGCCATTCAGGGTAGCCATGCGCAGGGCGCGATGGGCATCCAGTGCGGTGGCTGATCCGGCAACGGCCTTGGCCAGCATCGCGGCGGTGCGGGTTTCACCCAACAAGTCCAGGTCATTGTTGCTGGCGGCGCCGTCGGTACCGATCGCTACATTGATCCCTGCTTGCCACAGGCGTTCCACCGGGCAGAAGCCGCTGGCCAGTTTCAGGTTCGATTCCGGGCAATGGATGATGCTGGTGTTGCTTTCTACCAGCAAAGCCAGGTCATCCTCGCTGATTTGGGTCATATGAACGGCCTGGAAGCGCGAGCCCAGCAGTCCGAGGCGGCCCAGGCGCGCCAGTGGGCGCTCACCAGTTTGTTCGACGGCCTGCTGCACTTCGAAGGCGGTTTCGTGCACGTGCATATGGATCGACGCGTCCAGCTCTTCGGCGATCACCCGGATTTTTTCCAGGTTGTCGTCGCACACGGTGTAGGGCGCGTGGGGGCCGAAGGTGATCTTGATGCGCGGGTGATGCTTGAGGTCGCCGAACAGCTCTACGCCCTGGCGAATCGCTTCATCGGCATTGGCGGCGCCGGGAATCGGGAAGTCAAGGATCGGAATGGCAATCTGCGCGCGCATGCCACTGTTGTGCACGCAGTCGCTGGCGACCTTGGGGAAGAAGTACATGTCGGAGAAGCAGGTGATGCCACCTTTAAGCTGTTCGGCGATAGCCAGGTCGGTGCCGTCGCGTACAAAGGCTTCATCGACCCATTTGGCTTCGGCGGGCCAGATGTGTTTTTCCAGCCAGGTCATCAGCGGCAGGTCATCGGCCAGGCCGCGAAACAGACTCATGGCGGCGTGGCCGTGGGCGTTGATCAGCCCGGGGCTGAGCAGCATGCCCGGCAGTTCGCGGGTTTCTTTGGCGGCGAGCTTCAAGGCGGCGTCGCGAGGCCCGATAAACGCGATTCGCCCGTCGCGAATGCCCAGGCCATGCGCTTTGAGCACCACACCAGCGGGTTCGACGGGTACCAGCCAGGTTGGCAGTAGCAATAAGTCGAGGGGGGCGGCAGTGGCGGTCATCGCAGGCTTCTTCCCAGGCAGCTATAAAAGAAGGGCGAAGTATACCCGAGCGTCCTGGCTGGCGGATCGCTATAATCGGCGGCTTTTGTTCATGAGTGCGGGGTAAGGGATGCGCGACCGACTGTTGGCTGCAGAGAAAGTAAAGGCCATCGATTGGCGTGATGGCGCGCTGCACCTGCTTGATCAGCGTGCGTTGCCGTCCCGGGAACACTGGATCACCTGCACGACAGTCGATGAGGTGGCTCAGGCGATCCGCTCGATGGTGGTGCGTGGCGCGCCGGCCATCGGTATCAGCGCAGCCTATGGGTTGGTGCTGGCGGCCCGTTCCCGACTCGCCGAAGGCGGTGACTGGCAGGCTGCGTGGGAGGAGGACTACGCACTTCTGGCCGACTCCCGCCCGACCGCGTCGAATTTGTTCTGGGCCCTCAAGCGCATGCGCGACCGCCTGGATCGCGTCAAGAAACACGCTGATCCGTTGGCTGCGCTGGAAGCCGAGGCCATTGCGATCCATGAGAGCGATCGGGAAGCCAACCTCGTGATGGCTCAGCTGGGTGTCGAGCGGATTCGTAAACACCAAGGCAACGCCCAGGCGATTCTGACCCACGGCAACGCAGGCGCCCTGTCTACCGGTGGCGTCGGTACGGCACTGGGGGTGATTCGTGCGGCGTTCCTGGAGGGCTTGGTCGAGCAGGTCTATGCCAACGAAACCCGCCCCTGGCTGCAAGGTTCGCGGCTGACAGCCTGGGAACTGGCGGGCGAGGGCATCCCGGTCACGGTAAACGCCGACTCTGCGGGTGCCCATATTCTCAAGACCAAAGGCGTGACCTGGGTGATCGTCGGTGCCGACTGCATTGCCGCCAATGGCGATGTGATCGGCAAGATCGGCACCTATCAGTTGGCGGTGTGCGCCATGCACCATGGTGTGCGCTTCATGGTGGTGGCGCCGAGTTCTACCCTCGATCTGATGATGGCCACAGGTGATGATGCCGCCTTGGAAGAGCGCGATGCCAGTGAGTTGTTGGACGTCAATGGCCAGCGGTTGGAGGTGAATGCCTTCAACCCGGTGTTTGATGTGACCCCGGCAGACCTGATCGATGTGATCGTGACTGAAAAAGGTGTCGTCGAACGGCCTGACACGGCCAAGCTGGCCAAGTTGATGTGCCGTAAGCGGCTGCATTGAGGGCTGTAGTGCCTGTCAGATTGTAATCGGGGGCAAGCCCCCTTCCACATTTGAATGTGTTCACAGCCCAAGTGTGGGAGGGGGGGCTTGCCCCCGATTGGTCATCAAAGTCAATAATTCTCTCGGATCTGCCCCCTTAAAATTGCATCAACCCAGCTCTGAGCCCCTCTCGTCCCCCTCAAGCCTGTCATCCGTCAACTTACTATGCTCCATGCGCATCAGGGGGATAGGTGCGTGGCGGCGATTGTGATAACATCCGGCGGTTTCCAGGGCTGCCCCGAGGGGTTGCCTATAACGCGCAGATCCGTGTCATAACTCGTTGATTTGTCGTAAGTCGTTGTCAGGCACTTGCCGGCAGCGGCGAGCTTCGTTCGTCCCATATGGATGTGACGAGGTTTCACCCGAAAAAGGAATCAGGCTTCTCATGGGCGAACTGGCCAAAGAAATCCTCCCGGTCAATATCGAAGACGAGCTGAAACAGTCCTACCTCGACTACGCGATGAGCGTAATTGTCGGTCGGGCACTGCCTGATGCGCGCGATGGCTTGAAGCCCGTGCATCGGCGTGTGCTGTTCGCGATGAGCGAGCTGGGTAACGACTGGAACAAGCCGTACAAGAAATCTGCCCGTGTTGTCGGTGACGTGATCGGTAAGTATCACCCTCACGGCGACACTGCGGTGTACGACACCATCGTTCGGATGGCCCAGCCGTTTTCCCTGCGCTACCTGCTGGTAGACGGCCAGGGCAACTTCGGTTCGGTCGACGGCGACAACGCCGCGGCCATGCGATACACCGAAGTGCGCATGACCAAGCTGGCGCACGAGCTGCTGGCCGACCTGCATAAAGAAACCGTGGATTGGGTGCCGAACTACGACGGCACCGAAATGATCCCGGCGGTCATGCCCACCAAGATCCCCAACCTGCTGGTCAACGGTTCCAGCGGTATCGCCGTGGGCATGGCGACCAACATCCCGCCGCACAACCTCGGTGAAGTCATCGACGGTTGCCTGGCCCTCATCGACAACCCAGAGCTGACCGTCGATGAGCTGATGCAATACATCCCGGGTCCGGACTTCCCGACCGCCGCGATCATCAACGGTCGTGCCGGCATCATCGAAGCCTACCGCACCGGTCGCGGCCGCATTTACATGCGCGCCCGCTCGATCATCGAAGACATCGACAAGGTCGGTGGCCGCCAGCAGATCGTCATCACCGAACTCCCATACCAGCTGAACAAGGCGCGTCTGATCGAGAAGATCGCCGAGCTGGTTAAAGAGAAGAAGCTCGAAGGCATTACCGAACTGCGCGACGAGTCCGACAAGGACGGTATGCGCGTCGTGATCGAGCTGCGTCGTGGCGAAGTGCCTGAGGTGATCCTCAACAACCTCTACGCCCAGACCCAGCTGCAAAGCGTGTTTGGTATCAACGTGGTTGCACTGATCGACGGCCGCCCGCGCATCCTGAACCTCAAGGATCTGCTGGAAGCCTTCGTCCGTCACCGCCGTGAAGTGGTTACCCGTCGTACCGTGTTCGAGCTGCGCAAGGCTCGCGAACGCGGCCACATCCTGGAAGGCCAGGCGGTTGCGCTGTCGAACATCGACCCGGTTATCGCACTGATCAAGGCTTCGCCAACCCCATCGGAAGCCAAGGAAGCGCTGATCAGCACGCCTTGGGAATCCAGTGCGGTGGTGGCCATGGTTGAGCGTGCCGGCGCCGACTCTTGCCGTCCGGAGACCCTGGACCCGCAATACGGCCTGCGCGAAGGCAAGTACTTCCTTTCGCCGGAACAGGCCCAGGCTATCCTGGAACTGCGCCTGCACCGCCTGACCGGCCTGGAGCACGAGAAGCTGCTGGCCGAGTACCAGGAGATCCTCAACCAGATCGGCGAGTTGATCCGCATCCTCAGCAGCGCCGTGCGCCTGATGGAAGTGATCCGCGAAGAACTGGAAGTGATCCGCGCCGAATACGGCGATGTGCGCCGCACCGAGATCCTCGATGCACGCCTCGACCTGACCCTGGGTGACATGATCCCGGAAGAAGAGCGTGTGGTGACCATCTCCCACGGCGGTTACGCCAAGACCCAGCCTTTGGCTGCGTACCAGGCCCAGCGTCGTGGCGGTAAAGGTAAATCGGCTACTGGCGTGAAGGATGAGGACTACATCGCTCACCTGCTGGTCGCCAACAGCCACACCACGCTCCTGCTGTTCTCCAGCAAGGGCAAGGTGTACTGGCTGAAAACCTACGAAATCCCGGAAGCTTCCCGTGCCGCCCGTGGTCGTCCGCTGGTCAACCTGCTGCCGCTGGACAGTGATGAGTACATCACCACTATGCTGCCGGTCGAGGAATACACTGAAGGTCACTTCATCTTCATGGCTACCGCCAAAGGCACCGTGAAGAAGACCCCGCTGGAATCCTTCAGCCGTCAACGCAGCGTGGGCCTGATCGCCCTGGAACTGGACGAAGGCGACGTACTGATCTCCGCCGCCATCACCGATGGCGAGCGTGAAGTCATGCTGTTCTCTGACGGCGGCAAGGTGACACGCTTCAAGGAGTCCGACGTTCGTGCCATGGGCCGTACCGCTCGCGGTGTGCGTGGTATGCGCCTGCCGGAAGGGCAGAAGCTGATTTCGATGTTGATCCCGGAAGAAGGCAGCCAGATCCTCACCGCTTCCGAGCGTGGTTATGGCAAGCGCACCGCCATCAGCGAGTTCCCGGAGTACAAGCGTGGCGGCCAGGGCGTGATCGCCATGGTCAGCAACGACCGCAACGGCCGTCTGGTTGGCGCGGTCCAGGTGCTTGATGGCGAGGAAATCATGCTGATTTCCGACCAGGGCACCCTGGTGCGTACCCGTGTGGCTGAGGTGTCGAGCCTGGGTCGTAACACCCAGGGCGTGACCTTGATCAAGCTGGCCAAGGACGAAAAACTGGTCGGCCTGGAGCGTGTCCAGGAGCCGTCGGAAGTCGAAGGCGAAGAAGTGGAAGGTGAGGAGTTTGAAGGCGAGGTGATCGCAGCAGGCGATGACAACGTCGACGAGCCAACACTCGACGCTGCCGCAGACGAAGAAGAACCGCAGGAATAAGCGGACACACAGGGGGCGGATGAAGATTCGCCCCCTTGTTGTTTGTCCCTTCTGAAATAACATGTCCTTTGGCTGGACGCGGTCAATGTGGGAGCTGGCTTGCCTGCGATGGCAGCGCCGCGGTATCACTGCGCTACCGAGGCGCCCTTATCGCAGGCAAGCCAGCTCCCACAAGGGTTCGCTCCAGAGAAAGGTTGTTGCCGAACATGATTGCAGCCCCACCAGATCAGAGTGAGATTGGATGTGAGCAAGAGAGCCTATAACTTCTGTGCCGGTCCCGCGGCGCTTCCTGAAGCAGTCCTGCAGCGCGCGCAGGGTGAACTCCTCGACTGGCATGGAAAAGGCCTCTCCGTGATGGAAATGAGCCATCGCAGCGATGAGTTCGTGTCCATCGCCACCAAGGCCGAGCAGGATCTGCGCGACTTGCTGGACATCCCATCCAACTACAAAGTGTTGTTCCTGCAAGGTGGCGCGAGCCAGCAGTTCGCCCAGATTCCACTGAACCTGCTGCCGGAAGATGGCACCGCCGACTATATCGACACCGGTATCTGGGGGCAGAAGGCTATTGAAGAGGCTTCCCGCTACGGTCACGTCAACGTGGCAGGCACTGCCAAGCCTTACGATTACTTCGCCATTCCGGGTCAGAACGAGTGGAAGCTGTCGAAGGACGCGACCTACGTGCACTACGTCGCGAACGAGACCATCGGTGGCCTGGAATTCGACTGGGTGCCGGAAGTCGGTGACGTGCCGCTGGTGTGCGATATGTCTTCGGACATCCTTTCGCGCCCGATCGATGTGTCCAAGTACGGCATGATCTACGCAGGTGCGCAGAAGAACATCGGCCCGAGCGGCATCCTGGTGAACATTATCCGTGAAGACTTGCTGGGTCGCGCCCGTTCGTTGTGCCCGACCATGCTCAACTACAAGGTCGCGGCAGACAACGGCTCGATGTACAACACCCCGCCGGCTTTTGCCTGGTACCTCTCCGGCCTGGTGTTCGAATGGCTGAAAGAGCAGGGCGGTGTTGCCGCTATGGGCAAGCTTAATGAAGTGAAGAAGCGCACCCTGTACGACTTCATCGACGCCAGTGGCCTGTACAGCAACCCGATCAACCTGACCGACCGCTCGTGGATGAACGTGCCGTTCCGCCTGGCTGATGACCGTCTGGACAAGCCATTCCTGGCCGGTGCCGACGAGCGTGGCTTACTGAACCTCAAGGGCCATCGCTCGGTGGGTGGCATGCGCGCCTCTATCTACAACGCCGTCGACATCCATGCGATCAACGCGCTGGTTGCCTACATGGCAGAGTTCGAAAAGGAACACGGCTAATGTCTGAGCAAGAACTCAAGGCCCTGCGCGTACGCATTGACAGCCTGGACGAGAAAGTCCTGGAACTGATCAGTGAGCGTGCGCGGTGTGCCCAGGAAGTAGCACGGGTGAAGATGGCGTCCCTCGCGGAAGGCGAAGTGCCGGTGTTCTACCGGCCCGAGCGTGAAGCCCAGGTGCTCAAGCGCGTGATGGAGCGCAACAAAGGTCCGCTGGGCAACGAAGAGATGGCGCGGTTGTTCCGCGAAATCATGTCGTCGTGCCTGGCCTTGGAGCAGCCACTGAAAGTGGCGTATCTCGGTCCTGAAGGCACCTTCACCCAGGCGGCGGCGATGAAGCACTTCGGTCACGCGGTGATCAGCAAGCCGATGGCGGCGATCGATGAAGTGTTCCGTGAAGTGGCGGCCGGTGCGGTGAACTTTGGCGTGGTGCCGGTGGAGAACTCCACCGAAGGTGCTGTGAACCACACGCTGGACAGCTTCCTTGAGCACGACATGGTGATCTGTGGTGAAGTCGAGCTGCGTATCCACCATCACCTGCTGGTGGGCGAGAACACCAAGACCGACAGCATCAGTCGTATCTACTCCCACGCCCAGTCCTTGGCCCAGTGCCGCAAGTGGCTGGACGCGCATTACCCGAATGTCGAGCGCGTGGCGGTCTCTAGCAACGCCGAAGCCGCCAAGCGGGTCAAGGGTGAGTGGAACTCGGCGGCCATTGCCGGTGATATGGCTGCGGGCCTGTACGGCCTGACCCGCCTGGCCGAGAAAATCGAGGACCGCCCGGACAACTCCACGCGCTTCCTCATGATCGGCAGCCAGGAAGTGCCGCCGACTGGCGACGACAAGACTTCGATCATCGTCTCCATGAGCAACAAGCCCGGTGCGCTGCATGAGTTGCTGGTGCCGTTCCACGATAACGGGATTGACCTGACGCGCATCGAGACTCGTCCTTCGCGCAGCGGTAAATGGACTTATGTGTTCTTTATCGACTTCATCGGCCACCATCGCGACCCGCTGGTCAAGGGTGTGCTGGAGAAAATCAGTCAGGAAGCCGTTGCACTCAAGGTGCTGGGCTCTTACCCGAAAGCGGTTTTGTGAGGCTTTAACATGAGTGGCAACTTCCTCGCCCTGGCGCAGCCGGGCGTGCAACAACTGTCGCCTTACGTTCCGGGCAAGCCTGTGGACGAGCTGGCGCGTGAGTTGAATCTGGACCCTTCCCGCATCGTCAAGCTGGCGAGTAACGAGAACCCGCTGGGCCCTAGTCCGAAAGTGCTGGCGGCGATTCGCGAAGAGCTGGCTGAGCTGACACGTTATCCCGATGGCAACGGCTTTGCCCTCAAGTCCCTGTTGGCGGAAAAGTGCCGGGTGGAACTGAGCCAGGTCACTCTGGGCAACGGCTCCAATGACATTCTTGAGCTGGTTGGTCGTGCCTATCTGGCGCCAGGCCTGAACGCGGTGTTCAGTGAGCACGCATTCGCGGTCTATCCGATCGTGACCCAGGCTGTGGGTGCCGATGCGAAAGTGATTCCAGCCAAAGACTGGGGCCATGATTTGCCGGCGATGCTGGCGGCCATCGACGCGCAAACCCGCGTGGTGTTTATCGCCAACCCGAACAACCCGACCGGCACCTGGTTCGACGCTCAGGCGCTGGACGATTTCCTGCAGGATGTGCCTGAACACGTGTTGGTGGTGCTGGACGAGGCCTATATCGAATACGCCGAAGGCAGTGACCTGCCGGACGGCCTGGACTTCCTGGCGGCTTACTCGAACCTGCTGGTGTCGCGCACGTTCTCCAAGGCATACGGCCTGGCGTCGTTGCGGGTGGGTTATGGTCTGTCCACGGCGGTTGTCGCGGACGTGCTGAACCGTGTGCGTCAGCCGTTCAACGTCAACAGCCTGGCCCTGGCGGCGGCCTGTGCGGCGGTGAAGGATGTCGAGTACCTGGAAGAAGGTCGTCGCATCAACGAGCGCGGCATGCTGCAGTTGCAGGAAGGTTTCCGTGAGTTGGGCCTGGGGTGGATTCCATCCAAGGGCAACTTCATTTGCGTCGATCTCGGCCAAGTGGCTGCGCCAGTGTTTCAGGGCTTGCTGCGCGAAGGTGTGATCGTGCGTCCGGTGGCCAACTACGGCATGCCGAACCACCTGCGTATCACCATCGGTTTGCCGGCTGAAAACAGCCGCTTCCTGGAGGCATTGGCCAAGGTTCTGGCCCGTGGTTGATGTCACTGCATTGCAACCTGCTGTGCCTATGATCGGTCGCCTGGTGGTGGTCGGCCTGGGGTTGATCGGCGGCTCCTTCGCCAAAGGCCTGCGTGAAAGCGGGTTGTGTGGCGAAGTGGTCGGTGTGGACCTGGACCCGCAATCGCGCAAGCTGGCGGTTGAGTTGGGTGTGGTGGATCGCTGTGAGGCTGACCTGGCGCTCGCGTGCCAGGGCGCGGATGTGATCCAGCTTGCCGTGCCGATCCTGGCGATGGAGAAGCTGCTGGCTCTGCTCGCCGGAATGGACCTGGGGCAAGCGATCCTGACGGATGTCGGCAGTGCCAAGGGCAATGTGGTGCGCGCGGCACAACTGGCGTTTGGTGGCATGCCGGCGCGGTTTGTTCCGGGCCACCCGATTGCCGGTTCCGAGCAGAGCGGGGTGGAGGCGTCCAACGCGCAGTTATTCCGCCGCCATAAGGTGATTCTGACACCGCTTGAACAAACCGATCCGGCAGCCCTGGCTGTGGTCGATCGGCTTTGGCGCGAGCTGGGGGCGGATGTCGAGCATATGCAGGTCGAGCGCCACGATGAAGTGTTGGCGGCAACCAGTCATTTGCCCCACCTGCTGGCCTTTGGTCTGGTGGACTCCTTGGCCAAGCGTAACGAGAACCTCGATATTTTTCGCTACGCCGCGGGTGGTTTTCGTGATTTTACGCGTATAGCTGGCAGCGATCCGGTGATGTGGCACGACATCTTCCTGGCCAATCGCGAAGCTGTATTGCGCACCTTGGACACTTTCCGCAGTGATCTCGACGCCTTGCGCGACGCGGTCGATGCCGGGGATGGCCATCAATTATTGGGTGTATTCACCCGTGCGCGGGTGGCGCGTGAGCATTTCAGCAAGATCCTGGCTCGCCGGGCTTATATGGAAACCGCTGTGAACGCTGATGAATTGACCTTCCTCGCCAACCCGGGCGGCCGCTTGAGCGGAAGTATCAGGGTGCCGGGTGACAAGTCGATCTCCCATCGGTCGATTATGCTGGGTTCATTGGCGGAGGGGGTGACCGAGGTCGAAGGTTTCCTGGAGGGCGAAGATGCCCTGGCGACCTTGCAAGCATTTCGCGACATGGGCGTGGTGATTGAAGGACCGCACCATGGGCGCGTGACCATTCACGGTGTGGGCTTGCAGGGCTTGAAGCCGGCGCCGGGGCCGATTTATCTGGGTAACTCCGGTACGTCCATGCGCCTGCTGTCCGGGTTGTTGGCGGCGCAGAGCTTTGACAGCATGTTGACTGGCGATGCGTCGTTGTCCAAGCGTCCGATGAGCCGCGTGGCCAAGCCGCTGCGGGAAATGGGCGCGGTCATCGAGACCGGGCCCGAAGGGCGTCCGCCGCTGACCATTCGGGGTGGTCAGGTGCTGAAGGGGCTGACTTACGCGCTGCCAATGGCCAGTGCGCAGGTTAAATCCTGCCTGCTGTTGGCGGGGCTGTACGCTGAGGGTAAGACTTCTGTCACTGAGCCCGCGCCGACCCGCGACCATACCGAGCGCATGTTGCGTGGCTTTGGTTATCCGGTGGCGGTGGAAGGGGCGACGGCGTCAGTAGAGTCTGGCCATGCGCTGACCGCTACCCATATTGAAGTGCCCGGGGATATTTCCTCCTCGGCGTTTTTCCTGGTGGCTGCTTCGATTGCCGAGGGCTCCGAGCTGTTGCTGGAGCATGTCGGCGTCAATCCGACGCGTACCGGGGTGATCGATATCCTGCGGCTGATGGGGGCGGATATCGCATTGGAAAACCCGCGCGAAGTCGGCGGCGAACCCGTGGCTGACCTGCGCGTGCGTGCAGCAGAGTTGAAGGGGATTGAAATCCCTGAAGCACTGGTGCCGCTGGCGATCGACGAATTCCCGGTGCTGTTTGTAGCGGCGGCCTGCGCCGAAGGGCGCACCGTGCTGCGAGGTGCTGAAGAGTTACGCCTCAAGGAGTCTGATCGCATCCAGGTGATGGCCGACGGTCTGCTGGCGCTGGGGGTTAAGTGTGAACCGACTCCTGATGGGATTATCATTGACGGTGGTCTGATCGGTGGTGGTGAAGTCCATGCCCATGGCGATCATCGGATTGCCATGGCGTTCAGCGTAGCCTCCCTGCGGGCGGTGGCGCCGATTCGTATCCGTGACTGCGCCAATGTTGCTACGTCTTTTCCGAACTTTCTTACACTGTGTGCCCAAGTCGGCATCCGTGTTGCCCAAGAGGCTCAATTGTGAATATCAAAGCACCGGTGATTACCATCGACGGGCCAAGTGGCTCGGGCAAAGGCACGATCGCCGGCATTCTGGCCAAGCGCCTGGGTTGGTGCCTGCTGGATTCCGGCGCGTTGTATCGCCTGCTGGCGTTTGCTGCGCGCAACCATGGCGTCGACCTGACCAACGAAGAATCCCTGAAGCTGTTGGCGGCGCACCTTGATGTGCAGTTCGTCGGGGCGACGGAAGGTCACCCCCAGCGCATCATCCTGGAAGGGGATGACGTGACTGATGATCTTCGTAACGAGCAAGTCGGCTCCTGGGCCTCCCAGGTAGCTGCGTTGCCGGCCGTGCGTGATGCATTGCTGCAGCGTCAGCGGGCGTTTCAAGAGCCGCCGGGCCTGGTGGCCGATGGCCGAGACATGGGAACGGTCGTATTTCCTGAAGCGCCGCTGAAGATCTTCCTGACCGCCAGCGCCGAGGAGCGAGCTCGTCGCCGCTACTTGCAGTTGAAGGGCAAAGTCGATGGTGTTAGTCTGTCGAGTCTGCTAGATGAGATCCGTGCACGCGATGAGCGTGATACCCAGCGCGCAGTAGCCCCGCTCAAGCCGGCGGCTGATGCCATACAGCTGGATTCCACGGAGTTGTCCATCGAGCAGGTGCTGGAACGCATCTTGAGTGAAATCGCCATTCGCGATATCGCCGGGTGATCAAGAAGGCCGCAGGGGACCAGTCATAGTCCTGCGGTGGCTTCTTTTAACTGAAACTGACCCACACCGTCTGGGGTGTGGAGATGGGCGTATTCTTCGCCCTTATCAACAGGAATTAAAATGAGCGAAAGCTTTGCGGAACTCTTTGAAGAAAGCCTAAAAACCCTGAACCTTCAGGCAGGCTCCATCATCACCGGTGTTATCGTTGATATCGATTACCAAGCTCGCTGGGTAACCGTTCACGCTGGTCTGAAGTCTGAAGCTCTGATCCCGCTGGAACAGTTCTACAACGATGCTGGTGACCTGACTATCAATGTCGGTGACGAAGTTCACGTTGCTCTGGACTCGGTTGAAGACGGTTTCGGTGAAACCAAGCTGTCCCGTGAAAAAGCCAAGCGCGCTGAATGCTGGATTGTTCTCGAAGCAGCCTTCGCAGCTGAAGAAGTGGTCAAGGGCGTTATCAACGGTAAGGTTAAAGGCGGCTTCACTGTCGACGTTAACGGCATCCGTGCGTTCCTGCCAGGTTCTTTGGTCGACGTTCGTCCAGTGCGCGACACCACGCACCTGGAAGGCAAGGAACTCGAATTCAAGGTCATCAAGCTCGACCAGAAGCGCAACAACGTTGTCGTTTCCCGTCGCAGCGTCCTGGAAGCAGAGAACTCCGCCGAGCGTGAAGCTCTGCTGGAATCCCTGCAGGAAGGCCAACAAGTCAAAGGTATCGTCAAAAACCTCACCGACTACGGCGCATTCGTCGACCTGGGTGGCGTGGATGGCCTGCTGCACATTACCGACATGGCTTGGAAGCGTATCAAGCATCCATCCGAAATCGTCAATGTTGGCGACGAGATCGATGTCAAGGTTCTGAAATACGATCGCGAGCGCAACCGTGTTTCCCTGGGCCTGAAGCAACTGGGTGAAGATCCATGGGTTGCTATCAAAGCCCGTTACCCAGAAAGCACTCGCGTAACCGCGCGTGTTACCAACCTGACCGACTACGGCTGCTTCGCTGAGCTGGAAGAAGGCGTGGAAGGCCTGGTACACGTTTCCGAAATGGACTGGACCAACAAGAACATCCACCCTTCGAAAGTCGTACAAGTCGGCGACGAAGTGGAAGTTATGGTTCTGGACATCGACGAAGAGCGTCGTCGTATCTCCCTGGGCATCAAGCAGTGCAAATCTAACCCATGGGAAGATTTCTCTGGCCAGTTCAACAAGGGCGATAAAATCTCCGGCACCATCAAGTCGATCACCGATTTCGGTATCTTCATTGGTCTGGACGGCGGCATCGACGGCCTGGTTCACCTGTCCGACATCTCCTGGAACGAAGTTGGCGAAGAAGCTGTTCGTCGTTTCAAGAAGGGCGACGAGCTGGACACCGTTATCCTGTCGGTTGACCCAGAGCGCGAGCGCATCTCCCTGGGTATCAAGCAACTGGAAAGCGATCCGTTCTCCGAGTACGTTCAAGAGAACGACAAGGGCGCAATCGTTAAAGGCACTGTGAAAGAAGTTGACGCCAAAGGCGCCATCATCGTTCTGGCCGACGATATCGAAGCGACTCTGAAAGCCTCCGAAATCAGCCGTGACCGCGTTGAAGACGCGCGTAACGTTCTGAAAGAAGGCCAGGAAGTAGAAGCCAAGATCATCAGCGTTGATCGCAAGAGCCGCGTAATCCAACTCTCCATCAAGTCGAAAGACGAAGTTGAAGAGAAAGAAGCTATCCAGAGCCTGAAATCGGCTCCAGAAGCTGCACAAGGCGAGACCACCATGGCCTCCCTGCTGCGCGAAGCAATGGCTAAACAGAACTAAGTTCTGTAAGGCTGTAAAAAGGGCGACTTCGGTCGCCCTTTTTTGTGTTTGAAATTCGTTGAATCAACAACCGAGAAGCAAGGTCTATAGCTAAGGGTCAGAACTGACTATAGTTTCAGGAGGGCGACTTCCGTGTTGTTGTTCAGTAAGGATTTAAATGAAGAGGCTAGCCGTAGTATGTGCAGTGGTGTTACTCGCTGGGTGCGCTGCGACCAGTGCCAAGACCCATGCCAAGCGTGGTGTGAGTGGTATTGAGATCGATTGCTCGGGGCTCGGTTCGGGCTGGGACAAGTGTGAAAAGCGCGCTTCGCGAGAGTGTAAGCTGCAAGGCTATAAGGTTGTGACTCGGTCCAGTGATGCCAAAGATGAAGAGGGTGACTACCTGTTTGGCTGGAATCCCGCTGGTGCCGTAACGCGTACGATGCTGGTCATCTGTAATTGACGCGGTAAGGCGTATTTACAGAGAGGGTGGTATGTCCTGTCGATAAGTTGTCGCGTGGGCTGTTCAAATTCATCAAGTCATGCTAAAACCTTCGAAGCGCTTTTCCTAGCTGCTTGAAAAAGAAGGGAAAAATATGACGAAGTCGGAGTTGATCGAACGAATTGTCACCCATCAAGGGCTGCTTTCATCCAAGGATGTGGAGCTGGCTATCAAGACTATGCTTGAGCAAATGTCCCAGTGTCTGGCTACCGGAGATCGCATCGAGATTCGTGGCTTTGGTAGTTTTTCACTCCATTACCGCGCGCCGCGCGTAGGCCGCAACCCAAAGACTGGCCAATCCGTCAGTCTCGACGGCAAATTCGTACCTCACTTCAAGCCGGGCAAGGAGTTGCGCGATCGGGTGAACGAAGAAGAGGAAGAGGGCGTCTGAGTGTTTTTGGGGGGAGAAGACTATGCGTGGGGTTAAGCGCTTTTTAGCGGTGTTAATGTTGGTAGTTGTGGTACTGATGATTTTTGGCTTTGTGCTGGAAAATCAGCAAGCGATTTCCCTGTCGTTCTTGGGCTTCAGTACCGCACAGATGCCAGTGGCTGTATATATTGTGCTCGCTTTGATTGGTGGGATGATGATAGGGCCCTTGCTAGGCGTTCGGGTATGGCGTAAGTATCGTTCGCCTGCGAAGGGTGAGTTATAGACAGTGGTTGCCCGCTTCGATCTCGATTCTCTGACTGTTCATTGCACACCTTTCTTCCAGGTAGTTCCGAGTCGGACAGTGATACTGTGCTCTGACAATTGGTCTAACTGCTTATGCTCTGGAGCATGGGCTTGATTTTTTCAGCCAGCATCTGTCGGAAAAATTTGGAAAATCCCCACAATCGGCGTTTATTGCTATGTAGGATCGATACTACAGTCCTGTCAAGCCTTGTAATATGTCGGAGGGCTGGCAAAATGAAGCCTGTTCTCGAAAACGGGCATTTTGTGCGCCCCAGGCTCGGCAGCGACGCTGAGTTTTGACGGTCATCCAATTAAAATAAAAATACACAATCTTGTCTGCATAACGAGCCCGCAGTTTCTCATTGAAGGCAGGTTTTTGTTGTGAGTAGTAGCTTCCGCATTCCCCCCGCACCGCCGCACGGCGAAATTGATATTGCCGCCGTTTTCAAGGCGGTTTGGCAGCAAAAAACACTTGTTCTTCTTGTAGCTGCCGGGGTAACCCTGATTGCGGCAGCTTATGCTTTTACTGCGACTCCTGAGTATCAAGTAAGTAGCGTGTTGCGCCCTGCTGCTATTAACGAGCTCGACGCACTGAATCGTTCAGAAGTTTATCGGCTACCTCCGGGGGATGCACTCATCAAGGTGGGGGCTTCCCTAGAGTCCTATGAGACCCGTTTGAACTTTTTTAGGGCGAATCAAGCCTTGTTCAAGCCGTTCGAGCGACCAGGCAGAACGCTTGAGCAAAGCTTTGATGCTTTTAATCGTGATTCCTTGAAGTTAGTACTTCCTGACCCCAAAAAATCTGACTCTCTGAGCGCATATATTGGCCTTGGGCTCAATTATCCTAAAGGTATCGACGGTGTCAGTGTCCTCAATAAATTTGTCGATTACGCGATTGACGCCGAGCGTCAGCAGATCGCTGCTGATCTGAAGGTCATTGTTAAAAATCGCCTGACCGAGCTGGAAGGCAAGATTGAAGCTGCTCGCTCTAGCTATAAGACGGATAAGGATGCGCGAATAGCGACGCTCCAAGAGGCTGATAATCTCAAGCGCGCTCAGTTGCAGGATGAGTTGAAAGCGCTGCGCCAGCAAATCAAGACTGCGCGTCAAGATCGGATTGCTCTATTAGGTGAGGCGATCACGATTGCCAAGTCTCTGGGTATCGAAAAGCCGACGACACCCTCTGCGTTGGGAGAGAAGACTGCTCGTGCAGGTGAGAACAGCGTAATGCGGACAGAGATTAATAATCAGCAAGTCCCTCTCTATTTTATGGGAGTTGAAGCGCTGACAGCCGAGCGCACCGCATTACTGCAGCGCAAGTCTGATGATTTTACTGAAGGTCGAATCGCTCAAATTGCTCGTGAGCTTCAGTTGTTGCAGAGCAACCGCGAAATTGAGGTGCTCAAGCAGCGTCAAAATGAAGACCTTTTTCTTTCGGGGGTTGAGCCTCTACGCGCTGAAGTCGTGCGCCTGCAAAATTTAGGCAACCTCGACATCAGTAATATGAAGTTGGTAACCATTGACCGCAAAGCTCTGGAACCGCTTTCGCCCATCAATCCGAAGAAAATACTGATACTGATCCTTGGGGGAGTAGTTGGCGTGATTCTGGGTGTCTTGGCTGCTCTGGTCAGGCACTTCATGATCAGCGGTCGACACATAACACAAGATGTCACGCCTTTGCTCTCAACTGCTATGGGTAAGCCATCAAAGGAGCGTACAGCGCTTCAACCCGGCGATAGCTGAAACAGGCAGCGAGCCTCTGTGATGTAAGCGCCTTGATTCGTTGTTTGTTTCGTGGGGCGGGTTGCGGGGGCGTTTCCTGGCATTTCTATCTCAGCCCAGCCTAAAAGTGGTGTTCGCCAATGTGCGGCAGCGGCGGGGCGTATTAATTCCAGCCTCTAGGGCAAGGGGATTTTTTCCAGCGTTGCCTCTTTCGGATTTCAATTTGTATGAAGGCCCCCAAGCCCTGATTTTGGCCAAGCTCTAATGACCAGTGCTTGGGAGTTGATCACTCGTGCAAGAAGTGCGGCGTAGTGATGTCAGCGAGCTTGGGGTCGAAGCTATTGCAGGCTTTTCACAATGCGTTTTATTGAAATGGGGGGTGAGCGCTGTATCATCACGCTCTCTGTAGCCCTCGTTCATATGGCGTTGGCGTCGCGGGCTGAGGTCTTCCTTCCGTTGTCTTCGGTGCGAATTGAAAGGTGACGCTGGGGAGGTAGTGGTGAGCGTTTTGCGATATTTATTGTTCCAGTGTTTTCTACAGGCCAGCTATGGGCATTGGCCGAGTAGCGAGTAATTCAGGGAAACCTAAGTAAGCCTCTGTCGGAATGGTGGGGGAATCAACGGTAAGGATGTTTTTCAGGTATGACAATGTTGAAGCGTAAGGGGATTATTCTTGCCGGAGGCGCGGGTACCCGCCTCTATCCGTTGACGCTGGGAGTGTCGAAGCAAATGCTCCCAATCTACGACAAACCAATGATTTTTTATCCCCTGTCCGTTTTGATGCTGGCAGGCATTCGTGAAATTTTGATTATTTCAACGCCAGATGACTTACCGGGCTTCAAGAAATTGCTCGGTGATGGCAGTCAGTACGGTGTGCAATTGAGTTACGCCGAGCAGCCTAGCCCTTATGGGCTGGCACAGGCCTTTATCATTGGTGAAGAGTTTATCGGCGAAGATCCTGTGTGCTTGATCCTGGGCGACAATATTTTTTACGGACAGCATTTTTCCGACAACCTGCGTTCAGCCATGTCCCAGTCTTCTGGTGCCACGGTGTTTGGCTATCACGTCTCGGACCCGGAGCGTTTTGGCGTTGTTGAGTTTGACACCGCTGGGCGAGTATTGAGCATCGAGGAAAAGCCTGCCAGGCCGAAGTCGAATTATGCCGTTACAGGGCTGTATTTCTACGATAACCAGGTCGTGGAGATTGCCAAGAGTATCAGCCCGTCGCCCCGTGGCGAGCTTGAAATCACCGATGTAAATCGTGTTTATCTCGAGCAGCAGAGCTTGAATGTCGAAATGTTGGGGCGAGGCTTCGCCTGGTTGGATACAGGCACCCACGAGTCTCTTTTGGAGGCGAGCCAGTTTGTGCACACCATCGAACATCGACAGGGCTTGAAAGTGGCCTGCCTTGAAGAGATTGCTTTCCATGCTGGTTGGATCACACCCGAACAATTGGCGATTCAAGTACAGCACCTGAGCAAAACCGGCTATGGCCAGTACCTGCAAAAGATTCTGACAGAGCATAAGAACTGATGAAGTTTATAGAAACCAAGCTGGCCGGCGTCGTCGTCATTGAGCCCAAAATCTTCGCAGATGACCGCGGATGGTTTATGGAGAGCTTCAATGAGCCTTTGTTTCATGAGCAACTTGCCGCGCTAGGTCACCCCATTCCGCGTCCTTTTGTGCAAGACAACCACTCTTGCTCAAAAAAGCACGTCCTGAGAGGGCTTCACTTTCAGCGCGCACCCCATGCCCAAGGCAAGCTGGTACGGGTTACCGCAGGCAGTGCCTACGACGTCGCGGTTGACATCAGAAAAGGCTCGGAGACATTTGGCCAATGGGTGGGGGTCGAGCTCTCCGCCAAGAATGGACGAATGCTCTGGATTCCGGAAGGTTTCGCGCACGGGTTTTTAGCGTTGGAAGACAACACGGAGTTTCTCTACAAAACCACGGACACTTACTCTAAGGCATGTGAGGCGTCGATTAACTGGAGTGATCCTTCCATCGCTATCCAGTGGCCGGTCACTGAAGGATTGATTGTCAGTCAGAAGGATAACGAAGCGCCGTTGCTCTCAGACGTGATGTCTTCAATTTCAGCATTGACGGGCGATGTGACGTCGCACGAGCTGAGCATAATCGGTGATGACCGTGGCAGTTTGATTGCCTTGGAGCAGGGGCGTGACATTCCATTTGATGTCAGGCGAGCCTATTACATCTTCAATACCAAGGCTGGCGTCAGCCGGGGATCGCACGCGCACTACAGGCTGGAGCAGTACATTATCTGCCTGTCAGGCAAGTGCAGGATTCTGCTCGATGACGGCTTGGAACAGGAGTCCATATGGCTCGATGCTCCAAACAAGGCCATCCATATCAAGAACCTGATCTGGCGCGAGATGCACGACTTCAGTGAAGATTGCGTTCTTCTGGTATTTGCCAGCAATCATTATGATGAGCGCGATTACCTGCGAAATTACGATGATTTTCTTCGCGCGGCAAAACGATACGCTTGATTTCGACGGTGCAGATCTGCCTGCGCCTTCATACACCTAATAACGAAGCACTGACGTCAGGTATTTTTGATGATTCCATTTCTCGATCTAAAGTCATTGAACTCGGCTTTCCGCGAAGAACTCGTAGAAGCTGCGACACGTGTCATTGATTCTGGTTGGTATATTCAAGGTGAACATCTCAAGCGCTTTGAAGAGGAGTTTTCTGCCTATACCGGTGCGCGCCATTGCGTCGGTGTAGCAAATGGGTTGGACGCACTGACCCTGACGATTCGCGCTTGGAAAGAAATGGGTAAGCTCAAGGACGGCGACGAGGTCATTGTTCCGGCCAATACCTATATCGCGACGTTGCTGGCTGTGACTGAAAATAAGCTGAAGCCGGTGCTGGTTGAGCCGGACGTCGACACCTACAACCTGTGCCCCGAGAACATCGAACGTGCGCTAACTGAAAAAACCCGGTTGATCATGCCTGTTCACCTCTATGGGCAGTTGGCGGCTATGCCTGCCATCGACGCGATTGCCAAGCGCGAGAACCTGCTGGTGCTTGAGGATTCCGCGCAGGCTCATGGTGCACAAGTGGCTGGTAAAAGTGCGGGTCATTGGGGTGACGCATCCGGCTTCAGCTTTTATCCAGGTAAAAACCTGGGGGCATTGGGCGATGCCGGCGCCATTACTTCCAGTGACACAGAGCTGGTCCATATGATTCAGGCGCTGCGAAACTACGGCTCACATGAGAAATACAAGAACCTTGTGCAGGGCGTAAACAGTCGGTTGGACGAAATGCAAGCCGCGATGTTGAGCGTGAAGCTTAAATACCTTCAGGCTCAGACCGAAGCGCGCCGACGCGTTGCTGCAATTTATATGGCGGGAATAAAGAATCCGTTGATCAAACTGCCATTGGATTCAGGCATTGATGTCATGAACCATACCTCACACGTGTGGCATCTTTTTGTCGTGCGCTCAGAGGTCCGCGAAGCCCTGCAAGGTCATCTAGCGGCATCAGGTGTTCAAACACTAATTCACTACCCTATTCCGCCGCATCAGCAACAAGCCTACGCGGGTGCTGATTTTTATAATAAGTCATTCCCTATTACTGAGTGCATTCACAGGGAAGTGTTGAGTTTGCCAATTAGCCCGGTTATGACTGACGCCGAGGCTCAGCGTGTCGTTGAAGCCTGTAACAGCTTTTCTGTAGAAGCATGATATGACGTTGCTTCGAACCAGCTTTCTCAACGGTATTGCTGTCATCATTAAAATGCTCACGTTGTTGGGCATTAATAAGATGCTCGCCATTTATGTCGGGCCGTCGGGCTATGCCGCTTTAGGTCAGTTTCAAAACGCAGTGCAAATGGTGACGACATTTTCCACCGGTGCTATCAGCACCGGAGTGACCAAATACACAGCCGAGTTTCAGGAGGATGAAGACGCGCAACGCCGCGTGTGGCGAACGGCAGGCACTATCGCTTTCATCGGGTCAATTGTGACATCTGTTCTCATTGTCATCTTCAGCAAGCCGTTGGCGGCTTGGTGCTTCAATGATGAGTCGCTCTACAGTGTTTTTATCTGGTGCGCTGCGACCGTCGTCTTCTTCTCTTTCAATACCTTGTTACTCGCTATTCTTAACGGCAAAAAAGAGATTAACCGGTATATATTGGCCAATATCGGGGGAAGCCTGCTTTCCTTGATCGTGACCATTATCATGGTTGTGCAGTTTGGGTTATATGGCGCCTTGGTTTCATTGGTGCTCTATCAGTCTATTGCTTTTTTTGTAACATGCTTGCTTTGTTACAGGACACCGTGGTTTCGGATGTCCAACTTTCTGGGGCGCATGGACAAGCAGATCGCGATAAATTTGACAAAGTTTACCGCCATGGCACTCACGACTGCCGCTTGTGTGCCAGTCAGCCATATTCTAGTGCGGAACTATTTGGGTGGGGAGTACGGCTGGGAAACAGCTGGATATTGGGAGGCCATGTGGCGTTTAAGCACGGCTTACTTACTGGTAGTGACAACGACACTGGGCCTTTACTTTTTACCGAAGTTATCAGAGTTGGTGGATCCACAGGAAATCAAAAACGAAATTCTGCAGGGCTATAAGTTGATTTTGCCGGTAGCAATGGTTTGCGGGTTGGCAATCTATCTACTGAGAGATTTCATCATTGGTCTACTCTTCACGGGGGCGTTCAGCCCGATGAGAGATTTTTTCGCCTGGCAGATGCTGGGAGATACCCTGAAAATCGCAAGCTGGATATTGGCTTACTTGATGCTGGGCAAGGCGATGGTCAAGATGTATATCTTGACAGAAGTGGTTTTTGCATTTGGATTCTATGTGCTGACAGTGATGCTGACGAAATGGGGTGGACCTATCGGTGTGACTTGGGCTCACGCGCTCAACTACGGTATCTACTTGATTGTCATGTACTTTCTTATTTATAGAAAGCTAAATAAAAATACTAAAATTTGAGGTCTTTTTGCCTATGAGTCGCTTGCTATCTTCAATTCGCGATTTAATTCTAACGCAAAAAGATATTAATAAAAGTATCGAGTTGGCGGAAGTGTATGGTGCCATTCTGTGGTCTGTCGATAAAGGGGTCTATGATGAACCTGAGTTGGAGGCCACATTAACCGCACGGTGCGTGAGTGTGTTCCCGAAAGGCGAGTTTCAACAACCGGCTAAAGATTGTGTTCATGTGATTTCGGAGCCCTATTTGATAGGTGGGCACACCCGACTCATGGAGCAGCTCTCCACGATGCATGCGGAAAAGCCAGATCTGCTGATTACTCGCGTAAGTGATGAAAAAGCCGTTGAGCGTACGCGAAAGTTTTTCGAGGCGTGTGCGGTAGTTAAACCTGGTACTCCGCTGGAGAAGATTGCGGAGATTGTAGGGTATTTAAAAAATTATAAGAGGGTGGTGTTGCATATCCATCCGGATGACATGATTTCTGTCATCGCGTGCTCCATTGTCAAAAAGATCAGCAGTGCAAAGATATTTTTTGTTAATCATGCTGACCATGTGTTTACTTATGGGAGTTCCGTTGCAGATATATATTTTGAGATAAGTACATTTGGTCGGCACCGAGATATGAAAAAAAATATCCCGGGAGAGAAGTCATTCTTAGGGATTCCGTTGACCAGTCATCGTGTCTCAAAAGAACATTGCTTGCCAGAGAAGACAGATGCATTGAATTTTTTCAGTGCTGCCTCACCGTTCAAGTTCAAGCCAGTTAAAAACTACGATCTGCGGCCGGCGATCGATCGGGTTCTATCAGAGTTTAAAAATGCGAAATTCTGGATAGTAGGTGCCAGCCCATATACGAATTTTTGGTGGTGGCCACTTAAGCTTCGATATGGCAGTCGATTTAAGATTCTGTCGTCAGTACCCTATGAAAGTTACTTAAAACTTTTGGAGGGGGCTGATTTTTACGTTGATAGTTATCCTACGCCAGGAGGTACCGCTTTTGCGGAACAACTGGTCAGTGGTCGCCGGTGCGTTGGCCTTCGTGCGCCCATACAAGGTTATTCACCAGCGGATAACTTGAAAGATGAAAGTGTAGACGAGTTCATCGACAGTATTTTGCATCGTAATAATGACGAGCAGACCATTGCGTCAGTGTTCGCCGTGAATGGTTATGAAGCCGTTAAGTCACGTTATCGAGCATGCCTGTATGAAGGTGTTGTATGCGTTAATGAAATGGAAAAGTACGTCGCTTGGACGGGAGATATTGCTGTCTATGAGCAGATAGGGAAAATCAGCTCGGCTATTCCCCCCGCAGTTGTATCAAGGTTGTTAGATTTCGATAAGCATTTTCTGTACACCCTACTGCTTGAGCTTAATGCAGTGCAGAAGATGAAAGTACTTGCAAAGTTGGCATTGCTCAGGCTTAAAAGTATTGTTGTAAAGAATCTGAGGTCCAGCAAGTCATGAGGGTGCTGGGGTTGCGTTTTTTTATAATAATGTTGATGCTCTCGGATTACATGATCTTGACGCTGCACGCACCTTCTGCCGTTGGTGCTTGGCGCGAAGGTGTAGTTTTATATTATGTTCTTTTCACGACGTTGATTGTTTTTTTTCAAGCAGGAACTCGCCATTCGATACCTAGGCAATACAAAGAGCAGCTCATAGCATTTGTGTTCTTCATTTTCTTTTATTTGATGTGTGGAGAGCTGTCTGACGCGTCCTTTCGAATGTTTCGTTCATTTGCCATGCCGATACTCTTTGCGTTGATGCTGAATTCAATGTGCCGGGGAGTAGAGCTGGAAGTCAAACTGCGAGTCATGTTCTCCACGCTTGCAATGATGACGTTCATCTCGGGTTGTTATGCGATTTATCAGTACCTGACTATCAGTGACGCGGAACAGTTTTGGTATTGGCCTTTGCTGTCTGAGAAAGGTTTTGAGTTAGAAACCTATAACTCCATGCGCGAAGGCAATCCAAGGATGTCGGGCTTTTTCACCGGCACCCTTGAGTTTAATGCCTTTGTTCTTAATACAGCGCTTTTCGCTTGTTGCTTACTTGTGCAGGCTGTCCGAAAAAAAACATATAACCTGAACTTCTTGGTTTACATCGCCGTAGCGTTTTTCTCGACCATCCTTATTGTTTATGGCTCAGTCAGAACTGCAGCAATTGGGATGGTGTCTGCCATGTTTTTCCTTCTGGTATTGCAGCTATTCAAGAGAAGGGGGTTTATCTCTTTTTTGGGGTATAGCTACCTTTTCTTTTTTACGTGCTCGATATTTATTTACCTCGCGTTGGGGTATACGGACGATCTCTCTGCTCTGGATCGAGTCCGGCAGTGGTCGGAAGTCCTGGGTTCACTGGGGTCGATGCCATTGGGGCTGGGTTTCGGAGCTATCGGGCCGGGACAGGCATATTGGTTTGATTCGTTTTGGCTGAACCTATTGTCCTCCTCAGGTTATATAGGGCTGGCTATTATGATAGGCCTGGTGTGTTTTTACAGTAAAGTTGTGGGGGTTGCCCAGCGACTGCGACTGGGCAATAGTGCCTTTATGGCAGGTGCCGCAGATTACCTAATCATCAGTTACCCATTCTTTCTGAGCAGCTTCTTTTTTCAGTCATATACCAATAGTGTTGTGTTGTACCTTTTTGCGCTGGTTATAGTGGTGGTGATGTATGAATCAAAATATCGTAAAAACTAAGCTTTCGATATTGATTGTTCTGTATAAGAGGCATTATAAGGACTCTGCTGCTATAACAACATTGCTGAATAATGTTGATTATTTTCAGGAGAAGGGGATTACGGTTGAGTTTTTTGTGTGGAACAACACTCCGGAGTGCTCGCCCGAACTTATAAGAGATAGTTTGACTTGGTTGGTAGGTAAGAATAACGGTTTGTCCGAGATTTATAATGCTGTTGCTGACAAGGCTTTTGCCGGTGGTGCTACGCATTTCATGATTTCTGATGATGATACAGATTACTCTAGTCAGAATTATGTCGATGCAATTGTGAGTGCGTTAGAGTTTGAAGCAGCATCACCCGCTGACACGTATGGTGTGATGCTGCCAAAAATTTACTCGGGAGAGAGGTTGGTAAGTCCAGGCGAGCGTTTGTGGTTTCTCGGTCGGCTCTCATCTGCTGTCAATGCAGGAGTTAATTCTTCGATCAATAAGCTCGCAATTAATAGCGGCGTGATATTTAGAAGGTCGTGCTATGAAAAAATGTCACCTCTCTTCGATGAGCGTTTGAAATTCTATGTTACGGATACTGCTTTTTTTGTGAGGTATGAATCCTTTTATTCGCATTTTTATGTGCTGGATACCGCCCTGCAGCATGATCTATCCGAACACACATCAGATAGCCCTGACCGCGCGATCTTTCGTTTTCAGGAAATGATTCGGGGCTTCAGGGTCATTTTTGAGCGGAAGAGCTTTCTTTTTCGTGGGGTGATGGAGACGTACTTGGCTGTTTCGGCGCTAAGAAAAAGCATGTCGTATAGGGATATGGGTTTCCTTAGTTCATATTTTTCTTCTTTTAAAGAGTAATAATCATGTTGATAGAACTGGTCGAGCTTCTTTCTTTGAAGGTGAGAAAAAGAGGCATGAAAATTGACAAGAAAATTCCCGACAGTTACCTATTCAATTTTGTAGTATCGAAAGCGTTCATGGCAGTCAATGGTTTTTTAAAATTTCGAAGGCTGTCAGTCATTCTGGTCGGAAAGGGCGTTACTGTGAAGGCTCGTTCAATGATCCAGGCGGGCAAAGGGCTGGTGGTAGATGATGGGTGCTTTATCGATGCATTGGCCGTCAACGGGATTACCTTTGGTCGCGGGGTTTCCTTGAAAAAGAATGTTATTATTGAATGCACCGGCAGTTTGACAAAGCTGGGCGAAGGGCTTTCGGTTGGTAACGATGTTGGTATAGGCAGCGGTAGCTTCCTTGGCTGTGCCGGAGGTATTACCATCGGCGATGATACCATCATTGGAAACTACGTTTCTTTTCACTCTGAAAACCATAATTTTTCTGATCCCTCAATACCTATCCGCCTTCAGGGCGTGAATAATGAAGGCATACACATAGGTAGCAACTGTTGGATTGGAGCCAAAGTCACGGTGCTGGATGGGGTGATTTTGGAGGATGGCTGTGTTGTCGCCGCTGGAGCTGTTTTAAAAGCAGGGCGATACGCCGCTAATTCGATTTATGCTGGTGTCCCGGCAAAACGCATAAAAGAACGTAGCTAAAAGGATGTGTAGTGAAAAAAATTATATTTTTTCATTTGCTAAATGACTACAGCGGGAGCCCAAAAGTTCTTTCTCAGGTTATTGAGGCGGTGTCAAAAGAAGGATTTGAGGCCGAGCTATTCTTGGGTGGGAAGGGGAATGCTGGGTTTTTATCTTCAGCGCCTTGCATTCAGAAACGTTATTTCTATAAGCGTTTTGATAACAAGTTAATGACGCTGGTAAGCTACAGCATATCGCAGCTTCTGCTATTTATTAAATTGTTGGGGTATAGAGATAAGTCGGCTGTTTTTTATGTTAATACGTTGCTTCCATTTGGTGCGGCTTTGGCTGGTAAAGTTCTTGGGGTAAAGGTTGTTTATCATATTCACGAAACGTCAATTCGTCCAAAACCATTAAAGTTATTTTTGCGCTGGATTGTTGAGAAGTGTTCGAGTGAAAATATTTTTGTTTCATACTTTCTTGCGCAAAACGAAGGATTTTCAAATATTGATAATCGTGTGATCTACAATTCGCTCCCGCATAGTATGTCCTTGGTAGCTCAGCGCCATTCATATCAACCTCTTATTGATGACGAATTCAATGTGCTGATGATTTGCTCGTTGAAAGCATATAAGGGGGTCAATGAATTTGTCGAGATTGCTAAATTGTTGAATAGCAATCCGGCGGTAAAGCTGAAGCTGGTTCTTGGAGCGACTGACGCGGAAGTGGCTGAGTTTTTTTCAAGTATTACCCTTCCTGGCAATTTGGAGGTTGTTTCAAGTTGTGCGGATGTTGTGCCCCATTATCAAAAGGCTAGTGTTTTACTTAGTCTTTCAAAACCGAACGAGTGGGTTGAAACCTTCGGCCTGACGATTCTCGAAGGACTATCCTTTGGCATTCCATGCATTGTTCCTCCAGTAGGTGGACCCATTGAGCTCGTATCCGACGGCATTGAAGGTTTTTTGATGTCTTCTGATCGGGTCGAAGAGATAGCGGAAAAACTGGTGTACCTCCAGAGTAATCCTGATGTGTGTTATAGCTTGTCTGAAGCGGCAAAGTTGAAATCACTTAGTTTCTCAAGTGAAAAATTCGAAAGTGGTGTGCTTGGGGTGTTTGATGGGAACTAAATTTGCAGTCATTGGTACAGTCGGTCTTCCTGCGCAGTATGGCGGTTGGGAGACGCTATCTGAGCAACTGGTAACCTATCTGGATCGCGATTACGATATTTCAGTGTATTGCAGTTCTAAATCTTACTCGTCTCAACCCAAGAAATACGGTAACGCTGACTTGATTTATATTCCGTTGAAAGCCAACGGTGTGCAAAGTATTCCCTATGACATAGTCAGCATGCTACATGCCTACCGTAAGAACGATGTGCTGGTCATTTTAGGTGTGTCAGGTTGTATTGCACTTCCATTCATCAAGATGCTGACAAAAAAGAAAATTGTCGTAAATATTGATGGTTATGAATGGAAGCGTGCGAAGTGGTCACCCCTGGCGAAAAAATTCCTGAAGTTTTCAGAGGCCGTGGCCGTCAAGTATTCTGATGCCGTGGTGACTGACAATCAGGTCCTCCAGGACTATGTGCGTAGCGAGTACGGTCGCGAGAGCACTTTGATCGCCTACGGTGGTGATCAGGCGAAGACTCGTGTATTGGACGAGTCCGATAGGGAGCGCTACCCGTTCCTTCGTGAGCCCTATGCATTTTCTGTATGCAGGATTGAGCCTGAAAACAATATTCACGTCATTGTCGAGGCTTTCCATGCCAGTGGCCTGCCCCTGGTGATTGTGGGGAATTGGAAGCAAAGTGAATATGGGCAGGCGCTTCAGGATAAATACTCAGACGCAGCTAATTTGCATCTGCTGGACCCGATCTACAATGGCGATGAGTTGAGCCCATTGCGCAGTAATGCCACTATTTACCTCCATGGTCACAGCGCCGGCGGAACCAACCCTTCATTAGTGGAAGCGATGTGGCTGAGTTTGCCGATTATTGCTTTTGATGTGTCCTTCAATCGGGCATCTACCGAAGACAGTGCCAAGTTCTTTTCCTCCAGCCAAGAGCTCACCGAGCATGCCTCTCGCCTTTTTGGCGATGAGTCCGAGCGCAGGGAACTGAGCGAGACAATGCATGAAATAGCCGTGCGTCGTTATCGTTGGGAAGGCGTTTCCGCTCAATATGATAAGTTGTTCAAACAATTGCTGTCGTCTGATAAGGCCTGAATATGTTCGATGATTTGAACGCCGTGCCCACGCCTGAAATGCCCAAAGTGCTTCTTACTGGAGGCACTGGTTTTGTGGGCCGCTCGATATTAGGGGCTCTCGTGGAGGCTAAGTATCAGGTCGTCAACGTTACTCGTAAACCTACTGCCACGACATTGCCAGGTGTACAGGATCATGTGGTTCAGTCACTGTCGGGACGAAACGACTGGTCTGTTTCGTTGAAAGGAGTGGATGCAGTGATTCACTCTGCTGGCCGAGCGCATATCATGAACGAAACGCATGCCAATCCGTTGCAGGCGTTTCGTGAGGTCAATGTAGAGGCTACGCTCAATCTCGCCCGGCAAGCCGCAGCGGCAGGGGTCAAACGCTTTATTTTTATAAGTTCCGTCAAGGTCAATGGTGAAGAGACGGAGGCGAACAGGGCGTTTAGTTCTTCAGACACACCCGCTCCTCTTGATGCTTACGGCGTGTCCAAGATGGAAGCGGAGCAAGCGCTGTTGGAACTGGCCAGCCAGGCTGTAATGGAAGTTGTGATTATCAGGCCTGTTTTAGTCTACGGGCCGGGCGTAAAAGCGAATTTTGAAAGGATGATAGCAACCGTCGATAAAGGGCTGCCGCTTCCATTCCGCACTATTAGCAATCGCAGAAGCCTGATTTTTGTTGAAAATCTGGTCGATTTGATTTGCCTGTGCATTCATCATCCCGCCGCAGCAAATCGTGTCTTTTTGGCAAGTGATGGTGAAGACTTATCGATCGGCCAGATTTTGGACAAGCTGGCCGTGGCCATGAATAAAAAGTCTCGGTTGTTTGCATTTCCACAAGGCCTTTTGGCCTTGGCGGCCTCTCTGGTAGGTAAGAAAGAGTTTTTTCAACGTTTATGCGGGTCGCTTCAGGTTGATATTAGCGATACGCGGGAGCGTCTAGGTTGGGTGCCACCCGTTAGCGTTGACAAGGCTTTTGCTATTACGGCACTTCATTATCGGGCTAAAGAAGCTGGAACCTCCCATGGGTAATTTGGCCGAAATGCTGAAGTCGAGGGATAATAACTTCAATTTTATCCGCATGGTCGCAGCGCTTTTTGTGCTGATTTCCCACGCTTATCCACTGTCGCGCGGTGCTAGCGAAGTCGAACCGCTCGTGGCACAACTTGGGATCTCTCTCGGTGGCCTGGGGGTGTTCACGTTTTTCTGTATCTCAGGATTTTTCATATCCCTGAGCTACGAGCGCTCCAAGACGAATATCGACTTTGTAGTTGCAAGAATCTTGAGGCTATACCCGGCGCTATTGGTTGTTCTGGTTCTAAGCGCTTTAGTTATTGGTCCACTTTTTACTGTTATGGATGTGCGTGACTATTTTTCCTCGAGTGAGGTCTATAGCTACATAACAGCTAATTTGAAGCTAAAGGATATTCACTTTCAGTTGCCTGGGCTTTTTCAGGATAATCCTTATCCAGGAATTAATGGGTCATTATGGACCCTGTATTATGAAGTCTTGCTCTACGCTTTGGTTTTAGTCCTCGGCATGCTTGGGTGTTTAAAGCGCATTCGCAGGGTGTCATTATTTTTCGTAGCCTATTTTATATTTTATTTTACATTCAGGTTTTTGCTTGAGGAAGGCTACACTCACCCAGGTATGCAAATGCGTATGTGGGTGCAATGGAGTTTTGCATTTGTAGTTGGCATGGTTCTGTATGCCTACAAATTCAATATTCGATTGAACTACCGAATTTTAGTGGGCTGTTGGTTGGGTGCATTATTTTTGTACAAGACTCCTGTTTTTGTTGAAGCCTTCGTGATTGCTTGGGGCTACTCTGTTTTTTATGCAGGCTTCAATACACAGTGGTTTGCCCGGCAGTACAATAAATTAGGTGACTACTCTTACGGCTTATACATATATGCGTTTCCCACCCAGGAGATATTGGCTCACCTTTGGAAGGGAATATCCCCCATCGCCATGATCTTCGTGGCGTTTGCGTTTGCACTTATTCCTGCAGTGTTGTCTTGGCACTTTATCGAGCACCCCTGCATTTTACGCAAAAGGACGGTGGCTCAGCGGTTGTCTGAATCCTTTGCCCGGTTCTCAAAAATATTTAACAGATACTCAACTAAATAGCTCTGAATTGAAAGGTTGGTGCTTAACATGAAGCGTTTTTTTGATCTTGTATTGAGCTTATTCGCCCTGCTCATACTGTTGATCCCGATTGTGCTTGTTACGATAGCGGTTAAATTGACCTCGAGGGGACCTGCGTTGTATTGGTCGGATCGCGTGGGTGTCAATAATGCTGTGTTCAGGATGCCTAAGTTTCGCTCAATGCGCACCGGCACGCCTGCGGTGGCTACTCACTTGCTGTCGGACCCCTCTCAGTATCTGACACCCATTGGAAACTTTCTTCGAAAATCCAGCCTGGATGAACTGCCTCAATTGTGGAGCATCATTGCGGGTGACATGAGTTTTGTCGGGCCGCGTCCTGCGCTTTTCAATCAGGCTGACCTAATAGAATTGCGCACGGAGCAAGGCGTGCACCTGATTCGGCCAGGGCTCACTGGATGGGCGCAGGTTAACGGTCGCGATGAGTTGCCGATACCGGTTAAGGTTGGCTATGATGCTTATTACGCGAAAAATATGAATTTCTTTTTCGATTTGAAAATCCTGTTTTTGACAGCCTTGAAGGTAATCAAGCGGGATGGTGTTTCCCATTGATTTCATGGGGGCATTAACGATTGACCTGTTTAGGCAGGCATTGTGCAGTGTGCTTTTTGTTCTGCGTTTATTGCGCGGTCGACAAGAGTTTTTGATCTAACGCATGGACCGTAGGTGAATCATGATTAACCGGTTGCGCACTTGGCTACTGAAGCTGCCTCGACATCAAAAACGATTGATTCAGGTATTTGCAGATGTTGTTCTGGTCTTTTTAGCGCTGTGGATGGCGTTTGTTGTTCGCCTCGGTATCGACGAGATGATCAACCCCGTCAAAATGCATCTTTGGCTGTTTTTGGCCGCACCGGTGATCGCAATCCCGCTCTTCATCCGCTTTGGCATGTATCGCGCTGTAATGCGGTATTTCGGCAACGATGCACTGGTCGCTATTATCAAGGCAGTCAGCCTTTCGTCGCTGATCCTCGGTGTGGTCGTCTACTGGTACAGTAATCATCAGAACGTCGTTCCTCGTTCAATTATCTTCAATTACTGGTGGTTGAGCCTGATTATGGTAGGTGGCCTGCGCTTGACCATGCGCCAGTACTTTTTGGGTGATTGGTTCGCTGCCGCTCAACATGTGCCCTTTACCAGCCGCGAGGACGGCTTGCCACGGGTTGCAATTTATGGGGCGGGCGCGGCAGGTAACCAATTGGTTGCCGCACTACGTATGGGACGCGTCATGCGACCTGTAGCGTTCATTGATGACGATACCACCATTTCGGATCGTGTCATTTCCGGTCTCCAAGTCTATAAACCCAAGCATATTCAGCGAATGATCGATGCGACCGGTGCCCAGGAAATTCTCTTGGCGATTCCTTCATCGAGCCGTGGTCGGCGTCGTGAAGTACTCGGGTTCCTCGAGGGTTTTCCGCTCCATGTCCGCAGCGTTCCTGGTTTCATGGACCTCGCCAGTGGGCGGGTCAAGGTTGATGATATTCAAGAAGTCGATATCGCCGACTTGCTTGGTCGTGATTCGGTGCCGGCGCAAGATGATCTGCTTGAACATTGCATCAAGGGGCAGAATGTCCTGGTAACCGGTGCGGGCGGGTCAATTGGTTCTGAGCTGTGCCGGCAGATCCTGGATTTGAAACCTACCACCCTGTTGTTATTCGAACACAGTGAATTCAACCTCTACAGTATTCTATCTGAACTAGAACAACGTATTACGCGTAACTCGTTGCCCGTCAAGTTACTGCCAATCCTAGGATCAGTACGTGACCAGTCCAAGTTGCTCGATGTGATGAAAACCTGGCACGTAGACACTGTTTATCATGCTGCTGCTTACAAACATGTTCCTATCGTCGAGCACAATATTGCGGAAGGCGTGCTCAATAACGTGATCGGCACACTCAATACGGCTCAAGCTGCACTCCAGGCCGGCGCCTCCAATTTTGTTCTGATCTCTACCGATAAAGCTGTGCGCCCGACCAATGTCATGGGTAGCACCAAGCGCCTTGCAGAACTGACGCTCCAGGCCTTGAGCCGCGAAATTGCCCCTGTTCTATTCGGTGACAAATCCAACGTATCCCGAGTCAATAAAACCCGTTTCACAATGGTGCGCTTTGGCAATGTACTGGGCTCTTCCGGCTCGGTCATCCCGTTGTTTCACAAGCAAATCAAATCGGGTGGGCCGCTTACGGTTACTCACCCGAAAATTACCCGCTATTTCATGACGATTCCCGAAGCGGCTCAACTGGTCATACAGGCGGGTTCAATGGGTTTGGGAGGAGATGTGTTCGTGCTGGATATGGGCGAACCCGTCAAGATCGTTGAGCTGGCTGAGAAAATGATCCACTTGTCCGGATTGAGCGTGCGCTCCGACAAAAATCCTCATGGTGATATCGCCATCGAATTCTCGGGATTACGTCCAGGTGAGAAGCTCTATGAAGAGCTGTTGATTGGTGACAATGTTGTGGCGACCCCACACCCGATGATCATGAGCGCCAATGAAGATCACCTGCCGTGGGAGGCGCTCAAGGTAAAACTCTCCGAACTGCTCGCCGCCGTCGATCAGGACGACTATAACCGTGTTCGCCAACTGTTGCGTGACACCGTCAGCGGTTATACGCCAGATGGTGAAATTGTTGATTGGATCTATCAGCAGCGTCGGCTGGAGCCTTGAGAGGCCCGGAAGACGGGGCTGTTCAGTTTCGACGTTGATAATGCTTTTCAGTAGAAAAAATGAGCCGGTCTTCAACCGGCTTTTTTACGTTAATAATTTGGCTCTTATACGTTTTTCTTGGTTTGAGAGCTTATGATTTTCGCGGGGTTGCCTACAACGGTTGCATTAGCCGGCACCGAGCGGGTAACCACTGCTCCCGCGCCTACCATTGCATTTTCCCCGATCACCAATCCTGGCAGGATAGTGCAATTGGCTCCTAGGGATGCCCCTTTCTCTACAACAGTTCGATCAAAGGCCTCAGGATAGACTTTGCTTCTGGGATAGATGTCATTCGTGAAAGTGACATTCGGGCCAATAAAGACGTCATCGGCGATTGTAATGCCATCCCAAAGTTGGACACCGCATTTGATCGTGACACGATCGCCAATGGTCACGTCATTTTCGATAAAGACGTGGTCGCAGACATTGCAGTCCGCACCAATTTTCGCCTTCGGCAAAATATGGGTGAAGGCCCATATTCTGGACCCCTTGCCGATGTCTGACGTTTCGCACAATGCATGGGAATGCACGAAATAGTCTTTGGAGTTGCTCATCTCTTCACCGTGTGGATTTGACTCAAAGTTTATAGTCTCTTGGAAAGGAACCTGAGTTTCCATGTTTTTCGAAGAGTTTTTTACTGACCCGATGCTAAATGCAATACCGTGCTGGGCTGGATTTCTCTAAAGTGCTCTATCTCAGCCTTCTTGGTTTTCTTTTCACTGCCAGCCAGCTTGCAGAATTGCATTCACTGGCCGGCATCAATCATGTCAAAAAAATACAAACACACCCTGTAACCCACCAACTTTTGACTCTCTCCCAGCATCATCTAAGTTAGAAAAGCAGCTTTGGAAAGCTGCTTTTTCTCTCACTGATGTCATGGAGCGTCACCAATGCAAAACGCGTACATCTCTTCCCTTATCTTCGCCTTCCTCACCAGCATCTCTGTTGCCACCACCGCAGCCCCATCCGTCAAGCCAGAAGCCTCAGCTCCGGTCGTTTCGCAGATGACCAAGGTCGAGCAGTCCACCAAGGTCAACCTCAACGCCGCCGACGCCGAAACCTTGCGCCGTGACCTGTTCGGTATCGGTGCCGCCAAAGCCAAGGCGATCATCGCTTACCGCGAAAGCAACGGCCCCTTCACGGCGGTGGATGAGTTGTTGGAAGTAAAGGGTATCGGCAAGGCGTTGCTGGAGAAGAACCGCGACAGGTTGATTATTCAATAAGGGTGTAGTACCAGAACAAAGGGCCGGTCATTGATCGGCCTTTTCATTTTCTGAAACCTGCGCTTTCAAACTGGCGCGCACGACATCCAGTATGCGTGTCGCTAACTTCGGATTCTCTACGCTCCTGGCCAGCACCAAAGCCCCCACTAACGTCGACATCAAGACCAGGCTCTGTTCGTTAGCATTCTCGGTTCCCAAGGCGGCTTCGATCTGGTTCAACCGCGCCTCCAGTACTGCGTCCGTGGTCGGGCTATGTTGGCCTCTCAATCCAAGCTCTGAAGACATGGTCGGCAGTGGGCAACCGTGATCCGGCGTAGTCTGGTGCCACTCGGACAAATAACCGTCAATGAACGCCTCCAGCGGCTGCTCCTGGCTGAACAGCATCTCGCAGTGCACATCCAACTCCGCCGCCGCAGCCTGCAGGGCCTTTTCCACCAACTCATCCTTGGATTTGAAATGTGCATAGAAGCCGCCATGCGTCAGGTTCAGTGCCTTCATCAATGGCTGCAAGCCGGTGGCACCAATGCCGTCGCGGCGAAAGCGTACGGAAGCTTCCTTGATAATGCGTTGGTGAGTCTGGGCTTTATGGTCGGATGAATAACGCATAGCACTGCCTCTGGAACGAACGCGCATTTTAACGAAATTGTACTTCTTTACCCATCCAGGCAATGCCCGGCAGCGTTGGCATGAAAAGTGATTACATCTGGTTCAGGTATTGTTCAACAATCGTGAGGTGGTGATGACGCTCAGTTTGTCCCTGGCCGACCAGATCGCCCTGGAGTTACGTGCCGACATTACTGGCGGCCGATTGCTGCCTGGCATGGCGTTGGTCGAAGTTGATCTGGTCAAGGCGTACAACGCTTCGCGGAACACTATCCGTGAAGCGCTGCATCGTTTGGGTCAGGAGGGGCTTACGCGCTATGTGCGCAACAAAGGTGTGATGGTCCGCCGCTTGGAACGGGGCGAGGTGCGCGATCTGTTTGTCGTACGCCGTACCCTGGAGTTACAGGCCATAGCCCAGAGCGGCCCGCTGACCGCTGATCAAGTTGAGCGCATGCAAAACGCCATTGAGGCGACCAGCCTGGCCCGAGAGCGCGAGGACTGGCGAACCGTTGCCACACACAGCCTTGTGTTCCACCAGCAGATTGTCGGGCTGATGCGCAGCCCGTTGTTCGATGAGTTTTTCGCCCAGGTGATTGCCCAGCTCCGGTTGGTATTTTGTGCCGCCCCCGATGAGCAGCGTTTCCAATCCCCCTGGTTAGAGCGTGACCGCGAGATTTACCAGTTGCTGGTCCAAGCCAATAAGCCGGCGGCCTGGGAGGCAATGAGCCTGTACCTGGACGATTCGGAGCGCCTGTCCTTGGCCCTGTTTGATCACCCTTGATGGAGGATTGCCCCATGTACAAAGACTATCCGGCCGCTTATCAGGTCAGCAAAGGTTCGGCGTTGCAGGTGGATACGGCGTTCTATGAGCGTATTCGTGATCGTAAGGATCAGCGCACGTTGATCGAGCAGTTCGAGGTACCGATTCGTACGGGGAGGGCGTGGAAAGTACCGGCAGGGCATGTGTTTCGTGTCACCACGCCTGTCGGCCCACAGGTGGGCGATTTCAACGTTTGGAATGCCAATGACCCGCGTGAACGCCTGTGGGCCGCGCGCACTCGCCAATTGCAGGGCGCCCATGTCAGCACGCACGACCGGCTTTGGTCGAACCTGCCGTTCCTGCGGCCTTTGGTGACGATCACCGATGACAGCCTGGCCGGCTACGGTATCGATGAGCACGGCGGTCGCTTGCACGATCTGCTTGGCACGCGCTGCGACCCCTATGTGAACCGTATGCTGACCGGCGAAGACTTCCATCACCACTGTCACTCGAACCTCACGCGTGCGGTATTACCCCACGGCCTGACGGAGTTCGATGTGCATGACGTGCTGAATATTTTCCAGTGCACCGGCCTCAATCATGACGATATGTACTTCATGAAGGCTTGCCCGGCACAGAAGGGCGACTACCTGGAGTTTTTCGCCGAGATTGATCTGCTGTGCGCATTGTCGACTTGCCCAGGCGGAGATCTGTCGTTGCCGATGTGGGGGCCGGACGCGCAGGACCCGTTGACGGTGTGTCGTCCACTGGGCGTAGAGATCTATCAATTGGAGGATGAGTTGCTCAACGGCTGGAGCCAGCCTGAGCGTGCTGCCTACAAGGGGCAGCACGGCTTGCATATTACCAAGGCGGCGTGGGAGTAAAACGCCCTAGCGGTCCTGTGCGTCCTTGGCGTCTGCCTGGGCGTTGCGCTCGGCCACGCGCTTGCGTTGTTCGTCGGTGAGTTCCACCTTGTTCGCGCTGTCACGCAGCATCAGCAGCCCACCGACGATCGACCCGATCGCTACCACTAAAATCAACCACGCATACCACGGCATAAGGCTCTCCTTGAGGCGGACTATCGTGGGAGAATTTTCCCACGGTAATAACGGCTTTGAGTCACGGGCTTTCTGAGTAGTTCAGTGTAGGCCCGTTCCGCCTCAATAACCTCAGAGTCCCGTCAACATTGCATCCGCCGGTGCATCGGCACGGTCTTGGGCGGTCATCTGGAAGTACACGAACCCCACCAGCATGAAGCCCAGGAAGATCAAGCCGATCAGCGCGTTGAACCAGGTCATGGCCACCAGGCACACCACGGCCAACGCCAGCGCGATGCCCGGTACGATGGGATAGCCCGGTGCGCGGAAGGTACGCTCCAGCAGCGGTTCGGTCTTACGCAGCTTGAACAGGCTGAGCATGCTCATGATGTACATCACAATGGCACCGAACACCGCCATGGTGATCATTGCCGCGGTGAGTGTCATGCCGCCCAGGTTGATCAGACCATCGCTGTAGATGGCAGCAATGCCGACAACGCCACCGGCGATGATCGCTCGGTGCGGTGTCTGAAAACGCGACAATTTGGCCAGGAAAGGCGGTAGGTAACCGGCACGCGCCAGGGCAAAGAACTGGCGTGAGTAGCCAAGGATGATGCCGTGGAAACTCGCCACCAGCCCGAACAGGCCGATCCACACCAGCATGTGCAGCCAGCCGGAGCCATTGCCCACCACTGCTTTCATCGCTTGCGGCAGTGGATCGTTGATGTTCGACAGTGCGCGCCAGTCGCCCACGCCACCGGCGAAGAACATCACGCCCATGGCCAGGATCACCAGGGTCAGGATGCCGCTGATGTAGGCTTTTGGAATGGTGCGCTTCGGATCTTTCGCTTCCTCAGCGGCCATGGCGGCACCTTCAATGGCCAGGAAGAACCAGATGGCGAAGGGGATCGCCGCAAAGATCCCGGCAATCGCCGGAGCACCAAAGGTATCCGAACCGGCCCAGCCATTCAGGGCAAAGTTGCTGAAGCTGAACGCCGGGGCGACCACACCCATGAACACCAACAACTCGGCCACGGCGAGCACGCACACCACCAGTTCGAAGGTTGCCGCGAGTTTCACGCCGAGAATATTCAGGCCCATGAACACGATGTAGGCCCCCACGGCCGCATGTTTCGGGTCCAGTGCGGGGAACTGCACGTTCAGGTAAGCACCGATGGCCAAAGCGATGGCAGGTGGCGCAAAAACAAACTCGATCAAGGTCGCGAGTCCGGCGATCAAACCGCCTTTTTCACCAAAGGCACGGCGGCTATAGGCAAACGGCCCACCGGCATGGGGGATAGCAGTCGTCAGTTCGGTGAAACTGAAGATAAAGCAGGTGTACATCGCCGCGACCATCAGCGAGGTCACCAGAAAGCCCAGCGTGCCCGCGACGCCCCAGCCATAGCTCCAGCCGAAGTACTCGCCGGAAATCACTAGCCCGACCGCGATGCCCCATAAATGCAAGGTGCCCAAGGTGGGTTTGAGTTGTGTGTTCATTGTGTTGCTCTCCCTGAACGGTTTGGAATGATTCAGGGTGTTGCAGCGGACATGCCAGCCCACAGAACCGTGTCGTAAAGCCGCGCTACTGTCGTCGGGGGAACGGTTTTGCGTTTGAAATTCGCCGGAGTTGCACCAGTAAAGTGCGGCAGTGACCACACCGGCGCTTTCGCGGGCAAGCCCGCTCCCACATTTGAAATGCATTCCAAGGTGGGAGGGGGCTTGCCCCCGATGAGGCCCTCCCAACTGCCACAAACACCCCCTGTAACCCCCGCATAAACTCACTCTTTACGCCGTCTTTACGCCCCACCCATACCCTCGCTCTCGTTCCTTTACGCCACTCCTGCCGACAATTGCCACACACGCGGCAATCGCCGCAAAACGGAGAGACTTCCATGAGCGTTCTGGACGGGGTGTCACTGCTATTGGCCGTGGCGCTGTTCATTTATCTGCTGGTTGCGCTGTTACGCGCGGATCGGAACTAGGAGCAGGCTATGCACAGTTATGACTATTGGCTGATCATCGCCTTCTTTGCCGTGGTGCTGCTGCCGGCACCGCTCCTGGGGCGGTTCTACTACAAGGTGATGGAAGGCCAGCGCACCTGGCTGACGCCGGTGCTGGGGCCGGTGGAAAAAGCCTGCTACCGCCTGTCCGGTGTGGATGAGCATCAGGAGCAAAGCTGGCAGAAGTACACGCTGGCCTTGCTGGCGTTTAACCTGGCCGGTTTCGTGTTGCTGTTCGTGATCCTGTTGTTCCAGGAATATCTCCCACTGAACCCGCAGAAGTTGCCGGGTCAGGAATGGACTCTGGCCTTCAACACCGCGGTCAGTTTCATGACCAACACCAACTGGCAGAACTACAGCGGTGAGGCGTCCCTGAGCTACCTCAGCCAGATGGTCGGCCTGACCGTACAGAACTTCGTCAGCGCCGCCACCGGTTTGGCTGTTCTGGTCGCGCTCTGCCGTGGCATCGGGCGCAAGTCCACCAAGACCCTGGGCAACTTCTGGGTCGACATGACCCGCGCCACCCTCTACGGCCTACTGCCGCTGTGCCTGGTGCTCGCGCTGTTCCTGGTGTGGCAGGGCGTTCCGCAAACGTTCGCGCATTATGTGAACGCGGTGACCATGCAAGGCGTCGACCAGGTGATTCCACTGGGTCCGGCCGCCAGCCAGATTGCTATCAAGCAATTGGGTACTAACGGCGGTGGATTCTTCGGGGTCAACTCGGCCCATCCATTCGAAGACCCGACCGCCTGGGCCAACCTATTTGAATTGGCCGCGATCATCCTGATCCCAGTGGCGTTGGTGTTCACCTTCGGCCACTACGTGAAGGATCTGCGCCAGAGCCGGGCGATCCTCGGTTGCATGCTGGCCCTGTTCCTGATTGGCGGTGCCACGTCGCTATGGGCCGAATACCAGCCCAACCCGACCCTGGCCAACCCGGCGGTTGAGCAAACGGCCCCCCTGGAAGGTAAGGAAGCGCGCTTCGGCACTACCGGCACCGTGTTGTGGTCGGTGACCACGACGGCGGCGTCCAATGGCTCGGTCAACGGCATGCAAGACAGCCTCAACCCCCTGAGCGGGATGGTGGCACTGGTCAACATGATGGTTGGCGAAGTGATTTTCGGCGGCGTCGGCGCCGGGATGTACGGCATGTTGCTCAACGTCTTGATCGCCGTGTTCCTCGCTGGCCTGATGATCGGCCGCACCCCGGAATACCTGGGCAAGAAGCTGCAGGCCAAGGAAGTGCAATTGCTGGTGGTAACCCTGATGGTCATGCCGGTGGGCACCCTGGTGCTGGGCGCTATCGCGGCCAGTCTGCCTGGCCCCGCGGGCGCGATCAGTAACCCCGGCCCTCATGGTTTCAGCCAATTGCTGTATGCCTACACCTCGGCCAGTGCGAACAACGGTTCGGCGTTCGGCGGCTTCAGTGGCAATACCGCGTTTCACAACCTGATGCTGAGCCTGAGCATGTTGCTCGGCCGCTTTGGCTACATCCTCCCGGTACTGGCCTTGGCCGGCAGCCTGGCGATGAAAAAGACCGCCCCGATCGGCCAGAACAGCTTCCCCACCCACGGCCCGTTGTTCGTGACCTTGTTGACCGTGACCATTTTGCTGGTGGGCGGCCTGACTTTCCTGCCGACACTGGCGTTAGGCCCCATCGCTGAACACTTGAGCATGGGCTTCTAAGAGGGGATATGAAAATGAATATGCCTGCAAAAAATGCGGCTCCTGTGACAACCCATGAGCCCGCCAAAACCGCTATTTCCGCGCTGTGGCGCCCGGCGCTGGGCCAGGCTTTCGTCAAGCTGGACCCGCGCCAGTTGCAACGCTCGCCCGTGATGCTGGTGGTCGAACTTACCGCGATCCTCACCACTGTGTTGTGCTTCGTGCCCGACACCAACGTGCCAACCTTTGTCGCTGTGCAAATCGCCGTGTGGCTGTGGTTCACGGTGCTGTTCGCCAACTTCGCCGAAGCCCTGGCCGAAGGGCGCGGCAAGGCTCGTGCCGACAGCCTCAAGGCCGGTAGTGAAGGCCTCAGTGCACGCCGTAAAGAGGCTGATGGCAGCTTCAAGGTGGTGCCGGCCACCAGCCTGCGCAAAGGTGATGTGGTGCGTGTCGCCGCCGGGGAAATGATTCCCGGTGACGGCGAGGTCATCGAAGGGATCGCGGCGGTCAACGAAGCTGCGATTACCGGCGAATCCGCCCCGGTCATCCGTGAATCTGGCGGTGACCGTTCGGCCGTCACCGGCAATACGCGACTGGTGTCCGACTGGCTGCTGATCCGCATCACCGCCAACCCCGGCGAGTCCACCCTGGATCGCATGATCGCGCTGGTGGAAGGTGCCAAGCGCCAGAAAACCCCCAACGAAGTTGCGTTGGACATTCTGCTGATCGGCCTGACTCTGATCTTCCTGCTGGTGGTGGTGACCTTGCAGCCGTTCGCCCACTTCGCCAATGGCAGCTTGCCGTTGGTGTTCCTGGTCGCACTGTTGGTAACGCTGATCCCTACCACCATCGGCGGCCTGTTGTCGGCCATCGGTATTGCCGGCATGGATCGACTGGTACGCCTTAACGTGATCGCCAAATCCGGCCGTGCCGTGGAAGCGGCGGGGGACGTTCACGTGTTGCTGCTCGACAAGACCGGCACCATCACCTTCGGTAACCGTCGCTGCGCAGCGGTGATTGCAGCGCCTGGCGTCAGTGGTCGGGACCTGGCTGAAGGCGCGCTGCTGGCGTCGCTGGCGGACGACACGGCAGAAGGTAAATCCATCGTCGAATACCTGCGCGCCTTGCACCCACAAGCCGAGCCAACCCTGGATCAACTGACCTCCGTGCCGTTCAGTGCGGAAACCCGCTTGTCCGGTGTCGATTATCAGGGGCGTGTGTTCCGCAAGGGCGCCGTGGATTCGCTGCTGGCATTCATCGGTCAGCAACGCCGTGACCTGCAACCGGCGCTGTCGCGGGAAATCGACAAGATCGCCCAAAGCGGTGGCACCCCATTGCTGGTGTGCGCAGACGGCAAATTGCTGGGTGCGATCCACCTCAAAGACGTGGTCAAGCCTGGCATCCGTGAGCGTTTCGCCGAACTGCGCAAGCTGGGCATTCGCACCGTGATGGTCACCGGCGACAACCCGCTGACCGCCGCCGCGATTGCCGCCGAAGCGGGTGTGGACGATGTACTGGCCGAAGCCACGCCGGAGAAAAAACTCGCACGCATTCGCCACGAGCAGAACGATGGCCGCTTGGTCGCGATGTGCGGTGACGGTGCCAACGACGCCCCGGCGCTGGCCCAGGCCGACGTCGGCATGGCGATGAACGACGGCACCCAGGCCGCCCGTGAAGCCGCCAACATGGTCGATCTCGATAGCGACCCGACCAAGCTGTTGGACGTGGTGCAGATCGGCAAGGAATTGCTGGTTACCCGTGGTGCGTTGACCACCTTTTCCATTGCCAACGACGTGGCCAAATACTTCGCGATCCTGCCGGCGCTGTTTGCCTCGATCTACCCGCAATTGGGGGTACTTAACGTGATGCACTTGCAGAGTCCGCAGAGCGCGATTCTCTCGGCCATTGTGTTCAACGCCCTGATCATCGTGGTGCTGATTCCCCTGGCGTTGCGTGGGGTGCGCGTGCAGGCGGCGAGTGCGGCGGCGTTGCTGCGGCGCAACCTGCTGATCTACGGGCTGGGCGGGATTCTGGTGCCGTTCGTGGGCATCAAGGCGATCGACATGCTGCTGACCGCACTGCACCTGGTGTAACCGGATCGTTCCCACGCTCCGCGTGGGAATACCGAGCTGATAAACGAATTGAGGAATATGAAATGTCCACCATGATCCGCCCGGCCCTGAGCCTGCTGGTCCTCATGACCCTGATCACTGGCGTGGCCTACCCGCTGGTTGTCACCGGCGTCGCCCAAGTGGCTTTCCCTGATCAGGCCAATGGCAGCCTGGTGCGCGATGACAGCGGCAAGGTGCGCGGCTCCAGCCTGATCGCCCAGGATTTTACCGGTGACAGCTGGTTCCATCCGCGCCCATCGGCCGGCGCATTCGCGACGGTTTCCAGCAGCGCCAGCAACCTCGGCCCAAGCAACCCGGCATTGGCGACACGCATCTTTGATGACGCGAGCAAACAGCTGGTGCCCAGCCAGGGGCCGGTGCCGTTGGCGTCGCTGACTACCTCTGGCAGCGGTCTTGATCCACACTTGCCACCCGCGGCGATTGCCTATCAACTGGCGCGGGTGGCGGCGGCGCGGAATGTGCCGGTCTCCACGTTGCAACGCTTGCTGGATGAGCACATCGAAAGCCCGCTGGTGGGGCCGCCGGTGGTGAATGTGTTGGCGCTGAACATGGCGCTGGAAAAATTGTAAGCAGTGCTGGCGCCATCGCAGGCAAGCCAGCTCCCACATTTGGAATGCATTCCCCTGTGGGAGCCGGGCTTGCCCGCGATGACGGCCTTCAAGACTCCCTATGAACACCTGAAGGAACCGCAAAGCATGAGCGACTCCGGCCGCGCCGATGCCCTGTTAGCCGAACTGCCACGGGACGGCCGTGGCCGGCTCAAAGTTTTCCTCGGTGCCGCGCCGGGTGTGGGCAAGACCTACGCCATGCTCCAGGCCGCCCACACCCAGCTGCGCCAGGGCGTGCGGCTGATCGCCGGCGTGGTCGAAACCCACGGCCGCGCCGAGACCGAGGCTCTGCTCAGCGGCTTGCCTCAGCAACCCTTGGTGCGCAGCGAGTACCGTGGCGTGATGCTCGAAGAAATGGACCTCGACGGCCTGCTCGCCGCCAAGCCCAAGCTGGTGCTGGTGGACGAGTTGGCCCACAGCAACGCCCCGGGCAGCCGTCATGAAAAGCGCTGGCAAGACATCCAGGAACTGCTCGCCGCCGGCATCAACGTGTTCACTACGGTCAACGTTCAGCACCTGGAAAGCCTCAACGACCAGGTGCGTGGTATCACCGGCGTGCAAGTGCGTGAAACCCTGCCGGATTGGGTGCTGCAAGAAGCTGACGAACTGTTGCTGATCGACCTTCCATCCCGCGAATTGCTGGAGCGCCTGCGCGACGGCAAGGTCTATGTGCCGGAGCAGGCCCGTGCGGCGATCGATGCGTTTTTCACCCAGACCAACCTGATGGCCCTGCGTGAGCTGGCGATGCAAACCGCCGCCGCTCACGTCGACGATGACTTGGCCCAAGGTTATCGCCAGCTTGGCCAGGCGGCACCGGCAGTACGCGGGCGCTTATTGGTCGGTGTGGATGGCGATGCCCAAGCCGAGCGTCTGGTGCGTCACGCCAGTCGCGTGGCACAGCGTCGGCATTTGCCCTGGAGCCTGGTGCATATCGATAACGGCCGCGCACGGGATGAGCAATCGCGCCTGCGCCTGCAGAACGCCCAGCAACTGGCCGAGCGGCTGGGCGGTGAAGTCGTGTTGTTGCGGGCGGGGGAGGTGGCGAAGACGTTGATCCAGCATGCCGCCGAACGCCGTGCCAGCCTGTTGCTGGTGGGGCAGTCGCGGATGCGTTGGCGACGCCGATTGTTCGGTGGCGGGCTGGCGGCGCGCTTGCTGCGCAATGCGCGGGGCTTGGAAATCAACGTGCTCGACAGCGACGATAATCCCGCGCCGCCCCGGCTGCCCGATGTACGTGGGTTGGTGTGGTTTGATTACGGCCTGGCGGTGGTCGCCACCGTGGTAGCAGCGGCGTTGGCCTGGGCGGTGGCCAGTGTGTTGCCGCTGCCGAATATCTCCCTGGTGTTTCTCGCGGCGGTATTGCTGGTGGCGGTACGCAGCAGCCTGGGACCGTCCCTGGTGTGTGCGGCGCTGTCGTTCCTGACTTACGACTTCCTGTTCATCCCGCCGAATTTCTCTTTCGCCATCCAGCGTGAAGAAGACGTGCTGACCCTGTTGTTCTTCCTGTTGATGGCGGCATTGACCGGCAACCTGGCTGCCCGCCAACGCCGGCAACTGCAGGCCCTGCGCGACACCCAGGAAGAAACCAGCGAACTGCTCGACCTGTCGCGCAAACTCACGGCCGCCACTGATCGCCAGGCGGTGATCAGTGCGGCGGCCCATCATCTGGAAGGTTGGAGTGACTTGGATCTGTGTCTGGTCAATCGCGACGGCCAGGGTGGTTGGAAAGTCGAGACCGGCAACCCACTGAACCTGACCGAAGCCGAGCGCGCCGCCGCTGACTGGGCCTGGCAGCACGATCAACCTGCTGGCATGGGCACCGGCACCTTGCCGTTCGGGCGCTGGTGGTGGTGGCCGTTATCGGGTGAGGAGGGGCCTTTGGGGTTGCTCGGCGTCAGCCCCAAGCCGGGCCAGGAATTGAGCGGCCAGCGCCGTCGCTTGCTGACTGCATTGAGTCAGCCGTTGGCACAGGCGTTGGCGCGGGCCCAATTGGGCCAGGAACTCGAATCCGCCCGACTACATGGTGAAACCGAGCAACTGCGCAGCGCCTTGCTGGCCTCGGTGTCCCACGATTTGCGCACGCCGCTGACCTCCATGCGCGGCAGCATTGACAGCCTGTTGGCCCTTGGCGAAGCGATTCCCCTGGAGGACCGCCGCGAGTTGCTCGAAGGCACCCGCGATGAAGCCGAACGCCTAGACCGTTACATCCAGAACCTGCTGGACATGACGCGCCTGGGGCATGGGGCGTTGAAACTGGCGCGAGACTGGGTGTCTCCAGGCGATATCGTTGGCAGTGCCCTCGGTCGCTTGCGTGCCGTGCTGGCGCCGTTGCGGGTTAGCACCGATGTGCCCGCTGAGCTGCCATTGCTGTATGTCCATGCGGCGCTGATCGAACAAGCCTTGCTCAACGTGCTGGAAAACGCCGCGCGTTTCTCTGCGCCCCAGGGCCGCTTGCAGTTGACGGCCGGCGTGTCGGATGACCAGCTGTTTTTCGCCGTCGCCGATGAGGGGCCGGGTATTCCCGAGAATGAGCGTGAAAAGATTTTCGATATGTTCTATACCGCCGCCCGCGGTGACCGGGGCGGACAAGGCACCGGCCTGGGCTTGGCGATTTGCCAGGGCATGGTGGGTGCCCACGGTGGGCATATCAGCGTGGGCGATGGTATTGATGGGAGGGGCACTTGCATCACCTTGTTCTTGCCATTACCGAAGCAGCCTGGCTTGGAGCGCGAGGCTTGAGCTACCCTCTTTTTTCCACGGATTTTGATTGGACACCATGAGCCAGACCGCGACGATTTTAGTCATTGATGACGAACCGCAGATCCGCAAATTCTTGCGGATCAGCCTGGCCTCCCAAGGCTACAAGGTGATCGAGGCCGGTACCGGCAACGAAGGCCTGGCCCAAGCGGCATTGAGCAAACCGGACTTGCTGGTGCTCGACCTTGGCCTGCCTGACATGGACGGCCAGCAAGTACTGCGCGAGTTTCGCGAGTGGTCAACGGTGCCGGTGCTAGTACTGTCGGTACGGGCCAGCGAAATACAGAAGGTCGAGGCCCTGGATGGCGGTGCCAATGACTACGTGACCAAGCCGTTCGGTATCCAGGAGTTTCTCGCTCGGGTGCGTGCATTGCTGCGTCAGGCGCCGGCGGGTGAGGCCCAGGAAGCTGCATTAAGTTTTGGCCCGCTGACGGTGGACCTGGCCTATCGTCGTGTTCTCTTGGACGGTGTCGAAGTGGCACTCACCCGCAAGGAGTACGCGGTGCTGGCACAATTGGCACGACATCCGGGCCGGGTGATTACCCAGCAGCAACTGCTCAAGGACATCTGGGGGCCGACCCATACCGAGGACAGCCATTACCTGCGCATTGTCGTGGGCCACCTGCGCCAGAAGCTGGCGGATGACCCGACTCAGCCACGGTTTATCGTGACCGAGGCGGGGGTGGGGTATCGGTTGTTAAGTGCTTGAGTTCATCTACATCTGCACGGCCCTCATCGCGGGCAAGCCCGGCTCCCACAGGGGAACGTTTTTCAAATGTGGGAGCCGGGCTTGCCCGCGATGAGGCCAGAAGTCGCACCGAAGGCTTCAGCGCTGTTCGCTCTCATACCGATCCAACGTATCACTGGCAATTTCCCGCCCCAGAGCGATCAACTCCGGCGCCTTGTAGAACTCGAAAAACCGGCACACCCGCTTCGGGACGTTGATCAGTATGTCGGGCGGATAGCCGGCGATCTTGTACTGCGCCAATGACGTCTGCATCACTTCGAAACTTTGGTTGATCAGGTCCAACAGTGATGCCGGGCCGACGTTGTCGATGATGAACGAACCGGTCGCAGACCTCGGCGCACCTTCAGCTTCCGGCGCCGCAGCGGGTTGCTGGGCTTCGGGTTCTGCCGACTCCAACCAGGGGTTGATCTCTGCCGCGTCAGCCTGCAATGCCTCCTGTTCCAGCTTCATCAATTGTTCGGCTTGTTTACGTCGAAACGGCAGGTGCGAACCCAAGGATCTCGCCAGGTTATTGAAACGACTCTTGAACGCTGGTGGACGCTGGATCACCGGCAAGTGGTAGTGCTTTTGATTGGTAGCATTGAGATTGACCGCGATGATCAAGTCGCAATGGCTCGATACCACCGGTACGATCGGTAGTGGGTTGAGCAGGCCGCCGTCCACCAGCATACGGTTACCCTGCATCACCGGTGTGAACAGGCTGGGGATCGCTGCCGAGGCGCGCATGGCCTGGTGCAGGCAACCTTCCTGGAACCAGATCTCTTGCTGGTTGGTCAGGTCGGTGGCGACTGCGGTGTAGGGAATGCGCAGTTCTTCGATGTTGAGTTCGCCGACGATCTTGCGGATCTGTCCGAAGACTTTTTCGCCACGAATAGCGCCCAGGCGAAAGCTCACATCCACCAGGCGCAGCACATCAAGGTAATCGAGGCTTTCGATCCAGTTTCGATACTCGTCCAGTTTGCCGGCGGCGTAGATCCCACCGACCACCGCGCCCATGGAGCAGCCGGCGATACAGGCGATGTCATAACCCCGTCGTTCGATTTCTTCGATCACGCCGATATGGGCGTACCCCCGGGCCCCTCCGGAGCCCAGCACCAAGGCAACACGTTTCTTCATGAGCTGATCCTTCGTAAAACAGTTGCCCACAATGCGCCCATCCTAGGGGCGGCTTCAATCTTCGTCGATGTGCGGAATATTTTTCCAGAATAACCAGGGTGCTCGGGTATGCTCTGGCTATAGTCAGTTTTGCTTTCAGATGGTCAGACAAGGCACTTTTTCTTGTGGGCAACGTCTACAGCCTACGACTGTTTTTGTTTATTTTGAGGTGTCATCGATGAAAGCCTGGATGTGTGTGCCTGTGATCGTGTTGGCCCTGGCCGGTTGTGCCGGGAAAACTGCATACCGTGATAGCTGTGGCACGCAATTGGATGCCGCCTGGCATGAACTGGACCTGGCCAAGGCCGAAGGTTTTGCCGGGACTGTCAGTTACTCCAAGGCCTTGTCCCTGTTGACCGGCGCCAAGACCCAGCAGCAATTCGAAGCTTTTGAGGGTTGCTCCAACAAGGCTGAGAAGGCACGGTTCTATATTCGTGAGTCGCGCGCCGGACGTTAATTGAAACGTCGCGGTGGGTAGGGAATTTCATCGTCAGCGGAGGAAGGGATGTCAGCTTTGGTTGATCAGTTAGTCGCTCAGGTCATTGGCCTGGAAGTAGGGTTACTGAGCTGCCAGGCTCGCCTCGCTGCCGTCACCGACGATGAAGCTCTACATGATCTGCGCACCACGCTGCGACGCCTGCGCAGCCTGTTGCGCCCCCTGCGCGGGTTGCCGGGGGTGGAACAGCTCGAATCGGCCGCCAGCACGGTCGGCCAATTGACCACGCCACTGCGGGACCGAGAGGTGCTGGCTGCCCATCTGCATCAGCATGGTTATCATCAGGCCGCTGAGCGACGTTTACGCCTGCAACCCGACGCTTATCGGCACGTGGCGCAAAGCCCTGAAGTGGCCCATCTGTTGCTGATCCTCGATGCCTTCCCGCGGTTTGTACGCGCGTCTGAACACCAGAAATTGCTCAAGGGTTTACGCCCGCGCATTGAGAAGCGCCTCGCCAGGCAATGGCAAAAACTCGATGAGGCTTTGAAGGAGCCCGGTCATGACCGCCACCGTCTGCGGTTGTTGATCAAGCGTGTGCGTTACGCTGCCGAAGCCTATCCCGAGCTGGACAAGCTCCCCAGCAAAGCCATGTCCCGTCTCAAGAGCGCTCAAAGTGCCCTGGGGGACTGGCACGACTGTTGGCAGTGGCTGGCCCAGGCCGAACTCCAGCCGGACTTGCAACCCTGCGTCGCCGTGTGGCATCGCACCATGGCCAAGGCAGAAGGGCAGGCGGATCGGGTTCTGGATAAGCTCAGCGCCGATTGTTTCTAAACCGGTCCGGTTTTTGGCCGGTATGGGCGCTGTGCCGTCATCCTTCGGTGGTTAAGATCGCCCAATCCGTGTTCCTGCTGTGAGGTCCCCATGCGCTTTAGTGATTTGCTCGACGCCGCCCGTAGCAACCCGCTGGAGGTCACCATTCCTGCGGAATGGGGCCAGGGCCGCGCTACGTTTGGTGGCCTGGTCGCCGCCTTGCAATATGAAGCCTTGCGCGCTCAAGTGCCGGCGGATCGTCCATTACGCTCACTGGCGATTACGTTCGTCGGCCCGGTTGAGCCGGATGTACCCGCCAGTTACCAAGTTGAAGTGTTGCGCGAAGGTAAAGCTGTCAGCCAGTTACTCGGGCGTGTGGTGCAGAAGGGCGAAGTGGCCACCCTGGTACAGGCCAGTTTTGGCGCTGCCCGTGAGTCGCAGATTGACGTAGGCAGTGAGCCGCCACCGGCTTTCAAACACTGGGACGAGTGCCAGGAATTACCGTATATCAAAGGTGTCACCCCCGAGTTCATGCGCCATCTGGCCATGCGCTGGAGCGTCGGCGGGTTGCCATTCACCGGCAATAAGTCGCGCGACATGGGCGGCTGGGTGCGCCTGCGCGGTGATGTGAAGGAGGAGGCGCTGACCGAGTCACACATCCTCGCCCTGGTCGATGCTTGGCCGCCGGCCTTGCTGCCGCACCTGAGCAAGCCTGCTCCGGGCAGCACCTTGACCTGGACTATCGAATTCATTCAGCCGCTGCAACAGCTGACCACGCTCGACTGGTGCCAGTACTACGTCAACATCGAATATGCGCGCGACGGCTACGGCCATGCCGCCGCTGCACTCTGGAGCCCGACCGGCGAGTTGATCGCCATCAGCCGCCAGACCGTGGTGGTCTTTGCCTGACCGGCTCAATGCCGGTGGCGCTGGCGCCAGGCGCGCCACCAGCCACCGCTCAGTACAAAGCGCGGAAAGGTCACGAACTGCTCAACGACCAGGCGCTGCACGGCATCTTTACGATCACTGAACGGTTCACTGGCCTGGGCTTCCAGGCTGTGGCCGTGACGCTGCAGCGCCAGGCCGGCGATGATGCCGACAACACCGACGGCAAAACTGGCCAGGCTCAGGCTGAACACGCCGGACACGATCAACAGAAACCCGATGATAAACAGCGGCACCGCAATCAGGTGCAGCGCGAGATTGGTCGGGTGCTGGTGATTTTGCGGGTAGTTACGCCATTGCCAGGCGGGGAGATTGGGATGACGTTTGCCCATGATGGTGAATCCTCTGTCCGTTGAATTAGCTTGGACAGAGTTTAGGCGGGGGTTGGCAGACCGGCGAATTGGGGCTGGCTATGGGACCCATAGCCAGTTTTGCAGGGTTACAGCTTCAACTGCCCGATGGCCTTGCTCAACTCCCCAGCCAACGTCGCCAGTTCATTGCTGGTGGTGGCTGAGTCCACGGTCTGCTGTACGGTATTTTCAGTCACATCGCGAATGCTCACCACCGCACGGTTCATCTCTTCGGCCACATGGCTTTGCTGCTCGGCGGCCACGGCGATCTGGGTGTTGCTTTCGCGCATCTGGGCCACGGCGCCGGTGATCTCGGCCAGTGCGGCACCGGCTTCCTGAGCCTGTTGCACGCAGTCGTCGGCCTTGAATGAGCTTTCCTGCATGAAGTCCACCGCATCACGGGTGCCGGCTTGCAGCGCCGAGACCATGCGGGTGATTTCATCGGTGGAGCTTTGCACGCGCTTGGCGAGGTTGCGCACTTCGTCGGCAACCACGGCAAAACCACGTCCCATTTCCCCGGCGCGGGCGGCTTCGATGGCGGCGTTGAGGGCGAGCAGGTTGGTCTGTTCGGCGATGCTGTGGATGACACCGACTACGCCGTTGATTTTCTGGCTGTCCTCGGCCAGTTTCTGGATCATTTCGGCGGTCTGTTGCACACCGGTGGACAGCCCGGCGATCGAGCGCTGCACACGAATGACCACTTCCTGGCCGCTGCCGGCGAGTGTGTCGGCAGACTGGGACAGATCGCGGGTGGCGCCGGCGTGCTGGGCGATGTGGTAGACCGTGGCCGTCATCTCATTGATAGCGGTGGCGGCCTGGTCGGTTTCGCTTTGCTGGCCGAGCATGCCGTGCTGGACCTCGTTCATGCTGCTGGCCAGGCGTGCTGCGCCCTCGTCCAGTTGTTGGGCAGTGCGCGCCACGGTATTGACCACGCGCTGGTAGCCGGCCTGCATGGCGTTGAACGCACTGGCCATCTGGCCGACTTCGTCTTTGCAGGCCAAGGGCACGCGGGCTGACAGGTCGCCGGTTTTTTCAACATGCAGCATCACATCCTTGAGCGTGTTGAGCTGGCTGAGCAGGAAGCGGATCAGCAATTGCGAGGCGCCGAGCATTGCCAGCATCAGGATCAGCACGGCCACGGCGTAGTTGGCGAAGCGTTCGCTGAAGACCTGGCTCAGGCTGCGCCCGTAGGCCAACACGGCGATCTGTTGCCCGCCCTCGCGGGTGATTACTTCGGCGCCGATCAGCGGGTTTTCACCGAACAGGGGTATGTGATCAAGTTCGATCCAGCCGTTGGCGCTGCTCAGGGCTGACAGATCCTGGTCTGCCAGTTGTGGGACTTGGCCCCGCGTAAACTCCAGCCAATGCTCGCCCTTGGGCAACGGCTTGTCGACGGGCCAGGCAGCGAGTACGCGCGCCTGCTCTTGCGCCGAGGTTTGGGATGCGTCGCTGCGTGCCTGTTGTTCAAGCTGCACGGCGTACAGCACCAGCAGCAGGGTGGTGATGAAGGCGACCGCGTTGACGGCCCAGAATTTGTATTTCAGCGAGATATTGCTAAGCCAGGCACCCATGGAAGGTTTTCTCTGATAGCGGAAACAGTATTGGCAAGGTGCCATTATTGTGCCGCTACTCCAAAAACCGGTTTTGACATGGGTCAATGCGCCGCATCAATCCACTTGAGGCAGGCCAAAAAAGGCGCGAGCACTGGCGGTGCTGTGCTCGGCCAGATCCTCGATGGCTTCGTTACGGTGCAAGGCGACTTCGCGCAGCACTTCGGGCAGATAAGCCGGTTCGTTGCGTCCATTTTTCGGTTTTGGTCGCAAGGTGCGCGGCAGCAGGTACGGCGCATCGCTTTCCAGCATCAGACGGCCACGGGGAATTTCCCTGACCAGTGGGTGAAGATGTGTCCCACGGCGTTCGTCGCAGATCCAACCGGTGATACCGATGTGCAGGTCAAGATCGAGGTAGCTGAACAGCGCCTGCTGCTCGCCAGTGAAGCAATGCACCACGGCGGCGGTCAGGTGGTCGCGGTAGTCCTTGAGGATCTCCAGCAGGCGTTGGTTGGCGTCGCGTTCGTGGAGAAACACCGGCAGTTTCAGCTCGACTGCCAAGGCCAGGTGTTCCTCGAGGACTTTTTCCTGTTGTGGACGCGGGGAAAAGTCCCGGTTGAAATCCAGCCCGCATTCACCCACCGCACGCACGCGGCTTTCGCTGAGCAAACCGCGTAAGCGCTGTGCACTGTCACCATTCCAGTCGCTGGCGGAGTGCGGGTGGATGCCGGCGGTGCTGAACAGCCGTTGGCCGCTTTCATCGAGTTTTACACACAGTTCCAAGGCCTGTTCGCTGCCGTCGACACTGGTGCCAGTGAGTACTAATTGCTGCACGCCGGCGGCATAGGCACGGTCAAGAACCGCTTGGTGCCTCTCGTCGAAACTGGGGTTGGTCAGGTTGACGCCGATATCAATGAGTTGCATGGTGCTATCTCCGCCTGCGGCCGGAAAGCATATCAGAGCTGTAGATTTATAAGAAAATCAAGAACTACAACGAGTTAAAGCTGTCTTTGAACGTCGCAAGTGACATTGTGGTTGGCCGAACGCCTTCTTCCGTGCCGCCGTTGCGTGTCTTGCCAGCGCTTAAAGCGCTCTGTTTCTGACCTCCAGCACCTCGTCTTTCACGATGGCGCTGGCCAGTATTCTTTCCGGAGAGCGGATGATCCGACCCTCGGCGTTGCTTATGTTGTGCCTGACGTTACTGCTGCCCATGGCGGCGGTGGCGCGTCTGGACGGCCCGCTGGAAGTGACCAAGCCCGGCAAGGTGCGAGACCTGGCACAGATTCGTTCCAGCCGCACCTTGCGGGTGCTGGTCAACCAGAGCCGCAACAGCTCTGGCGAAATCCAGGGCCAGGCCATCGGTGTCGAATACCATCGCTTGCGGGCCTTTGAGCAGTACCTGAACGGTCACGCCCGTGACGGTGAAGAAATCAACCTCAAGATCATTCCCAAGGCCAAGGATCAGTTGCTGGGCGCGTTGGCCCGCGGTGAAGGCGACCTGGTGGCCCCTGGTGAACTGCTGGATGTGAAGGCTGCACACAGGATCAGCGCCAGCGACCCGATAGCCAGCAATGTGCCGTTGTGGTTGGTGGGCGTTAAGGGCGAGCGACGGTTTACCAAGCTGGAGCAATTGTCCGGGCGCACGTTGATGCTGACCACCGGCAGTGCCGCAGCGGATGCCATCAGCCAAGTCAACCAGAAGCTGGCGCTGCACAAGCAACCGCCGGTGAAGGTGGAGTGGGTCGACCCGACACTGGCGGTGGAAGATGTGCTGGAGATGGTCCAGGCCGGGATCTTCCATTTGACCATCGTCGAGAAACCCATTGCCGAACGCTGGTCGAAGATCCTGCCCAAGCTGCGTTTTGATAAGCAGGTGGCGATCAGCGAGCCAGGTGACGAGTATTGGTTCGTGCGTCAGGATGCATCGATGCTGCGGGCCAGCATTGACCGGTTCCTCAAGACCTATCGAACGCCGTCCGACCAGGATGTGGCCTTTCAACGGATTTACCGACGCCTCTATCAGGTACGCAACCCGCTGGCCCGCGCCGATCGTCAGCGCCTGGAGAAGCTGCGCCCCGTTCTGCAAAAGCACGCCCGGGAGCAAGGCATGGACTGGTTGAACCTGGCCGCGCTGGCTTTCAAGGAATCCTCCCTCGACCCCGGAGCGCGCAACAGTGGCGGCCCGACGGGCTTGATGCAGATCACCCCTTCGGCGGCGCAGCGAGTTGGGGTGAATAATATCGAGAGCCTTGATAGCAATGTGCAAGCAGGGGCGCGTTACCTGGCGATGATCCGTCGAAAATTCTTCGCCAGCCCCAAGCTCAACGAGAGAGAGCGCATGGCCTTTGTGCTGGCCGCTTACAACATGGGGCCGGAGCGGGTGCAGGGCATGCGTGCGGAGGCCCGTCGGCGTGGGCTTAATCCGAATCAGTGGTTCTTCCAGGTTGAACGCATTGCCATGGAGCAGGTAGGGATGGGCGGCGTCAGCTATGTTAATAGCGTGAACAAGTACTACCTGGCGTTCAATCGGGAGCGGGAGTCCCTTGAGCCGGCTGGGCCGAAGATTGTCTCACGCAAATAATCGATTAAATCGATATTGATAAGGCATATTTTTGGCTTTTATCATTGCTTAATCTGATTAATATAGCGGCCAACCCAACCCTACTTTGAAAAGGATTATCCCCATGAGCCCACTGATTAAAAGCATTCTGTCCACCCGCGCCGGGTATGGCCTGACGATTCTGCGTATCTTCGTCGGCATTATCTTCGCCGCCCACGGCTCGCAGAAACTGTTCGGTTGGTTTGGCGGTAACGGCCTGGCTGGCACGGCGCAATGGATGGAAAGCATCGGCCTGGCTCCGGGCACCCTGATGGCGGTATTGTCGGGTGGTACCGAGTTCTTTGCCGGCCTGGCGTTGATCATCGGTTTGTTGGCGCGCCCTGCGGCATTGGGCCTGACCATCCTATCGCTGGTGGCGATTTTCTCGGTGCATATCCACAACGGTCTGTTCATGGCCAACAACGGTTATGAGTTCGCATTGGCTTTGCTAGGCGGCTCGCTGGCGGTGATGTTGGAAGGCGCTGGCAAACTGTCGGCCGATGGAGCCATCAGCCGCTGATCCCTGGGTACCCCTCTAAAAAGCCCGCCATGAGCGGGCTTTTTCGTTGCCTGGAATTCTTGACACTGGCCTATCGGCTTCTCTAGGATGCTGCTCATGCGCCGATTTAAACAGCTAATTGCGGGGCGCCACTGGGACTCATACAGCCCGACAGAAGCGTGTTATCTCATGCAGAGCACACTTCGAAATACCGCTAAAGCGCTGGTTCGGTGTTGCCTCTCACCTGCCCGCAGACTTTTGAGGCAGAGACACGACACGATGAATGCACTACGCCCCCTTATTCGCCTGGCCCCAATCACTGCGGACCTGACCCAACGTAACCCCAAGATCCTCCTTGGCGGCAAGCACCAACCCACGCTGTTGCGTTACCTGGATGGCTGGCCCCGTCGCACCGGGCGGCCCTCGGCGTTTCTGATTCAGTTTGTTGAAGACGGCGATTCCCTGGCCCGTTTTGCCAGCGACAGTTTCGACCTTGCGGTGATCCAGGCGCCTAGCGCCAGCGATGCCGATGAAGTGATCCGCCAACTGACGCGTATTGCCCGGCAAGGGCTGATTGCCCGCCGTTGAGTGCTCAGTGACAGGTCAATGAAGAAAGCGCTCGACGCCGGCGCAGCCAAAGAGAAAGCCCCCAGGCGATCAGGCACAACAGTAGCGGCACCGTTGCGATCAAAAGCAGTTTCAAGAGGTATTCGAAGCGATGCACACGCGCATAAGCCTCGATCTCCAGTGCATTCAGCTCCATGGGTAGCCGCAGCCGTTCTTTATTGAGCGCTTGTAACTGGGTATTGGTATCGACAGCCTGGGCGCCAAAACCTGCGATCTGTGGGGCCAGCCGTTGCCACTCTTGTTCTGTGCGTTCAAGTCGTCGCTCCAGCTCTCCCGATTTCTCCTGATAAACCTGTGCCGCTGCGTCGCGCATGTGTTCAAGCACATGCAGGGGGCGGGTGAAGGTACGTGGTCGAATATTCGCAAGCGCTGGGGGCGCCGCCAGGTTATCCAATGTATTCAAGACAAACTGCACATTGTTGTTGGGAACGGAACGGATGACCGTGTTTGCGAGTAAATCCGTGTCGGCGACCAACACCACCTGGATCTGCGCAGTCTTCTGCAAACCAGGTGGCTGCCCGTTAATGCCATCGGGAAATGCCGAGTAGGCGGGGCCTTCAAGGCGAGCTGCGATGACATGGACCTGTCCAGGCGCAGCCGCTTCATCGATGAATGAGTCGAACTGCGTCGCTGAAGCAAAACTTCCTACGTCAATCAGTTGGGATCGCCGGGAGCTTCGCAGCAGTGGGATGAATGTCGTTCGGCTTTTCCGAGTGCGAGAAAGGGCGCCGCTGCTCGATACGATCATTGAGCTCAGTTTCCAACTGCTGACATCGCTGGCGGTCATGGCCTGTCGTGGCAGGTTCAGCAAGGCCGGGCGTAATACCGTTGGCTTGTTTGGGTCTTGGGTGGTCGATGAGGCGTAGAGGTTATCGACCAACAGCTTGTCCGCCTGCATCTGTACACCCCATGCGGCCAGCAGTCCATCCAGTCGGGAACCTGACGATGCGGGGGTTGTGTCCATTTCGCTCCGAGGATCAATAAAAATCATCAGCTTGGCGCCCTTCAATACATATTGTTCAATCGCATACAGGGTCTGCTCGGGCAGGGCGCGCGGATGCACGACCATCAGCGTGTCTATCGATGGTGGCACCTGGGCGATATTGGAAGCCAGTTCAACCAGGTTGAAATGCTCGTTCAGGTGCGCCAATAGCTCTCCAGCAGACGTGTGTAACGCAAGGCCTGACAGCAGGCCGACGGTTGGGCGCCCGGGGTGCATCAACTGATGGATCAGATGGCTGATTTCGTACTCAAGCAAGGACGCCTGGTCCGGGTTGAAGGCTTCGATGCGTTGCGCACTTTGGCCGGCGCGGGTGCCAATGAGGCCCTGGAATCCTTGCGTATTATCAAGCCCGAATAAACTGGCCCTGTAGGCTTCTTCGGAAAACGGAGTTGGGTCGATAACGTGTAGGTTGATCATGCCCTTGGCCGCCTTCTCGAACTCCTTGAGTAAGTCTTCCACCTGTTGGCCGTAGCGCTCCAATGTGTGGCTTTTCTTGGGGGCATTGATCGAGTTGAAGTAATACAAATCCAGTGGGCTTTCGAGGGTTTTGAGAAAGTCCCGTACGGCTGGCGATAAAGTGTGGATTTTATCTTGTGAAAAATCCCAGCGGGCATCAGGCAATTTTTTTACCCAGACGAGATTGAATGCGAGGAAAATTAACGATATGACGATGAGTGTCATACCCGTACGAAGAGCGGATCGCATCAGGGGCTATCCTTCTCAGCGGTTTTTGTAGTTGAGTGTGATGGTTGTAGCGGATAGGAAAAAAAAGATGATGCTGATGAAGTAAGCACAGTCATGAAGAGTCAGTTTCCCATTGTCCATCGTGCTGAAGCGTAAAATAGGGTTGAGCGATATCAAACTATCAATCACCCATATCGGCGCCTGATGTTCGAACGCATCCAGAGCTGACGTAAGTCCACTGACTGTCAGCAATAGGCCTAATGTCAGTAGGAAAATAATAATGCGTTGGTGTGTCAGTACGCATACGAAGCTACCGACGGCCAGATAACTACCCGCCAATAACCAGCTGGCGATGAATTGCGAGGCGATAATGCTGTTGTCGGCGGTGCCAAGATAATTGGCGGCGATGACTATTGGGAAGTTTAATATCAGGGCAATACTGCACACGACCCAGGCCGCCATAAACTTTCCAATTACACGTTCTGCAGAGGTAATAGGCAAGATTTTCATCATATTGGAAAAGCTTGCGTTGTGCTCATCTGACCACAGCTGTGTCGATAGCGTGGGGATCAGCAGAAGATAGAGCCAGGGGTGAAGCTCGAAGAAAGCCTGCAAGTCGCTGCTGTTTCGTTCCATCCAGTGCTGAGTGTGCAAGCCCAATACGGTACACAGCACCAAGAACACTGCCACATTCAAATAGGTCTCTGGTGAGGAGGCATAACTGATGAGCTGGCGTTTGAAAATAGTGGGTAGCAGTTTCAAGGGGATACCTCTTGGCTGAGATGGTGAACGACATCGTTCAGGCGTCCTGGCTCCAGGCTCATGGACGTTATGTTCCAGCCGCGGTGGGTAATGAGCGCGTTGATTGAGGGGAAAATGGAGTGGCCGGGCATGGCTAGAACCGTTACCGTGCCCGGTGCGAGCCGGTCTTCTTCGATGCCTGCGACGCCGGGTAGCACGGCAAGTGCCAGTAAATCCAGTGGTGTATCCGCGGCTAGGGTCACGGCTTGGAAATGTCGGGAGTTACGCTGCAAATCCACCAGTGACGCATCGGCTTTAAGGCGCCCACCTGCGATAACCAATGCTCGGCTGCAGATGTCGGACAGCGCGTCGCAACGGCGGGAGGCAATGATGATTGTCATCTCCTCGTTTAAAGTCCGAATAAGGGCACTTAGCTTGAGCCGTTGATCTGTGCAAAGCCCTTCCATGGGTTCGTCCAGCAACAGCAGGTCGGGCGAATGCACAATGGCCTGGGCAATCGCAACTTTGCGCTTTATGCCGAGGGAGAGGGTATCGATCGGGTAATTAAATACGGGTAGCAACTCTAGGCGTGTGACGACTTGATCCACCCTTCTGCGCTTTTCGGCACCACTGAACCCCCGAATGGCAGCAATGAAACTCAGTAGGCTTTTGACCGACATCGCATCATGGCTGAGACCATCATAGTGTTGGTACCCGATGGCTTTCCTTGTTTGAAGTGGATGGGGCTGGGTGCTGAATCCCTGAATATTGATTTGCCCGAAAGTTGGTTTGATCGCACCTGATATCAAATTCAATAAAGTTGTTTTACCTGCACCTTTTTCTCCAAACAGACCTACACATTCCCGGCGCTGGGCGTTGAATGAAAAATGACTGATGACACTCCTTTTGCCCACTCGTTTCGTCAGGTTGCTTATCTCGATCATAGGATTACCGAATAAGTTTGGCCGGGCGTATGGGCAACGGCTGGGATGTGCGTGTGAACTTTAAAAAGGGTACGTTCAATAGTTGCGCTTGGGAACGCGGGGGATGATTAATAAGACAAGTCCTACGTCAGGCTTGATAATTCACTGAAACAATTGCTTTGTCCTGAGGGCTTATTAGCGGTCGGATGTTTATCTGGTGTTTATATAAGATTTTACTTTTGTGATGAGGTCTGATTGTCATGATGCTTCTACGTACTCTTGTTCTTGAACGCGGTGGCGAAGAGGCACCCGTCAACGGTGCACTGCTCTGTGGGTTCGCTGTCGCCCAGATCGCCTCTAACTTTCTTGTGTATAGCCTGGATGAAGAGACTGAACCGGGTCACTCAAGGGTCTATATCGCGGCACTCCGTAAAAAGCTCGAACGGTATTTCCTCGGGGGGGTGGACTCTAAGGACGATTTGCAAGTTGCGATGCATGTCTTCAAGCAGATCCTCATGACGGCATCCGGCGCAAAGACAAGTGGCGCTGGTGAGTCCCGGATTGCCTTCCATTTCGTGGATTTGAAAGGTTGCAGGTTGCCACCTGCCAGGCCAGAAGATCATCACTCGGTCATTATCAAGAAGGCATTGGTGATGAAGGTGATTACTTTGGGGATATCTGCGCCCGCATTGCCCCCGATCGAAAGTAATACGGTGATCGTGCCGACTATTCGCTTTTCGTCACAGATGGTTGCGCCACCGAAAAGCGTGAGCCAACCGAAGGCAGCTACTCAACTGCCGGACGAATACACCGTTGAAGAACCTGCGCATTCGGTCGCTGCGGTACCCTCGGCGCTTGTGCAAACCGAGCCGAGTGCATCGCCGGTTGAGTTTGAAGCAGGCGAGGCGGCACCTGCGAAACCGCCAGCCCATCAGGAACATGCCTCTTTGCTGGAGGTGGACAGTACGCTGGCTAATCTCGCTCGGATCGCTCAAGAACTGACACAAAAAAAGCACGCGGCCATTGAGCGAGAAGAGATGCTTGAGCAGTGGCAAGTTCGATTGCAGCAGCAGCAAAGCCAGTTGGATGAGAAAAGCCGTGAGGTGGAGCAGCGCCAGAGACAACTCCAGGATCAGGTGGTGGACGTTGGTCGGAGGACCGAAAAACTGACGCTGATGATGTCGCAGTTATCAGGCATGCGACAGCGCCTGCAGGGCACTCTCCTTGAATTGGATCAGGTCCTCGGGGCGCCGGAGCTGAGTTGATCTGCCTACCGGCTGGCTACTTTGCTGGGTTCATTTATCATCAGCGCTAGCCAGCCGGCGCCAGGGCGTGATGTCGTGACGTATCGGCCCCAATGGACATTGCCTCGGGATGCAAGGGTTTGAGTACCAAGCTGATTACCAAAGAAGGTCATGAAGCGCTGAAAAAAGAGCTGGATTACCTGTGGCGTGAGAAGCGCCCGGATACCACGCGCAAAGTGACGTGGGCTGCTTCCCTGGGAGACCGTAGTGAAAACGCGGACTACCAGTACAACAAGAAGCTGCTGCGTGAAATCGACCGACGGGTACGCTATCTGCGTAAACGCCTGGAAGACATGCGCGTCGTGGAGTACATGCCCGAGCAGGAAGGGAAGGTGTTTTTTGGCGCATGGGTGGATATCGAAAACGAGCAGGGTGAAACCAAGCGTTTTCGGATCGTGGGTTATGACGAGATCTACGACCGCATGGATTACATCTCTATCGATTCACCCATGGCGCGTGCGTTGCTGCGCAAGGGAGTGGACGACGAGGCGATTGTGCAGACCCCAAGTGGTGAGGTGTGCTGGTGGATCACCCTCATCGAATATGTGAAGTAAGTAATGATGGCCTGCGCCCAGGACGGGGCGCAGGCCTGCCGCGCTTCAGCCTTCGCGCAGTACTGTCAGAGGGCTGGCATTCAGGGCTCGTCGCGTACCGAATACCCCGGCGCCACCGATGAGCACGGCACCGATCACCGGCAACAGCAACAGCCACGGGTGAGGGTGCCAGGCAAGGTCGAACGCGTAGCGGTACAGCACCCAGGTCACCAGCTCGGTGCCGAGTGCAGCCAACAGGCCGCTGACCGCACCCAACAGGCCGAACTCGATGCGTCGCGCTTTGACCAGCAACTTGCGTTCGGCGCCGAGTGCACGCAACAGCGCGCCTTGGCGAATTCGCTCGTCGAGAGTGGCCTGCAAGCCGGAGAACAGCACGGCCATGCCTGCGGCCAGCACAAACAGCAGCACGTATTCCACCGCCAAGGTCACTTGGGCAAGAATGCTGCGCAACTGTTCCAGCAACGCCTCGACCTGCAGGATGGTAACGGCCGGGAAGGCCCTGGACAGGTCGACGATCTGCTGGTCGTGCCCCGGCGCCAGGTAGAAGCTGGTCAGATAGGTTGCGGGCAGGTCCTTCAATGTGCCCGGCTGGAAGATCATGAAGAAATTGGGCTGGAAATTATCCCAGTTGATCGTGCGCAGGCTGGTCACCCGGGCCTCGCGATTTTCGCCGCCTACCGTGAACACCAGATGATCGTTGAGCTTGAGCTTCAGGCTTTCGGCGACTTTGGCTTCTACCGACACCCCGGGAATGTCATCGCTCGGTTGTGGCGACCACCAGGAACCAGCCGTCAGGACATTGCCGGGTGGCAAATCGGCGGCCCAGGTCAGGCTCAAGTCGCGTTGTACTGCACGGTCACCGCTGGAGTCTTTGCTGACAATCTCCTGCACAGGTTCGCCATTGATACTGATCAGTCTCCCCGGCACGACTGGATACAATGGCGCGGACTGCGCCTGCACCTGCAGCAGGCGAGCGCCAAACGCATCTTTGTCGGCCGGCAGGATATTCAGGGCGAAATAGTTGGGGGCATCCTTGGGCAACTGGTTCTGCCAGGTGTCGAGCAACTCGCCACGTAACAAGGCAATCAATCCCATGGACAACAGGATCAAGCCAAACGCCAGAGATTGGCCAGCCGCCGCCAGCGGATGCCGTAGCAGTTGGCCCAGGCCCAGGCGCCAAGGCAGGGATGCGCGAGCCAATAACCGCCGCAGGCTTTGCAGCAGCAGTAGAAGCAAGCCACCCAGAATCAGCGCAGCCACCACGCCGCCGCCCAGCAACGCGAACGTCAGCACCAGGTCGAGACTCAGGCGCCACATGATCAGGCCGAGGGCGAACAGTGCGGCACCGTAGACCATCCAGGTGCTGGAAGGGATAGGCAACAGGTCACGCCGCAATACTCGCAACGGTGGAACGCGCCCCAGGGCTGCCAATGGCGGCAGGGCGAAGCCGGCGAGGGCAACCAGACCGGTGCCGATGCCTGCGACTGCCGGAAGCAGCCCGCCGGGCGGCACATCTGCCGGCAGCAGGTCGTGCAGGAAATAGAACAGCCCAAATTGCGCCAACCAGCCGAGCAGGGCGCCGGTCAGGCTTGCCAGCAGGCCCAGTACGCTCAGTTGCAGGCTGAACAGAAGCATCGCTTCGCGCCGTGACAACCCCAGGCAGCGCAACAGTGCGCTGGCGTCGAAGCGTCGGCTGGCAAAGCGATTGGCCGACAATGCCACGGCCACGCCGGCCAACAGCACGGCCACCAGGCTGGCCATGTTCAGGTAGCGCTCGGCTTTGCCCAAAGCGCCACCGATTTGCTGATTGCCATCGCGTGAGTCCTGCAGGCGCTGGTTGGCGGCGAGGCCGGGCTTGACCAAGTCGCGATAGGTCTGCAACGCTGTACTGCCTTGGGGAGCGCGCCATAGTTCGCGGTAGCTGACGCGGCTGCCGGGCTGAACCACACCGGTGGCATCCAGGTCCGCGAGGTTGATCATCACTCTGGGCGTAAGGCTATAGAAGTTGCCGGCACGGTCTGGCTCATAAGTGAGTATGCGCGTCAGGTGCAGGGTCTTCATGCCAACATCGATGCTATCGCCAACTTTCAGCTCCAGCGCCGTCAGCAGTCGTGCTTCAACCCAGGCTTCACCAGGCTTTGGGCCGCCTCCTGCTGTTTCGGCGCCGAAGGGCTCTGCAGCACTCTTAAGCTCTCCCCGCAGCGGGTATTGCTCGTTGACCGCCTTGATGCTGGAGAGCTGGATACCGTTATCCGTGGCGATGACACTGGAAAACTCCACGATGCGCGCGTGGTCCAGCCCCAGCTCGGTCCCGGACTTTATCTGCTCTGGGCGAGCCGGCGAACTGCCTTCGAGCACCAGGTCGGCACCGAGGAATTCAGTGGCGCGCAACAGCATGGCGCCGTTGAGCCGCGCGCCGAAGTAGCCGATGGCAGTGCTGGCGGCGACGGCTACCAACAGGGCGAAGAACAGCACGCGCAATTCGCCGGCGCGGGCGTCCCGTAATAATTGGCGCATGGCAAGGCTGAACAGGCGCAACAGCGGCAAACGTGCCATCAAGGCTCCAGGGGCGCGACCATCAGGCCGGCTTCAAGGCGGATCAGGCGCCGGCAACGATGGGCCAGGCGTTCATCGTGGGTGACCAGCACCAAAGTCGTGCCGCTCTCTTTGTTGAGCTCGAACAGCAAGTCGCTGATGCGCTCGCCGGTGTGGCTGTCGAGGTTGCCGGTGGGCTCGTCGGCAAACAGCACATCCGGTTCGGCCGCAAAGGCGCGGGCGATCGCTACCCGTTGCTGCTCGCCACCGGAAAGCTGGCGGGGAGAGTGGGTCAGGCGTTGGCCCAGGCCGACACGCTCCAGCAAATGCCGGGCGCGCTCGCGGGCGTCCTTGCGACCGTCCAGCTCCAGCGGCAGCATGACGTTTTCCAGCGCGTTGAGGCTGTCGAGCAATTGGAAGGATTGAAATACAAAGCCCACATGCTCGGCACGGATGCGCGCACGCTGGTCTTCATCCAGGGTGCTCAGCGCTTGGCCGGCCAGGGTGACTTCGCCGCTGCTGGGCAGGTCGAGGCCGGCCAGCAGGCCGAGGAGGGTGGATTTGCCGGAGCCGGAACTGCCGACGATAGCCAGGCTATCGCCCTTGTTCAGTTCCAGGCTCAGTTCGTGCAGGATAGTCAGTTCACCTTCCGCGCTGGGAACCACTTTGCTAAGGTTTCGCGCGGTGAGAATGCTTGCGCCCATGGAGAATCCGATGCGAATGTGGTTTTTGAGTGCTGGCCTGGCCTTGATGTGCATGGCCCAGAACGCAGCGGCGGGTACAGTCCTGATCGTTGGCGATAGTATCAGTGCCGGTTTCGGCCTGGATACCAGCAAGGGGTGGGTCGCATTGCTGGAACAACGGCTCAAGCAGGAAGGTTTCGGCGATAAAGTGGTCAATGCCTCCATCAGTGGCGACACCAGTGCGGGAGGCTTGGCGCGGCTGCCAGCGGCACTTGCAGAGCATAAGCCAGACGTAGTGGTTATCGAATTGGGGGGGAATGACGGCTTGCGTGGCCAGCCTCCAGCACAATTGAAACAAAATCTTGCATCGATGATCGATCAGTCCAAGGCCGGTGGTGCCAAGGTGCTGCTGTTGGGGATGCAATTGCCGCCCAATTACGGCCCGCGCTACACCACGGCATTCGCGGAGGTGTATGGCGTATTGGCCAAGGAGAAAAACGTGCCGCTGGTGCCATTTTTCCTCGAGGGCGTGGGTGGCCACCCGGAGTTGATGCAGGCAGATCAACTTCACCCGGCGGTCGGTGCCCAGGGCAAATTGCTCGAAAATGTCTGGCCGACGCTAAAACCGCTGCTATGACGCTTTTCTACCGGCAGGCTTTCGGCTAAGGTGGCGCCCCCCCGATTTGGAGCCCTCGATGTCGCGTCCTGCCTGGTCCCTGTTTAACTACCAACTGATCGAGCCGGACGAGCAGCTGGATCTGTTCGCCTGCCAGGAAGTCAGGGTGCATTTGGTGGCGCGTCAGCTGGAATTGGGCGGCTCGATCGACCGTACGCTGTGCGGTACATTGTTGCCGGCACAACCCCGCTGGTCATCGGTGAATCGCTCGATTTTTCAAGATCAGCGGCTCTGCCCTTTATGTCGCGCCATTCTCGAATCGCAAAAGCGCGGCACGCCGCCTATCTGGCCGGAGCTGCGCTTCGAGCTATAGCGGGGCGGATTGATGCTTGAAGCCCGCTTCACGTATACAATCAATTTTTTCCTACCCGTCGTTCTGCGAAGGATTTTCCGGATGTTGTCGCGCCTTTCCGTCGTCACCTGCTGTCTGTCCCTCGCTGCTCTCTGTGCGGCCGGTTCTGCGGCAGCCTTGCAGTTGCCCTTGCCGCCGCCAGGTGAGGACATCGTTGGTCAGGTCCAGGTCATCAAGGCCAAATACGAAGATACCTTTGCCGACCTGGGCACTACCTACGATCTTGGTTATTCGGAAATGGTCGCGGCCAACCCGGGCGTCGATGCCTGGCTGCCCGGTGCGGGCACCGAGATTGTGCTGCCGACACGGTTCATCCTGCCGCCCGGCCCGCGTGAAGGCATCGTGATCAACTTGGCGGAATACCGGCTCTACTACTTCCCTAAAGGACAGAACGTCGTCTACACCTTCCCGTTGGGGATTGGTCGTGAAGGCTGGGGCTCGCCGATCGCCCATACCAGTATCATCGCCAAGACGCCGAACCCTACCTGGACACCCCCTGCCTCGATCAAGGCCGAACACGCCGCCAATGGCGATCCGTTGCCCAATGTGGTGCCTGCTGGCCCGGATAACCCGCTGGGGCCGTTCAAGTTCACCCTGGGCACTCCGGGCTATCTGATCCATGGCTCCAACATGAAATTTGGTATCGGCACGCGTACCAGTCACGGCTGCTTCCGCATGTTCAATAACAACGTGCTGGAGATGGCCGGTATGGTGCCGGTGGGTACGTCGGTGCGCATCATCAACGACGCCTACAAGTTCGGCAGCAGTGGTGGCAAGGTCTATCTCGAAGCCCATACACCACTGAACGACGACGGCACGCCATCGGTGGTCGACAAGCACACTGCGGTCATCAATGCCTTGCTCAAGCGCGAAGACCTGGCCAACAACCTGCGAGTCAATTGGGATCAGGTACGGGATGTGGTTGCTGCTGAAGATGGTCTGCCGACTGAGATCGGCGTACCCGGAACCGCGCCAGTCGCCTCAAGCGTACCGGTTGATTTGCAGCAATAAGTCTCTCGATCAAGGCCCGTCACCGCTTTGCGCTGTGGCGGGCTTTTTTATTGCCTGGGGCTCAAGACTGGACTCCAGGCAATAAAAAAGCCGATCCAAAAATGGATCGGCTTGATAACAACCCCGAAGGATTATTACTTGCGGCTTGCTTTTTCAAGCATGCGCAGAGCGCGTTCGTTAGCTTCGTCAGCAGTCTGTTGTGCTTTTTGAGCAGCAGCCAGAGCTTCATCAGCTTTACGGTAGGCTTCGTCTGCACGAGCCTGGGAGCGAGCTGCTGCGTCTTCAGTTGCAGTCAGACGAGCTTCGGTTTCTTTGGAGACGCTGCTGCAACCGGTAGCCAGAACTGCGGCCAGAGCCAGAGCAGAGAATTTCAGAACGTTGTTCATCGTGTTCCCCTTCAAGGACTTTCTATTAAATGGCTACTTTCTCAGATTGAGCTGATAGCCGGCGTACATACTACCCATTACTTGTAGTAAGTAAACTGACGTAGCGCAAGAAGCAAAAAAAATTCTTGAGCTGAATCTATTTTGGCTAATCTTTTGGAAATCTGCATAAAAACTATCCAATTTTCTGCATCGCGATTGAGATTGGATCCAGGCTGAAAGCTACGCCCCGCATGTGTTAAGCCGGGTGAACAGGTGAAAATATATATATCCATGCTGACACTTTTGTACAGGTTTCCTTTAACCCGCCTGACATCTTTTGCGCATGTAGAGGTGACTTTAAGAGCGCCTGTTCGTCTCAAGCTTCAACTGCCGGCAATGTTCAGGCTTTCGATCATTGGTTGATCGAGGCCCTTTCTATTCACCAGCGGCAGGGAATGACGTGTGCGCCTTGAGCAATTGCAGGATTGGTGCCTACTATCTCCCTACGTGCTGGTTGTGAGCGCTATGGGTTTTCTCGTTGTCGAAACCGGCACGGGGTGGCGTAGATGTTCCTTCGCCGGAAAAACATCGGTAAGGTAGGGGTCGCAATTCCAGACCCGCGAGGAGTAGTGATGAGCGATGCGTTGTCCATCCACCATGACCAGGCTGGTCATCAGTTCGAGACCAATGTGGACGGTCATCGTGCCTATCTGACCTATATGGACCTCGGAAAGCAGACCCTGGATATCTATCGCACCTTCGTACCCAACGCGCTGCGGGGCCGTGGCATTGCTGCCGCGTTGACCGAAGAGGCGTTGAAGTTCGCTGAAGAGGCGGGCTACACAGTGATCCCTTCGTGTTCTTACGTAGAGCGCTACATGGAGCGCCACCAGCGCCATGCTGCGAAGTTGTGAGTCATAGGCAGCACCATGAAAAACGCCGGGCTTAGCCCGGCGTTTTTGTGTGCGCAGTTCAGGTGCGTTTGCGTTTGGGCAAGACGTCCTTGAGCTTGGCGTGCATGCTGCGCAGGGTGGTTTCGGTGGCGGACCAGTCGATGCAGGCATCGGTGATCGACACGCCGTATTGCAAGTCGGCGAGGTCTTTTGGAATGGCCTGGCAGCCCCAGTTCAGGTGGCTTTCGACCATCAAGCCGATGATCGACTGGTTGCCTTCGAGGATCTGGTTGGCGACGTTTTCCATCACCAGCGGTTGCAGGGCCGGGTCCTTGTTGGAGTTGGCGTGGCTGCAGTCGACCATGATGTTCGGCTTGATCTTGGCTTTGTTCAGAGCCTGTTCGCACAGGGCAACGCTGACCGAATCATAGTTGGGCTTGCCGTTGCCACCGCGCAATACCACGTGGCCGTAGGCGTTGCCCTTGGTGGTGACGATGGACACGCCACCTTCCTGGTTGATTCCCAGGAAACGGTGCGGGCTGGAGACCGATTGCAGTGCGTTGATCGCCACCGTCAGGCCGCCGTCGGTACCGTTCTTGAAGCCCACGGCCGAGGACAGGCCGGACGCCATTTCGCGGTGAGTCTGGGATTCGGTGGTGCGCGCGCCGATGGCCGACCAACTGATCAGGTCCTGCAAGTATTGCGGGGAGATCGGGTCGAGGGCTTCGGTGGCGGTCGGCAGGCCCATTTCGGCCAGGTCCAGCAGCAACTGGCGACCGATGTGCAAGCCGTCCTGGATCTTGAACGAGTCATCCAGGTAAGGGTCGTTGATCAAGCCTTTCCAGCCGACGGTGGTACGTGGCTTCTCGAAATAGACACGCATGACCAGATACAAGGTGTCGGACACTTCCGCTGCCAGTACCTTGAGGCGCTCGGCGTACTCGTGGGCGGCCTTGAGGTCGTGGATTGAACACGGGCCGATCACCACGAAGAGGCGGTGGTCGGTGCCGTCGAGAATGTCACGGATGACTTCGCGGCCCTTGGTGACGGTCTGCAGGGCAGTGTCGCTCAGGGGAATTTCGCGTTTGAGCTGATCGGGCGTGATCAGGGTCTCGTTGGATTCGACGTTAAGGTCGTTGATCGGTAAATCAGCCATCGTGTTACTCGTCAGGGTCACGGGTGCCGGCCGCCAGCCATCCCCGTGCGGCGGAGCACAGCATGATTTGAATGCAGGGGGGAGGAACCTTAGCGCGTATCACCGGCCCGCGACAATGGGCAAAACCCGCTTTAATCCAGCGCCGGCTGCACAAAAGCCTCATGGGCGAATTCGGCGGCATGGCGTGAAACCCATTCGCGGGCCATGGCTTCGTGTTGAGCAAGGGTCGGCTCGGCCTCTTCGTGCAAGCGGCAGTAGCGTTCGATCTGGCACACTTGTTCGCCCATTCGCGCACCGAACAAGGCGTGCTCATCGGTAAACGAGATGCCGATGCGGTAGCCATTTTCGACTTTGCGGCACCATGCGACATAGCCCGGATAACGGGCGCTGGCGCCTAGGGACGGAATCTGCAAATCAACTGCCGTGCCCTGGCGCCAGGCGCGCGGCCAATTGCAGGCAACACCGCCCAGGCCGATAGTGTGCAGGCGTTGGCGGGGCAGGGCAGGGGAAGGACGTTGGATCAACTCGACAGCGACATCATCAGGGTGAGGTAAAAAACGACCCATGTACACGGACTCCGAGCGCCGTCCCGATGACGGCAGTGGCAGCAGTATAGTGAAAGCGCTGGAATTGACCGATCTGGATATTGACCAGCAATTGCTGGGGTTGCCAGGTGTTTCACTGGTGGTGTTTACCAGTGTCGGTTGTTCCAGTTGCCGTTGGGCGCGTCAGAAATTACCGGGCTGGCACTTGCCAGTGGACCGCGTGTGCTGGGTGGATGCCGGGCACAATGGTGGCGCGGTCGAACGCTACCAGATCTTTCATTTGCCCGCGTTATTCGTGGTGTGCGAGGGTCAATTCCTTGGACAAATACAGACCAGCCTTACACGCAGTGACGTTTCCACTGCCGTAAAACAAGCGCTCACCCGTACCCCAGAGGATTTGCCATGACAACAGTCGCACCCCGTTCACCCCGCATTGGCATCATCGGTACCGGCGCCATTGGTGGGTATTACGGCCTGATGCTGGCGCGTGCTGGCTTCGATGTGCACTTCTTGTTGCGCAGTGAATACGCAGCCGTCAGCGAGCATGGCCTGCACCTCAACAGCACGGTGCACGGCAAACTGCACCTGCATCCGGTCCAGGCCTATGCCCGTGCTGCGGATATGCCGGCGTGCGATTGGTTGCTGGTAGGCACCAAGTCCACTGGCAATGTGGACTTGGCACCGACCCTCGCCCAGGTCTCGGCGCCGGACGCCAAGATCGTGCTGCTGCAAAATGGCCTCGACGTCGAAGATAGTTTGCGCGAGCACCTGCCGCCGTCGCTGCACCTGTTGGGCGGCCTGTGCTATATCGGTGTGCACCGCTCCGGTCCTGGTGTTGTCGAGCATCAGGCGTTGGGGCGGGTCAACCTGGGTTACCACAGTGGCAGCGCAGCTGACGATGAGGCACGCCGCAAGGCCATCGTCGAAGAGGGCGCCGGGCTGTTTCACCAGGCCGGTATAGAGTCTCAGGCGATGGCCGATGTGCATCAGGCGCGCTGGCATAAACTGGTGTGGAATGTCCCCTACAATGGCCTTTCCGTGTTGCTGGGCACCGGCACTACGGCGCTGATGGCCGACGAATCCAGCCGCGAATTGATCCAGGCGTTGATGGCTGAAGTGGTGCAGGGCGCCCGTGCCTGTGGCCATGACATTCCGGCCAGTTACGCCGGGCAGATGTTTGCGATGACTGAAACCATGGATGACTACCTGCCCAGCATGTACCACGACCACGTGCACAAGCGCCCGCTGGAGCTGGAGGCGATTTACGCCCGTCCCCTGGCGGCGGCGAAGGCCGCAGGCTGTGAATTGCCACGCATGCAGGCGCTGTATCAGGCCTTGAGTTTTATAGATCGGCACAACCGCTGATTCGGGGGGGGGGGAACACCATGGCAAAGGGATTGGGTGACAAGCTGGTGCTGGCGATTTCTTCACGAGCCCTGTTCGACCTGAGCGACAGCCACAAGGTCTACCTGACCGAGGGCGTGGAGGCTTATCGCAAGTACCAGATCGAGCACGAGGAAGAAACCCTGGAACCCGGCGATGCCTTCCCGCTGGTCAAAAAACTGCTGAGCCTCAATGCCAGTTTGGGCCGTGCGCGGGTCGAGGTGGTGCTGGTATCACGCAACAGCGCCGACACCGGCCTGCGGGTATTCAATTCTATCCAGCATTACGGCCTGGATATTTCCCGCGCCGCTTTCGTAGGCGGGCGTAGTCCCTATCCTTATTTGGCCGCTTTTGGTTGCCATCTGTTTCTTTCTACCCATGCTGAAGATGTGCGCAGCGCCCTCGATGCCGGGTTCGCGGCGGCGACGATTCTGTCGGGCGGCGCACGTCGAGCATCGAGTGAGGAATTGCGGATCGCGTTCGACGGGGATGCGGTGCTGTTCTCCGACGAGTCGGAGCGTGTGTACCAGGCCGGCGGTCTGGAAGCCTTCCAGGCCAGCGAGCGAGAGTCGGCGCGCCAACCTTTGCACGGTGGTCCGTTCAAAGGTTTCCTGGCGGCTCTCAACTTGCTGCAGCGAGAGTTTGCCGACGAGGCGTGCCCGATCCGCACCGCGTTGGTCACTGCGCGATCGGCGCCCTCCCATGAGCGGGTCATTCGAACGCTGCGCGAATGGGATATCCGCCTGGACGAATCATTGTTCCTCGGCGGTCTGGAGAAAGCGGCGTTTCTGGAGGCATTTGCCGCCGACGTGTTTTTCGATGACCAGGCCGGTCACTGCGAGAAGGCCAGGGAAGTGGTCGCTACCGGGCATGTACCCCATGGCATCAGCAATGAGTTGAAAATCCAGAGCGAGAGCTGAGCCGAACTGCCCCGGGCGCTGCTAAGCTCATTCAATCTCCGCCATCCTGGCCGTCCAGGAGGTTCTATGATTCGTTCGATGTTGTACGCCACGGACCTCGGTTTGTATGCGCCTTATGTGATGCAACATGCGCTGGCACTGGCCCGAACGTTCAAGGCGGATTTGTATGTGATTCACGTGGTTGAGCCCATCGGGTTGTTCGCCGAATCGGTGTTGCAGAGCTACCTTGATGAGCAGGCCTTGAGCGAGTGGCAGAGCCAGGGGCTGACCACGGTCATGGCGACGATCGAGCAACGGGTGCTGGACAGTTTTCGTGAAGAGTTGGGGGAAGGGGAGCAAGACCTGAAGTTGATTCACTCGGTTCGAGTGATCCAGGGGGATCCTTGTGAGGTGATTCTCGACCAATTGCGTAAACTTTCCGTTGACCTGTTGATCGTAGGTAGTCATAGCCATGCAACCGCTGCGGCCACACCCCTTGGGCGAACCGCTGCACGGGTGCTGCAATTGGCGACAGTGCCGGTGTACATGGTGCCCTCGCTGCAGCGTCGACGCAGCGATGATATTTGATCGGTAAAAAACGATAAAAGGTTCTAGATTTATCCATCTAACCTTTAATATAGTTATATACCGTCGCTGATACCCGTGGCGTCTATCTGCTTTGAGGGATACATATGAAGCTTCAACAACTGCGCTACATCTGGGAAGTGGCGCACCACGACCTCAACGTTTCCGCTACTGCTCAAAGCCTTTACACCTCGCAACCCGGTATCAGCAAGCAGATCCGCCTGCTCGAAGACGAGTTGGGCGTCGAAGTGTTCGCGCGCAGTGGCAAGCACCTGACCCGCGTCACCCCGGCGGGCGAGCGCATCATCACCACCGCTGGCGAGATTCTGCGTAAAGTCGAAAGCATCAAGCAGATCGCCCAGGAGTTCTCCAACGAGAAGAAGGGCACCCTGTCGATCGCCACCACCCACACCCAGGCGCGCTATGCATTGCCGCCGGTGATCCGCGACTTTATCAAGCAATACCCTGACGTCGCCCTGCACATGCACCAGGGTTCGCCGATGCAGATCGCCGAGATGGCCGCTGACGGCACCGTCGATTTTGCCATCGCCACCGAAGCCCTGGAGCTGTTCGGTGATTTGGTGATGATGCCGTGCTACCGCTGGAACCGTTGCGTGGTCGTACCCCAAGGCCACCCCCTGGCCAAGCTGCCGAAACTGACACTGGAGGCCCTGGCCGAATACCCGATCGTCACTTACGTGTTTGGTTTTACTGGCCGCTCCAAGCTCGACGAAGCCTTCAGCCACCGTGGCCTTACACCGAAAGTGGTGTTCACTGCGGCCGACGCCGACGTGATCAAGACCTATGTTCGCCTGGGCCTGGGCGTGGGTATCGTCGCCAAGATGGCGGTCGACACCAACCTCGATAAGGATTTGGTGGTACTCGACGCCAGCGAGCTGTTCGAGTCCAGCGTGACCAAGATTGGCTTCCGCCGTGGCACGTTCCTGCGTGGCTTCATGTGCGATTTCATCGAAAAGTTCGCGCCGCACCTGACTCGTGAAGTCATGGCCAAGGCGATCCAGTGCCACAACAAGCAGGAGCTGGAAGAGCTATTCGATGGTGTGGAATTGCCGATTCATTGATACCGTCATTTGGCCTCGGTAACCGTAAAGTGTTGCCGAGCGCCCGCCACCAGAATCTCCACTTCATCCCCTTCGAACTTGCCCAGCAGGCTTTTGCCCAAGGGTGAGCGCGGGGTGATGACGGTTACTGGTTGCCCGACCACATCCACCTTCAAGCCTGCGCCGTCTGGTGCCAGGAACAGCCATTGCTGGCGGCCGTTCTCATCTTCAAGGCCCAGTAGAGCGCCGACTTCAATGCCACGCTGATCATCGTAAGCCCGCAGTGCCATGTTCTGGCACAGCGTCAGCGCCTGCTTTATTTCCTCTACACGCTTGGCTTGGCCCGCCGCCAGGTAGGAAGCCTCCAGCCCCAAGGTGTCGTATTTGTTCTCCGCAATGTTTTCTTCGTGGGTCGCAGTTTCGTAGGCGGCCTGTGCGGCGCGCTGGGCGATGTCGAGGTCGATGCTGAGTTTTTCCAGGACTAACGAGTGGACGGCGTATTTATTCATGGGGGTGTGGGGTCATTCGCAAAATTGCAGGACATTGGCCCGGCTCTTTTCATTGGGGGCGTTCTGGTCTTGTTGCAGCCAGAACTGGCATTTGGGGTTATTCAGGTTGCGCGCATTGTTACGGGCCTGGTCCAGGGATTGCTGCTGTTCCTGTTTACGCAGGTTCTCGGTGTACTGCTCGAACATGCGATTCGCCGGCTCGGGTGTGGCGACGGCAGGTTTGCCCAATTGTTGAACGGCCTGGGCGACGGGCGTCAGGCTTTGCGGGAACAGGTAGCGCGACGCCAGCCAACTGGTCAGCACGATGGCGACAAACCCCAGCCATACGCCAAATGCGATGGCGACACTGAGTTTGAACAGGGGCAGCGAACGATCAGACATGATGGCCTCCTGGCAGGTAATTGATGGCATGGCAGCAATTGTCGCATAGCCACTGTGCAGAATAATCGCGATCAAGCCTTCTGCATCGGCGCATTTATACGGACAATCGAACCTTTGATCGTTGGAGCCCGGAATGAAAGCCCGCTGGGATATTTTTTGCAGTGTCGTCGACAACTATGGCGACATCGGCGTGACCTGGCGCCTGGCCCGGCAATTGGTGGTGGAGCACGGGTGTGAAGTGCGCTTGTGGGTCGATGACCTACGGGCCTTCGAACGCATGTGCCCGGACATTGATGTGCAGATGGATCAGCAAACGCAAGAGGGGGTTGAGGTGCGTCACTGGCCGGCCGAATGGCCCGCTACCCCGTCCGCCGATGTGGTGATTGCTGCCTTCGCTTGTCAATTGCCGCCCGCTTACATGGAGGCCATGGCCGAACGCGAACGCACGCCGCTGTGGATGAACCTGGATTACCTCAGCGCCGAAGAATGGGTGGTCGGTTGCCATCGCTTGCCGTCGGTGAAGTTCAAGGGAGTGCAGAAGTACTTCTTCTTTCCCGGCTTTCGTCCGGGCACGGGCGGCCTTTTGCGCGAGGCTGGATTGCTGGAACAGCGTCAGGCTTTTCAGCAAGACTTGGCTGCACAGCGACAATTCCTGCAAACCCTGGGGGTTTTTCCTGCTGCCGACACACGACTGATGTCGCTGTTCGCCTACGAAAATGCCGGACTGGCCAGTTGGCTGGACGTGTTGGCGACGGACGGGCGTGCCACTCATCTATTGGTGCCGGAAGGGCGCATTCTCGGTGATGTGCAACGGTGGCTGGATGTAGAGCGGTTAGCTGCGGGCGATATTCTTCAGCGCGCGGCCCTGACCGTGCAGGTCATCCCGTTTGTGCGTCAGGAACAATACGACCGCCTGCTGTGGTGTTGTGACTTCAACGCGGTACGCGGCGAAGATTCGTTTGTGCGTGCCCAATGGGCGGGGCGGCCCATGTTGTGGCACATCTATCGCCAAGATGAAGACATTCATCTGGACAAGCTCGACGCCTTCCTGGCGCTGTATACCGCCGCTTTGTCACCGGCCGCCAAGGCCTCGGTGGTAGCGCTTTGGCAGGCCTGGAACACGAGTGGCGATATGGCGCAGTCGTGGAAGATGCTGCTGGAACACTGGCCCGAGATTACCCAGCACGCCGAAAGCTGGTGTCTGGAACAAGGCTTGCAGGCCGATCTTGCGACGGCGCTGGTACAGTTTTATGAAAGTTGGATATGATACGCCACCTTGAATTTTGTAAATCCCATCCAAATTTCGGATATATGCAATGAAAACTGGTAAAGAACTGAAACCCGGTACCGTGATCCGTATCGACAACGACCCTTGGTTGGTTCAGAAAGCTGAGTTCACCAAGTCTGGTCGTAACAGCGCAATCATGAAGACCAAGCTGAAGAACCTGCTGACCGGTTACAAGACTGAAACCGTCTACAGCGCTGACGACAAGCTGGACGACGTGATCCTCGACCGCAAAGAAGCGACCCTGTCCTTCATCAGCGGCGACACCTACACGTTCATGGACACCACCGACTACACCATGTACGAGCTGAACGCCGAAGACATCGAAGCTGTTCTGCCGTTCATCGAAGAAGGCATGACCGACGTTTGCGAAGCGATCTTCTTCGAAGAGCGCCTAGTATCCGTAGAGCTGCCGACCACCATCGTACGTAAAGTGGCCTACACCGAAGGTTCCGCTCGCGGCGACACTTCGGGCAAAGTCATGAAGCCTGCCAAGCTGGCTAACGGCACCGAACTGCAAGTGGCCGACTTCATCGAAATCGACGACATGATCGAGATCGATACCCGTGAAGGCGGTTCGTACAAAGGTCGCGCCAAGAAGTAATTCTGGCCCCGCCGATACGAAAAAAACCCGACGCTGGCGTCGGGTTTTTTTATGGGCGTCTGTTTTTCAGACAGTGACGTGCAGGCGCACATCCACATTGCCGCGGGTGGCGTTGGAGTAAGGGCAGACCTGGTGAGCCGCATCGACCAGGCTTTGCGCGTCGTCCTGGGCCAGGCCCGGCAGGCTGATATGCAAATCGATGTCCAAGCCGAATCCGCCAGGGATTTGACCGATGCCGACGTGGGCAGTGATCGATGCGTCATCCGGAATCTTGCGTTTGGTCTGGCTGGCGACAAATTTCAGTGCGCCGATGAAGCAGGCCGAGTAGCCGGCGGCGAACAATTGCTCAGGATTGGTGGCTTGGCCGCCAGCGCCGCCCAATTCCTTGGGGGTGGAGAGTTTGACATCGAGGATGTTGTCGCTGGAGACAGCACGACCATCACGGCCGCCGGTGGCGGTAGCTACTGCGGTATAGAGCGTTTGCATGGCGTTTCCTCTTTGTTGTTAGCGCTAATTATTTGTGCGCTAAGTAGTTGGTGAGGCGAATGTATAGCGCAAATGTTTTGCGCGCAAGATAAATTTACAAATATTTTTATGCGCTACCACAAACCAATGTGGGAGGGGGCTTGCTCCCGATTGCAGTGTGCCAGTCAGTACATCTGATACTGATCCACCGCTATCGGGAGCAAGCCCCCTCCCATATTTTAGAGCTTCAATTCTTTTAGATTGAGGTCTGCAGGTTGCTGCGCAAGGCGACCAAGTCCGCCTGCAGCTTGCGTAACTGCTCCAGCTCCAAGCCACTGGCGCCGAGGATGCATTGCGGAATCCCCATGGCTTTGTCCTGCAAGGTGCGGCCGGCCTCGGTCAACTCCACCACCACCACTCGCTCATCTTCGCGGCTGCGGGTGCGGCTGAGCAGGTCTTCGGCTTCCAGACGCTTGAGCAGCGGCGTGAGCGAGCCTGGGTCGGTCAGCAGGCGGTTGCTGATTTCACCGACAGTCAGGCCGTCCTCTTCCCACAGCACCATCATGGCCAGGTATTGCGGATAGGTCAGGCCGAGGGCTTGCAGCAGCGGCTTGTAGGCCTTGGTCATCAGCAGCGAAGTGGAGTGCAGGGCGAAGCACAGCTGGTTGTCCAGCATCAGGTTTTCGCATGGGGCGGGATTTTTGCTCATGGTGGCGCCTCGAAAAAGCATATCTGGCCTGGAATCTAGCGGGCAAATCTTTAATGCGCCAGATAATTCTGGCCAGCCGGTCAGACCAAACCGCTTTGCAGTGCCAGATCCCAGGGCGGCACGGGGCTGAAGCGGGACTTGAGGTACTCGAGCAACAACCGGCTGCGGGCATTGGCCTGTTGTTCCAGGCGCAGCGCATAGATGCCGGCGGTTTCCGGACTGGGCAGGCCGTCTTCGCAGAACAGTGGCAACAACTCGCCGCGCACCAGGTATTCACTGGCCAGCCAGGTGGGCAGGTGCGCAATGCCCAGCCCGGCCAGCGCGCCGGAGAGCAGGGCTTCGGCATTGTTGGCACTCAGGCGGATGCGCTGCGGGCGATAGGTGGCACGGCGTCCGTCCAACTCGAAGCGCCAGGCGAACATCGGCGCCAGGCCATCCCAGTCGAGACCGTCGTGCTCGCTCAGTTCCCGGGGATGGGTTGGCGTACCGCGGGCTTTCAGATAAGCCGGGCTGGCACAGGCGATGCGCACGATGCTGGCCAGGTGCGTGGCAATCAGCCGGGTGTCGACGATATGACCGGCCCGCAGCACCAGGTCGACCTTGCCCAGGTGCGCCCCCTGCATATCGACAAAGCTGTCGATCAGGTGCAGGTGTACATCCAGCCCGGGGTACACATTCAAAAAGTCCGCGATCACGGGTGCAAGGTGGCGTCGGCCGAAGGCTGCGGGTGCATCCACACGAATCAGGCCTTCCGGTGCATGGCTCAAGGACACGGCTTCGGCCCGGGCCAATTGCAACTCACCGACAATCCGCCGCGCGCGTTCGGCAAAGGCCAAGCCTGCCGGGGTTGGCACCACCGCGTGGGTGCTGCGTTGGAACAAGCGGCTGCCCACGGAGCTCTCCAGGCTGTCGATACGCCGGGCAACGGCCGAGGGTGTCAGCGGATGACGGCGCGCGGCGGCGGAAAAACTGCCGGTCTCCAGTACATCGAGAAACAGGCTCAGTTGGTCGGTGAGCGTATTAGGGTTCATCAGCAGGTGCTTATGCGAAATTGGCACAGCCATTGTGCGTTGCTGTGCGTTTCCGCGCCAGAGTCGACTGCGTAGCATGCAACCCCTGGGATTGCGGAGTGATGAGTGGTGTTGGATTTAGCAATATATCTGGTATTGGGCGCGGCCCTCGGTACGGTGGGCGGGCTGTTTGGCATTGGTGGCGGGCTGATTGCAATTCCGGTGCTCGGCGTGTTGTTCGGCCTGGATCAGCAGATCGCCCAAGGCACGGCGTTGGTGATGGTAGTGCCCAATGTGATGCTGGCGCTGTGGCGTTATCACCAGCGCAACCGTATCGAATTGCGCCACGCATTACCGTTGGGCGTCATGGGCTTCAGCTTCGCCTGGCTGGGTTCGATCTGGGCGGTTGGGCTGGACGCCGGAGCCATGCGCATAGGTTTTATCGTTTTCCTGCTGACGCTTGCGGCATACAACCTGCTGCGCATGTTCACCCGCAATGCGCCACCGACGGCTCAGATGCGTTATTCCTGGCCGTGGCTTGGCGTGCTTGGGGCTGCTTCCGGGTCCATGGGCGGTTTGTTTGGCGTCGGTGGCGCGGTGGTTGCCACGCCGGTGTTGACCAGTGTGTTCGGCACCACCCAAGTGGTTGCGCAAGGTTTGTCCCTGGCGTTGGCACTGCCCAGCACCAGCGTGACCTTGGTGACCTACGCCTGGCACCACGAAGTGGATTGGCTGATCGGCGTACCGTTGGCGATCGGCGGCCTGCTCAGCATCAGTTGGGGCGTGAAAGTCGCCCACGCACTGCCTGAGCGTGTGCTGCGTGGCCTGTTCTGCGCTTTCCTGGCGGTGTGCGCGGTGATGCTGACCTTTAAAGTCTGAAGCCTTCGAGGATGTAGTCTGCCAGGCACTCTGTGATCGGGGAGGTCATCAGTGGGTTGCGCAACAAATGCAGGTTCATCGAGGGCAGTGGCGGGAAACCCTCGTCCTTGCCCAGTATGCGCAGGTCTTCGGTCACCAGGTTTTCCATGCTGACCATGACCGCCAGGCCAGCGTTGACCACCGCCTGGATCGCCGACACATTCGAGCTGTGGTAGGCTAGGCGATAATCCCGACCGGCTGCATCCAATGCCGAACGCGCCCACTGCGTGTAGAGGCAGTCGGTACCCGACATCGCCAGCGGCAGTGCATCATGCTCGTCCATGCAAAAGCACGGTGACGCCGCCCACACCATGCGCTCAGTGCGCAACAGCTCGCCGATTTCATTGCCAGGTTCGCGACTGACGACTGTCAGCGCGAGATCCCGCCGCTGCATCAGCACCGTCGACGACTCGCAGTGCATCTCGATCTGAATCAGCGGATAGGCCTTGGAAAACTGCTTCAGAATCCCCGGCAGAAAACGCATCACGTAATCATCCGGCGTACCGATGCGTACCAGCCCCACCATATGTGGTTCACGCAGGGTGTTGAACACCTCACTGTGCAGTTTCAGGATACGCCGCGCATAGCCCAGCAGCACCTGGCCTTCAGGCGTCAGTCGCACCTGGCGGCCGTCACGTTCGAACAGCTTGCGCTGCAGTACGTCGTCCTCCAGGCGCTTCATCTGCATGCTCACTGCCGATTGCGTACGGTTGACCAACTCCCCGGCACGGGTGAATCCGCCTTGGTCGGCGATGGCGACGAAGGTGCGCAGGACGTCGGTGTCGATACTCGGGTAACTGGACAATTGATCAATCTCAGAGATGTATTGCATAAGAAACATTCGTTGGATTGATCATAGTGCCAGGCTCACACTTTCGTCATCCCCACTGGAGGGCGAAAAGATGAAAGGTCAAACCGGTTTTGTATTGATGGCGAAACGTCCGTTTTCCGGGCTGTTTCATACCCTGGCCCGCTGGCAGTCGCTGTACCACGAGCGCCAAATGCTGGCGAGCCTGAGCGACGACGCGCTCAAGGACATTGGGCTCAATCGTGCCGATGTGGAGCAGGAGCGCCACCTGCACTTTTGGGAAGACCCGCTGCGAAAATGAGCCAGGATGAAGTAGGGTGGTGGGCGAGCCCCAATGGAGATTGCCATGCCCGCCGACCTGTCTTTTTCACTCAAGCAAGCTCGACGCATGGCGCTGGCCGCCCAGGGTTTTTCCGGGCGCCAGGCGCCTGCACTGATCAAGCCCACACACCTCAACCGTTTGATCGAGCGCCTCGGCGTGCTGCAGATCGATTCAGTCAACGCCGTCGTGCGCTCCCATTACCTGCCGTTGTTTTCCCGCCTGGGCAATTACGCCCCGTTGATGCTTGAGCAGGCCGCCTGGAGCCAGGGGCGGCGTCGTTCCCTGTTTGAGTACTGGGGGCATGAGGCCTCGTTACTGCCTATGGCGCTGTACCCGCTGATGCGTTGGCGCATGGAGCGGGCAAAGATGGGGCAGGGTATCTATTCACAGATGGCGCGTTTTGGTCGTGAGCAACAGGCGACTATCCATCGGGTTTTGCAGACCGTCGAGCAGCAGGGCGCACTGGGGGCTGGCAGTCTGTCGACCCGTGAGGAGCGCGCCGGTCCTTGGTGGGATTGGAGTGATGAAAAGCACGCGCTGGAATGGCTGTTCGCTGCCGGCTTGGTCACCGTCGCGGGGCGCCGTGGTTTTGAACGGCTCTATGATTTGCCGGAGCGGGTTATCCCAGGCGAGATCCTTCAAACGTTTGTGGACGAGGCGCAGGCCCAACGGGGTTTGCTGCTGCACAGCGCGACGGCGTTGGGCGTCGCCACCGAAAAGGACCTGCGCGATTACTTTCGCCTTGATCCTGCCGACAGCCGCAGTCGCTTGCTGGAGTTGGTCGAAGAAGGGCAATTGTTGACCTGCCGGGTGCAAGGCTGGAAGCAACCGGCATATTGCCTGCCTGATCCGAAAGTACCGCGCAAGGTGCCGGCCAGCGCCTTGTTGTCGCCGTTCGATTCGCTGATCTGGGAGCGCAGCCGCACCGAGCGATTGTTTGATTTCCGTTATCGGCTGGAGATCTACACCCCGCAAGACAAGCGGGTGTACGGCTACTACGTGCTGCCGTTTTTGCACAATGAGCGGATCGCAGCGCGCGTGGACCTGCGTGCCGAACGCGCCAATGGGCGCCTGGCCGTGCATGCGGTGCATGAGGAGGAGCCGGGGTTGGACGATGAAGGGATGCAGGCGCTGGCTTCGAGCCTGTTGCAAATGGCCGACTGGTTAGGGTTGGAACAGGTCCAGCTCAATTGCCAGCGGCCGAGTGCCGATAGGTTGCGGGTGGCGATGATCGCTATGGGCAGTGTTCTTTAGGCCCCCATCGCGGGCAAGCCCGGCTCCCACAGGAGTACGCGGGCAAATGTGGGAGCCGGGCTTGCCCGCGATGGCGTCAGAGCAGTCGACGCAAAGTCAGCGCTTGACCTGCTTCAACGTCTCGGCAATCAAAAACGCCAACTCCAGCGACTGGTCAGCATTCATCCGTGGGTCGCAGTGGGTGTGATAGCGATCCGACAAACCATCTTCGGTAATCGGTCGTGCACCGCCGATGCATTCGGTGACGTTCTGCCCGGTCATCTCGATATGAATCCCGCCGGCGTAGCTGCCCTCGGCCTGGTGAACCTGGAAGAACTCTTTCACTTCTCCGAGGATCTGCGCAAAGTCACGGGTCTTGTAGCCACTGCTGGCCTTGATGGTGTTGCCGTGCATCGGGTCGGAACTCCACAGCACATGCTTGCCTTCACGCTGCACGGCGCGAATCAGGTTGGGCAGGTGATCGCCGACCTTATTGGCACCCATGCGCGCGATCAGGTTGAGGCGGCCAGGGTCGTTGTCCGGGTTGAGGATATCGATCAAGCGGATCAGGTCGTCCGGGTTCATGCTCGGGCCGACCTTGACGCCGATCGGGTTGTTCACCCCGCGCAGGAACTCGACATGGGCACCATCCAGTTGGCGGGTGCGGTCGCCGATCCACAGCATGTGGGCCGAGCAGTCGTAGTAATCGTTGGTCAGGCTGTCGCGGCGCACGAAGGCTTGTTCGTAGTTGAGCAGCAGTGCTTCGTGGGCGGTGAAGAAGCTGGTTTCGCGCAGTTGCGGCGAGCTGTCCATGCCGCAGGCGCGCATGAAGGCCAGGGTTTCATCGATGCGGTCGGCCAGTTGGCTGTACTTCTCGGCGAGGGCGGAGTTGGCGATGAAGTCCAGGTTCCACTTGTGCACCTGGTGCAGGTCGGCGAAACCGCCCTGGGCGAAGGCGCGCAGCAGGTTCAAGGTGGCGGTGGACTGGTGGTAGGACTGCAGCAGGCGATCGGGGTCCGGCACGCGGCTTTTTTCGTCGAAGCCGATTCCGTTGACGATGTCACCGCGGTACGCGGGCAGGGTGATTCCGTCGATGGTTTCATCGTTGGCCGAGCGCGGCTTGGCGAACTGGCCGGCCATGCGCCCGACCTTCACCACCGGGCAGCCAGCGGCGAACGTCATCACGATTGCCATCTGCAACAGCACTTTGAAGGTGTCGCGGATTTTTGCGGCGGAAAACTCGGCAAAGCTCTCAGCGCAGTCGCCACCTTGCAACAGGAAGGCGCGCCCCTGGGTCACTTCGGCAAACTGACGGCGCAATTCGCGGGCTTCCCCGGCAAACACCAACGGCGGGTAGCTGGCCAGGTTTTGCTCCACTTGCAGCAGGTGTGCCGCATCCGGGTACTGGGGTTGTTGCTGGATCGGCAGTGCGCGCCAGCTATCGGGGCTCCAGGGTTGGCTCATCATGAACTCGTTTGGTTGGTTGAGGATGAGCCAGATGTTATCAGCAATTAGTGCGTGACCTGCTGCTGCCGCTTGGCCGACAATCGCGCCTTTGCCGAGCTGCAAACCCTTAGGAGTAGAGATGACCGAGGAGCGTGTCGAGCGCCTGCTGGCCGAAGTCCATGATGATTTCGGCATGATCCGCGTGCTCGAAGTGGCCGATTACCGTTTTCTCGAATTTGGCGACGCCATCGAGCAAAGCTGTGTGTTCACCGCCGACCCGAGCTGGCTGGAGTACGACTACACCCGTGCCATGTTGATCGGTGCGTTGTGCCATGAGCAGCCGGAGAGTGCGCTGTTTCTCGGTCTGGGCGCCGGGACGCTGACCCAGGCGTGCCTCAAGTTCCTGCCGCTGGAAGATGTCGAAGCCATTGAGCTGCGCCCGGACGTGCCGCGCCTGGCCATTGAGTACCTGGGTTTGGATGATGATCCACGCCTGTACATCCGCGTTGGCGACGCCCTGCAATTGCTCGGCAGCGCAGAGTCGGCGGACCTGATTTTCGTCGACTTGTACACCGATGTCGGCCCGGGTGTCGGGCACTTGGCCTGGACGTTCCTGGAAGATTGCCAGAAGAAGCTCAACCCTGGCGGTTGGCTGGTGATCAACCAATGGGCCGCCGACGACGGCAAGCCATTGGGTGCCGCATTGTTGCGTGGGTTGTACCACCGGCACTATTGGGAGCTGCCGGTGAAGGAGGGCAACGTGATCTTGCTGGTGCCTTCGGAGCTGGATCAGATGCTGGACATGGAGGCATTGTCCGCTCGCGCCGAAGCGTTGGCACAGCGATTGGGGTATTCGTTGCAGTCGCTGATCAAGGCAATTCGTCCGGCGACCTGATTGCCTGTACTGACGCCTTCGCGGGCAAGCCCGCTCCTACAGGGGAATGCATTTCAGCAGGGAAATGTGGTCACAGTGTGAGAGCGGGCTTGCCCGCGAAGAGGCCGGTTCTGGCAGCTCAGATTCCCTTGAAGACCCCAGGCCGCTTTTCAATCATCGCCCGAACCCCCTCTTTGGCATCTTCACTGTTCAGCAATTTCTCCACCAACGGCTGTAACCCCGCCGCCGCGACAGCTTCGCCTTCCATGCGCGCCTGACGTGCCGACATCAACGTCGCCTGCACACCGAGCGGCGCCTGGCGTGCGATACGGTTGGCCAACTCAATGGCACGGGGCAGCAGGTCTTCGCTGGCCATCACTTCCTGAACCAGCCCCAGGCGCAGGGCTTCATGGGCGTCGAACTCATCGCCTGTGAGCAGCCAACGCATCGCGTTGCCCCAGCCGGCGATCTGGTGAAAACGCAGTGTCGCGCCGCCAAACGGGAAGATCCCGCGTTGCACTTCCATCTGCGCAAAGCGCGTGTTGCTTGCACAGAGGCTGATATCCGCAGCAAGCATCAGCTCGATCCCGATGGTCAGGCAGTAACCCTGGGCGGCAACGATCACCGGTTTGTTCACACGGGGGCCTGCGAACACGCCCCAAGGATCGCAGCCTCCCAGCGGTGGTTGCCAGCCACCCGCCATCACGGCGCTGACATTGGCCAGGTCCAGCCCTGCGGTAAAGTGCTCGCCATGGGCAAATACCACGGCCACCCGTGCATCGTCATTTCGATCAAATTCGCCATAGGCCAGGCTCAGCTCGTTGAGCAGATCCAGGTCAAAGGCATTGCGTTTGGCCACCCGGTTCAGGCCCAGTAACAGGACATGGCCCTGGAGTGCACGGCTGACACGGCTGCTGCTGGCTTGATTCATCGGGTGTGCCCTCGGGCATGGGAAGGGTTTCAGACCAAAGGGTCTCAATCGACAGGTGAACCGTTTAAGCGTTTTGACCAACAGGGCCGGGCCTTTGAAAAATAGACCCTGGCGCCCTTATCTGCAAAGGCTGCGATACAGCGCGGTTTGTCGGTACTTTTCGATAAAAAAAGCTCCCTTTTTCAGGTATTTCCGGTATAGTGCGCGCCGGCCTTTAACCGGGCCGCGTTTAGGTAGCGCAATTCCCCGAAGTCAGCTTCGGCTGCACGTCCGCACAGCGGACTCTCCCTTGACGAATCTTTTTCATTCATTCGTTTTCGCAAATCCCCGCCGACAAAGCAGCCAGGGCGACTCTTGAGTCTCAACACGGCATGCGCAGCTTTGGAGCATGGGTCTTTGCGGATGCACTTAGAGGCAGACCCATGACCCAGGAAACCGGCGGCTTCGCCGCTTTTAATCTTAACCCGAATATTCTTGCAGCCGTCGCAGCGACCGGCTACGAAGAGCCTTCGGCGATTCAGCAGCAATCGATCCCGATCATCATGGCCGGCAAAGACATGATTGGCCAGGCGCAAACCGGTACCGGTAAAACCGCCGCGTTCGCCCTGCCTATCCTGCAGTGCATCGATCCTGCCAAGCGCGAACCGCAAGCCCTGATCCTGGCGCCAACCCGTGAGTTGGCGCTGCAAGTAGCAACCGCTTTTGAAACCTACGCCAAGCAAATGCCAGGTGTAACCGTTGTGGCCGTTTACGGCGGCGCGCCTATGGGCCCACAACTGAAAGCAATCCGTAATGGCGCACAGATCGTTGTCGCCACCCCGGGCCGTCTGTGCGACCACCTGCGTCGTGACGAGAAAGTCCTGTCGACCGTGAACCACCTGGTTCTCGACGAAGCTGACGAAATGTTGAAGCTGGGCTTCATGGATGACCTGGAAGTCATCTTCAAGGCGCTGCCACCGACCCGTCAGACCGTACTGTTCTCGGCCACCCTGCCACAGTCGATCCGTGCCATTGCCGAGCGTCACCTGCGTGACCCAGAGCACGTGAAGATCCAGACCAAGACTCAGACCGTTACCGCGATCGAACAGGCTCACCTGTTGGTTCACGCTGACCAGAAGACCTCGGCTGTATTGAGCCTGCTGGAAGTCGAAGACTTCGACGCCCTGATCATGTTCGTACGCACCAAGCAAGCGACCCTGGACCTGGCCAGCGCCCTGGAAGCCAAAGGCTACAAAGCCGCTGCGCTGAACGGTGACATCGCCCAGAACCAACGTGAGCGCGTGATCGACTCCCTCAAGGATGGCCGTCTGGACATCGTTGTAGCGACCGACGTTGCCGCTCGTGGTCTCGACGTTCCACGTATCACCCACGTGTTCAACGTTGACATGCCGTACGACCCAGAGTCCTACGTTCACCGTATCGGCCGTACCGGCCGTGCCGGTCGCGAAGGTCGTGCACTGCTGCTGGTGACTCCACGTGAGCGCCGCATGCTGCAAGTGATCGAGCGTGTAACCGGTCAGAAAGTTGCCGAAGTCCGCCTGCCGGATGCCCAGGCTGTTCTGGATGCTCGCATCAAGAAACTGACCAACAGCCTGTCGCCGCTGGTGGCTGACGCTGAATCGACCCACGGCGACCTGCTGGACCGCCTGACCGCCGATATCGGTTGCACCCCGCGTGCCCTGGCTGCAGCCCTGCTGCGTAAAGCCACCAACGGTCAAGCATTGACTCTGGCAGCCATCGAGAAAGAACGTCCACTGGTTCCGAACAGCGCGCCACGCGGTGATCGTCCAGAGCGTTCCGGCGACCGTCCAGACCGTGGTGATCGTGAGCGTCGCGCTCCGGTTCCATTGGCTGAAGGTCGTGCTCGTTGCCGTACCGCGCTGGGCGCGCGTGATGGTATCGCCGCCAAGAACCTGCTGGGCGCTATCCTCAACGAGGGTGGCCTGGCACGTGAAGCCATCGGTCGCATCCAGGTTCGTGACAGCTTCTCCCTGGTGGAGCTGCCGGAAGATGGCCTGGAAAAACTGCTGGCCAAGCTGAAGGACACCCGCGTTGCTGGCAAGCAGTTGAAGCTGCGTCGCTACCGCGAAGATTGATCCGCCCTTGGGCTGATTGATCGCACATAAAAAATCCCCGACTGGTTCGGGGATTTTTTTGCCTTGGGTTTTTGAGTCCACCCGGAATCAAATGTGGGAGCTGGCTTGCCTGCGATGGCGGTGGTTCAGTCCGCGCATTTGTCACCGCTGTACCGCAATCGCAGGCAAGCCAGCTCCCACAGAGAAGCGCGCGTGTTTCTTCAGTCGAAGCGGTAGATGTCCATGCCGAGGGCGCCCATGGTGAAGCCCTGATGCGCCACGCTGAACGTTCCACCAGCGCCTCGCGCAAAGTACAGCGGCAGCAAGTGTTCATCGCTAGGATGACTGCGCACGGCATGCGGCGCCTGGCGACGGTAGTCGTGAAGTGCGGTTTCATCGTTGGTCGCGAGTTTATCCACCACCCAGTCGCGGAAGTCTCGTGCCCAGGGCTCGATGGTTTCAGGCCCGGCACGCCAGTCCAGTTCACCCAGATTATGGGTGATGCTGCCGGAGCCGATCAGCAATACACCCTGTTTACGCAGGCCGGCGAGGGCGTTCCCGACACGGGTTTGCAATGCAGGGCCCATGCGGCTGGGCAAGGAAACCTGGACGACTGGGATATCCGCCGCCGGGTACATCAGTGACAACGGCACCCAGGTGCCGTGGTCGAAGGGGCGGCGGTCATCGATGCGTGCGTTCAGGCCATCGGCGTGCAGCAATTCGACAATCTCGCCGGCCAACCGCGGGTCGCCCGGTGCCGGGTACTGCACGGCAAACAACTCGCGTGGAAAGCCGCCGAAGTCATGCCAGGTTTCTGGGGTGGCACTGCCGCTGACCAGCAGTTCGTGGCTTTCCCAATGCGCCGACACCACCACAATCGCCTTGGGGCGCGGCAGTTCGGCAGCCAGGCGTTGCAGCGCAGGGCCGCTGGCACCGGGTTGCAGGGCAAGCATGGGCGAACCATGGGAAATAAACAGGCTAGGGAGCATAAGTCGGGTCCTGAGCGTTAATATGAGCCCATCTTCAATCAGATCATTGATCTAAATCTAATATAAGTTTTAGCCCCTTTTGATCGAATTTTCAGGGTGATTCCATGGAGCCTAAATTTTGGCAGGACCGTTGGGCGCGCAATCAGATCGGTTTTCACTTACCTGAGGTCAATCCTTATCTGCAACGACACTGGCCGCTATTGGGCCTTGCCGAAGGTTCCAAGGTGCTGGTGCCGCTGTGTGGCAAGAGCCTGGACTTGATGTGGTTGGCAAACCGAGGGCTGCGGGTGTTGGGTGTGGAGCTGTCGGAGCAGGCGGTTGAGGTGTTTTTCAGCGAACAGAACCTGACCCCGCGAATCAGCGAGAGGGGCGTTTTCAAGGTGTATCAGACGGATTTGATCGAGATTTGGTGTGGCGATTTCTTTGCCTTGGGTTCTGAGCCGCTGGCTGATTGCACTGCACTGTATGACCGTGCCGCTCTGATCGCGTTGCCGCCGTTGATGCGTGCGCAGTACGTCGAGCATCTGAATACCCTGCTACGTCCAGGTTGCCAGGGGTTGCTGATCACCCTTGATTACGACCAGACGCAAAAGGCCGGGCCACCGTTTGCAGTGACGGATGATGAGGTGAGGGTGTTGTTCGGTTCGGACTGGTCCTTAGAGACGCTGCAGGAGCAAGACGTGCTGGGGGAGAACTGGAAGTTTGTGCAGGAGGGCGTCACGCGGCTTGACGAGCGTGTCTATCAGCTGGCGCTGCGTTGACCAAGTCGCCGTCATCGCGGGCAAGCCCGGCTCCCACATGTGCCCGCGTACTCCAGTGGGAGCCGGGCTTGCCCGCGATGACGATATAAGCGTGCACAAAAAAGGGGCGATCAGATCGCCCCTCGTTGTGCCACCTGGCGCTTAGCCGCGACGACGCAGTGCGTCGATCCGCTCTTCCAGTGGCGGGTGGCTCATGAACAGGCGTGCCATGCCCTGTTTGATGCCACCGTTGATACCGAATGCGGTAAGGCTGTCCGGCATATGTACCGGCAGGCCCTGTTCGGAGCGCAGGTGTTGCAGCGCCGCGATCATTGCCCCGGTGCCGGCCAGGCGGGCACCGGCTTCGTCTGCACGGAACTCCCGCTTGCGAGAGAACCACATAGTGATTGCACTGGCCAGGAAGCCCAGTACCAACTCAGCGAAGATGGTCGCCACGTAGTAGGCAATGCCACGACCTTCTTCGTTCTTGAAGATCACTTTATCGACAAAGTTGCCAATGATCCGCGCAAAGAACATTACGAAGGTGTTCACCACGCCCTGTACCAGCGCCAGGGTGACCATGTCACCGTTGGCCACGTGGCCGATCTCGTGAGCAAGGACGGCCTTCACTTCATCGTACGAGAAGCGTTCCAGCATGCCCTGGCTCACCGCAACGAGCGCGTCGTTCTTGTTCCAGCCAGTGGCGAACGCGTTGGCCTCATAGGCTGGGAAAATCCCCACCTCGGGCATCTTGATGCCGGCGTCACGGGACAGTTGCTCCACGGTCTGCAGCAACCATTGCTCATGCCGGGTGCGTGGCTGGGTGATGACCTGGGTGCTGGTGCTCATCTTCGCCATCCATTTGGAGATGAACAGCGAGAACAGCGAGCCGGCAAAACCAAAGACCGCACAGAAAACCAGCAGCTGATTGAGGTTCAGGTCAACCCCGTTGGCCGCCATGAACCCGTTGAAGCCGAACAGGCTCAGGGTGATGCTGGCAATCAGCACGACCGCCAGGTTAGTGGCCAAGAACAGCAGGATGCGCATCATGGTTGTAGAGTTCTCCTCATGCTTAATATGTCGCGTACTGCGGGGTATATAAGGTGCGGGGTGGGGTGATTCAACCGAGCGACTATTTCAAACTGTGTCCTACAGCCTGAATGTAGAGCCTTGAAAGGATTTTCCGACCCGCCAAGCCTACGTTCTTCACCACACTCTTACCTTGTCGTCCCGTAATTATAGGGGGCTTGCCGGTTCGTGGCGGCAACGACAGGGAAGGGGGAGGGGAAGGGCAAAGAAGTGTTGCCAGATACTCGCTGTACGACCGATTGTCGGTCGTACAGTGTCGTTTACGTTACTGGCGATAGGACTTGAGGAAGTTGCCGATGCGACCAATGGCCATGTCCAGGTCATCCACCCGTGGCAACGTCACCACACGGAAGTGATCCGGCCACGGCCAGTTGAACGCGGTGCCTTGCACCACCAGCAGCTTTTCCGACAGTAGCAGGTCGAGCACGAACTTCTCGTCGTTGAGGATCGGGCACACCTTCGGGTCGATCCTCGGGAAGGCATACAACGCCCCCATGGGTTTTACGCAACTGACGCCAGGAATCGCGTTGAGCAGCTCCCAGGTACGGTTACGCTGTTCCAACAGGCGGCCCTGGGGCAGCACGAGGTCATTGATGCTCTGATAACCACCGAGGGCAGTCTGGATGGCATGCTGGCTCGGCACGTTGGCGCACAGGCGCATGTTGGCCAGCATGTCGATGCCTTCGATGTAGCTCTGGGCGTTGTGCTTGGGGCCGGAGATGGCGATCCAGCCGGAACGGAAACCCGCCACGCGGTAGGACTTGGACAGGCCGTTGAAGGTCAGGCACAGCAGGTCCGGCGCCAGGGAAGCGGTGCACACGTGTACGGCGTCGTCGTAGAGGATCTTGTCGTAGATCTCGTCGGAGAACACTACCAGGTTATGCTGACGTGCCAACTCAAGCATGCCCAGCAGCACTTCTTTGGAGTACACGGCGCCGGTGGGGTTGTTCGGGTTGATGATCACCAGCGCCTTGGTGTTCGGGGTGATCTTGGCCTTGATGTCGGCCAGGTCCGGGAACCAGTCGGCGCCCTCGTCACACAGGTAGTGCACCGGGTGGCCACCGGCCAGGGTCACGGCGGCGGTCCACAGCGGGTAGTCCGGCGCCGGCACCAGCACTTCGTCACCATTGTTGAGCAGGGCCTGCATGGACATCACGATCAGCTCGGACACCCCGTTGCCCAAGTAGATGTCTTCGATGCCGACACCTTCGACTTGCTTCTGTTGGTAGTACTGCATGACCGCTTTACGTGCGCTGAACAGACCCTTGGAGTCGCTGTAGCCCTGGGCGGTCGGCAGGTTGCGGATCACATCCTGGAGGATTTCGTCCGGCGCTTCGAAACCAAAGGGCGCCGGGTTGCCAATGTTCAGCTTGAGGATGCGATGGCCTTCCTCTTCCAGGCGTTTGGCGTGCTTGAGCACCGGGCCGCGAATGTCGTAGCAGACGTTGGCGAGCTTGTTCGATTTGCTGACCTGCATGGCGATGTGATCCTGAAAATGAACGATCCAGACGGTGTAGACACTACCGTACTGTGAATCCAGCGAGGCCCGCACCCATAAATACGTTTGAATGCCGGTAGCGTGGGTGCCAGACTGGCGTTTTGAAGAGGCGCAATCATACGTGCCGCCTGATCCACGGAAAAGACACAGATCAGGGTTTTTCAGTTGCCGAGGTGTACCGATGGAAAAGTTGCAGAAAACCGTTGATGAATGGAAGGCGATGCTCGACCCAGAGCAGTACAACGTGTGTCGTCTCAAGGGCACCGAGCGACCTTTCAGCGGCAAGTACAACGGTACCAAGACCGATGGCGTGTACCACTGCATCTGCTGCAATGAGCCGCTGTTCGATTCCACCACGAAATTCGATTCCGGCTGCGGTTGGCCGAGCTTCTACGCGCCGATTGCTGAAAGCGCGATGATCGAGATCCGTGATGTCAGTCACGGAATGATCCGTACCGAAGTCACCTGTGCCAAGTGCGATGCCCACCTGGGGCACGTGTTCCCTGACGGCCCACCGCCGACTGGCCTGCGGTATTGCATCAATTCGGTGTGCCTGGATCTGGTACCGCGCTAGACCAGCAACGACCTTCGAATGTGGGAGCAGGCAAGCCGGCTCCCACATTTGGCTTGAGTCAAGGCTGAATAACGCGCCATCAATCCAGGTGATTAGATTGCACACAATTGAATTGGCTACTATCTTTCTGCTTCTTCCCCTTATCTGAGGCACTGCCATGAGCGACAACCTGCTGAGCATCCCTTGCACCACCATCAAGGGTGAGCAAAAGACCTTGGCTGATTTCGCCGGCAAGGCCATTTTGGTGGTCAACACCGCCAGCAAATGTGGTTTTACGCCGCAATATAAAGGGCTGGAGCACCTCTGGCAGCAGTACAAGGATCAGGGGTTGGTGGTGCTGGGCTTTCCCTGCAACCAGTTCGGCAAGCAGGAGCCGGGCAACGAAGGCGCCATCTCCGAGTTTTGCGAGCTGAACTTCGGTGTCAGTTTCCCGCTGTTCAAGAAGATTGACGTCAATGGCAGTGATGCTCACCCTTTGTTTATCCAATTGAAAAAACAGGCGCCTGGTCTATTGGGTTCTCAGGGCATCAAGTGGAATTTCACCAAGTTCCTTGTCAGCCGCGACGGTCAGAGGGTCAAGCGGTTTGCCCCGACCACCAAGCCTGAGGATCTGACTCAAGAGATCGAAGCGCTGCTCAAATGACCGATTTGCCTGCCGTTTCTCTGGCCTTGGACAACCAGCTGTGCTTCAAGCTCTATGCCGCCTCACGAGCGGTCACCCGCGCCTACAAGCCGATGCTGGATCAACTGGGTCTGACCTATCCGCAATACGTGGTGATGCTGGTGTTGTGGGAGTGGCACGACACCGCACCCGCGCAACCCACGGTCAAGGCCTTGGGTGAGCGGTTGATGTTGGATTCGGGCACGTTGACGCCATTGCTCAAGCGGCTTGAGCAGCTTGAGTGGGTGAGGCGCCAACGCAGCGTGAAGGATGAGCGGGAAGTGCACCTGAGCCTGAGCGAGGCCGGCGTGCAATTGCGCGGCCAAACCCAGCGCTTGAAGGTCCGCTTGCTGTGCGACAGTGGCATCGATCTGAATCAGGCCGACGCCCTGCGTGATGGCCTGGACCAGTTGCTGGCGCAGATCAAAGGCTTGTCGTCTTAGGCCCCCAGAGGTCCAGCAACGCGTTGAGTTCCTCACGGCGAAACGGCTTGGCCAAGTAATCATTCATCCCCGCCGCGCGGCAACGCTCGCGTTCTTCGGACAAGGCATTGGCGGTCAACGCGACGATGGGCAAGTCCGGCCAACGCCCGCTACGACGAATTTGCCGACTCGCCTCGTAGCCGTCCATCACCGGCATATTGCAGTCCATCAGCACCATGTCGAAGCGTTGGTCTTCGAGACGCTTGAGCGCCTCGCCACCATGGGCGGCGACGATGACCTCACACCCCAGTTTGCTGAGCATACCCTTGGCCACCAGTTGGTTGACCGGATTGTCTTCCACCAGCAGGATGCGCGCTCGGTGGGCCAGTGGGGCAGCTTCCATCTGGATCGGATCAAGGATCAAGGGGGCCTCGCTGCGCAGGTTCCGTTGCAGGATCTGGTACAAGGCGTTGCGGCTTAACGGCCGCGCCTGTTGCTGCAACGGCACCAGTGCTGCCACTTCTTCATTGGGCATGAAGTTGCCATAGGCGGTCACCAGCAGGATCGGCGCGCTGATCGTCGGGCGTAGACGGAACAGGCACTCAGGGCAATCCGTAATCAGCAGGTCCGGGTTTTGCCCGCTCAAGTCATCGTCCTGGGAATAGCAGCGCGGTGTCAGCCCCCAGTGGGGCAACAGAGTGGTGAGCAGTTCCGTCAGGCCGCTGCCCGCGTTGGTGATGACAATGACTTCGCCCGCGAGTGGGGCATACCGGGGAGCCGGCAAATGAGTGGGCAACGGAAGATCTGCACAGAACTGGCTGCCAAACCCAACCTCCGAGCTGATACTCAAGCGGCCCTTCATGGCTTCGCACAGGTTGTGGGTCAGTGCCAGACCCAGCCCTGTCCCGCCGAATTGCCGGGTGATGCCGGCGCCCGCCTGGGTGAACGGTTGGAAGATCTTCACCTGAGCTTCCTGGGCTATGCCGATGCCGGTGTCGCACACTTCAATGCTTACCCGGTCACCTTGAGCGCGCAGGCGCACATCGACGCGGCCGAAGCGAGTGAACTTCAACGCGTTAGAGAGCAAATTGCTGACGATCTGGCGTACGCGGGTTGGGTCGCCAATGACTTGGGCAGGAAACTGCGGGTCGATCAGGCAAGTCAGCTCGACACTCGGCGCGGCGTTCTGCGACAGCAGGTTAGCGGTGTCTTCCACCAGTGCGCCGAGGTCGAAAGGGATGCGCTCCAGCTCCAATTGGCCTGCGTCGAACTTGGACAGGTCCAGGATATCGTTGAGCAATTCCACCAGCACTTTGCCTGAATCATGGGCGATGGACAGTTGCTGGCGCTGTTCGGCATTCAGCGGGCTGTCCAGTGACAGTGCGATCATCCCCAGCAGGCCGTTCAGTGGCGTGCGGATTTCGTGGCTCATATTGGCCAGGAACGCCGCCCGTGCCTGGGCCATGCCCAAGGCGGTCATCTTTGCAGCTTCCAGCTCATCGTTGGATTGGCTCAGGCGCTGATTGCTGGCTTTGAGCTCCAGGGTTCGCGCGGAGACGATATCCTCCAGTTGCCCGAGGTATTCAGTGAGGCGATCTTCGGCATGGCGGCGCTGATGGATTTCGGTTTCCATGTTTTCGAATTGTTGGTTGGCGACGTTCACCAATACGCCGATTTCGTCGTTTTCGTGCCCCGGCGGGCAGTCCAGGTGGGCCTGCTTGCTGTTACTCAGTGCGCGGATAATGCGCACGAGGGGCTGGGTCAGCATCACGTAGAACAACGCCAGCAATATTCCGGTCAGCAGTAGGCTGCGGGCAAATCCGTTGAGGAGAGTAATCTCGGCACGGTGCAGGAAACGGCTACCAAAGGCGTAGGTGTCCACGTCCAGGCGCAATACCCCGAGTGAGTCATTGGGCATGTGGCTCAGGAACAACCGGTCTTCAAACTGACGATTGGCGCCAAACAGAAAGTCGCTGATGGGCCGGTAGCTGCTTTCCTTGCGTGGGCGGTCGACGTCAGCCAAGACCACACCGTTGTTGTCGATCAACTGCGCGTGGGTGATGGCAGGGGAGTGCAGCAGGCCCAGGGTCAGCTCCTGGGCAAGTTCGGCATCGATGTTGTAAGCGATACGTGATGCGGGGTTATGGCTGATTTCGATCAGCGAGCGTATTTCACGGTTGATGGATGCGTCTTCGCTGGCATAATCGATACCGATTTGGATCAGGCTGAGCAGGGTTCCCAAGACGAAACCGACCAGCACAGTCAATCTGGCTTGTTTATAAGACAAGCGGTGGGCGAACTTGATATCCATCGAGTGTTGAACCACTTCACGTTTCCCTTCGCCCGGCAAGCATAGCTGAACATCCACAGGCTCTGGCTTACCCGGCATGAATCGTTTTTTTACGCAGCCTCGTGCGGTCTGCCGCAGGGTTGCCAATACGCCATCTTTTGCAAGAACTTGCCAGAGGAATAATTGTGGACTCTCGATTGAATGCCTTTCTTGAGCGGGCCGACGCAGTGCTTGCGCGTCTGGAGCCCTTGTTGCCAGCGCCACGTCAAGCTATCGATTGGAACCATTGTCTGGCTGCCCGCTGGCAGCGCGAAGGCCGCACTGGCTTCCTGTTACCGTTGGACGTGAGCCTGGACATGCGCCTGTCCGACCTGATTGGCGTCGACAAGCAACGTGAGCAACTGGCCCGCAACACCCAACAATTTATCGATGGTCTGCCCGCCAACCACGCGTTGCTCTGGGGCTCGCGAGGCACCGGTAAATCGTCCATGGTACGTGCGCTGCTGGCTCAGCACGCCAAGGCGGGTTTGCGCCTGATCGAAATCGAGCGCGATCACTTGGCCGACCTGCCGCGTGTGGTCGAGCAACTGCTCAAGCTGCCGCAACGCTTCATCCTGTTCTGCGATGACCTGTCGTTCGAGGCCGGTGAAGGGGATTACCGTGTGCTCAAAAGCGTATTGGACGGTTCGCTGGAGCAGGCGCCGGAAAACGTGTTGCTGTATGCCACGTCCAACCGCCGTCACCTCGTGCCGGAAAACCAGAGCGATAACGACAACTGGAAACGCGTGGATGGCGAGCTGCACCCGAGTGAAGCCGTCGAGGACAAGATTGCCTTGTCGGATCGTTTCGGCTTGTGGTTGTCGTTCTACCCATTTACCCAGGAGCACTTTCTGGATGTGGTGGAGCACTGGATCGGCGAGCTTGCCAGCAAAGCCGGTTTGCAGTGGCAGCGCGATGAAGCCCTCGATATTCTCGCCGTGCGTTGGGCTACCGGGCGCGGCAACCGCAATGGCCGGTGTGCCTATCAATTCGCCCGTTATTGGGTGGGTCTTAAATTGCTGGAACGTCAACCATGATCGATTTACAACAGGCAGGTACTGGCCTTGATGGCTACGCCATGCTCTGCGCGCAACTGGAGTCGCTGTTGGCGGATGAGCGTGATTTCATCGCCAACAGTGCGCAGTTTTCCGCGTTTCTCTTCAACCAGTTGGAGGATCTGAACTGGGCGGGCTTCTACCTCAATCGCAATGAAGAGCTGGTGCTGGGGCCATTCCAGGGGCAGATCGCCTGTGTGCGGATTCCATTTGGTCGTGGCGTGTGTGGTGCGGCGGCGGCTTCACGGCAAACCCAGCGGGTAGAGGATGTGCATGCATTTCCTGGGCACATTGCGTGTGATAGCGCCTCCAACAGTGAATTGGTGGTGCCATTGGTCAAGGACAATAAGTTGATTGGTGTCCTCGACCTCGACAGCCCATCGTTGGCCCGTTTTACACATCAAGACCAAGTCGGGATCGAGCAACTGGCGGCGATTTTCCTGCGTTTGACCGACTGCTGAAAAAGCGAGGCGGGGTTGAACCCCTGCCTCTCATTGGCGGTCCAGCTCATGAAGTTGCGCCTGCAACGTCCTTTCCAGTTCCAGCATCAGTTTTTCCAGCGCTTTGATACCGGCTTCGATCACTGGCCGATTTTCGCTCCGGGCGCAGGTCTGCTCCAGCGCTTCGCATTGCCCTGCCAATGCATGGGCTTGAACGATGCGAGCGGCGCCTTTGATTTTGTGGGCTTGCTCAATGATGTCCTCGGGCGGGGTCTGCCGAGTCAGCAGTTCCATGAGCTCGCGGCGGTCGTGCCGGCTGCTGTTCAGCAGTTCTTCCATCAAGCGTCGACTTAATAGTGGGTCTCCGCCGGTCAGGGCTTCCAGGCATCCCAAGTCCAGGCGTGAACTGGCTGGTTGAGGGGGTATTTGTGCCAGTTGTCGTTCCAACACCGTGAGGCTGATGGGCTTGAACAGGCAGTCATTCATACCTGCCTGCACACATCGTTGCCTTTCCTCCGGCTGCGCATTGGCGGTAAAGCCCAGCACTACACAGGGCGGCAGTTGTTCGCGTTGTTCGTACTCACGGATCGAACGACTCAACTCGTAGCCATTCATGATGGGCATGTTGCAGTCGGCGATCACCAGGTCGAAATGCTCCTGGCGCCACGCCTGAAAGCCGGCTGCGCCGTGCTCGGCTGCGGTGAACTGGTGACCCAGATAACCCAGTTGCTGGCACATCAACAGACGGTTTGCCGGGTGGTCATCCACTACCAGCACATTGAGCACCGGGGTAGAGGCTGGGGTCGCCGGCGTAAGTTCGCCGACCTGGTTCTGCTTATGCAGGCGAGGCATCTTCAGGCTGACATGCACCTGGGTGCCGACCATGGGCACGCTGCTCAGGCTTAACTGGCCACTCATCATTGTGCAGAGGCAGCGGCAGATCACCAATCCCAACCCCGCACCGCTCCTGGCCAGGTGCCCCGAGTTGTCCGCTTGGGCGAATGGTTCGAACAAGCGTGATTGGTCGTCCCTGCTGATGCCGATGCCGGTGTCTTCGACCACTAGTTTGAGCTCGACCTGTTCGGGTACCAGCGTCGGCAGCACCTCCACTTTGATCTTCACCTGCCCGCGTTCGGTGAATTTGATCGCATTGCTCACCAGGTTGGACAGCACTTGCTTGAAACGCAGGGGGTCTATCTGGACTTCGATGTCGTCCAGATCGGGTTTGAACTCTAACAACAGGCTGAGGGTTTTCTGGCGTGCAAGCCCGTCGAAGACGCGCACGACGGACTCAATCACTTCTCGCAGGTTGACGCGTTCCGGGGCGAGGCTGAGGCGACCGGACTCAATGCGTGCGATGTCCAATATGTCGCCGATCAGTTCCAACAGGTCCTTGGCCGAGTTGTACGCCACCTCGATGGCCGGCCGATCGAGATGCCCTTGGTCTGCGCGCTTGAGTGTCAGTTCGAGCATGCCGATCACAGCGTTCATCGGCGTGCGGATCTCATGGCTCATGGTGGCCAGGAACGTGCTTTTGGCGCGATTGGCCTCGTCGGCACGCTCCTTGGCCGCACGCAGTTCATCAAACAATTGACGTCTTTCACTGATGTCGATCCAGCCGCCGATGATGCCTTGGACTTCACCGGTGGAGTCGCGATAAGGCAGGATCCAGTGGTAGATGGTCAGTTTCCTGTCGTGGATGTGCAGGGTGCGATCCAGGATCAGCGGGTTGCCTTCGGCCACTACCCGCTGGTAGTCGGCGTGATACTGCGCCGCCTCCGACTCAAGGGCCATGCTCATCTGGATCACGCTTTTGCCGATGACGTCTTCGCGTTTGACGTCGAATGCCTGGAGGTAACTGTCGTTGCAGGTCTGCAAAAGGCCGTTGCGATCACGTACGTAGATTGGATGCGGCGTTTCATTGACCAGGGCGCGCATGAATTCGAACTGATCGTTGAGCGCGCGCTCGGCCATTTTCCGTTGCTTGATCTGGCGGCGCATGTAAGCGTTCCAGGCCAAGGATATCAACAGCAGCAAGCCGGTACCGATGACGATTCGGGCAATCAGTTGATGGTAGTTGCGCCAATAGCTGTCGGACGCGGCGGTATAGCCACGCCAACGGCTGTTTATCACGCCCATTTCGTCCGGGGCGATGCTTAGCAGCGCTTTGTCGAGGATCGAGCTCAACTCCGTGGCGTGGCGCGATGTGGCCAGGGCGAACGTGGCGGGAACTGTCCCGATCGTGCTGCTGATTTGCAGTTTGTCCTGGAAGACCTGTGAGGAGAGGAAATAGTTGGCGATCACCAGCGAATTCACGGCACCGTCGACATGACCTTGTGCGAGCAGTTCCGAGGCTCGGAAGGTATCGCTGGTTTCCACCAGGTGAACCTGCGGGAAGTCCCTGCCCAAGGTGCTGGCCAGAGGGTTGCCTTGGGTTATAGCCAGACGTTTTCCGGCCATCTGCTCCAGGTTCAGGGGCGCTCCTGGCTCTTTGCGTGTGAGCAATACGTAGGAGTTTTCCAGGTAGGGGCGACTGAAGTTGAGCTGTGCTTCCCTTTCGTTGCTCGGAACGATGGCGCCTATCATGTCGGCTTTTTGGGTGGTGACCTGTTCGATCATGTCGTTGACTTCGCGCCCGCGCTCTATGACGAAACGCATGCCCGTGCGCAGGCGAATCAGTTCCAGGAGGTCGGCAGTGATACCGCGGAAGTTGCCGTCGGCATCGAAGAAGGTGAGGGGGGCGAAGGTTTCGTTCACCACGACCTTCACCACGGGGTGCTGTTTCAGCCAGCGTTCCTCACGTTGGGTCAGCTGCAGTTTTTTGTCGGTCAACAGAATATCGCTACCGGCACTCCAGCGTTTGGCAATGCTATCTCGCTCGTTGGTAGGCACGGCGGCCAATACCGAGTCGATAATACTCAAGAGGATCTGTTGGTCCTGGCGCAGTGCAAAGCTGAAACCAAAGGCCTCATGCTTGCCGAAGTTAGCCATGTGGATATTTTTGAGGTAGCCCTTGTTGATCATGTAATGAGTGGAAATAGTGTCGCCCAAAAATACATCCGCTTGGTCGAAGGCCACTGCATTCAAGGCATTTTGATAAGAGGGGTAGGCGCGGATGATCGCGTTGGGGTACAGCTTCTCGACTTCACTCAGTGGCAGGTAATGATAGACAAGGCTCAGGCGCAGCCCCGCCAAGCCATCGCTGAGGCTGCGGGTTTCACCCTCGCGAGTGACGAGTACTGGCTGGTCCACGGCGTACGGTGCTGACAGGATGAGATTCGGGTTCGCCGCCTCGAAGCCATTGGAGGAACCCAGCACGTCGATGTCACCGGCTTCCAGGGCGCGGATGGATGCCTCCCGCGAAGAGTAGCGCACGACTTTGACTGGCACGGACAGAGCCTTGGCCAGCAGTCCCGCGTAGTCGGCAGTGAGGCCTTCATAGTCACGGCCGCTTGAAGTGAGGTCGAAGGGCGGGTAGTCAGGTGCGGACGTGCCCAGCACCAGTTCGCGTTTGTTCTGCAGCCACTGGCGCTGTGCTCTATCCAACTGTATATCCAGTTGAACAGTTCCCGCGCGACTCAATAAAGTGAAGTGTTCCGGGTCAGGTTGGTATTGCGCGAGCACGACGGTGCTGAAGCACAAGCCGGCACTTAATATAATTAGATAGTCCTTTATACGCCTGGGCATCCGCTTTCTCACACTAGCGCGTTTCGTTTTGCCATCTCGATGAGTTCTACCAAGGACTTGGCTTTGAGTTTTTGCATGAGCCTCTTTTTGTAAGTGCTGACTGTTTTATTGCTCAAGAACATACCTTTGGCTATTTCTTTATTAGTTCGCCCTTGTGCAAAAAGTTGTAATACCATTAGTTCTCGGTCGTTGACTGTCTTGAACAGTTCCAACTCCTGTATGTCCACGCCTTCGGCACCGTTGCCATTCAATGCCTGACTGGGGAAATAGTTGTAACCGGACAGCACCGCACGGATTGCGCTCAGCAGTTCGCTCAGGTCACCTTCCTTGCATACAAAGCCTTCAGCACCCGAGCGCATGCAGCGTGTCGCAAACAATGTGGGGCATTGAGCCGTGAGCACCAGGGTTTTCATCGACGTGTTCATGGCGTTGAATCGGCAGAGTACTTCGAGGCCATCAAGTTTTGGGATGCTGATGTCGAGAATAACCAGGTCCGGAAGGCATTCGCGGACCATTTGTATGGCATCGCAGCCATTGTCTGTTTCTCCAACGACTTTGTAACCTTCGTGTTCCAGTAACATTCGAATGGCAAGTCGTATAACAGGATGGTCGTCAATAATAAAAACAGTATTCATGATCACGTTCCGCGCAGATGCAAATAAAGCGGGCACATTAGCTCAGAAGATGAGCCAGGAGGATCAGCGCTGATGGTCTAGACATAAAACAAGAAAAATCCTACATCAAAAGAGGATTGCACCTACCAGTTGTTGCATGCTTGTGAAGTGGAGGGTGTACATTTTGGGCGCGAAAGCAATGAACGGGAGTAGCTGGGAATTTATGTTGCGTGCTGTACCGAATTTCATCAGTTGAAATGTTTAACGTCCTACATTTTTTGATGCGATGTTATTAGTTTTTCAAGGCCGTCTTTATTCAACGGCTTAGATAAATATCCCAAGAGTGGCAGGCTTCGTTGCGCAGCTTGAATAGCGAGGTTGATCAATTCGACGGTAGGTAACCCACTGAGCAAAATCGCGCCGGTAATAAGGCGGCTACGGCTGGCTATCTCTATCAGTTCGAGACCGGGCAGGTCTGGCAGGCATTGGTCGCAAAGCATCAGGTCGAAGGGTAATTCGGACTGGGTCATTGTATGCAGGGCTTGTTCTGCATTTTCCACTGGCGTCAGTTGATCGAAGCCGAAGCTTTTGAGTAGGCACTGGGTGGCAAGGAGTTGAAAGGGATGGTCCTCCACCACAAGAATACGAAGAGGGTGTCTGGGCATAGGGAGCACGCAGTGAGTCAAGCATCGATGGAATGTAGGAGTTGTTTGCCTGGCCCGCTTGGAGGGCGCGAGATTATTCTTCGATTGCCTGTACGAATTCGATCAGGCCGCTCTGTTCCCTTCGTAGGGCGATTCTTTTCAGGGAACAGGCTGCTTGATTGGCGCTTTATTGAGGGCTGGAGCGCCCTGTCATCTCACGTGCCATTTCGGTGGCGTAACTGTCGGTCATGCCGGCGATAAAGTCGATCATGCGCAGGAACGAAGCATGTAACGACCAGGCAGGGTCCGGTGCGCTATTACCCAGCAAATCGAGGATGCGCCGGTTCTTGAACGACGGCGTGCGCCCGCCGTGTTGTTCCAGGGCTGCGCCACAAAACGCATTCAACAGGATTTCCAGGGTGGTGTAAGCGCCGATTTCATGCAGCGTCTTGCGCTTGTCCTGGAAGATTTTCTTGCGCGCCATGTCTTTGGCGTCGAGTACGCAGCGCTTGGCAGGCCCGTGCATGTGCTCGACCAGATCGCCAGGCAGGGTGCCGGCCAGCAAGGCGTCCTGCTGTTCGACAAACGCCTGTGCCGCTGCGTTGGTCAGGTGCTCGATCGCCTTGCCGCGCAAGATCGCCAGTTTGCGCCGGCGGGAGTCCAGTGGGCCTAGCTGTCGATAGGTCTGTGGCAGGTCATCGCCTACCAGGTTGAGCAGCAGCGATTCGACCTCGGCGTAGTCCAGCAGCTCCATCTCCAGCCCATCTTCCAGGTCGATCAGGGCGTAGCAGATGTCGTCCGCCGCTTCCATCAGGTAGACCAGCGGATGACGCGCCCAACGTTGCTCTTCCAGTTGTGGCAGCCCAAGTTTGTGGGCGATTTGCTCAAGAATCGGCAACTCGCTCTGGTAGCAACCGAACTTGTGTTTCTTGTAGCCCAAGGAGTCGGCGTGACGAGCGGTCCAGGGGTATTTCAGGTAGGTGCCCAAGGTGGCGTAAGTCAGCCGTGTGCCACCGTCGAACTGGTGGTATTCCAGCTGGGTCAGTACTCGAAAGCCTTGGGCATTGCCTTCAAAGTTGAGGAAGTCATTGCGTTCGGCGCTGGTCATGTCATCCAGCCAGCCACGCCCGGCTGCCTGCTGAAACCAGTGGCGAATGGCATCTTCACCGGAATGCCCGAAGGGTGGGTTACCGATGTCATGGGCCAGGCAAGCTGATTGCACCACCATGCCCAGGTCGCTCGGCTCGCACCAGTCGGGCAGGGCGCTGCGCAAGGTCTCGCCTACGCGCATGCCGAGTGAGCGGCCAACGCAACTGACTTCCAGTGAGTGGGTCAGGCGCGTGTGGATATGGTCGTTGCTCGATACCGGATGCACTTGGGTCTTGCGCCCCAGGCGTCGGAACGCACCTGAGAAGATGATGCGGTCATGGTCTTTGTGAAACGGGCTGCGGCCCAGTTCTTCAGGGCTGTGCAGCGGTTTTCCAAGGCGTTCGCGAGTCAGCAGGGTGGGCCAATCCAAGGCGGGTACTCTCCGTTCGGTGAATGACTCGCCCAGCTTCCCGGTTCAGCGCTGCCTGGGCAAGCGAAAATCCACAGGTCGGACGCATCTACATCGATTAGCAGCAAGCCCTGGACGGACTCCCGTGTTCCCGTGCTTCTCGACTATCGGTAGAGAGGGGCAATGCAGTCATTACGAAATCAAATCACGGGAGCGCGTGGAGTCTGGCTATATCGACGGCTTGAACAAGACTGTCTGTGCAAAGCTTTTTAAACAGACTTTTCTTATGAGTGCTGACCGTTTTGTTACTCAGGTGTAGCTGGCCGGAAATTTCTTTGTTGGAGTAGCCGGCTGACAGTTTCTTGAGGATCAACTGCTCGCGTTCTGTGAGGTTGTCTTTGATGAAGCTGTCGAAGTCGTCAATCTGAACGGATATCTGCGCCCTTCCTAGCGCGGGATAATACTTTTCCCCCCTTTCCAAGGCGGCCATTGCGTTTATGATTTCGCGAGAATCCAAACGTTTAGGGATGTAGGCGTTAATACCTGAAGCCAGGCACTCCCTCTGGTTGTGCACGTTTTCGTATTCAGAGAAAACAATAATTTTGGCTTTGATATTCAGTGTGTTGGCAACGCGAAGAAACTCTGCAGCGCAAATCAGTGGCTGGGTGATGTCAATTATTATGAATGAAGGCTGATTTTGTAGAATGACCGTGTAAATGTCTTCATCTTTACTGTACCCGTTGATCAACTGGTAGCCATGCTCCTTGAGTATTTTTTCCAGTCCAACATAAATCAGGGGGTGACGATCAATTAATACTACTTTTTTCTTCATTTTTATATTCGCTAATGTGTTGTGTGTCACTCACTGTGCCCGGAATGAAGTCAGGCGTGTCACTTGCTGTGTTCGGTACCTGCTACAGAGCGTGGTGCTCTGGATGCTCAGTGTTTTTTTTGCAGTCATCATGTCCTCTAATCCCCAGAAAGACATTTGCAGATACGGTGATGGAACTTTTCTAAATACTTAACCTGAAATGATAGATAGCGAATTTTCAGAATGGTGTTTATAGCGCAAGTTAAAGTTCAGCATCAAGCGGGAGGCCACGAAAGTCGGTGGCCGAGGCACTATTTGAGACAAGTCTTGTCTTGTCCGAGATCTCGGGACGATAAGCCGCCGCGCTTTTTCCAAGTACTCCATTGTCCTTGCCCACCTTTACTTTCACGCCTTCGCGACCTGTCCGACGTTTTTGAGACATGTCTCTAGTGGGGGGTGCCTTGGCTGCTGAGACAATCTGAGTACTAGGCCAATGTGCGTCTTTCTCACTGAGGTCTTAACTGCGTCGCCGGACCGGCGGGCGTGATGAATAAAACTCGTACTTAAGGCAATTATGATGAGCGTAGTTCCAGTAAATACGGCCGTTGTTGACAAAGACACGATTGTCCAGGCGGAAGTGCTGTCCAAGGGTAAAGTCACCAAAGTCAAAGCTATCGCAAATGGCAAATACATCCTTTCCGAAGGTGAAAACGGTGTCGCGCCTGAAAACATCACGCTCAAGCGTGTCGGTAAAGATCTGCAGGTTATCCTCGAAGGAGACGATCAGCCGCAGTTGATTATCGAAGGCTTCTACGACCAGACCGGGACCTTGGTAGGTAAAGGCGAAGACGGCCAGTGGCATGAATACGTCGCTACCAGTGGCGACGACCGTGACGACGCTGCCTTCCTGATGGATGGTGAAAGTTCGAGCGTTGCATTGGGTTCGGGCGTTTTTTCCGGCATCGGCGAACTGGTGGCTTCCGGGACGGCATTCTCTCCAGCCCTGCTGGCGTTGGGCGCATTGGGCGCGGCAGTCGGTCTGGGCAGTCTGGTGGGCAACCGCAGTTCTGGGGGCGGAGCCGATCCAGTCGTTCAGATTCCTACCCCCTCTGTCGAGGGCGCCTTCGATAACAAGGGCGACATTCAGGGCCCTATCAAAAATGGCGACGTCACTGATGACGATACTCCGACGTTAATCGGGACAGGTACGCCAGGTAACATCATCATCGTCAAAGATGGCGACGACATCATTGGCTCCACTGTCGTCGGTGATGACGGTAAATGGGAGTTCACTCCGGAAACTCCGCTCGCTGAGGGTGAGCACGTACTGACGCCTATTGAGCAAGATAAAGGCGGCCATAGCAGTGAGCCTGGTGATAGCTTTACGGTGATCGTTGACATTACTCCGCCTGAAACTGCAGTGCTGAGCACAGTGGTTGACGACGTTGGCCCTTATACCGGCGAACTGCACAGCGGTGACCTCACTGATGACAACACCCCAACCTTTACCGGGACTGCGGAAGCAGGTTCCACGGTTGAAGTGTGGATGGATGGCCAGTTGATTGGCACCGTGATTGTCGACGCACAGAGCAAATGGAGTTTCACACCTGCTGAAGGCGCGATAGCCGATGGCGAACATGAATTTACGCTGATCGCTGTAGATAAGGCTGGTAATCGGGCCGAGCCAAGCGAACCGTTCAAACTGACGATTGATACCGAAGCACCAGGCCGTCCGGGAGAAGGTGATAAAGGTGGCATTGAACTGGTCTATGACGACGTTGAACCACGTACGGGACCGGTCGAAAATAACGGTTATACCAACGATGATACGCCGACCTATAGCGGTGGAAGCCAAACGCCAAATGATCTGGTTATTGTTTATGACAATGACAAAATCATTGGTTCTGTCGTGGTTGGCGCTGATGGTAAATGGGAATTCACACCAGACCCCGCTTTTGAAGATGGCGTCCACGCCGTAACCATCCGCGTGCGCGATCCAGCCGGTAACGAATCCCTGCCTTCAGACCCTTGGACTGTGATCGTCGATACCGTCGCTCCAGGTAAACCGGGTGAAGGCGATAACGGCGGCATCGATCTCATTACCGATGACGTCGGTCCTATTCAAGGTCAGATTGCTCGCGGTGAAACTACCGATGACACCCAACCGGCCTTGGGAGGTAGCTTCCAACAACCTGGCAGCATCGTCACCATCATCGACAACGGTGATGTGATTGGTTCAGCCATCGTCGATGAAAACGGTGGCTGGCAGTTCACCCCTGATACGCCGTTGGGCGAAGGCGATCACAACCTCAGCATCATCGTCACCGACCCTGCGGGCAACGTCTCCGAAGAGTCTGATCCGTACCTGATCATCGTTGATACCGTTGCGCCGGATGCACCCACCATCGGCAGCGTCATCGACGACCAGGGTGCTGTGACTGGCCCGATCAACTCGGGCGATATCACTGACGATGCACAACCTCAGATCAGCGGTACCGCCGAAGCCGGCAGTACTGTCATTATCTACGACAACGGCGTGGAAATCGGCCGTGCGAATGCCGATGAAACCGGCAACTGGGTGTTCACACCGGTGCCACCGCTGCTCAACGGTTCGCACAACCTGACCGCCAAAGCGCAGGATGCCGCAGGCAACATCAGCCAACCGTCCAACGAGTTCGATTTCGAACTGATTGCGGGCGGCAACGCCACAGCTCCGTCCATCATCGGCGCTTGGGACGATGTCGAAGGCCATGTCGGGATGTTGGACAACGGGGCCATCACCAACGATGCCCGTCCTGAACTGCGCGGTACCGCACAGGCTGGCCAAGTGGTCACCATCATCCTCGACGGCCAGGTGCAAGGCAGCGTCACCGCCAACAGCTCCGGCAGCTGGAGCTGGACGCCATCTGCCGACCTGGCGGACGGCACCCACAACTTCTTGGCCTCGGTTTCCGATGCAGCGGGTAACCTGACGCGCACCGGTAACTTCCGTCTCGATATCGACACCACGCCACCCAACGCGGCGGACGACACCACGGCCAGCGACAACGTGGGTCCAGTGACCGGTCTCATCCCGTCCGATGGCATCACCGACGACCGGACCCCGACCTTCGAAGGTACCGGGGAAGCCGGTGATACCGTGATCATCAAAGATAACGGTGACATCATCGGCTCGACCGTGGTCGGCGAAGACGGCCACTGGAGCTTCACCCCAGAGACCCCATTGGAAGACGGGTCGCACAGCGTCGTGGTCGTGATTCAAGACCCTGCCGGTAACAGCTCTGATCCGAGCACGCCAATCGAGTTTGATGTCGATACCTCTAACGTCATCGTCAGCCTTGACTATGCAATCGACAACGCAGGCAGCGTCACCGGCAATATCAGCTCTGGCGCCGTGACCGACGACACCACCCCTACACTGGTGGGTAAAGCCAGCCCGAACAGCATTGTCGAGCTGTTTGACGGCGTTGTGTCACTGGGTAGCGTGAAAGCCAACGCCTTCGGCGACTGGAGCTTCACACCGACAACTCTGTTGGCAGAAGGGGCACACAGCTTCACCGCGGTTGCCACCAACACTGCGGGCGTGGTGAGTGAACCGACGGCCGAGTTCAACCTGAACATCGATACCACCGCACCGAGCAAGCCGGGTGAGGGCGGTACCGGCGGCGACGGTATTGGCGACGTATGGGACGACGTAGGGCCAATCCAAGGCAACGTGGCCCGTGGCGAACGCACTGACGACACCACCCCGACCCTGGATGGTAGCGGCTTGCAGCCAGGTGACATCGTGACCATTATCGACAACGGCCAGCCTATCGGTTCGGCCCGTGTGGATAACAACGGTGGTTGGACATTCACACCGGACACTCCGCTGAACGACGGCGACCATAACTTCACCGTGATCGTCACCGACCCTGCGGGCAATGCCTCCGTAGAGTCCGATTCGTACCTGATCATTGTTGATACCGTTGCGCCGGATGCGCCGGTCATTTCCGGTCTGCTCGATAACGTGGGTGACCGCACGGGCGCTATTGCCCCGGGCGATATCACCGACGACGCACAGCCTGAAATCAGCGGTACCGCCGAAGCCGGCAGCACTGTCATTATTTACGACAACGGCTCGGAAATCGGCCGCGCGCAAGCCGATGAAGCCGGCAACTGGGTGTTCACACCGGTGCCACCGCTGCTCAACGGTTTGCACAACCTGACCGCCAAATCGCAGGATGCCGCAGGCAACATCAGCCAGCCGTCCAACGAGTTCGATTTCGAACTGATTGCGGGCGGCAACGCCACAGCTCCGTCCATTATCGGCGCCTGGGATGATGTGGATGCCCACGTCGGAATGTTGGGCAACGGCGACCTGACCAACGATGCCCGCCCTGAACTGCGCGGTGTCGCACAGGCTGGCCAAGTAGTCACCATCATCCTCGACGGTCAGGTACAAGGCAGCGTAACCGCCAATAGCTCCGGCAGCTGGAGCTGGACGCCATCTGCCGACCTGGCGGACGGCACCCACAACTTCGTGGCCTCGGTTTCCGATACAGCGGGTAACCTGACGCGCACCGGTAACTTCCGTCTCGACATCGACACCACGCCACCCAACGCGGCGGACGACACCACGGCCAACGACAACGTGGGTCCAGTGACCGGCCTCATCCCGTCCGATGGCGTCACCGACGACAGCACTCCGACCTTCGAAGGTACCGGGGAAGCTGGCAATGTGGTGATCATCAAGGATAACGGTGACATCATCGGCTCCACCGTGGTCGGCGAAGATGGCCAGTGGAGCTTCACCCCAGAGACGCCACTGTTGGACGGCTCGCACAGCGTCGTGGTCGTCATTCAAGACCCGGCCGGTAACAGCTCGAACCCGAGCACGCCGATCGAGTTTGATGTCGATACCTCTCGCGTCATCGTCAGCCTTGACTATGCCATCGACAACGTAGGCAGCGTCACCGGCAACATCAGCTCCGGCACCGTGACCGACGACACCACCCCTACATTGGTGGGTAAAGCCAGCCCGAACAGCATTGTCGAGCTGTTTGATGGCACCGTGTCACTGGGTACCGTGAAAGCTAACGCCTTCGGTAACTGGAGCTTCACACCGTCGTCCCCACTGGCAGAAGGGCCGCACAGCTTCACCGCGGTTGCCACCAACCCAGCGGGTGTGGTCAGTGCACCGACGGCTGAGTTCAACCTGGACATCGATACCACCGCACCGGGCAAACCAGGTGAAGGCGGTACCGGCGGCGACGGTATTGGCGATGTCATCGATGACGTGGGCCCTGTCCAAGGGTCTGTGGGTAACGGTGAACGCACGGACGACACCACTCCAACCCTGGAAGGCAGCGGTCTGCAACCGGGCGACATCGTCACCATTATCGACAACCGCCAGACTATCGGTTCGGCCCGTGTGGATAGCAACGGTGGTTGGAAATTCACACCGGACACTCCGCTCATCGACGGCGACCATTACTTCACCGTGATCGTCACCGACCCTGCGGGCAATGCCTCTGTAGAGTCCGATCCGTACCTGATTATTGTTGATACTGTTGCGCCGGATGCACCGACCATCAACAGCGTCATCGACGACCAAGGGGATGTGACCGGTCCGATCAACTCGGGCGATATCACTGACGATGCACAACCGCAAATCAGCGGTACTGCCGAAGCCGGCAGCACTGTCATTATTTACGATAACGGCTCGGAAATCGGCCGCGCGAATGCCGATGAAACTGGCAACTGGGTGTTCACACCGGTGCCCGCGCTGCTCAATGGCTCGCACAACCTGACCGCCAAAGCGCAGGATGCCGCAGGCAACATCAGCCAACCGTCCAACGAGTTCGGTTTCGAACTGGTTTCGGGCGGCAACGCTACAGCTCCGTCCATTATCGGCGCCTGGGACGATGTGGATGCCCACGTCGGGATGTTGGGCAACGGCGATCTGACCAATGATGCCCGCCCTGAGCTGCGCGGTAGTGCACAGGCTGGCCAAGTGGTCACCATCATCCTCGATGGCCAGGTACAAGGCAGTGTCACCGCCAATGACAACGGTCAATGGAGCTGGACACCATCCACCGACCTGGCGGACGGCACCCACAACTTCGTGGCCTCGGTTTCCGATGCAGCGGGTAACCTGACTCGCACCGGTAACTTCCGTCTCGATATCGACACCACGCCACCCAACGCGGCGGACGACACCACGGCCAACGACAACGTCGGGCCGGTGACCGGTCTCATCCCGTCCGATGGCATCACCGACGACAGCACCCCGACCTTCGAAGGTACAGGGGAAGCTGGCAATGTGGTGATCATCAAAGATAACGGTGACATCATCGGCTCGACCGTGGTCGGCGAAGACGGCCAGTGGAGCTTTACTCCTGAGACGCCACTGTTGGACGGCTCGCACAGCGTCGTGATCGTCATTCAAGACCCGGCCGGTAACAGCTCTGATCCGAGCACGCCGATCGAGTTTGATGTCGACACTTCCAACGTCATCGTCAGCCTTGACTATGCCATCGACAACGCAGGTAGCGTCACCGGCAACATCAGCTCTGGTACCGTGACCGACGACACCACGCCTACACTGGTGGGTAAAGCCAGCCCGAACAGCACTGTTGAGCTGTTTGACGGCACTGTGTCGCTGGGTACCGTGAAAACCAACGCCTTCGGCAACTGGAGCTTCACACCGACTACTCCGCTGGCAGAAGGGCCGCACAGCTTCACCGCGGTTGCCACCAACACTGCCGGCGTGGTCAGCGCACCGACGGCCGAGTTCAACCTGGACATCGATACCACCGCACCGGGTAAACCGGGTGAGGGCGGTACCGGCGGCGACGGTATTGGCGACGTATGGGACGACGTAGGGCCTATCCAAGGCAACGTGGCCCGTGGCGAACGCACTGACGACACCACCCCGACCCTGGATGGTAGCGGCTTGCAGCCGGGTGATATCGTGACCATTATCGACAACGGCCAGCCAATCGGTTCGGCCCGCGTTGATAACAACGGCGGTTGGAAATTCACTCCGGACACCCCGCTGAACGACGGCGAACATAACTTCACCGTGATCGTCACCGACCCTGCGGGCAATGCCTCCGAAGAGTCCGATCCGTACCTGATCATCGTTGATACCGATGCACCGGATGCACCGGTCATTTCCGGTCTGGTCGATAACGTGGGTGACCGCACGGGTGCTATTGCCCCGGGCGACACCACCGACGACGCTCAGCCTGAAATCAGCGGTACCGCCGAAGCCGGCAGCACCGTCATTATCTACGACAACGGCAAGGAAATCGGCCGTGCGCAAGCCGATGAAACCGGTAACTGGTCGCACACACCAGTCCCACCGCTGCTCAACGGTTCGCACAACCTGACCGCTAAAGCGCAGGATGCCGCAGGCAACATCAGCCAGCCGTCCAACGAGTTCGATTTCGACTTGCTGGCTGGCGGCAACGCCACAGCTCCGTCCATTATCGGCGCCTGGGATGATGTCGATGCCCATGTCGGGATGCTGGGCAACGGGGACATCACCAACGATGCCCGTCCTGAACTGCGCGGTACTGCGCAGGCTGGTCAAGTGGTCACCATCACCCTCGATGGCCAGGCACAAGGCAGCGTCACCGCCGATGCCAACGGCCAATGGAACTGGACACCGACTGCTGACCTGAGCGAAGGCGTGCACAACTTCACGGCTGCTGTTACTGACATTGCGGGCAATACCGTTCGCACCGGTAACTTCCGCCTGGATGTTGATACCACCGCGCCTGATGCTGCAGACGACACCACTGCCCACGACAACGTTGGCCCGGTAACCGGTCTCATCCCTCAGGATGGCGTCACCGACGACAGCACTCCGACCTTCGAAGGTACCGGGGAAGCCGGCGATACCGTGATCATCAAAGATAACGGTGATGTCATCGGCTCGACCGTGGTCGGCGAAGACGGCCAGTGGAGCTTCACCCCAGAGACGCCACTGTTGGACGGCTCGCACAGCGTCGTGGTGGTCATTCAAGACCCGGCCGGCAACAGCTCGAACCCGAGCACACCGATCGAGTTTGATGTCGACACGTCCAACGTTATCGTCAGCCTTGACTATGCCATCGATGATGCTGGCAGCATCACCGGCAATATCAGCTCTGGCACCGTGACCGACGACACCACCCCTACACTGGTGGGTAAAGCCAGCCCGAACAGCACTGTCGAGCTGTTTGACGGCACCGTGTCACTGGGTACCGTGAAAACCAACGCCTTCGGCAACTGGAGCTTCACACCGACTACTCCGTTGGCAGAAGGGCCGCACAGCTTCACCGCAGTGGCTACCAACACAGCGGGCGTGGTCAGTGCACCGACGGCCGAGTTCAACCTGGACATCGATACCACCGCACCGGGTAAACCAGGTGAAGGCGGTACTGGCGGCGACGGTATTGGCGACGTATGGGACGACGTAGGGCCTATCCAAGGCTCCGTCGGTAACGGCGACCGCACGGACGACACCACCCCAACCCTGGAAGGCAGCGGCCTGCAACCGGGCGATATCGTCACCATCATCGACAACGGTGACGTGATTGGCTCGGCTGTCGCCGATGAGAACGGTGGCTGGAAGTTCACCCCTGACACACCACTGAGCGAAGGTGATCACAGCTTCACCGTGATCGTCACCGACCCTGCGGGCAATGCGTCCGAAGAGTCTGACCCGTACCTGATCGTCGTGGACACCACCGCACCGAACGCACCGGTCATTTCCGGTCTGGTCGATAACGTGGGTGACCGCACGGGCGCTATTGCCCCAGGCGACACCACCGACGACGCACAGCCTGAAATCAGCGGTACCGCCGAAGCCGGCAGCACCGTCATTATTTACGACAACGGCAAGGAAATCGGCCGTGCGCAAGCCGATGAAACCGGGAACTGGTCACACACGCCAGTGCCACCGCTGCTCAACGGTTCACACAACCTGACCGCCAAAGCGCAGGATGCCGCAGGCAACATCAGCCAACCGTCCAACGAGTTCGATTTCGACCTGTTGGCTGGCGGCACGCCATCTGCACCGGCCATCATCGGTGCTTGGGATGATGTCGAAGGCCATGTCGGGATGTTGGACAACGGCGACATCACCAACGATGCCCGCCCTGAACTGCGCGGTACTGCGCAGGCTGGTCAAGTGGTCACCATCACCCTTGATGGCCAGGTACAAGGCAGCGTCACCGCCGATACCAACGGCCAATGGAACTGGACACCGACTGCTGACCTGAGTGAAGGCGTACACAACTTCACGGCCGCTGTTACCGACACCGTGGGCAATACCGTCCGCACCGGTAACTTCCGCCTGGATGTTGATACCACCGCGCCTGATGCAGCGGACGACACCACGGCCCACGACAACGTTGGTCCAGTGACCGGTCTCATCCCTCAGGATGGCATCACCGACGACAGTACTCCGACTTTCGAAGGTACCGGGGAAGCCGGCGATACCGTGATTATCCGTGATAACGGTGAGATCATCGGTTCCACCGTGGTTGGCGGCGACGGCCAGTGGAGCTTCACCCCAGAGACTCCGCTGTTGGACGGCTCGCACAGCGTCGTGATCGTCATTCAAGACCCGGCTGGTAACAGCTCTGATCCGAGCACGCCGATCGAGTTTGATGTCGATACTTCCAACGTCATCGTCAGCCTTGACTATGCCATCGACAACGCTGGCAGCATCACCGGCAATATCAGCTCTGGCACCGTGACCGACGACACCACCCCTACATTGGTGGGTAAAGCCAGCCCGAACAGCATTGTTGAGCTGTTTGACGGCACCGTGTCACTGGGTACCGCTCAAGCTAACGCCTTTGGTAACTGGAGTTTCACACCGACTACCCCGTTGTCGGAAGGGGCGCATAGCTTCACGGCGGTGGCTACCAACACTGCGGGCGTGGTCAGTGCACCGACGGCCGAGTTCAACCTGGACATCGATACCACCGCACCGGGTAAACCAGGTGAGGGCGGTACTGGCGGCGACGGTATTGGCGATATCATCGATGACGTGGGCCCTATCCAAGGGTCTGTCGGCAACGGTGATCGCACGGACGACACCACGCCAACCCTGGAAGGCAGCGGCCTGCAACCGGGCGACATCGTCACCATCATCGACAACGGTGACGTGATTGGCTCGGCTGTTGCCGATGAAAACGGTGGCTGGAAGTTCACGCCTGATACACCACTGAGCGAAGGTGATCACAGCTTCACCGTGATCGTCACCGACCCTGCGGGCAATGCCTCCGTAGAGTCCGATCCGTACCTGATCGTTGTGGACACCACCGCACCGAACACGCCGGTTATTTCCAGCGTGGTCGATAACGTGGGCACCATCATCGGTGACATCGCCAACGGCGGCAGAACGGATGACACCACGCCAACGTTGAACGGTACCGCCGAAGCCGGCAGTGTCGTGCGTATCTACAACGGCAACACCTTGCTGGGCAGCGTCGTCGCTACCGGTGGTAACTGGACGTACACGCCAGCGCCATTGACCGACGGCACCACTTATAACTTTAAGGTTACGGCCACCGACGAGGCGGGCAACGTCTCCGCTGATTCGGCGACGCGTCAGGTCACTATTGATACCACTCCACCGAACGCGCCGATCATTACCAGCGTGATCGATGACGTGGGTACTGTCACTGGAGACATCGCCAACGGTGGTCGAACCAACGACACCACGCCAACGCTGAACGGTACTGCCGAAGCCGGCAGTGTCGTGCGTATCTACAACGGTACCACCCTGCTGGGCAGTGTCGTCGCTACCGGTGGCAACTGGACTTATACTCCAGCGCCATTGACCGACGGCACCACCTATAACTTCAAGGCTACGGCTACCGACGTGGCGGGCAACGTTTCCGCTGATTCGGCGACGCGTCAGATCATTGTTGATACCACTCCACCGAACGTGCCGGTCATTTCCAGCGTGATCGATGACGTGGGTACTGTCACTGGAGACATCGCCAACGGCGGTCGAACCAATGACACCACGCCAACGCTGAACGGTACCGCCGAGGCAGGCAGCGTCGTGCGTATTTACAACGGCAATACCTTGCTGGGCAGCGTCGTCGCTACCGGTGGCAACTGGACGTACACGCCAGCGCCATTGACCGACGGCACCACCTATAACTTCAAGGTCACGGCCACCGACGTGGCGGGCAACGTCTCCGCTGATTCGGCGACGCGCCAGATCATTGTTGATACCACTCCACCGAACGCGCCGATCATTTCCAGCGTGGTCGATAACGTGGGCACCGTCACCGGGGATATTGCCAATGGCGGTCGAACCAACGACACCACGCCAACGTTGAACGGTACCGCCGAAGCCGGCAGTGTCGTGCGTATCTACAACGGCACCACCTTGCTGGGCAGCGTCGTCGCGACCGGTGGCAACTGGACGTACACGCCAGCGGCATTGACCGATGGCACTACCTATAACTTCAAGGTCACGGCCACCGACGTAGCGGGTAACGTTTCCGCTGATTCGGCGACGCGTCAGATCATTGTTGATACCACTCCACCGAACGCGCCGATCATTTCCAGCGTGATCGATGACGTGGGTACCGTCACTGGAGACATCGCCAACGGCGGTCGAACCAACGACACCACACCAACGTTGAACGGTACCGCCGAAGCCGGCAGTGTC